>CANENE010000024.1 GCA_947428835.1 uncultured bacterium | reverse complement strand
ATGACGTATGAAAACATCAATACCCACATACGTCAAAGTGAACTTGTTTGAGCATCTGAGGTGTTGGTATGTAATAATAATTTATAGATAAATATAAACAAGTTTGCATTATCACAAACCTGGTCAGACCCTGAAACGAGTTCAGGGTGACGGGTGTTTAGTTCAAAAGAGATGAGTGTTTGCTTCAGAGTGACGGTTGTAAAATTTGATGTAAACAACCGTCATTGCAAGGACGAACAACGTGAGGACGCGGCAATTTAAAGTAACTTAAAAAGCCTAGTCTATCTTCAATTTTTTGACTTCTTCTTTTTTATCTTGTTCTTTTTTAGCTAATTCAATATTTAAAATGCCGTCTTTAAATTCGCTTTTTGCTTTTTCAACATCAATTTCGTGGGCAAGCGGAATTGTGCGGACAAATTTTCCATAACGGAATTCTGATGTTTTAATTTTTTCATCTTCTTTGCATTCGCAAAATTTAGATTCTGCTTTAATTGAAATACCATTATTAAAAAGTTCTACATCAATATCTTCTTTTTGAATATTTGGAAGTTCAACTTTAATATTATACATATCAGGCTTTTCTTTGACTTCAACAGCAGGTCTGAATGTTTTATATAAAGGCGCATCGACTTTTTCAATATATTCGATATCGCCAAATGTATCTTTTAAAAATCTGTTTAAATCTTCATGGATATTTTCAAAAAAATACGATGGTTCTCTTTTAATAATACTAAATTTCATAAAAAATGCTCCTATTATTCTAATAAAAGCATTTTTACCCAATCATTAAAAAATTACATTAGCTTGAGGTCTATACTTCCAAATTTTGAATTGAAAATATTTGTTTCGGTATAGAGTTTATTATCAAGCATATTTTTTCCCCTTATCCCTTTATTAACGGGATTATATGAAACAGGAGCTTTTTGCTGCAATTTACCTGAAACACAATGGAAAAATTCTCCATCTTTGATTTTTAAATCTTTCGGGTTTTGAAAATTTGTTTTAAATAACACTGACATTGTAGAATTGTTTTGTTCAAGTTTTTGAAGAGCGAAAACCTGTGCTTTTCCTGTCATATAATTTAAAACTTTGGATAAAATTGAATTATCGGATTTTTTGGTTATTTCACTGTGCATAAGCATATTATTTGCTTTATCAAAAACCTGCATTATGCCGTTTCCGTCTTTTGAAACGAATTGTTTAATTATTTTGGCACCGTCTTTTGAAAATAATTCTCTCATTGCAAGCCCGTTTGAACTAACTTTTGCACCATTTTTTATAACAAAATTATATAAATCCATTTTTACTATCCTTTAAAATTGACACAAGTATTAAAATATCGTAAAAAAATTTATTTGCCAAAAAATTAAGAAATTGTTTATTTTTTTAATAATTTAAAAAAAGGGTGTTATTGTAAGAATATCGGAAAAATGTAATTAATTTTTAAATAAAAAGGAGATGAATTTTATGGCAAAAACAATTGGTATCGACCTTGGAACGACAAATTCCGTTGTTGCCGTTATGGAAGGCGGAAAGCCTACGGTTATTGCAAACGCTGAAGGAAACAGAACAACTCCTTCAATAGTAGGTTTTGCAAAAAACGGAGAAAAATTAGTTGGGCAGCTTGCTAAAAGACAAGCTATCTTAAACCCTGATAATACAATTATTTCAATCAAACGTCATATGGGCGAAGATTATAAGAAAAATATTGATGGAAAAGACTATACCCCTCAGGAAATTTCAGCAATGATCCTAAGAAAACTTGCTGATGATGCTTCAAGCTATTTAGGTGAAAAAGTAACAAGCGCTGTTATTACTGTTCCTGCATACTTTAACGATGCTCAAAGACAAGCAACTAAAGATGCAGGTAAAATTGCAGGTCTTGACGTTCTTCGTATCGTAAATGAACCGACAGCTGCTGCTCTTGCTTATGGTCTTGAAAAACAAACATCCGAAAAAGTTTTAGTATTCGACCTTGGAGGCGGTACTTTTGACGTTTCTATCTTAGAAATCGGTGATGGTGTTCACGAAGTATTATCAACATCAGGTGATACTCATCTGGGCGGCGACGATTTTGACCAAAAAATTATCGATTGGTTATGCGATGAATTTAAAAAACAAGAAGGTATTGATTTAAGAAACGATAAGCAGGCAATGCAAAGATTAAAAGAAGCTGCCGAAAAAGCAAAATGCGAATTATCTTCTGTTGTTGAAACAAATATTAATCTTCCATTTATCACAGCTGATGCCAACGGTCCAAAACACCTTGATTTGACATTATCCCGTGCTAAATTTGAAGAATTATCCCATGATTTATTAGAAAGATGTAAGACTCCCGTTGAGCGTGCGATTTCTGATGCCGGTATTTCAAAATCTGAAATCAATGAAGTTGTTTTAGTTGGCGGCTCTACAAGAATTCCTGCTGTTCAGGCTCTTGTTAAAGAATATACAGGAAAAGAACCAAATCAATCAGTAAACCCTGATGAAGTTGTTGCAGTTGGTGCTGCAGTTCAAGCAGGGGTATTAGCCGGTGAAGTTAAAGATATTGTATTGTTGGATGTAACTCCACTTACTCTTGGTATTGAAACACTTGGCGGTATTATGACACCATTGGTTCCAAGAAATACAACAATTCCTGTAAGCAAATCACAAACATTTTCAACTGCAGATGATAACCAAACAGCCGTTGATATCCACGTTCTTCAAGGTGAA
Organism: uncultured bacterium; assembly: GCA_947428835.1. Lineage (GTDB taxonomy): Bacteria > Cyanobacteriota > Vampirovibrionia > Gastranaerophilales > Gastranaerophilaceae > RUG14156. The sequence continues at coordinate 6,525 of CANENE010000024.1, read as the reverse complement.
AGAAAAATGGCCGAAGATAATAAATCTCTTGGAATGTTCAGACTGGATGGAATTCCACCTGCAATGAAAGGAATGCCTCAAATCGAAGTAACGTTTGACATCGACGCAAATGGTATCGTAAATGTTACAGCAAAAGATAAAGCTACAAACAAAGAACAAAAAATCACAATTACAAATTCATCCAATCTATCTGATTCTGATATAGATAGAATGGTTAAAGAAGCAGAAGTCAACGCCGAAGCCGATAAGAAGAAAAAAGAAGAAGCAGAAGTTAAAAATAATGCTCAATCTCTAATCGGTGCTGCAGATAGAATAGTTAAAGACTTTGAAGGAAAAATCAAAGAAGAAGACAAAACTAAACTTGAACAACAAAAAACTGCTCTTAAAGAAGCTCTTGATTCTAATAAATCCAACGATGAATTGAAAAAACTATCTGAAGAATTGCAGCAGACAATGTATGCAATTTCGCAGGCAGCTTACGCAGAAGTTCAAAAAGAAGCACAAAATGGCGAACAAACTGCTCAAGATGCTCAAAATCAACAATCATCAAGCGAAGATAAAAAAGATGATGATGTAATTGATGCAGAATATACTAAAGAATAAATTATTTAACTAACTTAAATAATAAAAAGGTCCTTATTTTAGGGACCTTTTTTACTGCGTGTATTCATATAATAAGGCTTATTTAAAGATTTAAAATATTTTGATGCACCGGTTCTGCTTTCAAGTCTTTCAAGTGTTTTTTCAATTTCTTCAGGATTGCTTACTATAGTCCCTTTTTCTATAAAGCCTTGTCTAAGTGTTTTTTCACATGCTTTTTGTTTTTTTGCAATTTCCTTCTTTTTTTCATAAGCTTTCTTTTGAAAATTTGCATTCCTTTGTTTTATCAAATCATCTTTTACTGTTCCAGTCTTTTTTCATTTGAAAAAATTTCTTCTAAAAATTGTTGTTTTTTATTTTCATCTACATTTCCGAATTCATCTTCGATTTGTTCTTTTTTTAAATATGCTCTGTGATTAAATGTACAACCATTTTCTAAGCATAATCTGATATCAGCTTCTCCTACTTTAAATGCGTTTCGGGCAAACCTGACAGTTGGAAGTTTAATCAGAGTTCCGTCTGCTTCAAGAATATAAATTCTGTTTTTAAATCTTGCATCTGCAATTTCTTTGATTTTTTCGGGAATAAGTTTTCCGTCTATATCTTCTACTTCTTCGGGATTTACTGCAATATAGCCATTTGTCGGCGTTTTTTTAGCAGCTTCAATGTTACCTTCCAAATGTTCGCTTGCAATGGCCCTATCATTGAACTTTTCATAATTATAATTAACATCGATTAAATAAATTGGCTTTTTGTGAGCGCCTGGGCGTTTCATATTTAATGATGAATCTTTAAAATATAATAATGGAACAGAAGAGTTCTTCCGTTCCATATTATAACGAACTTTAAATATATTTAAATTTACAGGATTTATTCTCATATCTTGATTCCTTTTGATTTTTTAAAACCCATAAATTTTATTTTTTGCTGTTTTCTGTGAAACTAGTCAAATTTAATTTGAGCCATTTCATCCAACGAAGCAAACACTTCGCTTGCGCCGCAATCTACAAATTGAACTTGTCCTGTAACAGCACTTGCTAAATCAGATAATAAGTATAGGGCGGATTTACCAACTTCTGTTACTTCGGGAGTTCTTTTCAAAGGAGCCTTTAAAACATTTGCTTTAAGCATTCTATCGAATCCGCCGATACCTTTTGCGGCCATTGTTTTGATAGGTCCAGCTGATAAGCAGTTGCATCTGATATTATATTTACCCAAATCCATTGCAATAAATCTCATAGAAGATTCAAGAGCAGCTTTTGCTACACCCATGATATTATAGTTTGCAACAACTTTGGTCGCACCTAAGTATGTTAAAGCAAGAATTGAGCCGCCTCCTGATTGCTCCATCTGAGGTTTTGCGTATTTTGAAATTGTAAGAAGCGAATAAGCACTAACATGCATTGCAAGGTCCCATCCTTCTTTGCTTGTTGTATAAAAGTCGCCTGTTAAATCATCTTTATTTGCAAAAGCTACAGCATGAACTACAAAATCAAGCTTGTCATAGATTTTAGAATACTCATCAAAAACTTTTTTAACATCTTCATCTTTAGTAACGTCGCATTCAAGACACATTTTAGCATTCATAGATTCAGCTATAGGGCGGACTCTTTTTTCCATAGCTTCGTTGGCGTACGTAAAAGCAATTTCGGCTCCTTGCGCGTGAAGTTGCTCTGCTATTGCATTTGCTATACCAAATTTATTTGAAACTCCAAAAATAATACCCTTTTTTCCGTCCATTAAACCCATATAGTTTCCTCCTTATTAAATATTTTATTTTCTTTATTATAATATAAACTTTAAATTTGCCAATTATGTTAACTTGTATGATATGATTTTTTCATAAATGTCTGTAATTGATTTTTTTGACGAATTTTTAAATCTAATCTACAAAAAAAAGTGTCTCATCTGCAGCTGTTCAAAAGACGATAATTTCTTGTGCAAAACCTGTTCAAAAGATGTTCAAATTTTACCTGTTTTTGCACACAGGATTTATAAAAATTGCCCCATATACAGTGCTTATCTTTACCAAGGTATAATAAAAGATTTAATCCACAAATTCAAATTTCACTATAAACACAAAGCAAAATACCCGTTATCAAGGCTTTTATGGGATTATTTCAAAAAATTAAACCTAAAAGAAACAGATAATTTTACCATTTGTTATCCAAATATATATCATTCAAGAAAATTTTTAAGAGGATATGACCACACAAAACTTGTTTGTATGGAATTTTCAAAACTGAGCAATATCCCTTTTGAAAAAGATACGGTTTTAAAAATTAGACACACAAAACCCCAATATAAGATGAAAAACATAAAATATAGGAAAAACAATATCAAAGGAAGCTTTAAGATAAACCCAAAAAAACTTTCTTTACTAAAAAACAAAACTATATTATTAATAGACGATATAACTACAAGCGGCGCTACTTTAGAAGAAATAATTGATGAATTTATCAAAAACGATATAAAAAGCATTATTTGTTTAACTATTGCAAAACCATAAACAGTTTTTAAACAGAGGTTGTTTAAAAACCAAAGCTTACTTTAAACAGGTATTAAACAGGTAATGTTCAAGTATAGATAAGCTTTCTAGGCTTTTTGAACATTTTAAACAGGTCTTTTTATTATTATGAATACTATATATAAATATATAATTTTTATAATATTTGTTTTATTTTGCGTTTTTATATTATAATCTTATAAAAAGATAAGCTTATTTTTGCTTGAAAGGCTCGAAAGCTTAAACAGGAAGCAGGAAAAATGGAAATTATTTTAAATAAAGAAGATTTTTCAAATGGAATAAAAATTGTTGAAAAAGTTACGGCACAAAAGGCAATACAGCCAATATTATCTAATATTTTGATAGAAGCTGTATCAAATGACAGAATAATGTTTCAAGCAACAGACCTTAATCTTGCAATAAGTTGTAAAGTCGCAGCAGATGTAGTTGGAGACGGTTCAATTACATTATCTGCAAAAAAAATATCTGAAATTGTTTCAAAAATCTCTTCAACCCAAATCACATTAAAAACAATTGAAGATACAGATAATATAAAAATCAAATCCGGAAAAACAGAATTTGATTTAATCGGCTTGAACCCTGAAGATTTTCCAAAAGTTTTAAATAATGAAACACAAGAAGAATTTAAAGAAGTTATTTTAAATAAAAATGAATTCTCGAAGGCAATTAAACAAGTTATTTTCGCGGTTTCCGCGCAAGAGACCCAGGCAGTTTTAACCGGTGTCTGTTTTACCATTGAAAATAATATTTTAGAATTAGCTTCAACTGATGGTAACCGTTTGACAAGAGTGCAGATAGAAACTAAAAACCCGATTGAAGAAAAGCTTAATTTTATAGTTCCGGCTAAAACTCTTCAAGAAATTCAAAGAATATCTACTATTGTTGAAGATGAAGAAATTGTTTTAAGAATTCAAAAGAATAAAATTCTTTTTGGTTTTGAAAATATTTCTTTCCAATCAAGACTTATTGAAGGAATTTATCCTAAATATCAGCAACTAATCCCTGAAAAAAATGAAAAAAAAGTTGTCATAGACAGAGTCGAATTGATTAATGCCATTGAAAGAGTATCTATTATGGTAAATGATAGAACAAATGTTATGAGATTTAATTTTACCCAAGGGCAATTGGAAATTATGGCAGATACTCCTGAAGCCGGCAGAAGTAAGGATTATGTTGATATAGAATATGATTTTGATGATATGCTTACAGCATTTAATTATAAATACATTTTAGACGGTTTAAAAAATATGGATTCTAAAAAAATCGAAATTGAAATTTCAGATGTTTTAGCAGCTTCCATTTTTAAACCGCAAGATGATACGGCAAATTATATTTGTCTGATTATGCCGGTTAAAGTTCAATAAAATTTAAGTAGGAATTATTCAAATGAAAGTAAGCGTTAAAACACCTGCAACAGTTGCAAATCTTGGCCCCGGTTTTGATTCTTTCGGTTTGGCACTGCCTTTGTATAATGTAATTTCTGTTGAAGAAACTGTCCTTCCGGGTTCAGGTATTGAAATCAATATAATAAATGAAAAAAATAACGAAGATAGTATAATTGATATTCCGACAGACAAAAATAATATCGTTTATAAGGCAATTGAGCTTTTATATAATTTTATAGGTCAATCACCAAATGAGCTTAAAATTACAATTAAAACCCAAATTCCAATAAGCAGAGGATTGGGTTCATCGGCTTCTGTTATAGTAGGTGGTTTGATTGCTGCAAATGAGCTGCTTGGGCACCCGGCGGATGAAAAAGTATTGCTTTCAATTGCAACAGAAATCGAAGGACACCCTGATAATATTACACCTGCCTTTGTTGGCGGAATTACAATGTCTTCTTGGGAAAAGGACGGTTCGGTTGTCTATAACAAGCTTCCTTGGAATGATGAATGGAAGCTTATGGTCTGTGTTCCTGATTATGAACTCAATACAGAAATTTCAAGATCGGTTTTACCCAAAGAAGTCCCTATGAAAGATGCGATTTTTAATTTAAAAAGAGCTGCTATGTTTGTTCAGGCACTTCATACAAAAGATGAAGAATTATTTAAGCTTGCCCTGAAAGACAAGCTTCACCAGCCATATAGAGAAAAACTAGTTCCGGGGCTTGCTGAAATTACAAAGAATCTAAAACACACAAATGGGGTAATTGGTACAGTTCTTTGCGGTGCAGGGCCTTCCGTTTTAGTTATTTATAATGGTATTGGTGTATCGGAAATTAAAGAAATTGTTGCAAATACCTGGAATTTCCATAATGTTAATACTAATTTCTTTAATTTGCCAATTGAAAAAGAAGGCGCAGTAAAAATTATTTAAGGAGAAATATAATGAAAAATTTCAAAAAAATGCTTTTGGCTATATCTTTATTATTAATGATGAGTCCTGTTATGGCTGCAGGTATCGGCTATGTTGATTATGAAGCAGTAGCAAATGCTCTTCCTGCTTCAATTTCTATTAAAAAACAAATGGATGCCAAAAAACTTCAAATTAAAAACTATGCAGCTCAAAGCCAAAAATTAATAGATGCTCAAAAAACAGATGCACTAAAAAGAAAAGTCGGACAAGAAAGAATAGCTCAGCTTAATGCAATGAGAAAAGAATATTATGATTTAAGAACAAGAAGAGTAAATTTAGTCAGACAAAAGGTTGACCAGGGAAGCCTTGTTGTTTTAAAACAAAGAAATTTAGATGTAGTTATAAGTAAGACTCTTGTAATCCAAGGCGGAATTGATATTACACAAGATATTATAAAGGCAGCAAAATAGAAAATGTTTACATTTGACTGCATTGTAGTTGGAGCAGGCCACGCAGGAATTGAAGCTGCAATTTCAACAAGCAGGCTTGGTTTAAAAACTTTAATTGCAACCTTAAATATTGAAAACATTGGTCTTATGCCTTGTAACCCTGCTATAGGAGGCCCTGCAAAATCCAACCTTGTTAGAGAAATAGATGCATTGGGCGGTGTTATGGCGGAAATATCCGATAACACTTATTTGCAACTAAAAACTTTAAATATGTCAAAAGGTCCTGCCGTAAGAGCTTTAAGAGCGCAATCCGATAAAAAAGAATATAAATATTGTGCAAGAAAATATCTTGAGCAGGAGCCCAATTTAACAATTAAACAAATCCAAATAACAGATTTAATTGTCGAAGATAATGTAATTAAAGGTGTAGTGGATGAACTTGGTATAGAATATTTTTCACCAACAGTTATTTTAACAACAGGAACAAGTTTGGATGGTAAAATTTATATTGGCTTAAAATGGTTCCCTGCGGGACGAATGGCTGAAAGAAGCGCAATTGGATTATCTGATGCTCTTAGAAGATGCAATTTTCAATTAAAAAGATTAAAAACAGGAACACCGGCCAGAATCGACGGGCGTACAATTGATTAT
>CANENE010000023.1 GCA_947428835.1 uncultured bacterium | reverse complement strand
GTTGAGGCTGTAGAATTTATTGGATACCAATTAGCCATGGAAGCAGGATTATCAGGAAGCTTCCAATCACCTGCTTTAGTTCCGTTTGGAGCGTAAAAAGCACAGGCTTTCTTTGCAGCATACCATTTGCATACTGTTCTATTGCATCCTGAATATATATTACCAACATTTGTGCAAGTGCTCCCATTTGCTGTTGTACCATACCAGCAGCACAAATCATCCGAGCAGTTTGTTCCTGCCAATACAAATTTAATGCCTGTATCTATTGCTATTTTTTCTTTAGAATAATTTGTATCATCTCCCATATTATATTTTGTGACACAAATATTTTTAATTCCGTCATTTAATGCTTTTGGGATAAATATGGCATCAAATTTATCACAATCTTCTTTTATAACTTCTCTTGTTTGACTATTATTTTGATTACTAAAACTTCCGACTGTTGTATCAGTTGCTTTGAGTTTTTTAGTGATAACCGGAGCAAATGCACTAACCAGAAGTGAAATGATAATTATAGATATCAAAAGTTCTATTAGAGAAAATGCATTCATAAATGCGCAAAGACTATACTTTTTCATATTGTATTCCTTTTTTGTATTAGATATATGTTAGATTAGAATTTTTCCAATATTTTATTAACCGTTTCAATATTAGAACGTTGTTCTAATTTTAGAACGTAGAATGAAAAAATGCAAGAAATTAATCAAATTGAAAATTCAAAATTGAAACTAAAAACGATATTAGCTCAAGTTGTAAAAAAACACAGAAACGAACAAAATAAATCTATAAGCAAAATTTCTGCTGAAATTATGATGACAAAATCTATGTGGCTTGATTTGGAAAGGGGGATTAAAGACCCGCAATTGACAACTTTTTGGAAGGTTGCAGAAGCTTTGAATATGCCTGTTGAAAATTTAATTATCGAAATTAAAAATCAGCTCGGAAAAGATTTTTCTTTAATTGACTAAATTTTATAGGTTTTTTTATAGAATAACCATCCGCCAAGAGCACTTATTATAATTACAGGCAGAATTGCAGCAATAAAAGGAGGCAATTTGCCGCTTGTACCAAGATTAAGTGATAGTGCCCTTATGACATAGTATATGAAAATAATCATAATACTGAATAAAAAACCCCTGTTATAGCGGACTCGAGGCGGGGTCACAGCTAAAGGCACACCTATTATTGCAAGTGCAAAGGTTGTTAAAGGAAGCGCAATTTTATCAAATAAATTTATCTGATATTCTTTCAAAGCTTCTGTTTCAAGCGTAGCCTTCTTTTTATTTATATGTTTTATAAGCTTAAAGAAATTGTACTCACTTGCTGATTCTTTCATCATTTCATTGACATCGCCTATTCCAAAGCTTACGTTTGATTCTTCAAAAAGGCTTGTGTTAAATATTTTTCCATTTTTTGAAATTGTATAAATAACCCCGTTTTCAAATTTCCAGCCGTATTCAGAGGTGGTTCCTTTTTTAGCTTGAACAATCTGGATGTTTTTAGGATTAGTTATATCAATTACTGTTACATTATTCAGGGTCTTGTCTTTGCACCATTGCGCATAAAAAAGCCTTTTTAATCTGCCTTCTTTATCTATATCTTTAATTGTGAAATTGACTTTATTTTCAGGGATGTGTTTTTGTTCAATAGAATATATTGCAAGGGATTTTGATTGGGTGGATGTGGACGGGACCACAAATTCGTTAATTAAAAAACTCAATATTGTCATTATAATCGCAAAACAAAAAATCGGTTTTGCGATTCTTGCTAAACTAATCCCGCAGGCTTTGAAAATTGTTATTTCAGATTTTAAGCTAAGGTCATTTATTGTCATTACTGTTGCAAAAAGTGTTGAAATAGGAATTGTTAAAACAAAAACCTGAGGCAGGTTTAAAACAACCATCATAATAGCGATATGAAACGGAATTCCATATAATGAAATCTGCTTAATAAGCTGTGTAAAAGTTTCTGATGCGAAAATAATTGAAGTAAAAATTATCATTCCAAGAACAAAAATGCTAATCAACTGCGATAGAATATACCTATCGAGTGTACAAAGCTTATTAAATTCCTGTCTGATTTTTGCTTTTAGTTTTAATTTTGTTAATTTATATCTGGAATATATTTTTTCCAAAACCGTCATACATTTTCGCTCTTTTTGAACTGATTTCTTTAAATAACTTAATTTTCTCATCATCTGTCATATTTTTCAAGTTATTTAATTTATCTTGAAGCATCTCAAAACATTTTAAAATGTTTTCTTCATTTAAATTAAACATATTTAAAGCCATATCGGATGATGTCATAGCAAGCCTTGTTGTATCTCTAAAGCCGCTTGAGGCGATTTTTTTGGCACTATCTGCGGCACTATCGAACAATAGAAAAGATAATATTGTTGGAAGATGGGAAATCTGCGCACAGAGATTATCATGGAGCTTCATATCAACAGGTATTTTAATTGCACCAAGGTCATCTATAATATTATCTAGAATTTCATTTTGCCTGTTTTTATCAACAAGCCATTTATTTCCTTCAAAAAGCTCTTCAAATGAAGCATCAAAGCCTGTTTTTTCGCTCCCTGCCATAGGATGAGAAAGGATAAAATCAAAATTATATTTTTTATTTAATAAATCTTTTTTAATGGAGCAGACATCGGCGACAATTGTTTTTTTATCTAAAATCTCATTTAATTTATCCAGTATTTTAAGAGTTTTTGAAATACTGCTTGAGACAAAAATAATATCACAGTCTTTTAAAATATTAATATCATTGCTTGAAATTGCATATTTTAAAGCCTTATTGCTGCTTGAAGACGAATGGGCAAAAAGCTCATATTTTTTTGTTTTATAAAGACCTTTTAAAATTGAGCCTCCAATAAGCCCGAGTCCTGTTATTCCAACTTTTGTTTTTTGGTTTTTCATATGTATTATTATATAAAAAATCTTGTAGCATATAAAGTATTTTATTATATAATGGCATTATTAGTTGACGAGATTAATTTTACAAAGTATGGAAACAGATAATTATATAAAAAAAGGAAGTGCTTTTAAATTCGGTGACAATATTTCTACAGACCACATAGCGCCCGGAAGATTGTTTCACTTGAGAAATGATTTAGAAGAATTTTCAAAACATGTGCTTGAAGATGCGGATGCTACATTTGCTTCCCGTGTTCAAAAAGGCGATTTCGTGGTTGCTGGGAAAAACTTTGGATTAGGTTCAAGCAGAGAACACGCTCCTCAAATAATCAAAATTGCAGGAGTTGGAGCAGTTATTGCAAAATCTTTTGCAAGAATTTTTTATAGAAATGCGATTAATATAGGTTTGCTTTTGATTGAATGCGATACGGATTTAATTGATGAAGCAGATAGCCTTGAAATCAATATAAAAGAAGGCATTATCAAGGATTTAACCAAAAACATCGAAATTAAAATTATGCCTTTGCCTGACGTTATGATTAAGCTTTTAGCAGATGGCGGTTTGGTTAATCATTTGAATAAAAACGGAGACTTTAAACTTGACTAAAACGCACGATATTACATTAATCAAAGGGGATGGAATAGGGCCGGAAATTACTGATGCGGTAGTTGATATACTGGATGCTGCAGGGGTTAAAATCAACTGGGATGTGGTTGACGCTGGAATTACAGCATTTGATAGATGCGGCGAAATCTTACCTAAAGAAACTCTAAATTCAATCGAAAAAAACAGAATTTGCCTGAAAGCTCCTATAACGACTCCTATCGGGCATGGATTTAAATCGATTAATGTGCAATTGAGAAGGCATTTTGATTTATATGCAAATGTGCGCCCAAGCAGAAATATTCCAAATATTATTACCCCCTTTCAAGGTGTTGACCTTGTTATAATCAGAGAAAACACCGAAGATATCTACGCAGGTTTAGAAGAAAAAATTGATGAAAATACAATCCATGGTATTAAATTAATTACAAAGCAAGCATCTGAGAGAATTTGCGATTTTGCATTTCAATATGCAATAAAAAATAACAGAAAAAAAGTCACTGTTGCAACAAAAGCAAATATTTCAAAATTGGCAGACGGGATGTTTTTAGATTGTTTTAGGCAAATGAGCCAAAAATACTCTCAAATTGAAGCTAAAGAAATATTGATAGATAATCTTTGTATGCAGCTTGTGCAAAATCCAAGCCAATTTGATGTTTTGGTTATGCCAAATTTATACGGAGACATTGTCTCTGATCTTTGTGCGGGTTTAATTGGCGGGCTTGGTGTTGCAGCAAGCGCTAATATCAACGAAACATCCAATATTGCAATTTTTGAAGCAGTCCACGGTTCAGCCCCTGATATTGCGGGAAAAAATATTGCAAATCCGACAGGGCTTTTATTAAGCGCGCTTCAAATGTTAAATTATATTAAAGAATATGAAGCAGTTAATAAAATTGAAAAAGCTTTTTTAAAGACCTTAAAAGAAGGGAAAGCTCTAACCTTTGACCTAAAAGGAAGTGCAGCAACAACAGAATTCAAAGATGAAATTATAAAAAATCTGGTATAATTAAGAAAAGGAGAAAATTATGACTAAATGGGTATGCAGCGTATGCGGTTATACAGTTGAAGGAGCAGCAGCTCCTGAAAAATGTCCCCAATGCGGAGCAACTAAATTCAATGAAGCCGGTGACACATCAAAATGGGCTTGTGAACACAAAGTAGGCGAAGGTGCAGGCGTTGATGCTGTTGTTCTTCAAGGTTTAAAAGATCATTTTATGGGCGAATGTACAGAAGTCGGTATGTATCTTGCAATGGCAAGAGTAGCCGATAGAGAAGGTTATCCTGAAGTGGCTGAAGCTTATAAAAGAATAGCATATGAAGAAGCAGACCACGCTTCAAAATTTGCTGAATTATTAGGTGAAGTTGTAACTCCATCTACAAAAGAAAATCTAAGATTAAGAGCAGAAGCAGAACACGGAGCATGTGCCGCTAAATTGGAAATTGCTTCCCGCGCTAAACAATTAGGACTTGATGCTATCCACGATACAGTCCATGAAATGGCAAAAGATGAAGCCCGCCACGGCGCAGCGTTTAAAGGTCTTCTTGAAAGATTATTTTAAACAATAACAAAAACTTGTCTGGAAATAAGCCCTTGCTATGTATTTAGCAGGGGCTTATTTATTGTTATAATTTATTGTAAATAACATTTTGGGTTGTCGCCTGTAACACAAGCGTATAGTTCGATATATTCTTTAACGGGGGATGATGCGACTTTTGTAAGCAAGACTTCTTCAATTTGGAAAAAGCCGACTTCGCCTGTCATTTCAACAGTTATTTTAATTGGTTTTTTGTCCCCCTGACGGATTTTAACGCTTTTTATGGCGCCTGCCGAGTATTTATGAATGTCGCCCGGTTTTGGCGAATTTGTAAGGGCAAGAGAAATTCTTGCTCTGCCTCTTGTCATATCGCATCCGTCTGCAACCAAAATAACCCCTGCTTCAATAGAGTGGATTTTTCTTTGAGACATGTGGCCGACAATTGCTTCAAGTGCTAATGACTTAATTACAATTCTTCTTTCCATGCTGTTTGGAAAAACTTCCAGCAAGGCTCTATCTAATATGGGAATAGCAAGGATTGCAGACATTTCTTCATGATTTGCTCTTCCTATCATCATCCCAAGGTCATGGGCAAGACCTGCTAAAACTATTGCGCACATGCTATCTTCAAATGAACCTATTTCTTCTTTTTCAAGAGAAGTTTTGATGCCATTTGCATGCAATAAGTTAAGCATTTTTATTGCATTATTAACTGCCTGTCTCATATGGACGGGCCCGTGGTCATTAAAGCCTAAGCGTTTTATTGAAACATTATTTGCATAATCTTGCATACATTGTAATTCAAGGTCATCAAATAAATAGTTTGCAAGTTTTGTACAAGTTGGAAAACCTTTTAGTTTATTTAAAATTTTGGTTTCAAGATTTATCTCTTTTACTGATTTCATCATTTTTCCTTTTATTTTGATTATATAGGTTTTTTGTTTTAATCTCAATTGTTTTAGATGTTTATACTATTAAAATACCAAATTTTGACGGATTTTTATCAGGTTTTGTGGCATCCCGTTTTAAGTGCATAGTTGTTTGCATTTATTTTACAGCTATCATTTCGGAAATTTCTTGAAAAAATTTTCGGCAATCCAAAAACATTCAGACATACAAATCAAACAAATTACTTTATCGCGTTTGTTATTATGAAAATTATCTTTCTGCTTTGTTTGAAATTTCCATGATTGTTTGTGTCATTTGTTTGCTATCTATATTTTCCATATATTCAACAATTTGTTCTTTTGAGCCTTGTTTAAGAATCCTTGTAATTACTCTGTCGCTTTGCTCAGGTTTTACTGCAACAGATAAAGTATTTCCTTTTTCGCTCTTTTTGATTATAAACATTGCCTGACTATTATTTGAAGGAATATCAAAATAACTTAAAATCGGCTTATTATCAACCGCTTCATTTTGAGCACGTTCTTTTAAGTTTGAAATTGCTGCTTTTGTGAGTATATTCAAATCATTGTTTTCGTGCATATTTGCCTTTCTTTTGGCATTTATAGGGTTATTAAAGTGCCCTTTAAAATTTTGAACATTATATCTAAAATTAATTATATTCATTATATTCCTTTTTGGCTATATGCGAAATTAAACCGATATCAGTATAAAAGCTCAAAAACTTTTTAGTTGCCAACTATTCATCAAATTTTATCAAATTTGATAAAATTTCGGCGAGTTTTTCATTTTTTGTAACGGATAAAACAGGCTTATCAACTGATATACCAAGCTCTTTTAACCTTATATATTTATAGGTGTCTTTTAAAAATTTGTTACATTCTTTGAAATTTTTATCAGACATTTTTGCGATGGTTTGATAAATATCTTTGTATTTAGGATTATCGGGTTTTATTTTTCCTTGTCTTATATCATATAATTCATGTTCAAGCTGGGCAAAATCTTCAACTTCGACCCCTCTTATTTGAATTTCTGTATCACACAAGGGTTTTCCTGTTGTATAGGTGCTTTGGGTATTTCCTTGTGCAGTCGTATAGCCTGTGGCTCTGTCTGCTTTTTTGGTTGCTTCTTTTGAAAAATTCACAATTTCTGCTTTTTGTGCGATAGGATTTTTCGCATCATCAAGGACAATTTTAGATGCTTTTGCACTAAATTCGCAGTTGCTCACCAAATCAAGAGGTTTGCCTGTTTTGGCATTATATGCAATTGCGATTTTTTCAAGTTGTTCGTCTGTAAAATATGATGAAAGTCTGTTTCCATAGTTATTAAATTCATCATTTGCAAGAATTAATCGGTTGTCATCTATTAAATTTACAATTCTATCTACAATTTCGTCAGTTTGGGCAGATTTTAGCTTACTTAGGGCAAGTGAAAACTCGTCACAAAGCTCATCATTGTTGTTTAATGCTTTTATAAAATCATCGTATGTTTTATTGGTTGAAGCAAGCGTTTCTTCGACAATTTGCCTTGCTTTTGAACTATCAAGATTATTTAATGTGATTTTAATTCCGTATCCGTCTCCTATAACATTAGCACAAGAATCGAAGTCGGTTGTTTTAAGCTTTCCTTTGTCAAAATTAGATTTTAATTTGTAAAATACCGAATCGGTTTCATTGCTTTTTGCCCTTGCGCTTGTTTTATTTACAGAAGATAAATCCTGAAAATCAGCATCATATTGTGCTTTTACACTATCGATATTCTGTGCGTATTTTTGTGCAAGAATATCTGCAGTGTCAGAAAGTTCATTCATTGTTGTGTTATAGACTTTTTTGTATTGAACTCCTGTTGAAATGCCCCCTAAGGCACCTCCTGTCAAGCCTCCGAAAAATGCTGTTTGAAAGACGTTTTTAAGAAGTTCGTCCGTTTCAAATTCTATATCTTTTTCAAAAATTGCTTCTATTGTATAGTCACCTCCACCTGTGGCTGCTCCTGTTATGGCACCTGCTTTTGCTCCTTGAATAGCGCCGGTTTTGGCAGTTTGCATCAAGGTTTTTCCTGCAATTTGCGAACTTTGTGTAATTGGCTTAACCATGCCTGCTGTTGCAGTAGATATAGCGCCATCAATGGCGCCTGATAAAGCATCTTTTGCGATTTCCTTAGCTTCTAAAGCATCGCCTTCAACTTTGTTTGTGGCTCTATCAAGAGTCTTAATTCCTGCTTTACCTGCTCCGGACACTAATGCGCCAAGCCCGATAAGCCCTATTGATATTCCGCCTGTTGCAACAGCAGAGGCTGTTACAAGAGCCGCAGCTGCTCCTGAAATGATATTAGAAAATAAATTAACGGCTCCTTTTTGTTTGTTTTTAAATGAATTTATTGAATTTTGTGCTTCTTCGCATGAGATTTCGCCGTTTTTGTATTTTTCTATTTCTTTATCGACATCTTTTGTTGAATGGCCAAGCCCTGTAAAGTTTTTAAAGTTGTTCCAAAATTTACCTAATATGCCTTGTTCGTTTTGTGCTTCTTTGTAGCTGTTTTCAAGCAAAATCAATTCATCATTTTTCTGCTCTTTAAAATTTGGCGCAGAAGTATCCGCTTTAAGCTGCTTATAATTTACATGCTTTAAGTTTTGTGCGTTATATGGTTGTTGATTAACGCTTGAAATCGGCATTGTGGTTCTCTTAAAAATCCTGAATATATTAAATAAAGTAATTTTTTGCTTTAAAATTGCCTTTTTAAGAGAGTTTTGTTAATACATGTTAAAAATTTATAGTGCGGGCGTGTGAACACTATGGAACTGGATTGCTTCGTTTCACTCGCAATGACAAGTTGCAGGGCATCTTTGTAAACATATGTCATTGCAAGACTCGTCAGAGTCGTGGCAATCCGGGAAATATATTTTAATTTATAAATCAATAAAGGTGAAGTTAGAGCCCAGTTCTTCTTCCAGCATTTTTGCAAATTGAGAAAATTTAACTCCGTTTGCTTCCGCTACTTTCCAAGCTGTAGAAAGTCTGCAGTCATATACACCTCTTTCAATCTTGCTTAGACTTCCTTTATCTATATCATATTCTAATGCCAGTTTATTTAATGAAATTTCATTATTTGAAATTCTAAGTTTAGCAAATACTTTTCCTATAGCAGACTTGAAAATTAAATTTTTATCATTTTTATCTTGCATTATTCTATAATAGTTGTTATATTTATATTAACTGTGGCGAATAATCAACAGAAAGAATAAGGTATTTATGTATTTTCAAATAAATCTTTTGCACTACAGTTGAGAGCTTTTGCAATATCAAAAATTACAGAAGCTGGAATGTTTAATTCAGCTCTTTCAACCATTCCAACATAATTTCTTGTTTTTTTGATTAGCTCGGCAAGTTTTTCTTGAGATAAATTCTTATTTTTTCTAATATTTTTTATATTTTTGCCTAATTTTCTAAGACATATCCTATTCATAGCCTAATGATGTTCTATTTTTTTAATATTTTCTACCAAGTGAGAATTGTCAAAAATATCTAAAAGTATTAGCTGCAAAGGATAAATAAAGACAAAATAAAAGGAGTAGTTATGCCCGATTCATTGAGTAAAGTAAGTTCTAAGAAA
>CANENE010000022.1 GCA_947428835.1 uncultured bacterium | reverse complement strand
ACGCCCCGAAAGATGAACCAAAGTCTCAAGCGGATTGTGATAAATTGACTGCAATATTTGTTCATAAAAAATATGCAGGCGGTATGAGAAATCTTTGTGTAAGTAAATATAATGTGGGCGATAGCGGCCCAAGCGGCTCCGGCCCTTCTATTCCTGCTGCTTATGTAAATTACACCATGAGCGCAGGTCAAAGCTGTTCATATCCCGGTTATTGTTGTTGGAAAGGCAATACGGCAGCCTCTTGCAGTATGACAGGTAATGCGGGTGCTGATTATAGTGGCTGCAATAGAACTGTCTGCCAGTGGCACGTGGCAAATGAAGCTTGTCTTCTTTGGACCGCAAATGGAAAAACTCCTGTTGGAAGCTGGAGATTGCCTGATTCTTCCGAATTTGCTTCTTTATTAAATTATATGTATATTCTTAATAACGACAGAGGTAAAGACGGTCTTCAACTTTGTTCAAGTGGTGCAACAACAGGTTTTGTTCAGTGTTATTATTCTACAAAATGCCCCGGTACCGGAACAGTAGTAATAGGTTCAAATAATACTTGGGCAGGTTATTGTTTACCATTTTGGAATTGGACTTCATCAGGTGTTCTTTATAATTCAGTTGGTGGAACGGATCCTACAGATAACGAAGCTGCGTCAGCAAGGTGTGTTTATGACGGGTTAGTTCGAAAAGCTTCATCTGTTGATGATTACGATGACAGTAATGCGCCAAGCAATGAACCAAAGTCTCAAGCGGATTGTGATAAATTGACTGCAATATTTGTTCATAAAAAGTATGCAGGCGGTATGAGAAATCTTTGTGTTAGCAAATATAATGTGGGAGACTCAGGCCCAAGCGGTTCAGGTCCGTCGGTTGCGGCAGAATATCAACAGTATATAAAAGCGGCAGGTCAAAGCTGCAATAAAGCAGGTTCTTGCTGCTGGAGAGGAAATACCGCAGGAACTTGCGGGGTCTTAGGAAACGCAGGTGCTGATTATTCAGGCTGTAATAGAACAGTTTGTCAGTATAATGCTGCAAATGCTTCTTGCAAAGCTTATACCGCAGGTGGCAAAACCCCTGCCGGATATTGGAGACTGCCCGAAGGACCCGAATTTAGTGCTATGATGCAGCATATTGGTGAAATAAATAATAATAAAGGAGCAAACGGTCTTCAACTTTGTTCAAGTGGTGCAACAACAGGTTTTGTTCAGTGTTATTATTCTACAAAATGCCCCGGTACCGGAACAGTAGTAATAGGTTCAAATAATACTTGGGCAGGTTATTGTTTACCATTTTGGAATTGGACTTCATCAGGTGTTCTTTATAATTCAGTTGGTGGAACGGATCCTACAGATAACGAAGCTGCGTCAGCAAGGTGTGTTTATGATGGCGCAAGCCATACTTAGATTTAATCATGTTATTTTGTGTTAGATTGAGGTTTGTCTTAATTGATAAGCCTCTTTTTTTATGGATTGCTGCATTTTTTAAAAAACTTGCAATAAATACAAAAGTTTATAAAATCGTTACCTCGAACTAAACACTCGTCACCCTGAACTCGTTTCAGGGTCTGACCAAGTTTATGATAGTGCATAATCTGTTACTACATACAAACACATAAGATGCTGAAACAAGTTCACTTTGGCGTATGTAGACATTTATCTTTCTATATATCATTGTAATGACGTTTGCAAAAAAATGGTTTTGTTTATTAAAACAAAACCCGCTAAATATCTTTATTTTCAAAACTTTTCTATATATTTGTTGCCAAGCTTGGGGCAATAACAATAAAATGTCTGATTAAATCTTTATCCCATTGCACACCTGCGCCCATTTTTAGAATTTCACAAGCTTTATTAACGGACAACCCTTTTCTGTATGGTCTATCTGAAATTAGTGCGTGATAGGCATCTGCAATTGAAACAATTCTAGCCGAAAGAGGGATTTCTTCGCCTTTCAAGCCATAAGGATAACCTGAACCGTCAAGTTTTTCATGGTGATATTTAACCATCGGAATAAGGTCATGGAGAGACTTATTTGGTTTTAATACCTTATCTGCACCAATTGCAGGGTGTTGTTTCATAATTGCCCATTCTTCATCAGAAAGCATTGTAGGTTTTCTTAAGATATGCTCAGGAATACCGATTTTTCCGATATCATGGAGCATTGCGCCAAGCTTAATTCTTTCAACTTCGCTTTCAGGAAGATTGATAGCTCTTGCTAACGCTTCAGAATACCTTGAAACAGAAGAAGAATGACCTTTTGTATAGGTGTCTTTTGCATCAATTGTATTTGCAAGAGAAGATACAACATCCAACAAATGTTCGTTTGAAACGATTTGCTCATTATGGAATTGGTTAATTAGTTCATCTTCAATATTAATACCGACTGATGCGTGTTTTTTGGAGATGATTTCAGCAAATGACTTAAGCGCATCATCATCCCAGAAATTATAGTCATCGGTGGAGATGATTTCGGATTGCCCCGATTGGGCTCTTTTTCCTTTTGCAATAAGCAAGGCTTGTTCGGCTAAAATAGTAAGCTTATCTTGTTTATTGGTTGATTTTGGGAAAGTTGATATACCGCAGGAGAATTTCAATTGTCCTAAATCATCAAACATAGTACAAGCTAAGTTATACAAAAGAAATTCGCAAACATATTTTGCCTCTTCAACGGTAGTATCAGGCATAATAATTCCGATTTTATCTCCGCCGTAACGTCCAAGTATATCAGTGTTTCTAACATTTTTCTGGATTTTTTTGGCAACTTCTTTAATAACGGCGTCACCTTTGGCATGGCCCAGTTCGTTATTGATTTCGGAGATATTTGCAATATCAAATATACAAAAAGCAAGTTTTTTATCTTCGCTTGATGCTTGCTGCAATTCAAATGCAAGGTCTTCTTGAAGTTTTTTGTGATTAGAAAGCCCTGTTAAAGAGTCTGTATCTGTGTTTCTATCTACAAGGTCTACAAGCTGCCTGTTTTTAAAGAAAAGAGCAAAGTAATTTGCAATAAGCTTATAAAATTCAAAGAACTGGTTATTGTGATTGTCGCTAAATACAATTACACCGAGGCACTCGTTAAGGGCGATTAAAGGAAAAACACTTGTGGGTGCATTTTTTAGATAGTTTAGTTTTAAATAATCGCTGTTCGTTGTCAAAATCGGATTTTTTGTATTAAATGCTCTTACAATTAAGTTTTCTTCATCGTTTAACAGAATTTTTGAATTATATGATGAGCCTGTTTTTTCAATTAACTTCAAATTTATATAATTTGAAGCATGATTATAAATTCCAAGAGCGGAAAAATTAATGTTAAAATTGCTATTTATTTGATTATGAATTGCATAAAACAAGTGAACACTGTCTGTTTGATTATCAATTGCTCTATTAAACGCGTTAATCAATTCTAAATAGGAAGTTCCATACATTTTATTGTATGATTTGGAATATCCGCTATAAAGTCTGTTTGAAGAAGTTTTTTGAGTTAATGGGAGAATTTTATTTGTATCGATGGGGTTCGATATGTTTTGCTTCGCTGTAACTTCTAAAGATTGCTTATCTTGACTTATTTTTGTAATTTTATTAGATTCCATCTTTACCTTTCACATATTAAAATTACAATTTTGATATCTGAATTAAATCTTCTAAAATTAAAAAGTGCTATCTGAACACCAAAATTATAACATAACTTTACAATTTCTTTCACAAACTGTTAAGAAATGTTATTACAAATTTGCTGAAAGTGTCTTTATACTTGACTTTTCGCCATTTACAATTTCTATTTTAGATTTTGCAATTTTTAAAATTTCTGAAAAATATTCTATAATTGCTTTGTTTGCTTTGCCATCTATTGCTTTTTGATTGATTTTAACTTTAATATATTCATCCAAAAATTCAACCGAATTATTCTTAGAATTAGCTACGGCCTTGATTTTAAAGCTGATTTGTTTATGTGTTTCAAGTTGAATTTTTAATTCTTCAATATTTTTTACAGAAGTTATTATCAAAAGCAAAATCCTTAAGTTTTAAAATTACAACATATAATATATCTAAAAAACAAGATAAGTTGTATAATATTTTTAAATATGACGTATCAAAAAACATTTGAAGAGATTAAAGATGCTCTTATAAGGCAAAAAAGAGAGCCAAAAGATATTGAAATGATAGAACAAGCTTATCTTTGGGCAAAATCTCTGCACGAAGGGCAATTTAGAATTTCACAAGAACCATATATAATGCATCCTGTGGAAGTTGCAAAAATTCTTGTGGATTTAAAACTCGATAAAGATACAATTATAGCAGCCTTTTTACACGATGTTTTGGAAGATACAAATGCAACAGCTCAACAGATGCAGGAAATGTTCGGGCTTGATGTTTTAAACCTTGTGCAGGGTGTAACAAAGCTTGGAAAATATCAATTTAAATCTAAAGAAGAAAGACAAGCAGAAAATTTTAGGCGCATGTTTATTGCAATGGCGCAGGATATAAGAGTTGTTGTTTTAAAGCTTGCTGACCGCCTCCACAATATGCGCACTCTTTCTTATATGGCAGCAAATAAACAGAAAAAAATCGCCAAAGAAACAATGGATATTTTTGCCCCACTTGCAAACAGACTCGGGATGGGAAAAATAAAAGCCGAACTTGAAGATTTATCTTTAAGGTATTTAGAACCTGAAAAATATTATGAAATTGCAAAGCTCGTATCCGAAACAAAATCAATGAGAGATGAAACAGTCAATTCTTTAATTGAGATAATTAAAAAAGAGCTCGAAAAGCACAAAATCAAAGCAACCGTTAAAGGAAGAGCAAAGCATTATTATAGTATATATAATAAAATGACAAGACTAAATGTCTCTTTTGACCAATTGTATGATATAACGGCAGTAAGAGTAATTGTGGATAACGAAGCAGAGTGTTATCAGGTACTTGGAATTATTCACCAGCTTTTTAAACCAATCCCCGGGCGCTTCAAAGACTATATCGCTATGCCAAAAGGAAATATGTACCGCTCTTTGCATACTTCTGTCATAGGTACAAAAAATAAACCGGTGGAAATCCAAATCAGAACCCATAAAATGCACGAAGTTGCGGAATATGGTGTCGCTGCTCACTGGAGATATAAAGAATCAGGTTCTGTTAAAGCATCGGCCAGAAAAGATGTTCAATTTTCCTGGATGAGAAAGATGATGGAATTTGAAAAAGAATCCACTGATGCTAAAGAATTTGTAGAAAGCGTTAAATTTGATTTATTCAACGATCAGGTTTTTGTATTTACTCCAAATGGAGACGTTTTTGACCTTCCAAAAGATTCAACACCTGTTGATTTTGCATATAGAGTACATACAGAAGTCGGACACAGAACAGTTGGGGCTTTGATAAACGGAAGAATTGCACAACTGGATACAAAGCTTAAAAACGGCGATATCTTAGAAATTTTAACTTCAAAACAATTTATGCCAAAAATCGACTGGCTTAATTTTGTTGTTACAAAAAATGCAAGCTCCAAAATTCGCCAGTGGTTCAAGAAATTCAACAGAGAAGATAATATCCAAATCGGAAAAGCAAATTTAGAGCTTGAAATTACAAAAGCTGTTTTTGATGAATATACAAAGCAGGGCTTAATCGAAAAAGCAAGCAAAGAGATGAATTACAAAAGCGCAGATGATCT
Source organism: uncultured bacterium (assembly GCA_947428835.1). GTDB lineage: Bacteria > Cyanobacteriota > Vampirovibrionia > Gastranaerophilales > Gastranaerophilaceae > RUG14156. The sequence goes on along the minus strand of CANENE010000022.1, from coordinate 6,055 downwards.
TTTTGCGGCTCTTGGTTATGGTGAAACGACCGTTCATAAGGTTTTAAATGTATTAAAAAAATATGAACCTCAAAAAACTGATGAAGAACTTTTAAAAGAAGCACGAGAACAAAACCAAAACAAAAAATCTAAAACTAAAAAGAATGATATTATTGGTTTGGAGGGGCTTTTGTGGTCTTTGGCTAAGTGCTGTTCGCCAATTCCGGGCGAACCCATCATAGGTGTTGTAACTAAATCCAAAGGTGTAAGTGTTCACAGGCTTGATTGTAAGTGTTTGTATAATATAGAGCCTGAGCGGATGATAGATATCAAATGGGCGCAAGGAGTCAAAAAATCGAATTATATCGCTCATCTTAGAATTGAATGTTTAGATAGAATCGGTATTTTAAGAGATATATTAATGAAAACGGGTGACCTTGGAATTAATATTATGTATTCTAATACTTATCTTAAAGGAAGGAAATTTGGTATAATTGACCTTGGAATAGAGCTTGATAGCATTGATACTCTTAAAAAAGCAATTCAGGCAATCCAGAGTTTAAATGATGTTTTTTCGGTTCGAAGATTACAGCAGAAAGAAAGTTTTACCCAGCCATCTAATAAATCAAGCAAAAAGAAAAATAAGCAGAAATTCCAGCAAAACAAAGAAAATAAACAAGGACAAGAGTAATACAAATGGAAATTTTTAATAAGCCTACAATAAATCCTGATTTAGCAATTGCTCTTGGTTTTTTTGATGGTTTGCACCTTGGTCATAAAAAAATAATCGAAACATTAAAATCGCAAGCCCAAAAAAGAAACCTAAAAACTGCAGTAATAACTTTTTCCAAAAACCCTGCAAATTATTTTAAAAATAATGCGGCACCCTACATTCAAACAAATTTGCAAAAAAGAAAAATACTTAAAGAATTTGGAATAGACTATCTTTATGAGCTTGATTTTTCTTTCTTTAAAGAGCTCGAAGCAGATGAATATATAGAACAAATTTTAATTAAAAATTTTAGTCCTAAAGTTATAGTAGCGGGCTTTAATCATACATTTGGTAAAAATAGAAAAGGCAGCTCCGATTTACTTAATGAATTATCTAAAAAATATGATTACAATTGTATAATTGTTCCTGAAGAAAAATTCGAAAACCAAAAAGTCTCTTCTACAAATATTAGAGATGAAATTAAAAAAGGAAATCTGGAAAAAACCGCCAAATTTTTAAACCGCCCTTTGACAGTAGCCGGTAGAGTCATCAAAGGAAAACAAATTGCAAGAAAGCTTGGTTATCCGACAGCAAATATTATATGGGAAAAAGAATTAATACATTTGCCTTATGGAGTTTATTTGGGATTTACAGTTGTTGATAATGAAAAATATAAAAGTCTTATTTCCTGGGGCAAAAAGCCAACTTTTGAAAGCGAAACAAACAAAGAAGAAGAAATTCTTGAAGCTCATATATTGAATTTCAATAAAGATATATATGATAGAACAATTGAAGTTGGTTTTATATCTAAAATCAGAGAGCAGAAGAAATTTGAAAATGTTGATTGTCTGAAAAAGCAGCTTGACGAAGATTTCAGGCAAATAAGTTTTTTTAACGTTTAAATTTCTTAATATAATTAAGCAAAATAAGCAAAAAACATGAATTACATGTTTTTATTAATTTGTGTTTTATAAGGGGAATGTGTCCGAATATGAAATTGTCCTGCGTAAGAAACATTCAAGAAAATAAACGCAATAATCTAAACAATGTTAATAACAATAGCCGTTATAATCCTAATTTTACAGGCTTTGCTTCAGGCTGCGCTGCTTTTTGGAAATTTGTGGACAACGGCGGACGCGCCCTTCAATTTACCGTAGAAGATTGCGCTGAAACTAATTTTCCAAGAAGCTTAAAAGGTTTGTTTGCAGGCTATAAATATACCGGAAAATTAAATATACTTGCATTTTTGCAAGAAGCAATAAGAGAATTTTTAACAGGGCCTACAATGTGTGTTACTCCTATTGCAATTCTTGCACTTGCAACAAAATTTTCAGGTAAGACTGCAAACACTCACACTGAAAATATCAGTAACTTAGCATATTTAACAGGTAAGACACAAATTGAAAATGCTAAAGAATTTGCACCTAATTTCTTTAGTGTTGCAGTTGAAGATATGTTGAAGCAGACTCTTGGAATAAAAGAAAATGATATTAAAGAAAATGATATTAAAACCCTTGTTGAAGGATTAACCAAATACAACGCCGAAACAAACAAAAAAGAAGCTTCAAAAATACTTGCAGACTTGCAAAATGAATTTGAAAAAATTGTTAAGCGCGAAAAATCTTCTTATAAAAATACAAATTTCCTAAATGCAAGTTATTCTGTTGCAAAAGATAAAACAGGCACAACCTCATTTAAAAATTATATGGGCTACATTAGCGCCTGGGCAGATGATTTTGGCAAAAAACTGAACAAAGATAATCTTTCAACAATCACAAGTGATGCAATTAAATCATTCAAAAAGACTTGGATTGGAAAACGTATGTTTGTGGCAGGTTCTATGTTTGGAATAACGGCACTGTTGATGTCATTTGTTCCAAAACTTTATACTCTTGCATCAGGCAGCATTAACCCCAATGCGACAGTCATCTATAGCGAAGCAGGCAAAGATGGCAAAGATGATAAACAGCCGCAGGGAAAGGAGGTTAAATAATGTCTTTAATTAAAGCAATAACCTCATCTTCTTTTGCAACAAGCATAAACAAAGGCTTTAATAATTTGTGTTATTCTATCGGTGATAAATTTGAAAAATCACCCAAAAAAGATACATTTACAAAAGTTTTAAATAAAATTGAACCAACAGGGGCTAATAACTCTTTTCCTGCGTTACTTGCGCTTATGATAGGTGCTGTTGTTCTTCCAAGGGTTACAATGGCTCTTAAAAGGAACCCTGACGACAAAGAAGCAACAATGGACGAAATCAAAGAAATTTTATTTAGAGATATTCAAACAATTGTAATCATTCTTCTTGCAACAAATGCTATCGCTGCAGGAGTTTCGGGCAAAATGTCCAATAAAGTCGGCTTTGCTCTAACCGATAAACCCTTTGAAAAAGTTTTTGATAGCGACCAAAAGGGCTTAAAAGGCTTTGATGAAAAAGTTCAGGAATTTGTTCACAATCCTATTGATAAATCTAAAAAATTCTTTAAGAATTTAGTTGATTTAATCAATCCAATGGGCGGCATAAATGCCTATACAAATGAACAGATTGTATCAAAATATTCAGGATTTGATTCAATTGCCGAAGCTCAAAAACTCTTTAACCAAATAGCAGAAGAAAAAGGCGATAAGAATAAAGTCTTTAATACCGTTATGGATAGTCTAATCGAAAAACAAAACGCAGCAATTTTAAATGCTAAAAATGCGCAATTAACAGGTGACAGCGTTAATGTTGATGCGCTTGAAAAAGTTTTAAATGAATTGAATGAAGTTAAAGCCCAAGGTGTTGATGAACTATTAGCTAAAAACGACGATGCTCTTAAAGCATTTGAAAATAGCGCCGTTGGCAAACAGCTTGTTAATTTCTTTAAAGATAAAGAAAACAAACTTGTTACAACGGGAACAAATACAAACGGTGTTTTAAAAATGGCAGCGTTTGCGTTTAATATCTTGTATCTTGGTTTTGGGCTTCCTATGTTAAACGAAAAACGTTTAGAGCGAAAATATCTTAAAGAACAAGGTCCCGATGGTGTTGAAATGCAGCAGGCAAATTTAAATACATCATCTGTGGCTAAACTTACCAATGAAGAAAAAAATATTTTTGCTTCCTTTATAAAATAGTTCCTGATAAAATAGTATTTATTTTGGGAGTTAATTTATGATAAACACTGTTATTGTTGCTGTTGTGCATTGGATTGAAGGAATTATAGAACATTTTGGTGCATTTGGAATTGCGCTTTTAATGGCAATAGAATCTTGTAATATTCCACTGCCATCGGAAGCGATTTTGCCTTTTGCAGGCTATATGGTGACAAAAGGAGCTTTCTCAATTCATATAGCAGCGTTCTTTGGAGCAATCGGTTGTGTATTGGGGTCAATTCCATCATATTATCTCGGGTATTTTAAAGGCAGAGAATTTATAGAAAAATACGGAAAATATTTTTTAATCAGCAGGCATGATTTGGAAATTGCTGACAAATGGGTTGAAAAATACGGTGATTGGAGCTTTTTTATATGTAGGATGCTTCCTGTAGTGAGGACTTTTATTTCGCTTCCTGCAGGGATTTTGAAGGCCAAAAAGAGATTTTTCTTTACTTTTACATTTTTTGGCTCTTTGATTTGGAGCTATCTGCTTGTTTATGTGGGGATAAAAGTCGGCGAAAATACAGAAACCTTAAAGCATCTGTGGCATAAATTTGATTTTGTTATAATTCTTATTTGCTTTATTTTGGGTGTTATTTATATTGCAAGACATGTAAAACAGCTTAAAGACAGCTAGGATTTTGAACAACCGTCATTGTGGGGTTGCAGTGACGAGTGTATATGTTGATGCGTAGTATACGTCATGCCAACCTCGTTTCAGCATCTGAGGTGTTTGTATGTGATGATGATTTTTACCGTTAACCTGGTCAGACCCTGAAACAAGTTCAGGGTGACGATTTTATAAACTTTTGTATTTGTTGCAAGTTTTTTTAAAAAATGTGGCAATCCACAAAAAAAGAGGTTCATCAATCAAGACAAACCTCGTAATCTAACACAAAAATAAAGTTTAATATTTCTGTCCGTCATAAACACATCTTGCAGATGCTGCAAATCCAACCTGAGCATTATATAAGCTATCGGGAAAAGCCAAAGTATAATGTACATTAGTACCGATTGCTGTTTCTGTCCAGTTGTAGTCAACATGGCATCTGTTTGAAGTTGAACTTGTGCTTACTGCACCTACACAGCGTGCTGAGCCTCCGCATTGAACATAGCCTGCTGTTGCTCCGGCGGTACAAAACTGTAAACCATCTTTTCCTCTATTGTTATTAATTTCTTTCAAATAATCTTTCATATTTGCGTATTCGACATTTGTCGGCAATCTCCAATAGCCCGCTTGTGTTTTACCTCCTGAGGTGTAAGCTTTGCAGGCAGCATTTGCAACATTAAATTGGCAAACTGTTCTGCTGCAACCTCCGTAGTCAGCTCCTGCATTTCCCATTATTCCGCAGGTGTCGCTTGTTTTCCCGCTCCAACAACAATGGCCGGCTTTACTGCAAGTTTGTCCTGCACTAAGTGCATATGGCCTATATTCTAAAGGTATAGTTGGACCGCTTCCGCTTGGACCGCTATCTCCTACATTATACTTTGAAATGCAGAGGTTTCTCATCCCGCCTGCGTATTTTTTGTGAACAAATATTGCAGTCAATTTATCACAATCCGCTTGAGATTTGGGCTCGTCCTTCGGGGCATTAGAATCGTCATAATCGCTTAAATCCTCACTATAATTATCAGCTTTGGTTATACCGTCATAAACACATCTTGCACTTGCTGCAAATCCAATTTGAGCATTGTATATAGAACTCGGAAAAGATAGTGTAAAATTTGTATTGTTGCTGACCGCTGTTTCTGTCCAGTTGTAGTCAACATGGCATCTGTTTGAAGTTGAACTTGTGCTTACTGCACCTACACAGCGTGCTGAGCCTCCGCATTGAACATAGCCTGCTGTTGCTCCGGCGGTACAAAACTGTAAACCATCTTTTCCTCTATTGTTATTTAAAATATTTAAGTAGCTTGATATGCTTGTAAGTTCTGCTTGTGTCGGAAGTCTCCAAGCACCTGCAGATGTTTTTCCTCCCGCTGTCCACATTAAACAACTTTCTGTTGCCGGTATTTGTTGGCAAGTTGTTCTGTTGCATCCGCTGTAGTTTGCTCCTGCATTTCCTGTGATTCCGCAATCATCACTTGTTTTTCCTTTCCAACAACAAAAACCGCTATAAGGACAAGTTTGGCCGACGCTCATTATATAATTATTATATTTTGATGGAATAGTTGGACCGCTTCCGCTTGGACCGCTATCTCCTACATTATACTTTGAAATGC
>CANENE010000021.1 GCA_947428835.1 uncultured bacterium | reverse complement strand
GGGCTCGTAATCAAATTCCCAAGGCGGGTCAATATAAATAACATCAAATTTTTCTTTTTCAATTAAAGCTTCAATATTATCTAAAACACTTCCGCCAACAACTGTTTTATCACTTCCTGTAATTATCTCATCTTGTGCTTTAAAGCCTGCGATTAGATAATTTTCAATGCCTTTTTCGCTTAGCTGTTTTTTTAAAAACAACATAGGTGCAATTCCTATTCCTGCACCGATTAGAAGAGCTTTTTTATAATTAATATTTAAATCAAAACCGTTTCCTAAAGGTGCCAAAAAATCAATACTGTCGCCTGCTTTTAGGTCTTTTAGATAATTTGTACCTTCCCCCTTTAATTTAAAAATTATACTTAAGGTATTTGTTTCTTTATCAAAATCAGAAATACTAAAAGGACGCCTTAGGGTTTTATTCGGGCATAGAATTGAAATAAATTGGCCGCTTGTGCATTTTTCAAGCTTTGAAGTTATTTCCATCTTGTAACAATCTACAGATGCTTTTTCGATACTGTTTATTTTTCCTTCTATATTTTGTTTTTTCAAATTCTCTTTTTCCATAGTCCGCTAATTGCATATAAAAAAAAGAAGGCAAAACTTGCGTTAAGTCTTCTTTTTATAATATTCCATTATTATTAATCTTCTTTTTCATTAGTTTTGCCTTTTGAACATATTATAAACTAAGCATTATTTTAAATAAATAAATAAAATGTAATTGTAAATAAATGTAACGAATATTATTTAAATCCTAAAGTTTTGATTAAAAGTGCCGAATATTATAAATATAAGGAAGGCAAAATAAAGAAAACAGTGGGGGCAAAGGACAAATGGCATTAGAATTAAATACAGCTTTATATTCAATGAACGGTGTAGATGTTAAAAACGCTCAGAAAGTTGCATCTCAAATCGTTTCTAAATCAAATTCTCAAGCTGCTGTTCAATCTATTGATTTTTCTAAATTTAATAGAGCTGCACAAGGTGTTGATTTATATTCTTCAAGAACAAATGCTGATGTTCAAAAACAAATCGCATTAACTCACGCAGGTCTTTACCTTCAATCAATCAATGTTGCTAAATTAAATTCTCAAGCAGCAGCAAATTTATACAGTGCTTCTCAAGTTCAAAAAAATGTAGCAATGGCTCAATCATTAGAATCTGCACAAGGTGCTGATCTTGCTGCTCCTAAAAAAATCGCAGATTATAAAAATAATATTGAACTTCTAAATGTTTCTGATAAAAATGCAAATGCTTCAAATAGCTTCAACCCCTTCAAAGCAACTAAAGAAGACAGCAATGAAAAAGAAACTAAAGAAATTAATCTTTTTGCATAATTTAAAAAAATAATTAAGTAAATCTTGTATCGTATATAACTTTCAATAACATCAAAGCTTCAATGGGTTTTTCGTTGAAGCGTTTTTTTTGTTTTAATTACTCAATTTTCCGAGTTTAACAACTCTTTTTGCATTTATATAGACATAATCAGGCCTTTGCTTGTCTAAAAGATTATTATAGTTTTCGTTCTCTTCAAGACTAAATACGTTAAAATCAGCATCTTTATCTTTTTCAAGAGAACCTATAGTGTTATTTAATCTTAAAATTTTAGCAGGGACTATTGTCAGATATTTGATTGCTTCAATGATGTCGAGTTTGCCGTTATTTACGTATCTTAATTCATTCAATAAAGATAAATCTTTATTGAATGAAAGAGAATTTACTCCAAAGCCAAAGCGGTTTGGAAAATATTTTAAAACCTCGTCAAAATCAAGTTTTTTGTTATGTAAGTTATCGCTTACTCTCGGGCAATAGGCAAGGGCAACTTTGTTTTCGTTTAAAATCTTCAAATCTTCTTCTGATAGGTAATTTCCATATGAAATAATAAGCTGCTTTGAAAGCAGATTTAGTTCTTCAAGATATTGAACAGGGGTTAGATTTGTTGCAATAGGTTCGAATTTTTTATGACCGCTAAATTCATTCAAAAGGTCAATATCTGAAAATCCGTGCTTTAACCAGTCCATTTCGTCTTTTGATTCTGCAAGTCTTAGAGTAATTAAGATATTATGTTTTTTACAGTATTTGGTTAAGATTTTAAATAATCTTTTATGAACACAGCAGACACTATGCGGCGCAACACCTATAAAAGTATTATCCGATTTTTGATTTCTTAATTTATCGATTTTCTTTTTTATGGTTCTAAATTCGTCCTTGCTTGTTTCAACAGAATCTGAAAACAATTCAAAAAACAGATATGTTTTAAGCGGCATTTTATTTAATAAGTCAAAATATTTGCTTTCTTTTGAAAGCTGGGCAACTGCTGTTGTGCCGGAAAGTAAGCTTTCTTCTATCCCTTTTTTAAAAGAATTTATTTTTTCTTCTCTTGTCATACAAAAATAATCCGAAAGAAGATTTGCAAGCTTAAGTATAAAAGATTTTTTTGAAATCCCTGTTAAAAAATAATGTTTTTTAAAAACGGTATAAAGTCTTTTAATTTTTGCTTTAAAAGTTCTTTTTTTGCTTTTATCAAGACTTGTATATTGAAGGTGATTGTGCAAATTCACAAAGCCCGGGGTAATAACAGCATTTTTAAAATCTTTGATATTTGAGTAGTTTTGCTCAATAATTTCTGACTGCTTTATGATTTCCTGAACTTTTCCTTCATCAACAACCAGCGCACCATCTTCAATTATTGTGCCGTCTGACGGAATAATCCATTTTGCCTTGTATACTTTTGCCATTTTTCTACCTTTTCAATAAAGAAAATTATAGCAATTATTAATTTTATTGGCAATTATTTTTATATTTTGTTTTTTATTTATGTATGCAAAATAGTCTAAATTTAGATAGTATAAAAGCGCCAAATCCTAATTTTTCAAATGAAGACAGTAAAAAAAGCAAAGATAAAAGCGCAAATATTCCAACGAGAAAGCTTAATATGCCAAATGTTGGTGTTGTTGATGTGCCAAAAATTTCTTCAATGCCGTTAAATGATACTCTTGCTCTAAAGAAAAAAGAAACTCCAAAAACAGCATATAAGCTATCTTCTAAGATAGATAAAAATAAAAATAATTTAAGGTTTGATTTTGTTGCAACACTTACGATACTCGGCTGCGGGTTTGTGGCTTTGATAAAAGAAATCAAACCTATAGTAAAACATTTTAAAAAATAAAAATCCCGAAAAACTTAATTCTCGGGATTTTTAATTATATAATTTATAAATTATATTTCGTCATCTACATTAAAGATTTTAACTCTTAAAGGTTCAAGTAAAACAAAGTTCACTCTTTGTCCTTTGTGGATGTACATATTTTGTCCTTTAATTACATTGTAGCGTGTTCTGGTTAGATATGGATCATTTCTTATTATTCTCATATCGGCTTCTCTTTCTCCAAGAGTTGCTACAATTTTCATTTCGGGAATACCTTTATCGTCAAGGATATTGTCTGTTCTAAGAGCCATATATCCATTTCTAAAGAAACGCAATGGTCTTATGACTTTGTGAACATATCCGTTTACCTGAACGCCAACAGGAATAACTATGTATTTTTCTCTTGTTACAAAGTTATAAGGTGCTCTTGCAATAAATCTTTCACCTTCTTTTACTCTTTTTGCATTCATACATTCGCTGATACTCAAAGGCAAAACTGTTCCTTCGGGAATTACTGCGTATTCTTCATCATAATATACGTTGTCTAAAACGAAACCATCAGCTTTTTTAGGTGTAGGTTTTGGTTTTTTCTTTTGTTCTTTTTTAAGTTTTTCGCTTGGTATTCTTTGTGCTGCTTCTACCATATTGAAGATAAATTTTGCAAGTTCGCCACGGGTAGCAGGTCTGTTTGGTTCTAACGTTGTTTCGTGACCGGGGGTATTATATACAAGACCAAGCATTTCTGCTTGTCCTGCTGCAATTAAGCCCCAATCGGGAATGTCGGAATAATCCTGATATATAGAAACAAAGTGTTTTGCTTGTTCGCTATCAATGCTTTCAGGCGATAGAGCGCTTAATACAACACTAAGAGCTTCCATTCTTGTAACATTGTTGTTTGGATAAAACGCTCCGTCTGGATATCCTTTAACCAAACCATAATATGAAGCTACCTGAATATTTCTGCTTGCCCAATGGTCTTGTGTATCTTGATATTCGAAAATTTCAGGTGTTTCTTTTTCATACAAGCCAAGAGCTTTTATAACCATAGTTGCAAATTCACCCCTTGTAACTTGTTGATCAGGCTTAAAGTAGCCGTCGGGGTATCCTACAACAACTTTTTTATCTGTTAAAAAAGTAACAGCTTCCCACGCCCAGTGATCGGCAGGAAGGTCGGGATAGCTATCAGGACCTTGTTCTAATTCATATGCAATTACACCGGGTGCCATAAAAAGTGTGAAAGCTAATAACGTGATGATGTTTGTTAATAATTTTTTCATTTACTTCTTACTCCATTTCGATAACATAATTTTACATATAAAAATTACTATATGCAAGAAGTTTAATTTTTTTCCTCTATACAAAGCATATTATACTTAAAATATCTTAAAGACTTTATATTTTTTCTTTCGTATAATAGAATATCTGTATGGAATTGAAACAAAAAAGTATCGGGTTTATATTTCTTGCATTTATATTTATCATTATAGTTGTTTATGTGCTTGTCAGCCCCTTTACAAAGTTAAAATCATATAATTTGGCAAATCTTTTTACAACATCCAAAAGAATTTCTTCAAATGATGTTGTCCTTGTTGTAATTGATGATAAGTCGCTGTCTAAAATTGGCAGATGGCCTTGGAAAAGACAATATTATCTTGAAATATTTGATTTTTTTCATACTTATGCAAAAACTCCGGTTATTGCATATGATGGTCTTGTAATGGCACCTGATATTGAGCATCCCGAAAGTGACAAAAAATTTTTTTCAAACATTGGAAAATTTGAAAATCTTGTAGCGGGGGTGGCTTTTTCTTATGATGGTTTTGAAAGTGCTGTAAATGAAGCAAAATACGACGAATTGCTAAAAACAAAATCTGATATCAAAATTATTGATAAAAGAAGCTTAAAAAATAAACAGCAAAGTGCAGCAAGAAGTTTTACGGCGTTGCAATATGATTATTTTAAAAATATAAATTCTCTTGGAATGGTAAATGTCATCGAAGATTCAGATGGTTACATCAGAAAAGCAAGTCAAATAATAAATTATAAAGGAGAATTTTTTCCTTCACTTTCATTTATGATGTATTCAAAATTGACAGGAATTAAAGAATATACCTTAACCGACAAGTATTTATACGGCAATAATGAAAAATACAGCCTTAAAATCCCAATTGAAAATGAAAAAGGCTTTGTTACAAATTATATATATTATTACAAAACAACAGACGGTATATATTCTCATAAAAAATACAGTGCCTGCGATATAATTGAAAGCTATAGAAATTTAAATGCAGGTAAAAAACCCATAATAGATCCTAATGAATTCGATGATAAAGTTGTTTTTGTCGGAGCAAATGCGCAAGCGCAGGCATTAACTGATGTTGGAAGAACTCCTGTTGCAGAAACTTTTTCAGGGCTTGATATTCAAGCAACGAATTTTGATAACCTGATTGGAAACAACTTTTTTAAAATGGTTTCAAACGGATATAATTTTATGCTTTGTCTGTTTGTTTTTGTTTTAATATTTGTTCTTGCAAGCGTGTTTCCATTGCTTATAACTTTGCTTTTTACAATAATTATTATGTTTGCAATTTTATTTTTATCATTTTTTATGTATCTGAATAAAATTGCAATCGGCTTGATACTTCCCGAGATATTTGTATTCATAGCTTTAGCATGTGCTTATTCATATAAATATCTTGTTGAAGGCAACAAGAAATTAAAAATTCAAAATGCAATGGGTAAATATTTATCTTATGATGTTATGCAAAATGTTGTAAAAAATATAGATAATATTTCTCTCGGCGGCAAAAGAGCAAATATAACAGTATTATTTGCAGATATTAGAAATTTTACTTCAATTTCAGAATCTATGGAAGCAGATAGTGTCTCTGAAATATTAAATGAGTATTTTAGTGCAATGGTACCTATTGTAGAAGAATTTGACGGGGTCTTAAATAAATTTATGGGCGATGCTGTTTTGGCCATATTCGGCGAACCCAAAAAATCAGAAAATCACGCATATGATGCTGTAAGATGTGCTGATAAGATGCTTAAAAGATTAAAAATTCTTCAGGAAAAATGGCTTGATGAAGGAAAACCAAGAATAGAAATAGGCATTGGCATTTCAACAGGGGATGCTTATATAGGCAATATCGGCTCGAAAGATAGGCTTGAATATACCGTAATTGGTGATACCGTAAATACTGCAAGCAGGATAGAAAATTTTAATAAAGTTTATAAAACAAACTTTTTAATAAGTGAAACAACATTTGAACTTGTTCAAAATTATGTTGATGTAATTACGATAAGAAACGTTGCAATCAGAGGCAAAGCTAATAAAATAAATATATATGAAGTTGTAAGATTAATATAGTCTTTAAGGTTTTAAATTTTGACATTTGATACAATATACGAAAACATAAAACGTGCTGTCACTTTGGAGATAAAATCACAATATATAAATTGCGATGGCAAAAAAATGACATTTGCAAAGTTTATGTTAATGACTTTGAAAGATGTTTTTAAAAAAATCAATAAAGCTGAAAAAGAAAATATATTGAAGCTTATAAATCTTTATGAAAGCTATCACATAGATGGTGTGAATAATAGAAAATATACAATAGACAGAACTCTTGAAACCTTTTATCGCCTAAGAGGATTGATTAAACCAAAAAAAAATGAATCTGCTGCAGGTGAAGAAACGCATTTAAAAAAAGAATTTCAAAGCGAAATAGATGAAATTGATGTGACATATGTTAAAGGTGTCGGCCCTGAAATATCTAAAATATTGAATAAAATGGGTATTTTTAAAGTCAAAGATTTAATTGAATATTACCCGAGAAAATATATAGACTACAAATTTCAAAACAAAATTAAAGACTTAAAAATCGGTGAAAATGTATCTGTCACAGGTATAATTTCAAAAGTAAACTATCATACAACTGCAAATAAATTAACTATTTTCACTGTTTCTATTAAAGATTCGACAGGAATTCTCCCAATTAACTTTTTCATAAAAGCTAAAAACAGAAGAATTTTAGAACATTACAAAAAAATGTATCCGGTTAATTCAACAGTTGTTGTATACGGGAAAGTAAAAATTGATGAATATAATTTAATTACAACACTTGATAAAGCCCAAATTCAAATATTAGGCGAAGGTGTAAATATAGAAAGCCAAAGCTCTATTGTTCCCATCTATCCTTTAATAGAAGGGCTCAACCCTAAAACTTTAACAAGAGCAATTAAAAATGCACTTGAAAAGTATGAAGATAAAATTTATGAACCAATTCCTGATGACATTATTAAAAAAGCGCAGATAATTTCAAAGCTTGAAGCGATAAAACTTGTTCATAATCCAAAAACGATGCAAGATGTTGATATTTCAAGAAAAAGACTGGCTTTTGAAGAACTCTTTTTCTTTGAATTAAATTTGTTGCTTTTAAGAAAAGAATATTCAAAAAATAAATCTATTGAGCTTAAGACCAAAAAAAACGGACTTGTAGACAAATTCATTAAAAATCTTCCCTTTGAGCTTACGCTTGATCAAAAAAAAGCGATGAAAGAAATTATGGATGATTTAAACACATCCACACCTATGCAAAGGCTTTTGCAAGGTGATGTAGGTTCGGGAAAAACCGTTGTTGCCTGCGCAACTTTGCTTGCAGCAATTGAAAATGGTTATCAAGGGGCGATTATGGCGCCAACTGAAATTCTTGCAACTCAACACTATAAGAATTTTTCTTCCTGGCTTACTCCGCTGGGGTTAAGCATTGGGTTATTTACCGGAAAAAGTAAGCAAAAAGTAAAAAAAGAACTGCTTGTCAATCTTAAAAACGGTCAAATCCATGTGGCAGTTGGCACCCACGCTTTAATTCAGGAAGGGGTTGAATTTAATAATCTTGGAGTTGTGGTAATTGATGAGCAGCATAGATTTGGTGTAAAACAAAGAAATAAGCTTTTAAATAAAGGCAAAATGCCTCAAATGCTCAATATGACAGCAACTCCTATTCCAAGGACATTGGCGCTTACTTTGCATGGTGACCTTGATATATCTACAATAACCGAGCTTCCAAAAGGAAGAAAACCTGTTATAACAACTCTTGGAGGGGCAAAAGAGAGAAATCGAATTTATGAACTTATAAAAAAAGAAATCTTTTTTAAGCATCAAGCCTATATCGTTTATCCTTTAATTGAAGAATCAGAAGCAATTTCAGCAAAAGCTGCAACATTAGAAAAAGAAAAACTCGAGCAAGGTGTCTTTAAAGGCTATAAATTGGGGCTTTTAACAGGGAAAATGGATAGCGATGAAAAAGATAACGTAATGAACGATTTTAAAAACGGTAAGTTTGATATACTCGTATCAACCACGGTTGTGGAAGTTGGGGTAGATAATCCCAATGCGACAGTTATTGTAATTGAAAACGCTGAAAGATTTGGGTTATCGCAGCTTCATCAGCTTCGAGGAAGGGTCGGAAGGTCAGATAATCAATCCTATTGCGCTTTGATTGTGGAAAAAGTATCAAATGCAGTCAAAGATAAGCTTTCTATAATGACAAAAACCAACGATGGCTTTATAATTTCTAAAAAAGACCTTGAATTAAGAGGGCCCGGGGAATTTTTGGGAGTGAGACAATCGGGAATTGCTGATTTTAAATTAGCAGACATTGTAAATGATATTGAGATGCTTGAAGCTTCAAGAAATTTAGCACAGGAATTCATCGAAAACGATGATATTGGTAATTACCCTGAATTAAATTTTGAAGTTCAAAAATATTCAATTTTTAGAGGTTAATTTTAATATTAAAAAACCTGCCGGTTGGCAGGTTTAAAATTTTATTTTAAAGCTTCTTTTTGTTTTGTATAGAAGTCTATTTGTCTTTGAATAGAACGTGTTTTCATCGTTCTTTCTGTTTCTGTTATGTTTTTGTCATTTTTAACAGTTTTCATTTGAGCGTTTAAGTCTTTAAGTTTGCTGTCTATTTGTTTAACTTTTTCGGCTTTTCTTGCTTTTGCAGCATCATTTTGAGCTTGTTGTCTTGCTTGAGAATCCTTTTTGGCAGCTTCTTTTGAATTGCTGATATCTTTTTTTATTGCTTGTTTTGTTTGATTAACATCTCTTTTAATAGCATCTTTAAGTGTTACATTTTGATTAGCTGCAAATGTTATGCCGGTACAAAAAGCTATAACCATAAGTGCCGAAAGTGTTTTTTTCATAAAAATTTCTCCTTAAAATATAGATTAATTATAGCCTGTTATCTTAATTAGTCAAGAAAGGTAAATTGGTTTAAATTTATAAAGAGTTGAGAAATTGAAGTGTGTTTTAATATGATGTATTATACTAGCAAAATTTTATATTTATGGTATTTATATGTATACCGGTAAACAGAGACAAAAGGATGATAAGCAGAATTTCATTTGGTAGCAGCGAATGCGCAACATATTATAGAATATATCAGTTTAAGGGGCCTTCTTCATTGCCCGAGATTGCAAAAGAAGGTGTTGATCGTGCTGAAAATGTCTGCAAACAATACGACTTAGAATATAGTCGTATACGCAAGCCAAATTATGATGTTTTAGAAACCCGTGTAACGGATGTGACAGATGCTGCCATGATAGAAGGTGCTCTAAAAGGTGACCCCGGAAGCATTGTACCTCATGTAAAAGCTGTTCTTTCGGAATGGAATAATAAAAGCGCACAAGCTATGTATGCACAATTAGATGAAGAAGATAGATCATATTTTGAATATCGGGGAAGAGGCGAACAAGTTAATACAAAAGATAGATTTGAAAAAAGCAGGGAATATCAACCGATTGGATAAAATACCGGCATAGAAAGCATTTTATCCAAGCATCTTGTTTACAATTTCAAGCGAATGAACTTTTGTTGTATCTATGATTTTGATTTTAATGTCTGCTTGTTTAATGATATTGGGAAGTTCGGTACATCCTAATACAACACCTTTTGCTCCTTTGGTTTCGCAATTTTGAATAATATCGTAAAGCTTGTTTTTAGAGCTTTCTTTTATAATTCCAATGCAAAGCTCGTTATATATTATATTATTTATGGTTTCCTGTTCTTTGGGATTTGGAATGATAACATTAATGCCAAAGTCTTTAAGCTTATCTTTATAAAATGGTTTTGTCATTGTGTATTTTGTGCCAAAAAGAGCAACTGTATCAATATTTTTTGCTTTTATATAATTTGAAGTAGCTACAGCTATATGAATCAGCGGAATATTAATATTTTTTTGAACTTCATCTGCGACAAGATGCATAGTGTTCGTTGCAATTGCAATATAATTAGCTCCTATTTTTTCAAGTTTTTGGGCGGAATATGTTAAAATTTTTGCTAAATTATCCCAATCCTCGCTGCTTTGAAGTTTTTCAATTTCATCAAAATCATAGCTTTCAATAAGCATTTTTGCACTATGCAAACTGCCAAGTCTTTTATTTATTTCTTCATTTATAATTCTATAGTATTCTATTGTGGATTCAAAGCTCATTCCGCCGATTATGCCGATTGTTTTCATAAAACTGATTCCTTTTGTTTATACATGATTTATTGTAACATATACTAAAAGAATGGATGTTATATGCAATTTGAAATCAGAAAAATGAATATTGATGATAAATCGGACGTGCTTTCAATGATGAGAGAGTTTTATTCTTCCGATGCTGTTTATACAAATGGTTCGGATGAAATTTTCGAAAATGACATTGATAATTGCATAAATCAAAGTCCTTATCTTGATGGTTTTGTATTTTGTAAAAATGAAGAAATTTTAGGTTATGCAATGGTAGCTAAAAGTTTTTCAACGGAATTTGGCAAGAAATGCCTTTGGCTTGAAGATTTATATCTGAAACCTGAATATAGAGGGTTTGGAATAATTCCAAAGTTTATGGAATATATTAGAAAAATTTATCCAAATTATCTTTATAAATTAGAAGTTGAAAGTGAAAATACCCATGCAGTCTATGTATATAAAAAGATGGGATTTAAGACACTACCTTATAATGAAATGTATTATGATGGATAATTGTTTAAGATTTTGCATTTCTATTGTGTGGTGTTTCTGTTTCAAGTAGTTTTTAAACTTAACATAAGTACTTTTTTAAAATAATGTGCTAAAGTAAATAAGATGAAACTGAAAAGATTATTGAGAAAGATATTTTTTATTTGTTTATGTCTATATAGTTTGTTTTTTGTAGTTGGAAGTATTTTGGCCCCCGTTTTTGCATATTTGCAAAACTACGACTTATCCGCTAATTAACAAACACATATATGTATTCTTGTCATCAGCAGCCGGATAGAAGTTTTTGGATTTTTGGATACCCGATGGCTCTTTGCTGTCGTTGCCTGGGAACTTATATAGGAGTGGCTATAACATCTGTTTTGGCTCTGATTAATAAATTTAGTATCGGGGAAAAAGCCATCATTATAATAGCGATTTTGGCATTTGCAGATATTTTTATTAATTACGGCATGGGAAAATTGCAAAATACCGGTAATGTAACAAGGTTTATTGCAGGCATTTTGTTGGCAATAGTTATTACTAAAGTATTTGATTATATATTAAAAACCGAAAGGAAATAGAAATGAAGATGAAAAAGATGATGACAGGATTTTTGTTGGTGACATTATTTTCTTTAATGCTTTCTCCATTGCACCTTGATAGAGTAGCAGCGGAAGAGTTGACTTTGCAAGAATTTTTAAAAACAACAGATAGTAAATTAGTTAAGGCAAGCTATCAATACCCGTCAATAAAGCTATCGTCTAATGCATCTGGAAAATCGGTATTACCTGCACACACTCCAATTACAATCAGATGTAGTGAAACAATATCCACCAAGGATGTTGTAAGTGGCGGAACAGTTAATTTTACTGTTGTATCTGATGTAAAAGATGAAAATGGAAACATATTAATTAAAGCAAACGCACCTGTAACAGCAACAATCAGTTTTGTAAGAACAAAAGATTTGGTTGGAAGAAGCGGTGAGGTAACAGTCAGCGATTTTCATACAAGAGCTGTTGACGGCACATATGTGCCTTTGTCAGGGTCTGTGTCTGCAAAACCTGATGAAAAGATAGTTTTATCGGTTGTGCTGAGTGTTTTAATTTGTCCGTTATTTTTATTGATGAAAGGTGATGAAGCGCAAGTTCAAGCAGGCACCACAAAAGCAGCTTATACAATTTCCGATGTATATATTAAACCTGCTAATTTGTTATAACTTACCTATGATATATTGTTATTTATGGAAATAAAAAGGATTGATAAAGTCAAAAGAGATCAAAAGCTTATTGAGCAGCTGCTTGATGTGTGGGAAAGTTCAGTTAAGGCAACTCATTTGTTCCTATCTTCAGCTGAAATTGAAAATATCAAACAATATGTTCCAAAAGCATTGAAAGAAATTGAAAATTTAATAGTAATGGAAAATAAAGATGGCGGCCCGATTGCTTTTATGGGAATTGAAAACCAAAAACTTGAAATGCTGTTTGTAGGTGCTGATGAAAGAGGGAAGGGCTTAGGTACGGAATTGATTCAATATGGAATAAATAAATATTCTGTAAATGAATTAACAGTAAACGAGCAAAATCCACAAGCGAAAGAATTTTATAAACATAAAGGTTTCAAGGTTTATAAAAGAGCCCAAAGAGATGAACAAGGCAACCCGTATCCTTTATTGTATATGAAAAAATAGGAGTTTTTATCCTCTTGTTTTTATTAGTTCAAAAATTTCTAAATTAAAAGTGCTAAGGCTGTAAGTGATTCTATTTTGATGCCAATAAAAACTGGTATAATATTTACACATATATTTGCCTTTATAAATTTTGGTTAAATAGTATCATCAAAATTTGTTTCAACTTTTAGCCATGTTTTTTTGATGTAATTCGCCCCATTCACACATTTTATATAATATGTGAATAAAAGTTTCCCCTTTCTTTGATAAACTATATTCAACCTTTGGCGGGACTTGAGGATATTCTTTTCTTGCAACCAAATTGTCTCTTTCAAGCTCTTTCAGAGTGTTGCTGAGTGTTTTGTGGGAAACAAGTTTCAAATACCTTTGCAATTCATTAAATCGAATAATCTTATGTCTATAAATTGCATATAAAATTGTGAGCTTATATTTCCCGCTGACAAGTGATAATGTGTAATTGAATCCTGTTTTTTCAAAGCTTTCAATATTTTTTAGGCAATCCTTTTCTTCCATCTTCCAGTTACCTTAATTACCGTACTTGTTAAAAATATACCTGTATATTAACATAAAACAAGTAATATAGGAGTTAAAAAATGAGAGAACAAATAGAAGAATTTAATAAAGTTGAGCTTATTGCAAGAAAATTTATCGAGGCAGTAAAAAATGGTAACAGTGAAATCGTCAAACCTTATTTTTATGAAAAAGCATCTTTCTTTGGGCAACTAAATGAAAAAGAATATCAGTCAGGCTCAATTCAATTGTTTTATGAGACAATTGATAAAATGGGTGCAGTTGGCGATGATTATGTTGCAAGAGTTGATGTTTTGAATATTGAAAAAACTATCGCAACAGTAAGAGTAATTGAAGATAACTGGCATGGGTATAAATTTACGGATTTACTTATCTTGAATAAAATTCAAGGTGAATGGAAAATCGTAGCAAAAGTCTACGATACTTTGTCACAAGGTTAAAATAAAAGTATTTTTAAATAAATAAAAGAGGTCTTTTGACCTCTTTTTATATTGTCGTAAAGTTCCATTAGCCGGAACTTTATAAGTCATAAAAATAATGAAAGAAGATGCGAAATTTATTATAATACGTAAATGGTGTGAGTTCCAGGGTGTTTGACACGCATTAGTAGATTTTTATTCGGCCTGCAATCCCTGCAATATAGGTTTTAAAGTATTATCTAATTTCTTTTGTATAACTTTTAGTCCGATAATATTGATTTTTACACGTTTTTGATAAGCATTATCAAGTTTTAGAAAATATTTTTTATTTTTTCTAATTGTACAAAGCCAATTGATTAACAGGCTGATTTTTATTGTAGTGCCGGCTAGTTCTAATAATATTTCTTTGATTGCTTCATACATTGCGGCATTAATATCATTGTTGATAAAATGCTTTTTAAAATATCTTATTCGGGTTTCTTTTATAAGTTTTTCAAATTGTTCAAATTCCGACATTACTTTTCTCCTTGTTTCCAATAATCAACATAATGTTATTATAGGAAGTTGATTATAGTAAGTCAATAGCTTACTATAGTAATCAAATGATTAATGAAAAAATAAGTTTAAAAATAAAATTTGAAAGACAAAAAAGAGGTTTATCTCAGGAAGAACTGGCACTTGAGGCAGACTTAAGCAGAAGTGCTATTTGGAAGATTGAGAGTGGAAAAGTTTCTCCAACAATAGAATCTCTTGAAAAAATTGCAACAGCATTAGGAATGGATTTTGCTGCACTTACTGATGTTTCTAAAGTAGATTTATAAAATAAAACCCTTAAACTCTTAAAATTCAATAATTATAATAAAAAAAGACCTTGTAAAAGGTCTTTTTTGAAAAAATGTCGACGGGGGGACTTGAACCCCCACAGCTCTCGCCACATGCACCTCAAGCATGCGTGTCTACCATTCCACCACGTCGACATGGTGTGTATTCAGTTATCAAGGTTTTCTATGTCTTCGTGGTG
>CANENE010000020.1 GCA_947428835.1 uncultured bacterium | reverse complement strand
GGTCTTTTTCTGCAGGTTTTTGAACAATTTGTGTACTATTTAAGCCGTCGTAGACACAGCGAGCCGAATTTATGGCATTATTTGAAAAACTGATAGAATCCATTTCACAAACATTTCCAAGAACACTTCCGCCACTGTATCCATATGAGAAAAAATTATATGCTTTGGTTCGCACGCAAGAACTTCTTGTCCACAGATGATATGGAGTGCTTGCGATGTTGCCGAAAATATCGCGAACATAATTTCCGGTATCGACACCTGTGATATTTGCATTACTTATCAATTGCAAACCGTTTTTTCCTTTATTGACATTTAATGTATCCAAATTATAAGCCCAGCCTTGGACTTCTTCATTTATCGGCAGTCTCCAATCGCCTTTTTTACTTCCGCTTGGCGCCCATTCATTGCAGGCTAAATTAGCCGCATACCAGGTACAGGTTGTTCTGTTGCACGCTGAATATGTACTGTTGCCGTTTTTTCCTGTTGTACAGCTTGCTTGGTTGGCTGTTTTACCTTGCCAGCAACAATAATTTTCCGCGCAGCCGGCTGTTCCTATTGTAACCACTTTTATTCCGCTTGGGATACTTGCTCCGTCTCCATCGCCAACATTATATTTAGTTACACATACATTATTTGCGCCATCATTCATAGAAGCAGGGATAAAAAGAGCATTGAATTTATCACAATCTTTTTGTGATTGCGGAGCATTATTTTTAAATTCAAAATCATTATCTTTCTCCGTAAAGCTTCCAACCGTAATATCAGAGGCTTTGAGTTTCTTTGTGATAACGGGTGCGAATGCCCCGATTAGAAGAGAGATGATAATTAATGTAATTAGCAACTCTACAAGTGAAAATGCAGCAAGATTAACCCTTATAAGGGCTTTATTTTTGTTATTTTTCATGTTATTTTTCCTTGAAACTTAAAATTATTTCAAATTTGCAGGCAAAACAGGGCAGTTGCCATTGTTTGCCAATACGTGTTATAGTTAGATAAGTTAAAATTATCAGTATAGTTATATATTACGTTATATTCGTAAAGTTGTCAAGAATTTTACATAAAATACGTAAAATATAATAAGAAAGTGACTTTTCTTGTGAGAAACGCCCTAAAACAAATTCGCCAAGCTCTCGGATACAATCAGCAGGAAATTGCGGACAAACTTTCTATAGAAGTTAGAAAATTAAGAAGTTACGAATATGAAACAAAAAACTACCCTACTGATTTTTTAAAAGCACTTGTTAACGTCTTGAACGTAAATTTAAATTGGTTTTTTACAGACAAAGGCAAAATGTTCATTGAAGCAGAAAACGAAGAAGAAAAAGAGCCTTTATATCTTTCTAAAAGGGAAATTTCAAAACTAAAAGAATTGCTTAAAGATTAATTTAGGATTACAATTATCATATGAAAGAAATTTTTAAAGACAATAAATTTATTCTTGCAGTAATTTTAGTTGTTGCAATTTTATTAAGACTTCTTGAAATCAACCATCCTGTGGGCTATTGGGATAATGAATACATTGCAAGTTCTTTCAATAACTTAAATTTCCCGATAAAATTTTTTGATGCAATTAAAACAAATTGCCTTGCGCCTTTGCACACATATTATCTTAAGCTTTGGGCGGCAGTTTTCAGAAATATCCCTGCAATGCAAAACCTTTCTTCGCTTTTTGCAAGCACAGCAGGGTGTTATGTTATGTATTTAGCAGGGCTTAATTACAACAGCAAAGAAAGAAGCACAAATATTGCCCTCATTTGTAGCGGCATTAGTGCCATAAGTGTATTTTTAATCTGCTTTGCACAGGAAGCCAAGATATATTCTTTAACTTTTCTTTTGTGTTCTTTGATTTTATTATTTTCTATAAAAATATATGAAGAACCCACCAAAAAAAGAAAAATTTGGCTTGGCATTTTTTCGATATTACTTATATTAGAACACACTATAGGCTTTATTTATGTTTTATTCAATATCTTTGGACTTTTGGCATTTAGAAATAGAGCAGGCAAAGGAAAGAAAAAAGACAAAGACTTTTTAATTCCAACGGTTGCCGCTATAATTCTATTTTTGCCTATGGTACCATTTTTATTTAGAATTTTTGCAAAGCCGACATTTGTAACCCAGTGGTGGGCTCCATTTGATTGGTCCAGAATATTCTTTTCTTTTACGGATTTCTTTTCTCCCGTCTTAAAAAATGTCACAACTATGCCTGTTGATTTCTACAGCCAAATAGTTAAAAACGGGGATATTAATTTTGGCTTTATATTGTTTGCGCTTTTGCCTGCTTTGATTGCTTTTGTACTTATTGTAAAATCAAATATAGAAGCAAAAAGAATAAGCAAATACCTTTTAAGCATAGCTCTAGCTGTATTTTTGACGGTTTTAATATCTTCCGTTGCAGGAAAAATCAGCTTTTTAACTAAATATATCGTAGAAATTTACCCCATCATGATTCTTATGGCAGCAGTTGGATTAATGCAATTAAATTCCATTAATCTCAGAATTACATTATCTACAATTTATGTATTTATGAATGTTATTTGTTTTGTTCTTGCAAGGCTTGGAATAGGCTTGCTATAACTATTATAAAACATTAAAATTGCAAAATGCCTTAAATTGGCAATACCTGCAGGAATTTTTATCTTCGCTTGGTTCAAAATTGCAGGATTTGATATTTTGAACAGCATCTAAAAATATCTTTTCAATTTCTTTTATTTCGGTTTCATCAAGCGAAAATTCAAGATTTTTCGTACAATCTTCGGGAAATATGAATTTAACCGATTTCACTTTTTTGTCAGTTAATCTTTCAAAAAATAGCTTATACAATCCTATTTGAATATAATAATTAGAATTATCCCCATCAAGAGAGATTTTTTTGATTGACTTCGAATTTCCTGTTTTATAATCGCAGATTGTATAGGTGCCATCTTCATTTTTTTCAATTCTATCTATAATACCTTTGAATTTGGTTTCATCATCAAGTTCATAGATTAATCCTTTTTCGGCTTCAACAAGCCTTGAAATAGGGCAGGATGTGAATTGCAAATAATAGCTTTGAATAGCATCTTTGCCTCTTTTTTCAAGATTTTTTCTATTTTCAATACCAGATAGTGGAAGCTTTGAAAGTTCTTTTTTAAATGCGGAAATAATTTCATCCGCGTTTGGATAAACATTATTTTTAATTGCATAATCAAATGCATATTGAAGCGAAGCGTGGATTGCCGTTCCGTATTGCATATTATCAACAATTTCCGAATTTGAATCCAACTTTAAAATTTCTTTGTATAAATATTGCCTTGGGCAATTGATATAGGTATTTATGGAAGTTGCTGAAAAATATTTCTGCTTTAAAATTTCTTTGATTATTGAATTAAATTCATTTTTATAGTCATAATCTCTTTTGATAAGCGTATTTTTGATATTTTCCCAGTATGATTGAACATTATGGTTTTCTTTTTCAAGTTCTTCTATAGCATTATCTGTCTGCAAATTTTGAATTAAAGAGCTCTTGGTACCTTTTATATAAGACAAATTTAGAGTATGTTTTGCTCTTGTCATTCCAACATACATAACTTTTATTAAATCCGATTGCTTATGTGCTTTTAGCTCTTCTTCCGTTTTATATTCACTTATATCAAGAGGAATTTCGGGTTTAAGACGGCTTGATGAACTTTCCCACTTTCTTTTTGTCAATGTAGGCATAAAAACAATTTCAAATTCTCTTCCTTTGGCACTATGGTATGTGGACAATTGAATAGCATTCAATGATACAGGGGCTTTTGAAGTTTTTATTTTGATTTCATCATCAAGAGAAATCTTTAAATAAGAAACAAAATCAGCCAAAGTTGCAAGTTTATTTGTTTCCATAAAAGATTTTGCTTCTTCAATAATTTTTTTAATTGAAGCTATATTTTGGCTGCGCTCTATTTCACAATTTAAATAATAATCAAAAATTCCTGTTTTTGATGCAATTTCAAAAACACTATTGACGATGTTTTCGCTTGCAATATATTTTTGTAAATATTCAAAAGTTTCAACAAATTTATTAATTTTTTCTTTTTGAATAAAATTATCGATCATTTTGGTATTTTCAATCAAAGATTTATTAAAAGAAAAACAGTTTTGAATTTTTTCAAAGTCATTAGGGTGAAATTTGAAAGGCTCCAATAGTAACAATTGTGCAAGTTTGCCTGAATATTTTTCAGGATTTAAAAGAAACTGCATATAATAAAACAAAACCAATGTCGGCCTTATTTCAAATATATCTTTACCTTCTTTAAGCTCATAGGGGATATTTCGATTTTTCAGCATTTGGGCAAATTCATCAAGCTCTGCATTACTTTTGGCTAAAATTGCAATTTCAGAAAGATTTTCTTTTTCTTTTGAAAGCTTATCAATTTCATCCACAATTGAAAGATATTCTTCTTCAATATCATTAAAACCTGTTATTTTGACCTTATTCAAAGGCAAATTACTGTTTTTTGCAATAAGATTTTTATCTATATTATATTTTTCAAAATCCTTGTTATTTTCAAGCCTTTTTGAATCTAAATTTGCGATACATCTTGAAACATCAAGAATATTTTGATTAGAGCGCATATTTTCATTTAGGCAGATAACTTTTGAAGATGGAAAATTATTTAAAAAATTTTCAATGGAATCGAGTCTTGCACCTTGAAAAGAATAGATGATTTGATCGTCATCTCCTACAACAAAGATATTTTTTGAATTTAAAGCGCGCGCAAGATTAAAGATAATTTCATTTTGCGAAGCATTAGTATCTTGGTATTCATCCACTAAAACATATTCATATTCATTTGCAATTTTATTTAAAAATGCCGGATTTTTTTCAAATTTATCCAAAACAAAATTTATCATATCACTAAAATCCAAATAGCGAAGAGCATACATTTTTTGGCTATATAACTCATAAAAATCCCAAAGCTCACAGGCTTTTTCAATTTTCTTTTTTAAGGCAGGAATTGTCACTTCTTCGAGAGTCTTAAATCCGCTCCCTTTTTGTTTTTTTATGGTAAGTTCTTCTTCAAGCCTCTTTAATTCTATTTCCCAATCAGGGTTGTTTTTGATATTTTCAAAATATTTTTCTTTAGTAAGGCGGTATTTTTTGATTTCTTCGATTTTATTTTTAATTTCGCCTATAAAATAATATGGGTCATTTTTTGTGGTTCTAAAGGCTTTTGGATTAATTTCATCTATACATTCTTTAATTAAAACCCTGGATGTACTTTCGTTTATAATTCTAAAATTATTTGGAAGCTCGAATTCATCTATGTTGTTTTCAATAATTTCGGAACAAAAGCTGTGGTATGTTTTTATCTTTGGTTCATCAACAAGTTTGATATCATTTTCTTTAAGTAATTTTTCAAGACGGACTTTCATCTCGCCTGAAGCGGCATCTGTGAAAGTAAGGCAAAGAATTCCGGAGGGATTTACCCCTCTTTTTATCATTTCAAAAATTCTTTGAATTATGGTAAAAGTCTTTCCGGTGCCGGGTCCGGCCAAAACAAGCCAAATTCCATCTATATTATTTATGCATTCTAACTGCCTGATGTTTGGAGAAATTTTTGCTGTTGGCATCTATTTAATTAATCCTTGAATTTCTTTAAAATCAGGATGATTTGAAGATTTCAAGAATTCGAACAGCACCATTTCAAGAGTAATTGCTTTTACACCCATTTCTTTTAGAGTTTCAAGGGCTGCAATATAATTGAGTTCTGTTCTTGAAGCACAGCAATCTGCCACAATAAAGACATTATATCCTTTTTCAATTAAATCATATGCGGTCTGGAAAACGCAAATATGTGCTTCTATACCAAAAATTATTACATTTTTATTTCTGAATTTTTTAAATTCTTTTCTGAAACTATCAGAACCCCAAGCGCTGAATGAGGTTTTTTCAATCGTTTTAAAAACTTTTATTTCGGTGATTTCATCAATAGTTGAACCGAGTCCTTGCGGGTATTGCTCCGTTATAATTGTATCAACATTAAGAATGGACGCAATTTTCATCATTGTTGTAGTATTATTTTTTATAACATTTGAGTTTTTTAGCATATCAACAAGTTTTTGCTGAACATCAACGCAAACTATAGTAGTGTCATTTGTATTGAACATAAATTTTTCCTATCTGTGAACTTACAAATAATTATATTAAAATTTAAAGAAATTAGTCAAGCAAATTAGGTCATGGCACAGTAAATTTAGAACTTTTGGATGAATTTAACTTTTGTAAATTTTTTGTTCATAATTAGCAATAAAATTTCTTTACGGATATTATAAAGCTATAAGTTTTTGTAGATGAAAGGTGTTATTATGATACATTCGGTTAATTCAATCGGTTTTACTCCAAACGGAAATACATATAAGAAATCCAAAAAATATGGTAATATAGGTATGGCAGCTATGGCAGGGGTCAGCGCAATTAAAAATGTTCAGGAAGATATCATTCTTGCTGCAAAAAGCGATAAGAAAACTATTGCAATTAATGCCGCTATAACGGTCCTTACGGTTGCAGCTTCTGCATTATGGGGTAAACTTATTGGCGGACTTTTAGATGAAAGAGCAAATTACCAAAGAATGACAGATGCCGATGGTGCTGAAGTTAAAATGATTAAAACCCAAGAAGAAATGGCAGCTTTTAATGAAATGGTAGATGCACTTGCAGCCAAAGAAGTACAAAGAAATGAGGAAAACGAAGACTTTATACCAAATGAAGAATTTGAGGAAATCGAAGCTGAAACTTGTGAACACGGCTGTACTTTTGATGAATAAATCATAATTAATAAATTTATATATAATATAAACCTAAAAGCACCCAATTGGGTGCTTTTAAAGTATTTAATAATTTCTTGAAAAAGAATTTCAAATATAAGACAGGGATTATCTTTTTGAAAATTGAAATCTTTTTCTTGCTCTTTTTCTGCCGTATTTTTTACGTTCTTTAATACGAGAGTCACGAGTAAGAAGACCTTCTTGTTTTAAAGCCGGTTTAAATTCTTCATTTACCTCTACAAGAGCCCTTGAAATTGCAAGACCTATAGCATCAGCCTGAGCTGAAACGCCGCCGCCAACTGCTTTAACTCTTACATCAAATTTATCCTGATTACCTGTTAAAACAAGTGGTCTATAGATTGTCATTTCAAGAGAAGGACGGTTTCCAAAGTAACCTTTTAGAGTTTTTCCATTGATAAATACTCTGCCTTTTCCTGAAACCACTTTAGCTACAGCTATAGAGCATTTTCTTCTGCCTGTTTTTACGATTTCATTTTTATTATCTTTAGCAACCATTATTTATTTTCTCCTTTTAGTGCGTATACTTCAGGTTTTTGAGCAGCGTGCGGATGTTCAGCTCCTGCGTATACTTTTAATTTTTGGAATTGTTCATCGCCTAAAGTATTGTGCGGAAGCATTCCTTTAACTGCTTTTTCAATAGCACGTCTTGGGTCTTTTTCCATTAATGCCTTAAAGCTGATTTCTTTGAAGCCGCCGGGGTATCCTGAGTGGCTTCTATATAATTTATCTGTTTCTTTTTTACCGGTCACAGAAATTTTTTCGGCATTAATAACGATTACAAAATCTCCTGTATCAACATGAGGAGTATATTGAGGTTTGTTTTTGCCTCTTAGGATATTAGCAGCTTCTACAGCCAATCTTCCTAAAGTCAAACCATCAGCATCGATTACATACCATTTTCTTTCTATTTCTAGTGGTTTTGCACTGAATGTTTTCATTTATTTACCTTCCTTTTAAAGAATTATTTATGTAATTTATAGGTTCATCATATCCGACATACATCAATTTTAAGCCCCTTGCATCAGCAACGTCTTTTGCCGACACTCTGGATTTTGCCCGAACAACATCATCCATCAATTTAGGATTCAGGCTATTTCTTTCAATATAAAGAATTTCACCAACTATTGTCCTGACCATATTGTAGAGAAATCTGTTTCCCACAATATCAATGAAAATAAAACTGTGACCATTTATTTCTTCTTTTTTAGCTTTTGCAAAATAAATAATGCAGTCATTGTATGGATTATCTGATTTAGATTTAAAAGAAGAAAAATCTTTGTGACCTATAAGATATCCTAAAGCCTTGTTTATTCTTTCGATATCCAACTTGCAAAAAGGGTAAAACAGGGAACCTCTTGAAAAAACCGAAGCAACATGATCATTTTCAATTGTATACCTGTAGTGTTTATATTTTGCATCTTTTTGAGCATGGAAGTTTGGGTCAACTTCTTTAAGCTCAAAAACCTTAAGGTCATCAGGCAGAATTGAATTTAAGGAATATAAAAAACGGTTTATATCTTTAATTTCAATCGGACTATCAAAATGAGCAACTTGGTATTGCGCACTTACTTTGGCATCCGTTCTTCCTGATAAAGTCAATTTTATTTCATTTTTTATCAATGTACGAAGTGCTTTTTGAAGTTCATCTTGGACTGTTCTTTTATCGGGCTGTATTTGGCTTCCGAAAAAATTTTCACCCAAATATTCAAAAGCAATGATGTATCTTGGCATTATACTAATTGGATTAATGCCATTTCTGCGTTATCGCCTCTTCTTGGAGCTACTCTTAAAATTCTTGTATAGCCGCCATTTCGAGTTGCATATTTTTTTCCGATAACTGAAAATAGTTGTCTTAAAACAGACTGTTTTGGTAATTTTTTACCTTCTGGTAATGTATCAAACAATTCACCTGTTTCAACATCAATATATTTTTCAGTTTCAATATCATATATATCTTTTTTTGCTTCGCGGCGAGCTGCAAGATCGCCTTTTTTAGCAAAAGTGATAATTGATTCGGCAAATGGTCTAAGAGCTTTTGCTCTTGCCATTGTAGTTGTAATTTCGCCTTTTAAAAACAACTGGGAAGCCAAGGATCTCAATAATGCTTTTCTTTGATCAGCTGCTTTTGATAGCTTATGAATTTTACGACCGTGTCTCATTTTATCTTTTCCTTTTTGTTCTTATTATATTAATTCAAGATCATCAGCATCTTCAGGGTTTGGTTGAAGATCAAGTCCCATTTGATGAAGTTTTTCAATAACTTCGTCTGATGATTTTTTACCAAAGTTTTTGATGTTTAATAAATCATGTTCTGATTTTTTCAACAATTCGCCCATTGAATTGATGCTTGCTCTTTTTAAGCAGTTATATGCACGAACTGATAATTCAAGATCTTCAATAGTTAAAGTTGGAGCTGCTTCTTCAACAACTGTTTCTGTTTCAACTACTTCTTGTTTGCTAACTTGAACAGGAGTTCCTGTAATACCGGCAATTTGGCTAAAGTGTTCAATTAAAAGATTTGAAGCTTTGGATAAAGCTTGTGTAACTTCAATTGAACCGTTTGACCAAATTTCAAGAGTTAATTTGTCATAATCCAGTGATTCACCTACACGGGCAGGTTCTACATTATAACTTACCCTTTTTACGGGCATAAATACTGCATCAATCGGAAGAAGGTCGATTGGAAGACCGTTTTTCTGTTCTTTTAATACATCTGTTGCAACATAGCCTTTGCCAACTTCAACAGCGATATCAGCGTGGATTGAACCGCCTTGTGATAATGTACAAATAACACAATCAGGATTAACTATTTTAACTCCTGCAGGAAGTTCAATATCGCCTGCTAAAACAGTACCGGGTTTTGTTACATCAAGTCTTAAATGCTGTGGTTCAATTGAATCAGTCTTAACTACAACAGATTTAAGATTTAACATAATATCAATAACATCTTCAACAACACCCGGAATTGAAGTATATTCGTGAGTAATGCCTTCAATTCTAACTGATGTTACAGCAGCACCTTCAAGAGAAGATAACAACACTCTTCTTAAAGCATTACCGATTGTTGCACCATAACCTCTTTCCAATGGTTCAATAACGAATTTACCGTATTGAGAACCATCAGATGATGTTGTTGTATTAATATTTTTAATTTTAAGTTCCATAATTTTATCCTCTTCCTATTTTTATTTAGAGTAATATTCGATAACGAGTTGTTCTTTGAATTCAGGGTCTAATTCTTCTCTTTGAGGAATTCTGTCAAATGTAATTGAAAGATTATCTCTATCAACATTTAACCAAGCAAAGTTCAAAGCCAAATCAATTTGTTCCATTACGCCTTTGATAAATGCTTTTGAATTTTCTCTAACTGTAACAACATCGCCTGCTTTTAATAAATAAGAAGGAATATCAACTTTTTTACCATTAACAAGAATGTGTGCGTGATTAACAATTTGTCTTGCCTGACGTCTTGTAATTGCAAAACCTGCTTTATATATTACATTATCTAATCTTGATTCAAGAGTTTGTAACATGATAGTACCTGTTACACCCGTTTTTCTTGAAGCAATTTGATAATATTTAGCAAATTGTTTTTCACTAACTAAGTATGTCATTCTGATTGTTTGTTTTGCTTTTAGTTGCAATGCATAATCAGAACTCTTTTTTCTAAGAGCGCCATGCTGACCTGAAGCATTTTGTCTCATAGAAGTCGTCAACTTGCGGTTTGATAAATCTTTTACACCGTAGTTTCTGAATAATTTATTTGTAGGTCCTGTATATCTAGCCATTTTAGCTCCTATTGTAATAATTACTTTTGTTTCTAACTTTTAGCTCCTGTGGGTATCTCGTATGTTTCGCTATCACTACCGTTGCCGCTGAACTACTCGATTATCCTTAAGGACGCTTTCGTAATGCTTCGGTCTTTTTTCAAAAGACCTCTCGCACCGGCTTTCGCCCATTATACTCTACGTTTTTTAGGTGGTCTGCAGCCATTATGAGGAATTGGAGTTACATCTTTGATTAGTGTAATTTCAAGACCTGCACCTTGGATTGCCCTAATTGCAGTTTCTCTGCCTGAACCGGGTCCTTTAACATATACTTCAACTTTTTTCATACCTTGGTCAATCGATTTTTTAGCCACGATTTCAGCTGCGCTTTGTGCCGCAAAAGGAGTTCCTTTTCTGGCACCTTTAAAACCACAGCCGCCTGCTGATGCCCATGCAACAGCATTACCTTGTGTATCTGTTGAAGTTACAATTGTATTATTGAAGGTGGATTGAATATGAACTACACCTTGCAATATATTCTTTCTTTCTCTTTTTTTAGTTTTTTGTGGTTTAGCCATTATTAATTTTTCCTTATTTTCTTTAATTTAACGTTTTAACGCTTTGCCATACTATTTTTTCTTGTTGGCGATAGGTCCTGTCTTTTTACCTCTGCGAGTTCTTGCATTTGTTTTGGTTCTTTGACCTCTCACCGGTAATTTTCTTCTATGACGGATGCCTCTATAAGAACCAATTTCACTTAAACGTTTGATATGAAGTGATTCTTCTCTTTTTAAGTCACCTTCAATAGTATAGTGAGCAATTTCGGTTCTTAATTTTTTAATATCATCTTCGGTTAAATCATCTGTTCTTAAGTCTTCTGATATACCACAAGCTGCTAAAATTTTAGTACTTCTAGCCGGTCCTATACCATAGATATAAGTTAATGCAATAACCATTCTTTTATTACGGGGTAAATCAACCCCAACTAATCTTGCCATTTATTTTCTCCTATTCGATTGGTTTTGTTTCTACTAGCTCCTGCGGGTATCTCGTATGTTTCGCTATCACTATCGTTGCCGCTCAACTACTCGATTATCCTTAAGGCCGCTTTCGTAATGCTTCGGTCTTTTTTCAAAAGACCTCTCGCACCGGCTTTCGCCTCTACCCTTGTCTTTGTTTATGTTTTGGGTGTTTACAAACAACTGTAACTCTGCCGCGTCTTTTAATGATTTGGCAATCTTTACAGATTTTTTTTACTGAAGCTCTAACTTTCATTTTTTTATCCTTACTTTAATCTATATGTAATTCTGCCTCTTGTCAGGTCATAAGGTGTCATTTCAACTTTAACCTTGTCACCTGGCAAAATTCTTATGAAATTTTTTCTAATTTTTCCTGAAATGTGAGCCAATATTTCGTGTTTATTTTCAAGCTCAACCCTAAACATTGCGTTAGGAAGCGCTTCTAATATTGTTCCTTCCAGTTCTATAACGTCTTTAGACATAGTGTTCCTTTCACGTATATTCAATCATACATGTTCAATTTTTGTTTGCAAGCAAAAATATCCAAAAAATCCCATAAACACCTTGGTTTTTCTCATTTTATAAAAATGATTTTTTTAAACATACAACACATTGAGATTTAATATACTTCCTAAAATTCAACACTTATCACAAATTTAAGCTGTTTTGTAAATTTTTATTAACAATTATAAAAAACTTATCTTTAAAAAAATAAATTTACATAAGTTATCTTACACTTTTTCGGGATGAAAAATTATTGTAATTTAAAATATAATACTGTTGGAGTTTATTAATAATGAATTTTAAAAAGCGGCTTACTAATTTTATGGAACTCACAAGAGCATATTCTCTTCCTGTTACGATTGCACCTTTGATGATTGTATATTCTTATGCGCAATTTTACGAAAATTTTTCCCTTTTAAATATGCTTATACTTACAGTTGCTCTTTGTATGGTACATTTAGGGGCCAATTTATTTGATGATTTTATAGATGTAAAATTAAAATTACGTGAGTGCCACAATTTGGGCAAAGTTCATTTTTCTTCTTTTTTTAATAAAGCAAGACTCATCAAAGACGAAACATATTCATTTTGTGAAATTAAGAAAATATTATGTGTCCTTTTTGGCATCTCTTCCATAATTGGCATTTATTTTGCAATGACTTCAAGCCCATGTGTCTTAATATTTATGGCATTAGGAGGAATTTTATGTTTGATTTATCCAATCAGCTCGAAATACTATTTATCCGAAACAATTATCGGAATAATATATGGGCCTTTAATAATACTTGGCGGCTTTTTAGCCCTAATCGGAGAAATTAATACAGGTCTTATTTATCCTTCTATTGCTATGTTTTTTGCAATTATAGTACTGCTCCATACGCACAGCATTATGGATTGGGAATTTGACAGAATTGAAGGCAAAAACACTCTTGCCATACTTTCAAAAAGCAAAACAAACGCTATAGAAGTTTTAAGAACGATTATTGCATTAAGCTATTTTACAATTTATATTGGTATAGAAACTTTAAATATAAACCCTAAAACTCTTTATGTATTTTTAACTTTACCTATCGCAGTAAGACTCATTGAATCATTAAAAGATTATATTAATATAAAAGATGTTGAATTTTACCCCAGATGGTATTATGGTTTTTTTGAAAACTGGGAAGAAATCAAAAAAAACAATATTGCGTTTTTTATGTTTAGATTTTATTTGGCTCGAAACTATGTATTTTTCTTTGCACTGTTTTTGGCAATAGGAGCAAATGCATAAAAGAAAAAATAAAAGGAAGAATATGAGAAAGATAATTTTACTAATAATTTGTTTGTATTTAGGAGGAATAATTATGTCAAGTGCATTAGACAGAGCAAATATTTTTATGCTTACAAGTAAGCTTTTAAAAAATAATGAAATTCTGCATAATGACCTTGTTTTAAACGGATATGGATGCAAGGGAGGCAATATTTCACCTGATTTAGCCTGGATTAATCCCCCAATTGAGACAAAGAGTTTTGCAATAATTTGCCACGACCCTGATGCCCCAAAAGAAAACGGCTGGTATCATTGGCTTGTGGTAAATATTCCTTTAAATGTAAGTTCCATTGAAAAAGGCGGCAAAATCGAAGGGTCGCTTGAAACCCTGACGGATTTTGACTCAACCGGATATAATGGTGCAGCCCCTCCGGTTGGCCATGGTATTCACCATTACAACTTTACTATATACGCTCTTGACGTTGAAAAATTAGATGTAAAAGCTCAAGACAAACCAACAGAAGTTGAAAAAGAAGTTTTAAAACATACTCTTTCAAAAGCAACTCTTACGGGCTTATATCAACGTTAGTTTTTATGTTAAAAAATAATCGCAAATAAGTTTTTCTTTTTTAAAACTTAAAAGTCTTTTTACTCTAAGCTTCAATGACGGTCTGTAGCTCAATTTTTTATAAGCATCAACCAAAATTGCCTTTTGTACAATAACTTTATTATACTCTTTTGATTTCTCGTCATCGTCTTCAATTTCAACTGAAAGCTCTTTCAGTCTCTTTTTGCAATTTAAAATTTCAATTTCCAGTGTACGTTGAGCGTCAATGTTTTTCTTTTTCATATAATAATTTCTTTGCTTTAAAGGGGTAAATTAAAGTAACTTTGCTATTACATGAACACAATACAATACTTTTCAAAAGTCTAACTCATCCATAAAAAGTAAAATGTTTTTTATTCAGTTAAATATAGTATTTTGGTTTTTTGAAAAAATAATTAAAATAAAATATATGAAAAAAATCTATGCATATTTACACACTCATTGGGATAGAGAATGGTATAGAGATATTGAAGATTTTAATCTAAGACTTCTTGATATCTTAGATATTGCTCTTGATGAAATAGAGAAAGGAAATACTCCTTTTATTTATTTAGACGGGCAGACCTGCATGTTAAATGACTATTTAAAATACAGACAGGATAAAAAAGAGCAGATAACCGAATATATAAAAGAAAGAAAACTTTTTATAGGCCCGTATTTTGTAAGCATAGACAGCTACATCCCAAACCTATACTCAATGCTTAGAAACCTTGATTTAGGAATTAAAATATCAAATGATTTCGGACAAAGAGACTTTATCGGCTATATGGCAGATATTTTTGGTATTTCAAAGTCTGCATTTTTAGCCCTAAAACTCAAAAACATAGATAAAGCAATAATTTGGAGAGGAGTAAATCCCAAAAAAACAGGTAATGTCTGCGATTTCTTATATGAAAACATTGAAACAACCTGGCTTGCCCAAGGGTATTTTAATGATTTCTTCCATCAGTCAACCACAAAAGAAAACATAGAAAATATCAAAAACTATATTTCAAAAATAGAAAAATATTCTTCAAATAATATTCTTCTTCCAATCGGAGCAGACCATTTGGGAATTTTAAAAAATGCCAAACAGAAAATAAAAGAAATAAATTCTTATTTAGATGGCTATGAAATCATCCTTTCAAGCCCTTTTGAATATTTCAAAAACACAAAATTTGATAAAAAAACAGTTGAAATAGAGTTTTTAGATAATGAATTAACCTATATTCTAAAAGGATGTTATAGCGCGAGAATTCCTCAAAAAATTCAAAATTTTAATATTCAAAATAAATTATCAAGAATAGTTGAACCTTTGAATTTTTATTTAAAAGATAAATTCACCGAAAACTTAGATAATGTATTTATTAACCTTATTAAAAACCATGCCCACGACAGCATCTGCGGCACTTCACTGGATAGTGTTCATAATTGCGTTGAAAATAGATTTTTAAGATGCAATTTGGCGCTTGATGCAATTGAAAAAAGAATTACAGGTAACTTTAAAAAAGGCAATAGTGAAAAAATAACAAATAAATTCGGGCTTTTTAATTTATCAACTTTTGATAACATCAAAACAGTCAAAATCAATCTTCCCTATAAGCTTAAAAATGCACAAGTTACAGGCCATATAGAAGCTTTTGAAGATGATTTATTATATGATACATATAAAATCCCTGTCACAGAAGATATCAAAAAAATCTATGAACAGGTTGTTGAGATTTCAAATAATCAAAGATTTTCTTACAATAATGTAGAAATACTTGAACCGATAAAAAAAGTACGCACAACTTCAAAATCCATTGAAAATGATTATATAGGGCTATTTATCAAAAATAATAAAGTTCAAATTTTTGATAAAAATAAAAAAGAATCATATGAATTTTTCTTAAGCGATATAAAAGATATGGGCGATAGCTACAATATAGCCCCTATTGGAAAATATTCGAAATACAACATTAAAAAAGCGAGAATTAAATATGACGGAATCATTGAATCCTGTCTTACTATAGATTTTGGAACAATTAAGCTTGATTGCATCTTAGATAATCACTCAAAATTCATTAGATTCAAAACCTATATAAATAACAGAAAGAAAAACCATAAAATTCAACTGAATC
>CANENE010000019.1 GCA_947428835.1 uncultured bacterium | reverse complement strand
AGATTCAAAACCTATATAAATAACAGAAAGAAAAACCATAAAATTCAACTGAATCTTGTTTTAAAAGATAAAATCGAAAAGACCATATCTGAAGATGGCGCAGGTATTATAGAAAGAAAAATTGACCCTGATTATGATGTTCAAAAACATATGCCGGCTATTAAACCAATCGAACTTAAAACAAATACATTCCCTGTACAAAATTTTGTTATAGCGCAAGATGCTATAATCTTTACAAAAGGATTAAACGAATACGAAATATTTAAAAACAACCTTAAAATCACACTTTTAAGAAGTTTTGAAGCAATTTCAAATAACAAAAATCTTGCAAGATATGTCCCTGCAGGCCCTAATCTAAAGACACCCCAAGCACAGCTGATTGGCAGATATGAAATGGAATTTGCAATTGCATTTGGAAATAAATTTGATGCTTTTAAAAATTTGGATTTATTTTTACAAAATTATGTAACAGTTGCAACAGATAAAAAAGAAAGCTTCAAACTTGACAAAATTAGGGATAATTCATATATTTACGGTATGAATAAAAACAAAAAAATCATCTATAATATAGAAACGAATAAAATATCTTTGATATAAAAAAATATTTTTGGGAATAAATCTAAAATAAGAAGTGGAGTTTATAAATGAGCGAATTATCAAAAGAACAAGCAATTGAAATTTTCAATAAATACGGAATTAAAACCCGTTTCAATAACGAATATTTAATTATTTCACACTATAGTCAGCCAAAAGAAAATACATTTAAAGAGCTTGGCATCGATGAAGATGAATTAATTAAACATGTTGCAGGCTGCGAAGGTACTTTTGACACCAGAAAATCCGCCCTTACAACATTCCCTTTGATTGTCAGCAAAGAAATCAGACTTTATGAAGATACAAAAATTGTTGAAATGCCAAATCTTAAAGCCGCAGGCATTATCTTGACAAATAAAACCCTCAAAAAAATGCCAAAACTAAAAGCAGTAGGTTCTATGTCTCTTGAAGGTTCCGCAATCAAAGCACTTCCAAAATTAAAAGAAGCAGGTATTTTAATTGCCCAAAATTCACCTTTAAAAGACCTTTCATCCTTGGAAAATGTTTATAAATTATGCATTATAGACTGCCCCATCGAAGATATGAAAAGCCTGCAAAAAGCTGAAGATGTTTTTATCTGCTCAAGCGACGAAAACAATAAAACACCAATAGTTACATTAAATATAGAAGAAGTTGATAAGCTTTTTGTTGCAAATAGCAACCTAAAACAGCTTCCAAAGCTTAGAAAAGCAAATAAGCTTGCTTTTTATAATTGCGAAGTTAAAAGCATAAAATCTTCTATTAAAGCAGAAGTTGAGATTGAAAAACACATAACAGATGCCCAATTATCAGAAAAATTTGATACATTTACGGATTGGTATAATTCAGATGTGCTTCAAAAATCAATGGATTTATTGGGAAGCATCGTAAATCAAATTCAAAGCTAAAGTATAAAGCTAGTCATAGGCTTTTCTTGTTAAAACATCAATTCCTTCAATTTCAAAGGCTTTTGATGTTTCGGCTCCGTTTGCCAAATCAAGCGCAAACATAGAAGCAATAATAGCTTCCAAACTTGAAGCAGGAAGCATGTTTTCCATAATTTGATTAAAACCGAATTTCATTTTTAGCATAATTTGAAGGTTCTTGCAATCAGCACTTGTTCGAAGCTGATAGTGCGCAAAAAGCCCATAAGCCTGTCTTAATTGGTTTATATCCGCACGAACTACTTTTATGTTCCTATCCACCAAATAATTAAAGGTTTCCTGACAACGTATTAAAATCCTATTGGTCCAATTATTTCGGTTTACTTTAAATTTATCGGATAAAATTTGATAGTTTTTAGAATGTATGCGCCATTTACCATCTAAAAGCTTGTTGTCATAAGGAATTGTCGAACAAACTATAGAATTAGTTACATATGGCGAATTTTTAAAAAAATAATCAATGTCTGAAGCAAAATAAAATTTATCAATCAAAATTATTTTAGAATTTCTATCCATTACACATATAGAACTATCGTAGTTTGATGAATTTGAAAGTGACAGCCCTATAAAGAAATTTTCTTTTGTAACCTTTTGCATAGAAAAAGTATAATTAAATTATGTTAAATTTTCAAGCAATAAACTTAATATACTGCTTGATTTTTAAACATGTTTTGAATAAAATTAAATAGCCTAAAGTGGCTTTGGTATGCCACAAGGGTTTAAAATTAAAAGGAGAAAATAAAATGCCTAAAATGAAAACACACAGATCTGCCGCAAAACGCTACAAAATCACAGGCTCAGGCAAGATTTTACGCGCTCAGGCAGGAAAAGGACACCTTTTGGCTCACAAAAGTCCGGCTAGAAAAAACAGAATTTCAGGAACAACTGAAGTTTTTGAAGGAAATCTAAAAATGATTTCTAAAGAATTACCCTACAAAAAGAAATTTACAAGATAAGGAAGGCTGAACTATGAGAGTTAAACGCGGAAATGTTCTTAGAAAAAGACATAAAAAAATATTAAAACTTGCTAAAGGTTTCATTGGCGCAAGAAGCAGAATTTTTAAAGTTGCAAATATCGCTGTAATGAAAAAATTAAAATATCAATACAGAGACAGACGCAACCTAAAAAGAAACATGAGAAGTCTTTGGATTATCAGAATCAATGCTGCAGTAAGAAGTATGGGAATCAGCTATTCAAAATTTATGAATATGCTTAAAAAAGCTGATATCCAGGTTAATAGAAAAATGTTAGCCGAACTTGCAGTTAATGAACCTGAAGCATTCAAAGTTATTGTAGAAGAAGCTTCAAAAGTGAAGTAGATTTTTCTAAATTAAATAGAAATTAAAGACCACCCGATACATTTACTTCAGGTGGTCTTATTTTGTCTGTAGCATATTTGAGTTTCCTTTTCTTTTTTGTATTTACTCGTTTTACTCTTGCTACGTGTGTGTGATGTGATGTGTGTTGTGTGTGTTTTTTACTCTGTTTTCTCTTTCTCGTTGTGTTTCTTTTTTACTTTGTTTCTCTCTTGTTTTTCGTGTTTTTAAAATTTAAATCTAGTCTAATAGCGCTTCAAGGATTGCTGCATTTTTGTTTGCAAATGTGTTTTCTCTGATTTTTGAACGGTTGATATAAGTTCTTAGTGCTTCTCTTATAAGTTCGCTTCTTGTACGATTTTCGCCTTGTGCTACGTTGTCGATTTGACTTAAAAATTGTTCGGGCATTGAAATTAATACTCTTGCCATTTTATCTTTTTCTCCTTATTAATTGTTTTCTCTCTTACTTTTTTATGTTTGTTTCTTACATATATATAAAGTATATCTTTCTTATAAAATTGCTAAATATTTTTTATTTATGTAATATTTCTTAACATTTATTTTAAATATATTGAATTTGCAGGTTTTTTCCTTATTGATTAAAATATGAAAAACATTCTGCTTAAGTTTTTTCAAAACAAAATAAACTGCTCTCACAAAAACGCTCTTTTATATGCAAACGAAGGCTATTGCCCGGATTGCGGCCAATATTTGATTAAAAATTTTTACATAATAAGGTGCTCAAGGTGTGATATAAAAAGACAGGCAAAACTCAACTTTGGAGAAATTGTCCCAACGGAAAAATTCTGCCAAAATTGCGGAAACAGCCAATATTACATAGAAAAACTTGATAGTGTAAATTTTATTGATGCAACATATGCCATATATTTAAAAGAAATTGCAGACAATATCCATCTTTTGCACTCCGAAACACAGGTTTGGGTTGAAGATGAATGTAATGTTGAAGATAACATAATAAAGCAGATTACCCTAAAAACCAATATTATCTCAAGTTGACAACTTCAACTTCTAATTTATCCTTAAAAGCAAGCGTAAGCTCTTTTTCCATAGTATCATCAATATCCACCCAAAGCTTATCGCCTGTAAGCATCTTGTATCTTTGGCCTTGTCCAAATTCATCTGCTGCCGGAAAATCAATAACTACGGGGTTTTCGCCTTTATGTTTAGCTAAAAGTTCTTTAAGCAGGATATTTTCTTCAATTTTTGGAAGTTCGTTAACTTTCAATGTCACAATGCTTAAATCTTCAATAAGTTTAACATCATCAATTGCAAGATTAACTTCTTCATCTCTTACATTAACCTTGGCTTTTAAAACAACTTTTTGCTCGGAATTAATTAAATCGCCGTATTTTTCAACAATTTTTGGAAACGCTACAATATTAATTCTTCCTGTCAAATCCTCAATTTGACCTGTTTTGATGAATTTAGAAGGGTCTTTTTTGGTAGGTTTTTGATTAATTTGCGATAAAAGCCCGCAAATTGTAACTCTTGAATCATGAACCGGATTTTCCATAATTTCTTCTAAAGTTTTTGTGGTTAGGCATTTTACTTTGTCTTTGATGGAAGCTAAAGGATGGCTTGTTACATAAATTCCCATCAATTCCTTTTCAAACATTTGAATTTGAGAATCGCTAAATTCATCATCAGAGCTTCCTGTCATTTTAAATGTCGGAATATTGAGTTCTTGCTTGGCATCTCCATTTAATGATGAAAATAAACTAACTTGCCCTGATGATTTTGCTTTTTGAGCATTTTGAACAAATTCAACTGCTGAATCAATATTTTCCAATAATTGTTTTCTTGATTTTTCAATAGTCTGAAAAGCTCCTGCCTTAATCAAACTTTCGAGCGTTCTTTTATTTAAACATTTAGCATCCACTCTTGAACAAAAATCAAAGAAACTTCCAAAAGGTTTTTCTTTTCTCTCCGTTTCAATTTGCTCGATAACGGCTTCACCTACATTTTTGATTGAAGCAAGGCCAAAGCGGATATTTTTACCATCGGGAGTAAACTGAGAATTTGAGCTATTGATGTCAGGTGCTAATACTTCAATTCCCTGCGCCTGACATTGAAGAATGTATTGCTGGGTTTTTTCCTGTTTATCGGCAACAGAAGTAAGCATCGCACACATAAATTCAACAGGATAGTGAGCCTTTAAATACGCTGTCTGATAAGCAACAAACGCATAAGCAGATGAATGTGCTTTATTGAAACAGTATTTTGCAAAACTTTCAATCTGCTCAAACAAATTGATTGCGGCTTCTTTTGGCATATTATTTTTAGCAGCACCTGCTACAAAAATTTCTTTTTGCTCTGCCATTTGTTGCAGCTTCTTTTTACCCATCATACGGCGAACCATATCCGCACCGCCCAATGTATAACCTGCAAGCGTTTGGAAAATCGCCATAATCTGCTCTTGATAAACAATCGTTCCGTATGTTTCTTTTAAAATCCCCTCCAACATCGGATGAGCATATTCAACTTTTTGACGACCGTGTTTTCTATCTACAAAGTCATCTACCATACCGGCTTCCAATGGTCCGGGGCGATATAGCGCAACCAAAGCGCCCAAATCTTCAAAAACGTTTGGTTTTAATCTTTTAACCAAATTTTTCATACCGCCTGATTCAAGCTGGAATACGGCATCAGTTTCGCCTCTGCTTAAAAGTTCAAAAGTCTTGGGGTCATCAAGCGGGATATTGTTAATATCTATATCTTTTCCTGTTCTATCTTTAATCAAATCAAGAGCATCTTGAATAATGGTTAAAGTTT
This sequence comes from uncultured bacterium, assembly GCA_947428835.1. Classification (GTDB taxonomy): domain Bacteria; phylum Cyanobacteriota; class Vampirovibrionia; order Gastranaerophilales; family Gastranaerophilaceae; genus RUG14156. Next base: position 12,482 of record CANENE010000019.1, on the reverse strand, counting down.
CAAGTCCCAGAAAGTCCATTTTCAACAAACCGATTTTTTCAATCCCCGCCATAGGATACTGTGTAGTTGAAGCTTTTTCTTTTGAAAGTGCAACAGGAATAATTTCAGACATCGGACGAGGTGCGATAATTACACCTGCCGCATGCGTTCCTGTTTGGTTTTTGAGCCCTTCCATATGAAGTGCTTCATCGACAAGACTTTGAACCTGCGCATTTTCATTACATAATTTCTTTAATTCCATTCCATCTAAAAGCGCATCTTTTAGTTTTGTTCCGGGCATTGAAGGAATCATCCCTGCCCAAGTATTAGATTGCTGGAAAGGAATATCATAAACCCTGCATACAGCTTTAAGCGCAGCTTTAGCAGCAAGCGTACCAAATGTAATAATTTGGCAAACATGGTCTTTTCCCCATTTTTCAGAAACATAGTCTATAACTTCGCCACGTCTTCTTTGGCAAAAATCAATATCGACATCAGGCATTGATATTCTTTCGGGATTTAAAAATCTTTCAAACAAGAGATTATGGCGGATAGGATCAAGCTCGGTTATTCGAAGCGCATAAGCTACAATACTCCCTGCTGCAGAGCCGCGGCCCGGGCCAACGGGGATTTTATTTTCTTTTGCCCAATTTATGAAATCCCAAGTCAAAAGGAAGTAGGCAGGAAAGCCCATATTTAAAATAACATCTTTTTCATATTTATAGCGCTCCACTATATCATTTGGGATGGGGTCGCCATATCTTTTCTTTAAGCCTTCGATACAGAGTTTATCAAAATATTCTTCTTCCGTGAGCCCATCAGGGCAAGGATATTTAGGCAAATATTCTCTTGTTTTTCCAAATTCAAGCTTGTCCATTTCAAAATTGCATTTATCTGCGATTTCAACCGTTGTATTAATGCAATCATTGAAATAGTCTTCTTCCATCCAGGAAAATGCGCGTCTTAATTCATCAACAGTTTTAACATAAAATTCATTAACAGAAAACTTAAAGCGTTTTTCTTCCGCTTTTTTGGATTTTGTCTGCTCGCAAAGCAAGGTATCATGCCAAAGCGCATCTTGAGCTTTGAGATAATGAGAGTCGTTTGTAATAACCGTTTTAATATTAAGCTCTTTTGCTATTTCCATCAATTTTGGGTTTGAATCTTTTTGCTCTTGAAGCCCGTGGTCTTGAAGCTCGATATAAAAGTCATCCCCAAATAAATCTTTATAGTATTTTGCTTTTTCAAATGCTTTATCGGGTTTTCCATCCAAGATATTTCTTGCAACTTCACCTTGAATACAGGCAGATAGGCATATAATATCGTCTTTATATTTTTCTAAAATTTCATGGTTTATACGAGGTTTATAATAATAAGCTTCTGTTGTTGCAATTGAATCCATTTTGCATAAATTGTGATATCCGTTTTGGTTTTTTGCAAGCAAAACAAGGTGATACATTGTCTTTTTGCTTCTATCTTCTATAACATCACCTTCGCAAATATAAAATTCACAGCCGACAATTGGTTTAACTGCTTCGATTTTCTTTTTTAATTCCTGCACATCATCAGATAGCATATGTGATAGCATTTCATTTTTTGCAATGAACATATCAGCGCAGCCATACATAACACCGTGGTCGGTTATTGCAATAGCAGGCATATCATTTTCAGCTGCAAATTTATAAAATTCCGGTATTCTTATAGCACCATCTAATAGTGAATATTCGGTGTGTATATGCAAAGGAACATATTTCATAATAAAATTCTATCATAGACTTATGGCATGGTTTTTTGATTATAAACAAATATTAAATATGAAATTAAAATTAAAAATTAAAAAAGCCGCCTTTAAATTAAAGACAGCTTCTAAAAATATTTAACATAAGTTAGTTCATTTTTATGCATCTTCCAAGTTGATAGATTAATTTTGCTGATTCCATTTGTGTTCTTGTAACGTCTCTATCGCAAAGAGTATAAAAACCGCTGCTTAAGTTTTTGACTTTGCAGAATTTTTGTTTTTCTACAGGACAATTGTAGATATCACCGTATTCTTCAACTGCAAAGAATTCTTTTTTAATTTGAGCATATTCTTTATTTTTGATAATATCATATTTTTTTGATTGCCTGTTTACTTTAATTTTATTTGCATCTTTCGCTTCAACTACAGCTGTTACAAGGCCTAGTGTCATAAATCCGATTAAAGCAAATGATAAAAATTTCTTCATTATATTTCTCTCCTAAATATTAATAATTATATTATATCAAATCCGGTGTATTTTCTCAAAGCATTAGGTATAATTATATGACCGTCTTTGGTTTGGAAGTTTTCGCAAATCGCAGCTAAAGTTCTTCCGACAGCAAGCCCTGAGCCATTTATGGTATGCACGAATTCCACACTTCCGTCTTTTCTTCTAAAGCGGATGTTAGCGCGCCTTGCCTGATAATCGCCATAATTTGAACAAGAAGATATTTCTTTGTATGTATTATAAGATGGCATCCATACTTCTAAATCATAACATTTTCTTGCACTAAAACCAATATCGCCTGATGATAAACATACTTTTCTATATGGAAGTTCAAGCAATTGTAAGATTTTTTCAGCATCAGCCGTTAATTTTTCGTGTTCTTCTACTGATTCTTCAGGTTTTGTCAATTTTACAAGTTCAACTTTATTAAATTGATGTTGGCGAATTAAGCCTCTAGTATCTTTTCCGGCACTTCCTGCTTCGCGCCTAAAGCAGGGAGTATATGCCGTCATATACTTTGGTAAATCTGTTTCATCAAGGATTTCATCTTGATATATGTTTGTCACAGGGACTTCTGCTGTCGGAATTAAAAACAAATCTTCCTGTTCGCATTTAAACATATCTTCTTTAAATTTCGGAAGCTGACCTGTTCCTGTCATAGTTTTACTGTTTGCCATAAAAGGAGGGATGATTTCTTCATAACCATGAGCGCCTGTATGAGTATCTAAAAAGAAATTAATTATGGCTCGCTCTAATCTTGCACCTTTATTTCTATACAAAGTGAATCTTGTATGAGCAAGTTTAACACCTCTTTCAAAATCAAGCATATCAAGGCTTGTACAAATATCCCAATGAGGTTTTAATTCAAAACCTGCTTTTTCATTTGTAATATGTTCGCCCCATCTTGAAACTTCAACATTTGTGCTGTCATCGGGTCCTATTGGAATATTTTCATCAGGGATGTTTGGAATATTTAATAAGATATTTTTTTGTTTAATATCAAGTTCGCCTAATTTTTCTTCAAGAAGCTTGATATCATCTCCCATTTTTCTAATTTCAGCTTGAATTTCGGTTGTATCAATGCCATCTTTTTTCATGGCACCGATTTTGTTGGATTCATTTTTTCTTTGCGCTCTTAAATTATCAAGCTCAAATTGCGACTTTCTTCTCATCTCATCAATTTTGATTACTTCATCTATTGATAAATCGGGATTTCTTCTTTTTAAAAGTTCGTTAATTTTTTCAGGATTTTCTCTTATTAATTTAATATCCAACATAATCTATTCTTCCTTATTTAATTTATTTAAGTATAACTTCAATTCTTTTATTTGTCTTGGTTTAATTGGTTTAATTTCACCCCTTTTAAGCCCTAATAATTCAATATTTGCATGTCTTATCCTTTTTAAGTTTACTACTTCATAACCTAAAAATTCAAACATTTTTCTAATTTGCCTGTTCATTCCCTGATACAAAACAATTTCAAATGTCATTGTCTGCTTGTCTTCATCTATAATTGCCCAATCGCAATATGCAATTTTACCTTTTTCTATTTCAATTCCTTCGTTTAATTTTTGAAGCTTTATATCACCAGGCTTTCCTTCAATTTTTACAATATATGTTTTTGCAACTTTTTTGCTGGGGTGAGTAAGTTCATATTGCAAGTTGCCGTCATTTGTTAAAATTACAAGTCCGGTTGAATCTTTGTCTAATCTTCCCACAGGATTTAGATGATGAAGTTCCTTTGGGATTATATCATAGATAGTTTTTCTTCCTTTTTCATCCGATTTTGTTGTAATGTAGCCCGATGGCTTATAAAATCTATAATATTCAAGCTTATCTGCTTTAACCAGCTTGCCGTCTATATATACTTTATCTTTAGTTCGAATTTCAAAGCCCAGCATGGTAATGATTTTATCATTTACCTTGACTCTTCCTTCTAAAACATATTCATCTGCCTGTCTTCTTGAACAAAAACCGCTTTGAGCTATGTATTTATTAATTCTCATAACTCAATTCTATCATAAAAAACTTTTATCAAACGCTAAAAGTACTGCTCCTACCATGCCCGAATTGTTTCCCATTTGCCCGAGGCGTACTTTTGTTTCAGTTGTAACGGTTTTACTATTTACAAATTCTTCAATTTTTTTTGTATCAACAAATTGCCCCATAGAGCCTGATAATACAATACAATCTGTATCAAAGATATTATTTAATCCTAAAATTCCAAGCGCTATATCTTTTTGCCACCTATCAAGAGCCATAAGAGCCTTTTTATCGTTATTTTTTGCAAGCTCAATTACTTCATAAGTTGTTATTTCTTTTTGAAATATCTCACTTGCGGTTTTCTTAAGCCCGTTTCCTGATGCATAAGCTTCAAAACAATCATAGGCGCCGCAAGTGCAGGGTCTTTCATTGTTTCTTGAAAGCGCAAAGTGCATTTCTCCTGCAGCTCCGTTTTTTCCTTTTAAAAGCGTATTATTTATAACAATCCCGCTTCCAACACCCGTTCCAAGCGTGAGTGTTATTGAGCTATTAAATTCTTTTGCGGCACCGATTTTGTGTTCAGCGTAACTTGCAGCATTTGCATCATTTTCAATAAATACTCCTTTTTTAGATAACGAAGCAAAATCAATATCTCTATAACCATTTGGCAAATTAGCGGTCGAACTTATGACTTTGGTATTTTCGTTATTTACAGCTCCTGCTGTTGCAATTGCGATAAAATCAGCTTCATTTTCGTATGTTGAAATAATTTCTTTTAAAGTATCTTCAATTTCTTTTGCTGTTTTTGGAGTTTGATACTTTTTGATATCGCCTGTCATATTAGCTTTTTCATCAATAAGCACAAAAGATATTTTTGTTCCGCCTATATCAATTCCAAGAGCTTTTTTCATTTCAGCCACCTACTTACTATTTCTATTTAATTCCTTTTAAAAATCTTTTATATATAAGCTGCGGCCTTGTAATGGCAGAGCCTACTACAACAGCACCAGCACCAACTTCAAATGCTTTTGATATATCTTTTTTTTCCCAAATTTTTCCTTCCAAAATTGTAAAAATATCAAGCTCTTTTTTGATTTTTTTTACAAGCTTAAAATCAGGACAGTCAGGGTTATTTTGGGTTTCAACAGTATAACCTGATAGAGTGGTTGATACTATATCGCATCCTAGATTATAAGCGTTTTTAGCTTCATCAAAAGTTGCAATATCAGCCATCGCTATTTTCTTTTGGCTTTTTATAAAATTTATTATATCTTCTAAAGTCTCATTGTTTGGTCTTTTTCTCATTGTACCGTCAAATGCTACAATATCAGCCCCTGCTTCAATTACTTTTTTGCAATCAGCAATCGTTGGCGTTATATAGACAAGTTCTTTATAGTTATCGGGGATTTTAGAAGGCTTTGTAATACCTATTACAACAGTATCTTTTATATTCTTTTTTATGTTTTTTATATCTCTTTCTCCTGCAAGCCTTAATGCTTTGCAACCTGCCAAATTACATACGCTTTTTGCCATATTCAAGATACAATTTTCATCATACAAAGGCTCATCAGGCATTGCCTGAATTGAAACTATAATTTCATTTTTTATGTTTTTTAAAATATCCATAGCTTTTATTATAGCTTTATTTTCAGATAAAATAAAGGCTTATCAAAGAAAATCTAAGACAAGCCAAACAATGTTAAAACAAAGATTAAAAAGTTATTTCTCTCTCATCTCTTTGATTTTTTTATGAATACCTTTGATACATTTTAAAGCTAATATCGTTGCTACAGATAAAACACCTATCCCAACAATTGTTTCTTTGTTTTTAAGTTCAAATGTATCAGGTTTTTCATAATTCAATTTTTTTATGGCATCTTGTCCTTTTTTAATTACAAAGGCTCCAACTTTGCCTGTTTCTTGTATTGCTCTGTTTGGAATTGATTTTATTGTTGTTTTAATGGAATTAAAATTAACATTCATATTCCCATTCCTTTTTTATCTAAGCTGCTTTGTCGTGCGACAATTTTTTGTTAATTAATGAGGTTATTTGATCATCTGTAAAATCTAAACCGAGTGAACCTGCCAATGATTTTAGCTGTCCGACTGCTGATTGAATTTTTGCATCATCTATTCCACCTTCAACAACATCAGATGTGCAATCTGCAAATTTCCAAGCTGCAACTAAGCCTACTGTAAAGTCAAACATCCTGCCGACGTTATTAATTTTTTGTTTATCCATAGCATCAACAAGTACTTTTGCTTTATCTTCACCAACAACTTTTGCCGACCAGGTTTCTATCATATTCATAACATTGTCATTTCTGATATTTCCCTTTGTAACATCAGATCTTATTTTTTCTGCAAAATCATAAACTTTGTTGTCAACTTTTTGAGTGAAACCTTTTGCTGCTTCTTTCGCTTTATTAATGCTGTTGACATCTGCTTTTTTAAATTTATTGGCAACTGTTATAACAGCTACTCTAGCACCTTCAAATGCTCTTGCAGACATTTTAGTTAGCACTTCCATCGCAGTTGCTGCACCTGCTCTTACGTAAGGCATTGCTTTTCCTTTAACGGCAGCAATTGTACCAACAGCCGCAACAAGAGAAGCCACTACAGTCACCGGACTTACATCCTGTGAAGCCTTATGTGCAGTATCAGAAACATTTTTAGATGCCAACATAAGTTCATTCATTTCGTCATCAGAAATACGCTGTGAACCAAATTCAACACTATCGCCTTCTATATATTCATCATATTCATCATAATTATCATAATCCTGATAGGGTCTGTGTTCATATCGACTGTTACTACTGAAACTAATATTATTTAAATTACTACCAACTGCACTAACTTGCATATCGCCTCCAATTTTTAAAGACTTTACACACATACAAAAAAGAAACATAATTTTTATTGCGTGTTTTTAAATGATTTTTGCAGTTTTCTTAACAAAAATTAATAATTTTCTGCAATACATTTTGTGCAAATAATTATACTACAAAAAATATTTTTTGTCTTTAATTTCATCAGGCATAAACTGCTGTTTAAAATCGGGATCATCATGGGTATAAACATAGCCGACTCCAAAACCGTATTTGTTTGCATCTTTATAATGCGCATCTCTAAGATGCTTTGGAGGAAGATAATCAAGCCCTTTTTGAATATCGGCTATAGCACTATCAAGTGCTGAAATTGCTTTATTGGATTTTTTGGCGCGCGCTACAAATTCCGTTGCCTGCGCCAGTGTAATTCGAGCCTCTGGCATTCCAAGGTGTTCTACTGCACGAAGAGCAGCTTCTGCTACCAACAATGCTCTAAAATCAGCATTTCCGACATCTTCTGATGCTGTTACAATCAGCCTTCGGGCAATGAATCTGGGGTCTTCACCTGAAAGGAGCATCTTTGCAAGATAATATATTGCAGCATCAGGGTCCGAGCCTCTTAAGCTCTTTTGATAGGCGCTTGCATAATCATAATGAGAATCAATAGAATAGCGCACACTAGAAGATTGCAGGAGTTTTTCTATTATTTCTTTTTTAATTATATCGTCACAGGCAAAAAACGAATTTTCAAGAGTATTCAGCGCAAATCTGGCATCACCTTGGGATAAATCAGCAATTAGACTAAGTGCATCATCTTCAAGAGTTTTTATTTTATAAGTTTTGTTAAGATATTCTAACCCTTTTAAAATTATTTTTTTAATTGATTCAATATCAATTTTATTCAACATTATTACCTGTGCCCTTGAAATAAGCGCCGGAACGGTATGAAACGAAGGATTTTCCGTAGTTGAACCAATAAAATGGAACAGACCCTTTTCGATATGCGGCAAAAGCGCATCCTGCTGGGTTTTAGAAAATCTATGAATTTCATCAATAAAAACAATCGTTTTTGTGCCTTCTCTAAGCTTCTGCTTTGCAATTTCAACTGTTTCTTTAATTTCTTTAACACCTGAATTAACCGCGGAAAGTTCTATAAAATATGCACTGTGATAATTGGCGCAAAGCCTTGCCAGTGTAGTTTTACCACAGCCCGGAGGTCCCCATATAATAAAAGAAAAAAGTCTTTTTGCTTTTAATAACTTTAAAAACGGCGAATCAGAATTAATCACATTTGCCTGACCCAAGTATTCATCAAGCGTTTTAGGGCGCATCAATTCGGCAAGCGGAATTTGTTTATTATTATCTTCTAGCTTATCAAACAAGTTCATTGTATAATCTTAACATAAAGTTTTGAGGAAGATAGAATTTATGAGAAAAATATTTGTGTTTTTGTTTTTTGCTTCTTTGATTATATTTATCATTGAAGGTATCGGTTTATATGTTCATAAACACACAAATAATGCTCCCGTTAAACAAGAATTTACCTTTTGGTCAATTCAATTAAAACCTGTCTATGAAAGGCAGATGAGAGAAATCATAAAAGATTTTGAGCGCAAAAACCCCGGTTATCGTGTAACTTGGGTTGATATTCCTATTCAAGAAGCGCAAAAAAGAACACTTGCTTCCATTCTTTCTAAAAATCCGCCGGATTTAATTAACCTTAATCCCGAATTTTCTCTTCTTTTGGCCCAAAGAAATGCTCTATATTATTTTAGCGAAGAAGAAGCACACGATTTTCATCCAAATCTTGTTGAAAAATTAAAATATAAAAATAAAATATACGCACTTCCTTTTTATGCAACAAGCCCTGTTAGTGTTTATAATAAAGCTATTTACAATGAATGTATCAGCGATAAATTTATAAAAACATATGATGAACTTTTTGAAATTTCATCAAAATTATACCACTGCAGTGATATTCATCCTTTTGTTATAAATCTTGATGAAAATGATACTTTAGCAAAAATTTTAAATAAATATGGAATATCTTCTTTAAATGATGAAGAAAGCAAGCAAAAAGCACTCTATATTTATTCGATGTTTAATAATATGTATAAATCAAATTATCTTGCAAAAGACACTTTAACAATCAACCACAGAGAAATGGTTGAAAAATATATGTCAAAAGATGCAGTTATAATGGTTGCAGGCTCCAATTTCATCAATATGATTAAACAAAATGCTCCAAATGTCTATGCCAAAACAGATGTTGCACCGCAGCTTACAGGTACAAATGGCGGATATGATGTATCTATAATGAATCTTGTAATTCCAAAAAAATCTAAAAATATCACGGCAGCACTTGATTTTATTCAGATTCTGACAAATGAACAAAATCAATATAATCTTGCACAAATAACAAATGTTCTACCCGCTAATAGAGAAGCTTTGAGCGAAAATTATTTCTTGCATTGTCAGGATGAACCAACCCAAAAAGCAAGATGCATAAGCGCTTTGCAGATTAATAACTTAAATAATGTAAGTTTTGGCCAAAATAATAAAAAAGCACAAAACGAAGCAATAAATAAGACTCTTGAAGAAATTCTTTTAAATAAAGGTGTAAGTATCAAAGACAAAATTGATACCTTATCAAGAGAACTTAGCGAACTTTCAGATTAATTTATATAATAAAATTTATATTCTTACAGCCTGTTTATTTTTAATCTTTTCAAGATTCTTTTTTGCCATGGCTTTTTTAACTGCTAATTTTTTCACAAAATCAATAGCTTCAATATCTCTTTTAATAGCACTTTTAAGCTCCAATATCTCACCAAAAGAAAGTGAATTTATTTTATCGGATTCGCATATTTCAAAAATATGTTGAAATTTTTCCTGCGTTTTAGCTTCAAAACCATCAAGCCTCATTTTGTAGCAATACCAATTATAAAACTGATAGCATATAGCATAAGCATTTACATCAAAACTTGAAACAACAAACATTTCAGGTGTTTTAAAAGATATTTTTTTATTTAAAATCAAATTCAAATAAAGAGCCTTTAAACCCTTTTTCGGGTATATAAAACCTTCTAATTCGCCGATATTAGCTAAAATATTTTTTGCAAATTTTGTTTTATAAACAGGTGTGTTTGCTCCTTTGATATAATCAAAGAATTTTTTTGGGTCATCTAAATATTTTTCAACAATTTTTTCAATTTTATCTTCATTTGCTTTTTTATTTTGATTGTAGTTGTTTTCAATTGTTAATGTAGCATTTGATGACTTATAGTATTTTTGCCCTGCAATTGAACCTGATAAAATCTTGCTTTTTAATTTTTCCATCCTCTTTTGATGGGCAATTTCCTGTTTTTTATAAATATAATCAAATATTTTAATCGATAATTTTTCTATTATTTTTTTCATCTAAAAGTATCCTCTTAAATGAATAAAAACATTTTTATCCAAAAAATTGCCAAAATCCAGGTAATTTATGAAGATAAGTGTAAAAAATTATTTACGCAGTTGTTGTATTCATTTTGCAAAAGCTTAATAATATCTATAACATCTTGTTTTGAAATGTTGTAGTTTGATGCAATTTTGTCTATTATTAAATCCTGGTTTTGTATAAAAACAGCCCCTTTGCCAATCAACAGCCAATTTATATTTACATTAAAATTTATTATAAGCCCGGATAAAAATTTTTCATTTGGAGGATTTTCGTCTCTTTCATAACCTCCTATTGTTCTTGTCGGAATGCCCATAATATCAGACATTTCTTTTGTAGTCATTTTGAGTTTTTGTCTTATATTTTTTATTCTTGATCCGATGCTCATTTAATTTTATCTTTTATTTTATTTCATATAAATGTAACTTTTCTTGACAAAGTTACATATTAATGTAATAATTAAACCATTCAATTAACTTTGTCTATTGTAGATTAGCATAAAAAAGCACATTGGGGCTTATTTTGTGCTGTCTTAATTTACAAAAATTCAAAATTCTAAACACACAAAATAACATCTGACTTAAGGAAAATACCATGGAAAAAACTAGCAAACCCGATGGTTTATTTGGGCTGCAAAAATCAGCCTTCTCGCTTATAGAAATTCTGATAAGCTTAATCATCATCTCTCTTCTTATTGCGGCATTTGCGCCGATTATAACGAAAAAACTCAAAGCATCAGATATTTCAATCGGCTCTTTTGGAAGCGGAAGTAATGTCAATATGACACTGGAGCGGCAGGTAACCAAAGAAGACTGCGATAAATATGATGCTTTATTTATCCCTGCTGCAATGAACGGAGGGACAAGAAACCTTTGTGTAACTAAATACAACATGGGAGACAATGGTTTACCTTTAGCCGACAGTGTCAAGAAATTAACAGTTGGAAATACTTGCGCTGATAAAGATAAAGGAAACTGTTGTTGGAGCGGCAGCACAAGTGCAACCTGCACAACAGGAAAAAACGGTAATGGAGATTATAGTGGCTGTAATAGAACAGTATGTCAATGGTCTGCAGCTAATGCAAGTTGTGCTAACTATGCTCCAAATAGTGAAAATGAAGGAAGCTGGAGACTTCCAAGTAAAGATGAATTAAATAATTGGTCATCTAATTTAATTTCAATTAACAACAACAAAGGTCAAGAAGGTCTGCAGCTTTGCGATGCAGCTTCATCGCTTTTGGGGTCAAATCAGTGCAACTTTAAAACAAACGGTTGTCCTACAAATAGCGAAGAAGGAACGGCAAATGGCTGCTATCCCGATCTTATTTGGTCACTTAGTCCATCAGAAGATGATACTAACATACACTATGCAAATACGCTTGCAAATGGCGCTTTCAACACAAACAAATATCCCCAAAATTTAGCGTTTTCAACAAGATGCGTATTGGATAGTATCAATGTGGATATATCAGAACTTCCAAATGGAGGTGGTATAAAAGATCCGACCACCGACCCTTTTTACGGAGAACCCGCATCACAGGAAGACTGCGACAAGGTTGTTGGAATATTTATAGATAAAAAAATGTCAGGAGCAAACAGAAACATCTGTGTTTCTAAATACAACGTAGGAGACGCAGGGCCTGATGGCTTTGGGCCACCCATACCCGAGAGCTTTACACAATATATTATGTCAGTTGGTCAGACTTGCCCATATAACGGAAGTTGTTGTTGGAAAGGAAAAACAAGTGATAATTGCGGCATTTCAGGCAATGCAGGAGCAAACTACAGCGGATGCAACAGAACTGTTTGTCAATTTCAAGCAGCAAATGCCGCATGTAGACTATATAATGCCTTTGGAGCTACAGCTGTTGGTGCTTGGAGGCTCCCGACTCAAGCAGAATTTAGTGTATGGCAGCAACATTTGGGGGAAATAAATAATAATAAAGGTGCAGATGGTTTACAGTTTTGTACCGCCGGAGCAACAGCAGGCTATGTTCAATGCGGA
>CANENE010000018.1 GCA_947428835.1 uncultured bacterium | reverse complement strand
ATGACGTATGAAAACATCAATACCCACATACGTCAAAGTGAACTTGTTTGAGCATATCTGAAATTTCCTTTCTATGTTATCATTAATCTATGGCAAAAAACAGCTATCGGGATTTAAAAATGGAAAATGATTATAAATTTTTCTTAGATGAAGGTATATATGATATTCAAAATGGTAATTTTGAAAGTGCAATTGAAAAAATAACCAAATCAATTAAGATGAAGAATGATTTTGAGATTTCTTATTTTTACCGCGCGGTTGCTAATCAGGCTCTTAAAAATTGGGACGAAGCCATGCTTGATTATACAAAGGCTTTAGAATTGAATAATAAATTAACCGATGCATATTATAATAGAGCCTATATAACTCTAACAAGAGATGATATAACAGACCCTAAAATTGAAAATGCGATTTTAGATTTAGAAAACGCTTTAAAATTGGATGAAAATTTTATAGATGCGCTTTATGCTATCGCTGCAGCCAAAAAGAAACAGCAAAAATATTCGCAAGCTCTTGAATATTTAGATAGGCTTTTAAAGATAGAACCTGATGCAATAAACGCTAAAGCTCTTAAAAAATTGATTTTGATGAAGTATGTGTAAAATAGTTACATATAAAATAATTTTAAATTTATCGGCTTGCCGCATTTGGCAAAGCTTTTCTTACAATGAACGATATATACTATAATATATAATCTAAAATGCGCTTGGAGACTCTGCCGACTGAAAAAGCAAGACACCTTACTTTTGAAGGAGAGGGTGACCCTTGAGGTCACATCCCGACAAGTGTCGCCATTAAAAAGAACCTTCTTTAAAGGTTCTTTATGGCGCGCTTGGAGGGATTCGAACCCCCGACCTTTTGGTTCGTAGCCAAACACTCTATCCAGCTGAGCTACAAGCGCATATCTATTCAATTTTTACAAACCCATATTACTATGCACATAATCAAATATCAAGCAATAGAAACAAAATAATGCTATACTTATACTTATGATTATAGATAACAACCTCATCGCCTACGAATACGCAAAAGACCAATTCACACCCTATGCTGTCACAAAAAGCGGCGAAAAAGATGAAGACAAAGCAATCTATAAAAACCCGGCTAAAGAAAACACTGTCTTAATTTTAGAAGACGACATCATAAATTCTGAAGGCTTTGGACTCAAAAAAGGCTTTTATAACATCATGCCGGATAAATATATGGATAATCTTCTAATCTATCAAAAAGGCGCACTTAAAGCCAAAATTCCTGTTATTAATATGAAAGTCATTGCAACAAATACACCCAAACAGCAAAAAATCAAAAAAATGAGCTATGCGCGCTATCAAAGACACCTTAAAAAAGAACAGGAAAAATACTACAAAGGCGAAAATCCAAGCGAAATAGACTACAAAAAAGCCAAAATACAATATATTAATGAGCAAAAAGCCTGGGTTATCATTTATAATTCAAATATAGTCGAATTAACGGGAATTATAAAATTCTAATTCAACCATAAGGTTGATTTAATATATCAAAAAGCGTGTTAAGTTATGTAACATAAAGGAAATTACACTAGAATTATGGAAAAGAGGCAAAAATGCAAAAAATTTCCCCTTTGAGATCAAGTATAGAAGCGTTTAATAAATTCAAAGCAACAAGAGCAAATAAAGCACAAACTGCACAAAATGCCGGACAAGCTGCTTCTACAAATCCTTTTGGAATTGCATTTAAAGGCACTGTCATCCAAATGGATGTTTTTGAAAAAAAATCTCAAAATGAAGAAACAAAACAGGTATCTCCATCACTTAAAGAAAAATTAGCTCAGGCAGGAAAATTATTATCAAGTGCCAGAGTTGCAACTATTAATAAATTTTCAACTCTGAAAGCAAATGCAGTAGCTTTTGGAAACAAAATCAAAGAAAATTCAATCAATGCCATAAACAAAGTTAGAGAATTTGGAAATCAAAAAGTGGACTTTGATTTCTTCAAATACAACGTTTCAAACCTTGTTAACCAACCGATTGGCAGCCTCGAATCAATGTTAGCAGCTGAATTACAAGGAGCATAAAAATGAACAACAGAAAAGTTAAAAATATAATTGAAGCCCTTGGAAGACACAAAGATGCAGATTCTATCCGTGTTTTAAATGAGCTTGGAACAAATTGTCCGATTGATGAAATCAGAGAAATGACAAGCAAAGCTTTGATTAGAAAAAACACCAAAGAAGCTCTTGAAATTATGATTGTTAACAAAGGAAAAGGTATAAATGACCTTTCGGCCAGAGTTGCTATGTGTGCTATAAATGAACTTCTTGCTCTAAAAGATAAACAAGAAGCACTTGAAATTTTAGAAAATACAATTAATTCAGAAACTGAAAAGGAAGTGCAAGATACGGCTCGTTCCGTAAAAGCTTTAATGTCATTCAGTGCATAATAATTTATGGATTGGGATATATAAACAAAGCTCTTTAATAGTCTCTATTAGGGAGCTTTGCCGTTTTTATTATAAAAAGTATTTATATTAAAAGAGTAAATTTGCTTCATTTTTGCCTTTCTAATATAATTAGAATATGATTAATAATCTGAAAGCAAAGTTATATGACATATACGGCAAATTAAGCCTCAAAATTGCAAATACTTTTCTTCTTGAAAAGTATAATTTTGTTTTGCCGCCTGTTAAATTTCTTCTTGAACTTAATTACACAAAAGCTTCAAGTAATACAGAAATATCAGGTTATGAATGGATTAAAATCATCCGCTCTCTTCCAAAAAATCTGCTCATAAATCCTACTATTATTCTTGGAGGAAGAGATTCAATTGCAAGAGATGATTTTATTGATATCTTAAAAGAAGTCTCTAAAAGACGCGATTTTTCTTTAAGAAATAATGTAATTGTTGAAACAAAAGGTCTTTTTTTAACAGATGAAATAATTGAAAGTTTTATAACCTGTAAATTAGATACGCTTATAGTAAATAAAAACAATGACGGCGATAATATTGAAGAAAATAACATAATCAAAGAAAATCTTTTGAATTTAAGAAGATACTATGGTCAATATTATAACTACAGTAAAGATACCAAACGTTCTAAAGGGCTTCATTTAGAAGTTCGCACAGAAATTACAAAGAACAATATAGATTTCGTTTTAAAAGATTATGAATTTTTAACCAATTTAGGTGCTGATAAATATACAATTATCTATAACCCGACAATTGAAAACGCGGTAGAAAAAGAATACTTTAACAAAATCCGGGCAGAAATTCAAAAAATGAAAAGGTATTCTAAAACCACAGTTGAAGTAATTATTGTAAATGGCGAAAATAATTGCTGCAAATATCCTAACTTAGAACTTAAAATAAGCCCCTCGGGGAATATTTTTAACTGTTTAAATTGTAAAATAGGTAATATT
This sequence comes from uncultured bacterium, assembly GCA_947428835.1. Lineage (GTDB taxonomy): Bacteria > Cyanobacteriota > Vampirovibrionia > Gastranaerophilales > Gastranaerophilaceae > RUG14156. The sequence goes on along the minus strand of CANENE010000018.1, from coordinate 17,472 downwards.
AGCCAAAATTCTTTGAAAAAAATCTTAAAAGGACTTGAATACAAAGAATATCTAAAATCTCTTTTAGGTCTTAGGAATTTTGGCTGCTGCAAAAATTGTATAAAAAAATAGAGGATAAAATGAAAAAATTAAATATCTTTTTGTGTTTGGTGCTTTTGTGTTTAAATTGTGCTTTTGCAAATGAAAATCTTAGTATAAATACACTTCCTAACGGTCAAAAGGTTATAATAAAAGAAATCAAAGACAATAACATAGTTAAAATTGATACCTGGATAAATACAGGTTCCATCAACGAAAACGACAAAGAAACAGGGCTTAGCCACTTTTTAGAACATTTGTTTTTCAAAGGAACAACAAAATACCCCACAGGCACTGCAGATAAAATCTTAGATTCAAAAGGCGCTATAGTTAATGCTGCAACAAGCAAAGACTATACCCACTATTATATAGAAATCCCGTCTAAAGATTTTGATCTCGCGCTTGAAATCCACTCTGATATGCTCTTAAACCCAATGATTCCAAGAAAAGAGCTTGAAAGAGAAAGGCCTGTTGTTATAGAAGAAATCTCTAAAACCAAAGATAGCCCCACAAACAGGCTTTTTGATAATTTATATTCTCTAATCTATTCTAAATCCAACCACCCTTATAGAAGAAATGTCATAGGCACAAAAGATGTTATAGAAAACGTTTCAAGGGCAGAAATTTTATCTTATTATGATAAATTCTATACACCTGATGCTTTTACAACAGTTATAGTGGGAGATGTTGATGCCGCCGATGCTTTAAAAAAAGTTGAAGCCGCATTTACAAGAGATAATGCCAAAAAACAAACAAAAATAAGCTATCCGAAAGTTAAACCTTTAACAAAAATTGAAAGAACATCGGAAAAAATGGATATCAATAAAACCCATATTATGATGGGATTTTTGGCTCCAAAATTTGACCTTCCTAAGGATAACTACGCTCTTGATGTTTTATCAATTATGCTAAGCCGCGGCAGAAGCTCTATTTTAAATCAGGATTTAAAAGAAAAGAAAGAACTTGTTTTATCAATTGATTCTGGAAATTATTCCCAAAAAGATTCCGGGCTTTTTTATATTTATGCAATAGTTGATCCAAATAAAGAAAATATCGAAGAAAATGTTGAAGAAAATGTAATTGCTGAAATTAAAAAAATTCAAAAAGGCGATTTTGATGAAAAAATCTTAACCAAAGCAAAAAACCAAATCAAAACAGATACTTATTATGCAAGAGAATCTATAGACAATATCTCTGATGAACTTGGCTATATGTTCACTTTTTCTTCTGATATAAATTACTATGAAAATTATCTGAAAAATATTGAAAAAGTTACAAAACAAGATATTATAAAAGCTGCAAATAAATATTTAACAACTGATAAATACGCGGTTTCAACCGTTCAAGGAAATACTGATAAAAAAGAAAAGAAAGTTTCAAATATTCAAAAGAAACCATTGGGCGAATATAAGCTTTTAGAACAAAATGATTCAACTAAAAAAGTCCTTTTAGATAACGGTTTAACTTTAATTACAAAACAAAAAAATGCAAATTCTATTGTAGCTGTTGATATTGAAATTGTAGCTGTTGATATTGAAATCAAAGGCTCTAAAATGGTCGAAAAGAAACCATTGACTGCAATGCTTTCTGCCGCTTTAGCTACAAAAGGCACAAAAAATTATACAAACAAAGAGTTTGCCGAATTCTTAGATGAAAACGGTATTAAATTAGGCCTCACAGGCGGAAGCGATACATATTCAATTCTTGTTCAAACAACAAAAGATAACCTCGATAAAGCTTTTATAGCGCTTGATGAGGTCATAAATAATCCTTTATTCAATGAAAGCGAACTTGAAAAAATTGTCACAAGAAAAAAACAGGAACTAAAAGGAATATCAGATAGCCCCTCATCTTTTGTTTTTGATGAATTTAAGGCATTGAGCTTTCCAAATACAATTTATGGGCAAAATTCCAAATTTGTTTTAGATAATATTGATAAGGTTAAAAGGGAAGATATAGTTGAATTTTATAAAAGAATAATAAATCCGCAGAATATGATAGTATCGGTTGTAGGAGATGTTTCTACAAACGACATTGCAGATAGATTAAATTCTATTATAAATATAAATCCTTTAGGCAAAAAATTTGAATATAAAGATTATAGCTATAACAAATTTATTCCGAACCAAAATGTTGAAAAAGTTTTATCTAAAAACGAAGTCCAATCCCACTGGCTTGTATTAGGATATAAAACAACAGGGGCATTGAATAGAAAAGATATTGCAACATTAAGCATAATTAATTCAATTCTTGGTGAAGGAATGTCAAGCAGGCTATTTATAAAATTAAGAGAAGAAAAAGGTCTTGCTTATGCAGTTGGTTCAAGTACAAACACAAATGTTTTGGATGGTAATTGGTTTGCTTATATCGGCGCAAAACCCGGTCATGAACAAGAAGCAAAACAGGATATTTTAGCTGAAATTGATACAATCAAAAAAGAAATGGTCACAACAAAAGAACTAAATGAAAACAAAGATAAAATCCTTGGAAAACTTTTGCTTGCAATAGAAACAAATATGGATGAAGCCCAACTACTAAGTCATTATGGAATTTTAGGAAAAGACCTTTGTGCTTTTGAAGAATATAAAAAATTAATTGGCGAAATTAATCAAAATGATATAATAGAAGTTGCAAATAAATATTTTTCAAAACCATATATTTTTACTGTAGTTAAAAAGAAATAGTTTTAAGGAGGAAATATGGCAAAAGATGCAAGTTTCGATATAGTTTCGGATTTTGATAAACAAGAAATGGTAAACGCCATTGATCAAGTCAAAAGAGAAATTCAAACAAGATTTGACCTGAAAGACTCTAATTCTGATGTAGTCCTTGATGCTGACAGTGCAATAACAATTACTACAAATGATGAAATGAAACTTAAAAATATCTATGATATTGTAACAAGCAAGCTCATAAAAAGAAACCTGAGCCTTAAAATTCTTGACCCTCAAGTTGTTCAAAATGCTCTTGGAGGTAATGTCAAACAAGAAATCAAGCTAAGAAAAGGATTAACCACCGAACAAGCTAAAAAAATTACAGGCTTTATTAAAGATATGAAATTAAAAGTACAAGCTTCTATCCAGGCAGATAGCGTAAGGGTCACAGGCAAAAGCAGAGACGATTTGCAAGAAGTTATTCAGGCAATAAGAGCAAAAGAAGATCTTGTTGAAGCACCTTTACAATTTAAAAATTACAGATAAAGCAAAATATTTTTTTCTGATGTTTTAACTATATTGTTAAGCAAGCTGTTAGTGTGAAAACGATGCAAATAGGAAAAATAGGTTCTTATAATTTAAATTTTAACTGTCTTAATGTATTAAATTCCAATGCAACCTTCAATGGAGCAAAATACATGTCTAATTTTGCGCCAAAATTAAATGTTTTAAATCAAGACTCTGTTTCTTTTAAGGGAAGTATAGTAAGTCTTGAACAAAAAAGAAAAGAAAAAGAAGAGCAGGAAGAACAAAAAGAAGAATTATGCAGTAAATATCTGTATTATTTTACTATTTTTAATGATAAAAATGATACTTATGCTATTTATGAAAAAGCAATGGAAGAAGATGATGCAGACTTTATAAAATTTATGTTTGAGGTGCTTGAAACACAAAAAGAGAAGGATTTTCTTGCAACACAAATATTGAGAAAAATAAATTATGACTTAGCTTCAAATGAAAATTTATATGATTATGAATCTTTTTTAAATCTTGCTTTGAATAATATGTCAACATATTCAAAACAAAATGGGTTTTCGCAAGAAATCGAAGATGAAAACGGAAACAGCATTTTAATGAACCTTGCAATAAAAGAACCTCTTTTGTTAAGAAGGCTTTTAGAAAATATTGATAAGCTTTCTGCAGCAAAACTTATGGTTCACAGAAACGACTCGGAAGAATATCCGATAGGAACACTTTCATTATTTGAAGGTAAAAATAAACTTACCGCTTTGTATCATGACGGCACCAAATCCAAGAAATTTACAGTTCCCGCAACAAGCAAGCGTGTATTAAGATATGAAGCTATTGAAATTTTAGAAGATGATACAATTCCAATGAAATTAAAACTTAAAATAAACGAGATTTATAAACCAACCCAAAAAGAAAATTCTCCTATGGATAAGATGTTTAAAAAAGCATTTGAACATATGGAAGAAAATCTTTATTAGCAAAGTTTTAGGGCAAGTTTAATAGCTTCTTTCATACTGGATGGGTCTGCTATATTTTTTCCTGCTATATCATAAGCAGTTCCTGATGTTGGAGAAGTCCGTATTATATCAAGACCGATTGTGGTATTTACTGCCTTATCAAAAGCAAGAGCCTTAAGAGGGCACAATCCCTGGTCATGGTAGCAGGCCAAAATACAATCATAGCTTAGTTTTTCTTTATTTAAATATTGTTTTCCGATACGCGCAAACAAAGCATCAGCGCTTATCGGTGGGGTTATATCTATTCCTTTTTTATTTAAGACATCGGTGGCAGGGTTTAATATTTCAATTTCTTCCATACCCAAAATGCCGTTTTCGCCCGCATGGGGATTAAAAGCGCAAAGTGCAATTTTTGGGTTTTTAATTTTATATTTATTAATTAAAAATTCATTTAAAATTTCAACCTTTGAAATAACTTCTTCTATAGTTAAATGAATATCTTTCAAAGCCTTATGGCGGGTCAAAAGCATAACTTTAAGGTCACCTGCAATAAATAGCATCTGTGCTTTTGATGAATTTTTATCCAAAAGATTTTCTATAACTTCTGTTTGCCCGTCAAAATTATATCCCGCCTTGTGAAGCTCAAGCTTTGAAACAGGAGCCGTTACAATGCCTTTTATTACTTTATCTTTTGCAAGTGTGCAAGCTGCCATAAGCGTTTCATAGCAAAAGGCGCCATTTATTTCTTCTTTGATTTCTAAAGTATCATAGTCTACATTTTCAATTTTTTCGCCGATTATTAAGATGTCTTTTTTATCAGGTTTTAATATATCAAGCGCTTTTTTAATAAGTTCTTTTCCGATTCCTTTTTTATCGCCTGTTGTAATTGCAAGTTTGTACGTTTTCATAGAAAATTTAACTGTCCTTATTGAAATAATCTAAAATCTCAACTAAGGTGTTTTGATTTCCAAAATTTCCTGATTTTGTAACCATAATTTGATTGTGGCAATCAACACACAAAGGAATTGCAGGTAATATCGCATCTATTATTTCAAGATAATTAGATTTCATTTTCAATGCACATTTAAAAGAGGTTTCTCCTCCAATTGAAATTAAATTAAATTCTGATTTTTGATTAATTTGATAAGTTAAATCAGCAAGATAATCTGTGATTTTTGAAGGGAATTCATCTTTTGCAATTGCAGCATCAATCAGCGAATTGGCGCCATTAGTTGTTTCTATTTCTTTTTTAATATAGCTTGAATGAACTATAACATCATATCCTTCGTTTAAAAATGTTATGATATCTTCAAGCATCTTTTCGTTTATGCCTTCTATGATATCTTCTGTTGTAAGGTCAAAGGCTTTTATGTCTTTTTTTGTCTCTTTTAATTTTTCAATCTGCTTTAAAGTCAAATTGGTTGCAGAACCTGATATTATTAGTTTTGGAAGATTTAAGATATTAGGTTTTATTTTTTCAATATCATCTAAGTGTTTATTTATAGCTATTGCAAGCCCGGCAGAACCTACAGGCAATATATCAAGATTTGTTTTATCTATTGCAAGAACAATCTGCTCTAAATCAACTTTAGACATTGCATCCATTACAATAATTTTTTTACCTGCCTGAAAAAGCTCATTTATCTTTAAAACAATAGGCCTTGCTCCTTTTGAAACAATCTTAAAATCAACAAGACCAATTATGTCGTGAAATTTTGGATTTAAGTCTTTTTTTAAAATGTCTATAATATATGATTCATAAATAGGAGATTTTGGATCAAGCGCCACCTGCGTTCTTTCAATAGGGAAATTATTTAAAAGCTGATAGCCGCCGATTGTGGTTCTGTTTTCTTCAATAAAAGCAGGCGCAACAATAGCACAGTCTTTTTCTAAAGCTTCAAGCATTGCAATTATTTCAATACCTGTATTTCCTCTTAAGGTTGAATCGATTTTTTTATAGAAATTATCAAAATTAAAACAATCTTTTAATTTCCTGGTAATGTTTGAAGTTCTTTCAAAAGCAAGTTCTTTATCAACATTTCTGCTTTCTGTCGAAAAAGCCCAAGCTATTGCTTCATCTGTTTTTTGTTCTTCTTGTATAGATTCGCAGGTATAATCAATAAGGATTTTTGATAGATACCCTTTTTTAAAATACTGAAGTGCAGTATCATTTGCACCTGTCAGGTCATCTGCAACTATTATTGTCGAATTTTTCATCTAAAAACTCTTATTTTATGCCTCTTGTACTTGAGAATCTCTCTTGCTTCCGACAAAACCATAGTCTGTAGCGTTAATTATATATCTTTCTGCGGTTTCTCCTTCGGGGGTTTGCCATCTGCTAACCATTATTCTACCTTCTATCGAAACCATAGAGCCTTTTTTAATCCATTCTGCGGCAGATTCTGCTTTTTTATCCCAAAGCTGAATATTAAACCAATCTGCTTCTCTTTGTTTTGTTTTAGCATTCCATCTGTCAACTGCAATTGAAAATGTGGTTTTGCTTTTGCCGCTTTCGAAATATTTGATTTCAGGGTCTTGTCCTACACGTCCTACTAAAATTGCGCTGTTCATTAAATTATTTTCCTTATTAAAAGATTTTCTTCAATTATAATCTTTAAATTTAGTTTTGCAAATATACTTTTGCAAAGGCGCATTGTGTCTCGGATATTGTTGAATAGACAATTCTAACTATATTATCAGATATAATATCCACTCTTGAATATGAAATATCATTTTCGTTTTTTAAATTATCTTCAAATTGGTTTAGTTTCAGCATTCCATACATTTTGCTGCCTTGGAAAAATGCAAGCATTTTTTGATTATCAATAACCTGTTGTTGAATTTTATAGTTGCCCAAAGGAATTATTTTTCCATCTTGTCCTATAACGGAAACAACCAATTTTATATAAAAAATTCCATTTTGAAGCTCGTTTATTATTGCTTTTTCATCTATTTTTTCAACCTCTTTATTTTGAAGGGTTGTATTTTTTTTGGTATCTGCAACGGATTTTCTTCCAAATAAATATGCCTTAAACCTTCCCCAAAAAGTTTCAGGCATAGGAGCAGGAGTCAGCTGTTCAATTGCCTTATCAAATTGCTGATTTGTAACGGGTTTAACATTATCAAAGGCACTATCAATAAAATTATAATCAACATCAAGCATTTCAGCCGCTTTAACGTTTAAACAAATAAGCAGGGACAATATAAGTAAAAATCTTTTCATACTTTAATTGTAATGTTTTTTTTAAAAGTGTAAAGCATTTATAAAGAATTTTGCCCCAAATTAAATTTTATTTTAAAATATTGTATTGAAGGAGTTTTATTATTTTAAAACACATCAAAAATTTAATAATTCTTTTTATCTGTCTGTATACACCTGTTTTTGCTTCTTCTGCTCCTGTGAATATAAAAGAAGCAAATAACCTGGTTAAAGGCGCAAATATTGTCGTAGAAGAACCCCAACCCATACAGGCAAAAGCAATTTATACAACCAAAGGTGAAAAAAAACAGACAGCCGAAGTTTCATATAAAACTAAAGCTAAAGTTAAAGAAAAATATAAAGATAAAGAAACAGCAAAATGCGAAATAACGGAAAGAATTATTTCATCTTCTACAAGAAACATTAATGCAATCTATCCAAATGATAACGCTATTGCAAATAATTCGTATCCGGGATATCGCGGACCAAATCAGCTTGTTGTTTATACAAGAGATTTTGGAAAAACTACAGGAACAAATGAATTTGGAAAAGAAGCAGTTGTTGAAGATGGAATTGTTGTCCGTCTGACAGGCGCCAATTCAACCATTCCAAAAAACGGTGTCGTAGTTTCAGGTCATGGATCAGGTAAAAAATGGATTAATGATAACCTTAAAGTTGGTACAAAAGTAAATATAACAGGAAGAACCATAAAAGCATATACAACTGTCGATAGCTACAGATACTATGCAAAAGAAAAAATAAATGCTATTGAAGATATCCTGATTTCAACAAAATCTGATTATGATTCAAGGGATGATAAATTTATTTATTATTATCTTAAAAAAGCAAAAAGTCAGTATAAAAAATCTTTGAAAGATGATTCGGATGCCTCTTTTGAATGCGCCAAAGAAGCAATAAATTCCGCCTCTTTGGCATATAGATACACTCTTCCTTATCTAAAAAACGAACTCAAAGGAACCTGGATAAGGCCTACTGAAAAAAGCTTGGCCGAAATTCAAAAAACACTTGATAAAATGAAGCAGACAGGCATAAACAATGTCTTTTTAGAAACATTTTACCATGGAAAGACCATATTCCCTTCGCGCACTATGAAAGAATATGGTTTCGAAGAACAAAACAGCGAATTTGTCGGAATAGATGCCCTTGCAATTTGGATTAAAGAAGCACATAAAAGAGGAATAAAAGTGCACTGCTGGTTCCAAAGCTTTTATGTAGGAAATAAAAACCCCGAATTAAATCCAAAATCAATTTTAGCTAAAAAACCAAGCTGGCAAAATAAAACAAAACAAAAAGCGGATTTTAAAGGCTATGTTTCTCATCCGCAAGAACATAACGGCTACTTTTTAGATCCTGCAAATCCCGAAGTTACAGGTTTTCTTTTAAAACTCATAGCTGAAATATCGGCAAGATACAATATCGACGGCTTTAATATGGATTATATAAGATACCCCAATATTTCTAAAGAAAATTATTCAAATCAGTGGGGTTATAGCGAATTTGCAAGAGAAGAATTCAAAAAAGTCTATGAAATAGACCCTGTTAACATTCAGCCAAAAACAGCTATGTGGGATAACTGGTGCGATTATAGAAAAGATAAAATCACAAACTATATAAAAAGAGCATCGGAACTTATCAAAAACAGAAATATTCTCTTTTCTGCCGTAATTTTCCCTGATTATAAAGTAAGTGCAGCTACAAAATTTCAAGACTGGCCAAGATGGCTAAATCAAAAATACGTTGATGCCGTTACTCCTTTGATTTTAACAAGTGATGACGATTTAGCAAAATCCATGCTTGAAGAAATCAAGAAAAAATCTTCAAATAACGCTCTTGTTTATCCGGGGCTCTTTGGCGGATTTATAGAATCTGACCCTGAAGACCTTTTAAGACAAATTCATATTATTAGAAAATTAAAGCTTAATGGCGTAATTCTATTTGACTGGGCGCATTTGAACGATAATTATCTTGATGTTTTAAAAACAAGTGTTTTTAGAGTAATTTACTAAGCTTGTTTAAACTATGTGTAGTTTACGGTTTCTTTACAATTAGCCTTTTTTTAAGCTATTTGTTAGAATAAATTTGGATATATAGGAAAATATGGCAAAATGGCTGAAAACGATAATTCCCAATTAAAAATTGAACAGTTAACGGAAGCCGTAAAAGGTTTATATGCTAAATCGTCTGTTTCGCAAGGTGAAATTTATAATGCATTAACTGATTTATCCCAAAGATATGAAAATCTAACAAATGTTACAGGCGAAAAGCTTGCAGCAACAATTGTTTCAGAATTTAGAAAAACAATTGATATAAGATATAATGATACAAGCCAAAATCTAAAAAATCTTGAAAACCAGCTTAAAAACCTTTTATCCGCTAATAACGAAGGCTTTAATAAGAATTTAAACGAATTTATAGAAAATGTTGCATCTTTGCATCAAAAAATCAATTCACAGCAAAGCGCTTTTGTTGAAATCGTAAATAAAATTGAAAGAGCAAACAGCGAAGAAATGATTATGGAAGTTTCAAAATTAAGTGAAAATTTCCATTCTTTTTCAAGAGGTTTTGAAAATATTACAACAACCTTAAATAAAAATTTCGCTGATTTCCTAAACCAAATTAAAAGATTTGATCCAAAAGATGAAATTAATCTTATGAAATCTGAAATGGCAACAGTAACTACAAACGTTAATAATGCCATTCGCTCAATTGAAACAATAGACAAAAAATATATTTCTTTAGCAGATTTAATTGAATCAATTACCCAAAAAGAAGGTGAATTTTCAAAAGCAGTTGATGAATTTAAGCTTTTAACCAAAAAAATTGAATCTGTTAAAGACGGCATTTCCAATATTTCAAGCAAGCAGGATTTAGAACTTTTTCAAAGTGAAATTAAAGAAAAGCTTGAAAATCTAAAAATTGAGCTTAAAAATTCATCTTTAGATGATGAAGATGGTCCTAAAGGCAAGCAAGCCATTCTTCTTTCAAAAGATATTGCAGGCTTAAATAATGAAATTCAAAACCTAGGCGCTAATTTTTCTGATGCCAAAGGTGAAGTTGCACTTGTAAAAAATGCTATAGGCTCCGTTGATGTCGAATTAAAAGAAGTTAAAAGCATGCTTGATACAAGGCTTCCAAGCGTCCTTGGAGATAGCGCAAATGAGCTTTATCTTGAAAAAACAAAAGAAGAATTAAAAGAGCTTATTGTAAGCCTTGCTTCTTTTAAAGATGACATTATCGCAATAAGCGAAGGTAATGTTAAAATCCTTCAAGAGCCTATTGAAAAAGCAATCGAAGGTCTTAAAAATCAGGATTTAGGTAAATCTATAACAGAATTATCAGGAAACTTAAATAAAGTCACATCTGAAGTTCAGCTTTCAATTCAAAATTTTCAAAAAACCCTATCTACAATGAATAACGCTTCATCTGTTCAGATATTGACTCAAATCAGTGAAGCCATTCCTGCTATATCAGATAGAATTGAGCTTTTAAGAACACAGATGTTATCTAAGCCTGCTGCAAATCCTACAGTCAAAGAAAGCTCAAATGATGTATTTGGAAATATTCAAGATACCTTAAGAGTAATAGCAGATAAAATTAACCAGGATGCTAAAAACATCAATCTTGAAACAATTACGATTTTAAAAGTCGAGCTTCAAAGACTTTCAGATTGTGTAGAAGATAACGTTAGAACCTTAAATATTGAGCTTAAAAAAGAATTTAATGATTTTAAGGCCGACTTTAGAGACCTTTCAATTAAGCAAATAACAGGAATTGATAAAATTCAGGATAAATTGCTTTTAATTGAGAGTCTTTTAAAAAATTCCTATAGCGGCGGCAATAACAGCTATATTGATAATATTGCCTATAAAACTTCATCAGCGCCCACTCATAGCGCTATTGATTTAGATGTTTTAAGCAGTTTTAAAGGTGATATTTTAGAAGTTGTCTTAAGTGCTGAAAGAGGAAGTAAATCTGCTTATTCGCGCTTTGAAAATAAAGTTGATAAACTTCTTATTACTTTGCTTGGAAACGTTGAAAGCGTCTGCAAAAAGCCTTTGGGTCAGACTCTGATTGACATTGATAATAAAATTGAAAAAACAAATCTGCAGCAAATTCATAATGCAAAGGAACTCTTAGAAGAAATTCAATCCGGGCACAATATTATAAATGGCAGATTAGAAAATCTCGAAGACAATAATAATATTGAAGATGTTATTGATTTGGTTTCCAAAATTCAGGAAAACATAGATAAAATCCAAACAAATACTGATAAGTTCCAATCTTCAAATACTGATATTGTTGATAACATAAATGAATTTAAAGAACAAATTGTTCAAAAATTAAAAGAAACAATTCAAAAAATTTCGGCTATAGCAGAAAATTCAGGAACTCAAAGCGCACCTGTCGTACAAAATGATGCTATTGAAGCCTTGGTTGAAAAAGTTCAGGAATATATTTCAAATTTTGAACATTTAAAAGGAAGAATTTCGCAAGAAATTAAAGAAAACCTTACAAGTGAATTTTCAAAAGTTCAAACTTCAATTAAAGCCCTTCGTACAACTGATGAAAATTCTAATTATACATATACCCTGGAAGATGTTGAATCTGATTTGGCTAAAATTCGCCTAACAATAGAAAAAGGTCTAGGAACAAACGATAACTTCAAAACCATCTTTGAAAAAATTGTTGAATTAAGAACAGTCGGACTTGAAAATGTCAAAATCAATAGAGATGTTGAAAGCGAACTTGGACAAATTTCAAGCTGGTTTAAAGAAACTGTTGATAAATTGGATGATATCCAGGAAAGAATGGATGAAATTCAAAATACAGGCTTTGAAGATATTAAAACAAGACTTGTACAAAGTGATAAAACAAGACTTGCAGCAAACGAATTTAATACAAAAATTGAAAATGCTCTGAAACACCTGATTAAAAATTCTCAAATACAAGAAAATAAAATAAATGAGCTTTCTAAAAAACTTGAAGTTCTTCAGGAAAATCAGACAGAAAGCTTTAACCCCGGGCAATTCATTGATATTTTCTATGAAAATATGACTCAAACCAAAATGCTTGCAAACAGAGTCGAAATTATAGAAGATAAAATAAGTTCTATTCAAAGTGCTGTAGATAAGCTTATAAGCTACGTTGAAAACTAACTTATAAACCCTTATAAGATTAAAGCAAGTATCATTAAGATGATAGAACCTATCTGCATTCCGGTTGAAGTATATTTTTGGATTTTGTTTGCTTCATATAGTTTTGCTGTTTGTTTAGCATTTGCTGCGGCTTGAAGTCTTTGAAGTCTTAAATAGTCATCATCTGATGAAAAGTCTCTTTGGAATATTTTTCTTTCTAACCTGTTTAAGCGAAGCCCTATAGGATCTTGCGAATATGTTTTTGAAAATATAACGGTTTCTAAGCCTGCAAGCTGAATAAAGGCATCTGTATTTTCATATTTATTTTGTGAACCCATATATTCCTGTAAATCTTTTGTTGTTGTGTAGGGCTGCTGGGTATAAACATTCGGGTTTTGAGCAACTGCATCTTTTCTTATATAAGCATTTAATCTATCTGTTCTTGACATTAAATCGCCGTCTTGAGATGAACCGAATATTTTCTTTTCAAGTCTTTCAAGTCTTTTATAGATATTTTCTTTGTTATAGGTTGTGTTGAACATTTGCTGTTCTAAAATATCTATTTGAGGATAATTAACGTCTTTTACTTCTGATTTATCTATTTCATAAGCTTGTTTTTTGGAATCTTCGTATTCTTCTATACCAAGTGCTTCATTTAATTTTTTAATTCTTTCATTAACAGATAAATTGGCGTTTGTTTTGCCAAAGACATTATTTTCTATTCTTGAAATTCTTTTGTTTGTATCATCTTTTTTATAATCAAATCCAAAAATTGAATTTTCCATTTTTGAAATCTGCTCAACTGTGGCATTATTGGCACCATAAACTGTATTTATGCCGACAAAAATACATATAAACAAAAGTAATAGATTTATTTTAATTTTCTTTATTATTAACATTTTCATAATTAAAAATTATATCAACATATTAATGATTTTTTCTTAAATGAAAGTACTAAAAGATATTATACTTTTTTAGCAGGTACTTTATCTAATTTTTCTACTTCATCAGCTGTCAAATTAACAAGCGTATGTCGGTAATTTTCACATTTTTCTTCGGTTTTGGCTTCAAATCTCAAAGTAAAAACAGGTTCTGTATTACTTTGGCGAATAAGTGCAAATCCATCATCAAAAATTATTCTTATACCATCTATTGTGATTAATTCTTTGATTTTTGAATTAAAAAGCTTTTCACCTTCTTTTTCAATTTTTTCTTTTATAATATTTAATACTTCTTTTTTAAGCTCGTTCGGACATTTAAGCCTTACTTCATCGGATAAATGCACTTTTGAAAATGGTTCCAATAAATCGGTTAATTTAAAATTCGGGTTTTGTTGTTTGTTTTTAGCAACTATTTCAATAAGTCTGCATCCTGCATATATTGCATCATCATAGCCATAGTATCTGTCTTTAAAAAACGTATGCCCGGACATTTCACCAGCCAAAAGTGCATCAACCTCTTTCATTTTAGATTTTATATAGCCGTGGCCTGTTTTTGTCATAACAGCCCTGCCACCCAAAGCCTCAATTGTATCATACAATACCTGCGAGCATTTAACTTCTGAAACAACTGTTGGTTTTTCATTTCTGATAGCTAGATTTTTAATTAAATCTGTTGCATAAATTAAGAGTAATTTGTCGCCTGAAATTATTTCTCCATTTGGCCCGACTGCTCCAATTCTATCTGAATCACCATCAAATGCTATACCAAAATCAGCACCTGTTTCAACAATTTTCTTTCTTATATCATCAAGGGTTTTAATGTCGCTTGGGTTTGGATGATGATTTGGAAATTCGCCATCGGGTTCGGAATACAATTCAATAACTTCGCAGCCTAAAGATGAGTATAATTTTGGTGCGACAATGCCGCCTGTAGCGTTTGCACTATCGACTACAACTTTGATTCTTTTTGTTTCGCCATCAACAGTATATCTGCCGATTTTTCCAAACATATTTTCAATTTTATTTTGGTAATTTTCAATAATATTATATTTTTTTACAAATCCTTCAATAACCTGCCTATAGCCTGTTGATTGTTCAAAAAGATTTTGAGTCATTTCTTTTATTTCTTTGATTTGTTCTTCATTTAAGCTGTGGCGTTTAAATGTCATTTTTAAGCCGTTGTATTCTTTTGGATTATGGGAAGCTGTTATAATCAAGGCTCCGATTACTTTTTTGTCCTGTGTAATTTCAGGTTCAATTTTTGCAAATTCGCTATAATACCCTATTGGAGTCGGTGCAAGTCCTAAATCAAGTACGTTTGCACCCATTGAAGTTATTCCTTGTATAACTGCTTTTTTAAGTTCGTTGGAATGGGTTCTTGCATCCATACAAACACTGATTAAAAGGTCTTTGGGGGTAATTTTTTCTTGTGTTTTTTTTAATTCTTTTAAAGCAAATGCTACATAGCCTTTTGCAGCATAGAAAAATATCTGTGCATTTACTTCGCTTGGAAAAATGCCCCTTATATCGTTTTTGCCAAAAGCCTTTGTATTAATGCTTTTTTCCATATCATCCTCCTGAAGTTACTACAACATTATATAATAAAAATTTATTTGTGGCATTTTTTCCAAATTTTATGTATAATTAGCAATATGGATGAAAATATTACTCTCACACAAGAACAATTCGATAATTTATTAAAACTTTCAGAAATTGAAGTTACTGCCGTAGATAACGACGAGGATAGGTCCAACCTTATTTCAAGAGCGTTAATTGAAATTGAAAGAAAACTTAATTATTTTGATGCTCCGATTAATATGATGTCATCTGAAGCAACAAATGTTTTAATTGTTGACGATACAGAGCTTTCTATTTTCCAATTATCCGTTATGCTTCAAAAAATCGGAATGAATGTATATGTTGCAAGAAGCAAAGAGGAGGCTTTAGCAGAATTTAAAAAGAAAAATTTTGACTTTCTTATTCTTGACCTTTATTTGCCTGATTATACAGATGGTTTTGATTTAATAAAAGAAGCAAACAGAATTAAATTAGAAGAAAATAAACCCTTTAAAATTATTGCAATTTCAGGAACGGATAATCCCCAAATTATACAAGATGCCTACAAGCTTGAAATTGATGAATTTATATCTAAAGCTCCCCAGTGGCACGAAAAAGTTATTAAATTTATCTCTAACGCTGCACATAAAACAGTTAATGACGAATATTCAAAATATTATGTAAATGATGATGTCTGCACATTGACTTTATATAAAATAAACAGCGAAAAATATGTTGAAAAGATTTTAAAAGAAGTATCTTCAAATGTTCTTACAGGAAAGAAAAATATAATCTTCAATATGGAACATATAAAAATCTTTTCTGATAATTTTGCAAATATGTTTGCAGAAGTCTTTAAAATAACCAGCCTTAAACAAGGTCAATTTGTTCTTGTAAAACCTTGTGAAGACGTTATAAAAGCCCTTGAATATGTGTTTTTGGTTGATGCGATTAAAGTCTTTAATACCATTGAAGAAGCACTCGATTATATTGCAATGAATAATATTTCAATTGCAAACACTAATGATGACAATGATGAAAATGGTGAAATATAATATTTAGTATTATTATTTTACAAGATTGTTTTTAATTTTATGCTGTTCAATTAATACCATCAAAACCGAAACATCAGCAGGTTTAACCCCTCCTATTCGAAGCGCCTGGCCTATTGTTTTTGGTTTAATTTTAATTAATTTTTCCTTAGATTCGGTTGATATTTGTTTGATTGAAGCGTAGTCAATGTTATCCGGGATTTTTATATTTTCTGTTTTTTTCTGATTTTCAATTTGGATAAACTGCCTTTTAATATAGCCATCGTATTTTATTGTGGTTTCGACTTCTTCTTCAATATCTCTTATGATATATTTATCATCTGTTTGAATGGCACTATTATATCCCAGTTCTTTTAGAATTTCATAAGTAATATCAGGTCTTTTTATCAGACTATAAGCGCTTTGCGAGGTTTCGAAATTTTGGTTGTATTTTGCCATAATTTCACTGTTTTTTTGATTTTTAACAACTTTAAAATCTTTTAATTTTTCAATCTGCGCTTCAATATTTTCTTCTTTAAATCTTTTTCTTTCTATATCTTCTTCTTTTACAAGCCCTGTTTGGTATCCAAGCTCAGATAGTCTCATATCGGCATTATCCTGCCTTAAAATTAGCCTGTATTCGCTTCTTGATGTCAGCATTCGATATGGTTCATCTATATCTTTTGTAATAAGATCATCAATAAGAGTCCCTATATAAGAATTTGAGCGGGTTAAAGCTATATAATCTTTATTTTGCAGATAATTAAAAGCATTTATCCCTGCAACAAGCCCTTGAGCTGCAGCTTCTTCGTATCCTGAAGTACCATTTATTTGTCCTGCTAAAAATAAGCCTTTGACTTTTTTTGTCATTAACCCATAATCTAGTTCAAGCGCTGAAACTGCATCGTATTCAACAGCATAAGCAGGTTTTATAATGGATGCATTTTCAAGACCGGGTAAGCTATGAATCATTTGAATTTGCGCAACAATAGGCAGACTCGTTGAAAAACCCTGGACATAAACTTCATAAGTATCTTTTCCTTCGGGCTCTATAAAAATATGATGACTTGGATTATGTGCAAAACGTACAACTTTATCTTCAATGCTTGGGCAATATCTTGGACCGATTCCATGGATTAAACCTGAATATAAAGGTGAATACTTAAGGTTATCTTTGATTATTTTGTGGGTATTTTCATTTGTTTTTGTTAAATAACAGGGATATTGTTGTCTAATTGGTCTATTTTTTTTATAGCTAAAGAACCTTGGCATATCATTAATTATAGGATCGCCCGGGTGGTATTCAAGCTTGTTATAATCAATTGTACGCCCGTCGATTCTGGCCGGTGTTCCTGTTTTTAATCTTTTT
>CANENE010000017.1 GCA_947428835.1 uncultured bacterium | reverse complement strand
TTTCACACTGTACAAAACCCGAACTACCATAATGCGAACACAACTGGAGGCCATCAGGACCTTTATTATTATTGATTGTTCCCATATATTGAGCCCAAACAGTAAGTTCTGAGCTTTTTGGTAACCTCCAGGCACCAACAGCCGTTGCACCAAAGGCATTGTACTCTCTGCAAGCACTATTTGCTGCATGCCATTGACAGACTGTTCTGTTGCATCCTGAGTAGTTAGCTCCGGCATTACCAGTGATGCCGCAGGTGCCCGCAGTTTTGCCTTTCCAACAGCAATGGCCATTATATGGACAAGATTGACCAATTGACATTATATATTGGCTAAAGCTTTCGGGTATAGGCGGGCCAAAGCCATCGGGACCTGCGTCTCCTACGTTGTATTTAGAAACACAAATATTTCTGTTTGCTCCTGACATTT
The DNA here is from genome assembly GCA_947428835.1 of uncultured bacterium. Taxonomy (GTDB): domain Bacteria; phylum Cyanobacteriota; class Vampirovibrionia; order Gastranaerophilales; family Gastranaerophilaceae; genus RUG14156. Next base: position 34,135 of record CANENE010000017.1, on the reverse strand, counting down.
TTTTACCAATGAATATCCCGACAATCTTATCGCAATCGGCTTGGTCTTTTGGTTCTCCATAAAAAGGGTCGGTGGTCGGATCTTTTATTCCGCCACCATTTGGAAGCTCAGAGATATCTACAGCTATTTTATCCAATACACATCTTGTTGAAAAAGCATAATTGGCGTTGTTTATAGAATTTTTAAAACTGTTGCCGTCTAGATAATACATATTAAAGCTGCTATCGTCGCTTCCTTGTGTCATAGACCAAACGCTATGAGGGTTACATCCTCCATTTTGCGAACCCAGGCAGCCACCTGTAAGACTTTCACATTCAACAGACCCTTTATTTGATGACTGATAGCCACAAAGTTGAAGACCATCTTTGCCTTTATTATTATTTATAGATGCAAGATTGCTCCCCCAATAACCAAGTTCTTCTTTAACCGGCAATCTCCAACTTCCTTCATTTTCATTATTTGGAGCGTAAGCGGCACAGCTGGCGTTTGCCGCTTGATATTGACAGGCTGTTCTACTGCATCCTGAATAATCACTTCCTTCATTTCCGCTATTTCCGCAGCTTGCTGCAGTTTTGCCGCTCCAGCAGCAGTTTCCTTTATCTTTATCGGTACATGTATTTCCGACAGTTAATTTTTTAACACTGTCGGCCAGTGGAAGGTCATTATCTCCCATATTGTATTTAGTAACACAAAGGTTTCTTGTCCCTCCGTTCATTGCAGCAGGAATAAATAAAGCATCATATTTATCGCAATCTTCTTTTGTAACTTGTCTTTCTAATGTCATATTTACATTACTTCCGCTTCCAAAAGAACCTATTGAAATATCTGATGCTTTAAGCTTCTTTGTAATAATCGGCGCAAATGCTGCAACGAGAAGAGAAATAATAATTAATGATATCAAAATTTCAATTAAAGAAAATGCGCCAAAATTAACCCTATTTTGGGCTTTTTTAAAAATTTCAATCATGTTTTACCTTTTTTGTGTTTAAAATAGTGTCGATTTAGATATTTTTGTGCAAATTTTTCATATATAAATTTGGGTACACAAAAATTCAAGAAATTTTTCAATTCTTGCAGATGTATAGTATAATCAAATTAAAGCAAATGATTCTAAAATACTGTACAAAATATACAATAGTTTTGTTCTTTTGTCAAGTATTTTAAATTAGATTTATCAAAAGATTTATCAAAAAAGGAATAATCTTGGATACAATTGGCAAAAAAATTAAGTATATCAGAAAAGAAAAAGGCTTGACTCAAAAGAATTTGGCAGATGAAATCAAAATTACAAAGCAGCAGGTTTCAAATATTGAAAACGAGCTATGCAACCCATCCATTGATTTTTTAAGTAAAATGATATTGTACTTTAATGTCAATTCAAATTGGCTTCTAGCCGATATCGGGGATCCTTTTATAAAAAATTCACCTGAAAAGCTTGAAGATATGCACAAACAAATATTAAAAGAAGTCGAAGAAATGTTTCAAAAAAGAGGACTCTAAACTATACGCGCCATTAATAAAATTTGCCGACTAATTTCTTAAATTCATCTTCACTCATATCTTCATAGTCTTTGAGCTTTGTTAAAATCCAGGCATTACTTCTAATAGTTTCTTTTAAAAGCATTTTTCTTTCTTCCAAATCCAAAATCTCATCATATATTGCCTTAAGATTGTCTCGCTTTTTAGCTTTTATCACATAATCAGGGTCATCAGAACTTAAATTCTGCAGTTTAACCAAAGGCTCAATTAGATTAAATAATTCCTGTTTCAAGACTTTAAGCTTGTTTTTCCTTTTTTGATATCTCGCAATTTCAGAATTTAAAGTATTAATTCTTGCGTCTTGCCTTTGTTTCATTTTGTCTCTTTTTTCATTTTTTCTTTTCTTTTGAAGAAAATCAAGCTCTCTTTGCGCTTGGAATAATTTTTCCGCATTTATTTCAGATGCCTTTATCAGGGAAATGTATTTTGCAATATTCTTATATTCTTCATTATTTTTAAGTCTTGCAATTTTTTTAGATATCTCTTCTTGTCTGTCTTTATCTTGCTTGTGTCTCATATTAAGCTCAACTACGGTTTTTCTTCTTGCATCTTGTTTTTCCAGACAATTTTTTTCAATTTCACAAAGTTTTTCGGGAAGCAAAACTTTTATTTTTTCATTTGAAATTTGATAAATGGTATTTTGAACATCTCTTATATATTCACAATATTCAACAGGCAGTCTTCCTGCTTCTATTTCGTGCGCTAAAGTGGCAAAATGTTTATCAAGATTATGTTTTAAATTTGGAAAATCCTGCATCCACTTATCAAAACTAAGCTCATGCCTGTCTGCATTACAGTTATAACAGTCACAAAGATAATTAGAAAAAGAATCTTTACCTTTTTTTGCTCTTGGCACAAGATGTTCTTTTGTTGCCATAGAAGGAAAAATCAATTTATAGGCAATTTGTTCCGAATTCAAGTTCTTATCTGCGCTACCTACAAAGAAATGGTTAACGGCTTCTCCCATTGAGGTTTTTATATATTGAGCATTGCGCCTGCCTAATTCCGTCGCTTTAATATTAACAAGCTGCTTTAAGTTGCAATTTGGATATTTCTTAGTCATTTCTTTAAGAATATCAATGACTTCCTGCTCTTCGGATTTATATATTGTTTTTCCAAAGGCATGCTTTGAGATGTTTCTGTCATCTTCATATTTTTCAAGAGCGGCTTTAAGGTCTTTTCCTTTTTTATTTGAAATAAATCTTACAAATTCTTCTATCTGGGAAAGATTTAGCATCAACTGCTCGCAAATAGGGCAGGTGAGCCCCGCCAATCTTGTTACTTCAAAACTCTCTTTGCTTGAAGCAAAATTGATTAGGCAATTATATAAAGAGGGGGGGGTGAGGACTTTTGAATTTTCAGCATTATATATAGAAGGATTTTGGGCACTTTTTGGCTTTTGAGGCATCCTTCGATAATGGTTCAGTGTATTTAATGTATTAAAACTGACTCTCATAAGAATTTAATGTATAAAAACACCTCAAAAGAATTTTTTGATAATGAAAATCAATAGAATTCCGCTGTTATTCTTTCGAATTTGGATTGCTTTATTGAATCAAAAAATCGCAGATTTTTTAATACTTCCTCATTATTTTCTACAATTTCACTCAAACGATAAGTTGATTCCAGCAGTTCTTCAAGCTCCTGCGTATAAGCTTTCTTTTCTTCCATTTGCTTTAGCTCTTCAATTTTTTGATAATTTTGCTGCATTTCAATTTTATAATCTTTCTGGGCTTGTCTGAGGTTTTCTACAATTTCCTTTCTTTTTTGAATTATATTATCAACATTTTCTTCAAATTCATCAAATTGCTTAGGATAATCAAGCTCAAGCTCGCCTTTTGATATTTTGAAGATAGTGCCTATAACTTGTTTTATATAATCTCGATAACATAGCGGCAATTGATCTTTTTCGATTAATTGTTTTATATCTTCCAATTGTTGTTCTATATTTTCTTTCAAATTTGGATACTTTTTCATCCATGTATAAAAATCCAAAGTATCTCTTTCGGCATTGCAATTCGAACAATCACAAATAAAATTACTTTTTGCATTACCGCCTTTTTTAGATTTTGGAACAAGATGCTCTACAGTTATTTTTGAAGGAGATATTAATTTTTCTGCAATATTTTTAGATGATGTTTTTTTAGATGCCGCACTTTGAAACCAACGCTGAACATCTTCGCTTGCACTTATTGGAACTTTATGTTTTTTTAGCCTTAAAAATTGGTCACCCAAAACGGCCAATTTCTTTATATTCGCATCTTGATGCTTTGATGCCAATTGTTTTAAAATTTCAACAATATCCTGTTCTATTGGTCTATAGATTGTTTTTCCACTGCGGCAATCTGAAATATTTTTATCATTTTCATACTTTTCAAGTGCTTTTATGAGGTCTTTACCTCTCAAATCTTCAACAAAAGAAACAAATTCAGCTGCCTGTGAAGTTGCAAGCATCATATGTTCACAAAAAGGACAACTCAACCCTTCAAGTTTATCTGTACGAAAGTTGTTTGAAGTAAAGTTAATTAAATTATTATAATTACAAGAAATATTAATAGAATTCCTATTTCGCCCGGCAGAATTCAAAGAAGTTTTTGCGCTTCTGTCTGCCGTTATTTGTTTGGGGCTGTAATATTGAAAATTTGATAAATTTAAACTGACTTTCATAATGACTGTTTGTATAAAATTTAAAAAAATTATTTTTTGCCCAAATATGATAAAATCAAAATATGATAAAATTACTTGATTGCACATTAAGAGATGGCGGATATATAGTTGATTTTGCTTTTGGAGAAAATAAAACAAAAGCAATCATTGATAACTTAATTTTATCTAACATAGATTTTATTGAGCTTGGTTTTTTAAAAAACAACAAAAGCTTTCGGCAGACAAGTATTTTTTTAAATATTGATGAAGCTTCAAAATATACTCAAAATTATGATTTATCTAAATTTTTCTTAATGATGAAACAAGGTGATTTTGACCTTCAAAATCTTCCAAAGGCAAAAGAAAAAGACATCAATTTAAGATATATTTTTAAAAAAAACGCTGCTAAAAAAGCGTTTTCAGACTGCAAAAAAATTATAGATAAAGGCTACAAGCTTTTTATCAACCCTGTTTTTATACAAGAATATGAAAAAGAAGAATATATTAATTTGATTAAGACTATATCTGAACTAAAGCCAAAAGGAATAAGCATAGTTGATTCAATGGGCACATTTTATAAAGAAGAACTTATTGAGATATATAAAAATATTGATAGCTTCTTAGACAAAAGTATTTCAATATGTTTTCATCTGCACAACAACAACGAGCGTGCTTTTATTAATGCAAGAGAAATTATTTCTTTTCCAACCGAAAGACAGATTGTTATAGACTGCAGCCTTGCAGGAATGGGAAGAGGAGCCGGAAACCTATGCAGCGAGCTTATTTGTGAAATATTAAATGGAGATAAAAACATATATAATATTTCTGTTTTAGAAGATATCATAGAAGAAGAGCTCAACGAATTTTGGCTAAAAAACCCCTGGGGAAATTCTTATCCTTATTATCTTGCAGGCTTATACAAGGTGCACAGCGACTACGCCGGTTTTTTAATCAAAAAAGGACTAAACAAAACCCAAGAAATTGAAAATATCCTAAAACAAATCCCTTCTGAAAAAAAGGCAAATTTTGATATAAATTTAATTAAAAAATTATATAAAAACTCCACCTGATTATTTTAGGATTTTTTTATTAAAACTTTATTTATATTTTCTATATTTTCATTTATTTTTGAATTATATTTATCTATTTGTTCTATATTGCTTTCTATCTCTTTCATCACTTTTGCTTGCTCTAATATTGAAATTTTAGGCAGTTTTAATAATTTTAAATCCTCAGCAGAAAAACTATCTCTTACTGAACCCGAAGCAAGTACCTGAATTTGATATTTAATAAAAGGAGTTTTAAGTAACTGCACAAAATATTCCGCATTTATATTTAACCCCCTTAAAATTACATATAACGGGCTTGTTACCAGATTATCTTCATCTAAATCTACTACAATAATAGAACCGGTATTAATACGATAAGGATTAAAAACGATATCACCTTTAAACAATTTCTGAGGCAGCTCTTTGGTGGTTAATATGTCAGCTACGGTTTTTTCCTCTGTTTCTGTTATATTTCCCTTTATATTTTTTACAACTGACACATATTTATAATTTTTTTCTATATCATTGTTCAATTCCTCTTCTGTAAGTTTTATTTTTTTGATATTTTCAGCTTTGATATCAAGGGTTGTATATGTTTTTAAAATATTTTTTGTCTCTTCATTGAAGAAATAGAATGTCGGATCTAATCTTTTTGGAACGCTTATAAAATCCTTTCGAATAAACTTCACCATAGATTGCTTCCAATTTTGACTTTTAGTATCATCCGAAAATTCAATTTCGGCATATTCGTATGGATTAGCCAATATGGATTTATAATCTTTCTGTTTCAGTTTGTCTGCAACCAACTTTAAATCAGATGTTTCATAACCAAGCCCTATAGCTTTACCTGAAGGTTCAATACCTACTTGATTTACCGAAACGAAATTGACAGACATTATATTTTCTTTATTAATCCAAGTATTTTTATCAGATTTTATAATGACAGATTCACGTTCAACCGTATTTTTTTTGGCTGACAAAATTACGGTATTGATAGTATCAACCCCGGACATTACAAAAGTATGTTTTGGTAATTTTACAATTGTTTCAACTGTAAAATGACTTAATACATAATCACGAATTTTACTGTTCTTGTTGCTAAAGATACCCTCAGGCAAAACAATTAAAAGTTTCCCATTTGGCTTTAACATTTTATATGCTTTTTCTATAAATAAGTGCTCTGTTTTTTCGGCTTTATTGACTATTTGATTGGGATTATCCTTTGATTTCTTTTTTCCGGACAACTCATATCTTTTTAAAATATCTTGATTTTCTTCTTCTTTTGAACCAAACGGGGGGTTTGCCAAAATTATATCCACTCCCGTTTCTTTATTGCCTGATACATATTCTTTTGCATAATACGGCAAGTTATTATTATCTTTTATATCCAGTCCGTTCCCATGTTGTATTTGCTTTCCGTCACCCCATAAAAGCATATTCATCTTTGCTGTTCTTACTGCACGCTTTTCTGCATCAATTCCAAAAATTTGATATTTTGCTTCTTCTAATAAATCTAAGCGGCTCTTCCCTATTATATCAAGGTATTGTTTCTGAACATCTTTTATTAATTGGCTTTTTTTGTCAAATGCCTTGATTAAAAAACCGCCGGAACCGGCAGCGAAATCTAGGACCTTATCCGTAATTGATATATCCGCTAAATCAACCATAAAATCAACAATGGGTCTTGGTGTAAAAAACTGTCCCAAGCCCTTGCCTCTTAATTGACTGGGCAAAAATTCTTCAAACGCTCTGCCTTTTATATCCACCATTGAATCTTTTAAATCAAATTCCTTATCTAATAATTCCAAAGCAATACACAAGGTTCTTGAAGAAATATTGACTGTTTCATTGCTATCGAATATTCCGGGATAAAATTCGGAAATTTTTTCTTTAAACCAGGTATTAATATAAAATTTCTTTGATTTTTCATTGTCATAGCAATTAATTCTTTCAACCGTTAATTTGTCACCTTTTTGTTCCAAAACATCATTAATTATTTTTATAAACAATACTTTAGAAAACTCATCAAACGATGCGGTCGGATCTAATTTGTCTATTGAGCGTATTTTGGTATGAATTTGTCTAAATAATCTACGATAATCTGTAATTTTTGTTTTATTTTCTTTATTTTCACAAACAATATTAGCTTTAGAACTCAAAGATAACTGCTCCAGTCTTTTTAAAACAACTTCTTTTAAGCTTAAAAAATTGTCCGTAAGCAAAAAATCAATTGGCTTGTCGAAAATTATTTGTTTTTTGTTTCCGTCTAAATATGTTCTGACTATCGTTCTATGGTAATTACTCAAAATTGATATGGGTGCTTCCAAATGAGCCGCATAAGAATCCACTTGTGCAAACCAATTTTCCAATTTTTCACAAGGTGCTTTTGAATCAATAACTATTACATTTTCACCTTTTTCATCTTTTATTACAACATCAGCTTCTTTTATCGTTTTTTCCCTTCCTTGTGTTATTTCAACAGGTACATGGAAGTTAACCAAATTGCTCGAAAATTTAAAAACTTTATCCAACAAAATTCCATATATATATTTTGTTTCAACGTCAGCTTCTGAAACATATTCACTTATATCAACATTCTTTTTCATAATTACAATACAACCCTTTTCATAATTTAAATATATTTAAACATATCCCCATTTTTCATTATACTCAGATTCGCAATATTATTGCAAACTATTTATAGAATTCCGACAATATTAAATTCTGATAATTCTTAGCCAAACAAGCAAACTGCAACAATTGCAGCAACAATTAAGGCGGTATTGAAGTGGATGAAGGTTGGAATACAAGTATCTTTAATATGATCATGCTGACCATCAACATTCAATCCTGCAGTTGGTCCAAGCGTTGTATCAGAAGCTGGAGAACCCGCATCACCCAAGGCAGCTGCAGCGCAGAGAATAATAATTGATGAAGGAGTACTGAAACCTAATTTAGCACACAAAGGTACAAAAAGAACAGCCAAAATCGGAATTGTCCCAAAAGATGAACCGATTCCAATTGTTATCACAAGCCCTATAATAAGCATAATGATTGTTGCAAGGATTTTTGAATCACCTATAAATGGAATTATGCTATTTATAAGTTCTTCTATTCCTTCTGTTTGCTTCAAAACAAGAGCAAAACCTGCACAAACAAGCATTACAAAAGCAATATATCCCATAAGACTAACACCCTGGTTTAATAAAATATCCATTTTTCCATGAGGAACCGCCCTAAAGCCAAAAATTATCGCAAGCCCGATTAACGCTCCAAGAGGCAAAGACCCGGTAAGAATTTGGATAAATAACGTTGTGCAGGCTCCAAAAAGAGTTATAAGGTGTTTTTTATTAAATTTTGTCATATTTTTTTCAAAAGGATTGACGCTGTCAGATGCTTCTTTATAATATCTTGGCTTACTATAGGTTATAAAAATTGCAACCAAAAGCGCCATAAACATAGCAAAACCAAGAATTATACTATATTGCCAAATTTCATCTTTAAAAACTCTTATACCATTTATTGTCATATTGTCTGCAATCAAACCCTGAAAAATTAATCCAAAACCCAAAGGTAGCGCTATATATGGAGCCTTTAGACCAAATGCAAGAGAGCAGGCAATGGCGCGTCTGTCTATTTTTAATTTATCCATAAGCCCGATTAATGGAGGTATAACTATAGGAATAAAAGCAATATGGACAGGTATAAGATTTTGGGACAATATCGAAATTATAACCAAAATTGCAATAAGAAGGTATTTGTTATCTTTAATAAATTTTGAAATACCATTTGATAAAATATCAGATAGCCCTGTATGTTCTATTGCAGCGGCCAAAGTACCAAGCAAAATGTAGCTTAGGGCAGTTTCGGAATTTTGACCCATGCCTGATATAAAATAATCCATAATATCTGATATATCCATATCAGCTAAAAACCCTGCTGCAAGCGCACTTATCATAAGCGAAAAAAGCACATTGACTTTAAGCACGCAAAGTACACAAAGACAAATAACAGAAACTATAACAGGGTTTAAAATTATATCCGTTATATCCATTACAGATTTTCCTTAAACCATTTTAATACTTCACTTAGAGCTTTTGACCTATGAGAGACTTTTGCTTTTTCATCATCTGATAATTCCGCCATAGAAAGACTGCTGTCTTTCAAAAGAAATACAGGGTCATAGCCAAAGCCGTTTTTGCCTATGCGTTCAAAAAGAATGGAGCCAAAACAATATTGCTGCGTTTCAAAGAGTTTTTTTCCTGTTTTATCACAAACCACCATTGCGCAGGTAAATTTAGCACCTCTTTCTTTCATATCTTTAATGTGACTTAAGTTTTTTAAAAGCTTATCTATTCTTGCCTGAGCAGTGTCTGCGTAGCGGGCAGATTTTATACCGGGGCCGCCATTTAATGCTTCAACACAGAGCCCTGAATCGTCCGCTAAAATATAATCACTTAAAGAATTTTTAGAGGCTTCTTTTGCCTTGCAATATGCGTTTTGAAGGAAGGTTGTTCCATCTTCGACCGGATTAAAATCGCCATCAGGTAAAATAAAATTAATATTAAAACCGGCTTTTTTTGCAATAAGATTAATTTCTTCAACTTTGTGAGCATTTCCTGTTGCTAAAGTTACGTCAATTGCTTCCATATTATTTACCATATCTTCTTTTTCTTTGGCTGAACTCTAAAATTGCCTTTTCAAGCTCACTTTTATCAAATTCGGGCCATAATTTGTCTGTTACATATATTTCGCTATAAGCTATCTGCCACAATAAATAGTTACTTATTCTTTTTTCGCCTGAAGTTCTAATTAAAAAATCAGGGTCGGGCAAATCCTTCGTATAAAGGTATTTTGAAACAACCTCAGGTGTTATTTTTTCAATTTTATCATCTGCTATTTTTTGAATTGCTTTAACAATTTCATCTCTTGAACCATAGTTTATTGCAACAGTCAAAACAACACCTGTATTATCTTTTGTTATTTCTTTTGAATGGTTTAATATTTTTTTTAAATTGTCACTTAAGGCTTCAAGGTCTCCAATAAAATTCATTTTGACATTTTTTTGATAAAGCTCGTTTAATTCATTTTTCAAGGTATTTGCAAGCAAATCCATTAAAAAATCAACTTCTTCTTTTTTTCTGTTCCAATTTTCAGTAGAAAAAGCGTAGACTGTTAAATACTTAATTCCAAAATCATCTGCTGCTTTTACAATTGCCTTAAGAGCGTCCACACCTTTTTTGTGCCCCATCATAGAAGGCAGATGGCGATTTTTTGCCCAACGCCTGTTGCCATCCATTATTATAGCGATATGATCTAAATTTGTTTCTTTAACAATTTCAGCCGTGCTACTCAAAATATTCCCTTTTGACCTCTTTTTCCAAATTTTATTTTATCACAAAGTTATGATAAAATTAAAACCATGTTTGAAGCTGTTATTTTATTCATTTTAACAAAATATGATGCAACTATATATAAGGTTAGAAGAATAATTGATGAAGATTTCTTCGGGTTTTTAAAATCGAGCACAGGAACCATAAGCCCCGCGTTCAAGCGCCTTGAAAACATAGGATGCGTTACTTGCCTTCAAAAAATGTCCGATGGCGGAATGCTTTCTAAAACTTTTTCTATCACAAAAGAAGGCGAAAATTATTTAAAAAATTATCTTTTAAATTTCAGATGTGAAAATCCTTACCATATTTTAAATGAGGCAAAAGTTGCAATCTGGTGCAGCGAAGTCTTAAAACCAAATGAATACGAAGAATTCAAAAAAAATATGCTAAATAACCTTGAATTATATAAAATAAAGCTTATTAAAGGGCTTGAAAATGAATATATCAAGATGAACGATACTCAAAGAAAAACTGTCGAAATAACTTTAGATAATGTTAATAAAGTAATAGAGCTTCTATAGATGATTGTTGAAGATATTATAAAAAATTCCATAGCAGATGAAATCGGGCTTAAAAAAGGCGATAAAATTATATCAATCAATGGAATCAAACCAAAAGATATTATTGAATACAGTTTCATTATAAATGATGAAGAAATTAATCTTTTAGTGGAACACGAAAAAGATGAGCTTGAAGAAATTGAAATAGAAAAAGATTTAGACGAAGACCTCGGAATTGTCTTTACTTCTGCCGTTTTTGATAATATCAAAAGATGCCAAAATCACTGTATATTTTGTTTTGTAGACCAGCAGCCAAAAGGATTGAGAGATAGCCTTTATATAAAAGATGATGATTGGCGATTATCTTATATTCAAGGCACATATGTAACTTTAACCAATCTAAAAGAAGAAGACTGGCAAAGGATTGAACAGTTTCATATTTCGCCTTTATTTGTATCTGTTCACACAACAAATCCCGTTTTAAGGCAAAAAATGACAAGAAACCCAAAAGCCGGGCTTATCATCGAACAATTAAAAAGATTTAAAAAAATCAAAACAAATATCCATGCCCAAATTGTTCTTTGTCCTTCCATTAATGATGGTGCGGAACTAGAGCGGACTTTAGAAGATTTATTAAAAGTAAAATCAATTATAAAATCTGTTGCAATAGTTCCTGTAGGAATTTCAAAATTCAGAAAAGAAGAATTTAAAAGGGTTGATAAAAAAGTCGCCCTTGAGACAATCAAAATTGTAGAAAAATACAATGAAAAATTTAAAAAACAAGTCATAATGGCATCGGATGAGTTTTTTGTTTTAGCCGGAATTGAGGTGCCAAATAAAAAATACTATGGCGATTTTCTTCAAATTGAAGATGGAGTAGGAGCCATAAGGCTTTTAAAAGACAGTTTTCAAAGTTCGCTAAAAAAAATGAAAAAATCTTTAAAAAAACCAACGAAACTCACTATTGCAACAGCAGCAACAGCTGCAAAAATTTTTCAAAGTTTTAAATGCGAAATTGAAAACAAAGTCAAAAACCTAACTTTTGAAGTAATTGAGGTTGAAAACAAATTTTTTGGAAGCGAAATTAATGTCGCAGGCTTAATTACAGCATCTGATATCATCGAAACCATTAAAAACCAAGAAATAGAACATCTTCTCATTCCATCCGTTATGCTCAAAAAAACAGGCGAAAACTATGAAGAAATCTTTTTAGACGGTAAAAGTGTTGATGATATAAGAAAAACAAACAAAAAAATGAAAGTTCATATCCAAAAAGATTACTATAGTTTTGATGAAATTTTAAGTTTAATAAACAGCCTATAACATGATTTTTGGCAATTTTTTTAACCAAAAATACTTTATTATGTTATGGGAGTTAATTTTAATTCAAATAATACATATATTCAAAGTCCTGAACTGCAGCATAGAATGGGGTCACAGGAAAATTTTGGCGCAATAGACAAAGAAAAATTAAAACAAGATACAGCACAATTCAGCCAAAAAACCCAAGAAAATGTTAAAGAAGATATTCAAAACGTAGGACTTGTTAAAGCTGCAAAAAATGCCGTTCCTAAAAATAATATTAAAAAATTCTTTACTTCGCTTGGTTTGGTTTTGGCAACTACTATTGGTTTTGCTGTTTTAGGTAATAAATCAACCAATTTTATGACTAAATTGGGTCTAAAAGTAGATGATGTTCTTCTTAATAGTAAATGGTATACACAAATCGGCGATACAATGAAAAATGCCAAAAAAGGTCTTGCAGGATTTTTATCGGATCATTCAAAAACATATAACGATATAGTTGATACTTTTAAAAACAGACACGCAAAACAAAAATGCGACGCGGCAAGAGGCTACGGTAACGGTCTTCTTGGTATTCACGCTATGACTCCTTTAGATATTTTAGATAAAGTATTCAAAAAGAAAGGGCTGCTTGTAGATAATAAAAAAGTTCAGCAGGAAACTGCAAAAACCTTAAAAACTATAGGTAATTTGAGCGGTTTTAGCGATGAAGCTATTGAAGAAATCAGTACTCTTGCACTAAAAGGAAAGACAAATAAGCTTATAAAAGAAATTCAAAAAGGCAGTTTCGACGAAGCAAAGGCAACTGAAATATGTAAAAATATTTTGGCAGAAGTTTCATCGTGCAAAAGTACTCTTCAAGATAAATCTATTGATGATGTTGCTAAAGTTCTTGAAAATCTTGTAGGCAGCAAAAATTCTACAGATCTTGCCAAAGAAATTCTTGGTTTTGCAGAAGGCGGCAAACCTTTAGCTAAGGGCAAAAGAACAAATATTGAATTGTGCAGTATGCTAACTGATGGCATTGCAGAAAACTTTGGTATCGCCAAAGGCGATAAAAAAGGATTGTACAATGTCTTAGAAACCATGAAAAAAGGCAAAGGCAAGATTAATGGCGTTGATTTTGATTTCACAGAATTCAACGATATTGTAATGAAAGATAGCGGATTTAGCCCGATGAGGCTTATTTCCGATTGGTGGCCTACAAATATAGTAAATAGCATAGGTAAGAAAATCGCTCCAAATAAATATAAACCAATTTGTCTTGGTAATTTTGGCGATTCTATGATTAAATACAATGTCGTAAAAGGAAATATGGCACAAACTCTTCCTGCTAAATTCATTCAAAATTTAATCGGAGCACCGGCTGAATCTGTTTCAAACTTCTATAATGATAAATCAGGAATGGGTTTCTTCTTATGTTATCAAATGCTGAATTTATTCAATAACGTCCAAGATGCACCAAAAGAACAAAAAGTCTCAACTGTAGCAGATGACTTTATCACAACAATGGGCGGATTTGTATTGGCGACTCCTTTGGCATTTAAAGCAACATACGGCCTTGCAACTTTAGCTAATCTTAAAGGAGAAAGCATCTTTACAAAAATATTAAAACCGGTTGGTAAATTCTTTAATATGGGTCTTGATAAAATCGCAGCAGATAGCACAATAACATCTCCAAAAGGCAAATTGGGCTGGATTGGAGGAAAAGTCGGCGGCGTTATGAGATTTGTCCTGATTATGGTTACATTCAGCAATATGTTTAGAAAACCAATCCAAAAGCTTACCCATAAAATATTTGGAAAACCGTATGATCCGGCAGAAGCCGAAAGACAAGCTCAAATAGAAACACAGAAAAATACAATTATACCGGAGCTTGGTATAACTCAAGGCGAATTTATTGAAAAAATAAACAGCAATCCTCAAGCTATTGAAGCACTGCAAAATAAACCGCAGTTACTTGCTCAAATGCAAAAAAATCCAAAGCTTTTAATTGATTATTTAGATGGCAAACCAATTGATGAAAATCCTATTGCAACAAATATTTCAAAAAACGGCTTGAGTCCCGCTAATTCTGCAATTTTAAATAGAGGCACAAACCGCAATTTAAATCCAAATTTAAATCAAAACCCAGCCGCAGCTGCACCTTTGTTAAATAATAATGCAGGCACAAATACAAATGCTATTGATTTACAAAAAACACAAAATGAAAATGCGGCAACTATAGAAAATAAAACAGAAGAAGTTAAAAACGAAACAAAAAACATAGATAATGTAACATATATTCCATCAAGCGATTTTGTCGCAAAAGATAGCAATTATACGGACACTCAAACGCAGCAAATCAATGAAGCAATGGCAAAAGCGGATAAGGTATTGGCCAGAGCCGAACAATATATGTAAACTAAGGCTTTAAACATTCATTAAGTCTATTGATTACAAAATCAAGCGCGCCTTTTTGGTTATTCAAACAAGCCAAACAGTTTGAGCAGGTTTCATCATAGAAATTTTCATCCGATAAGAGTTTTTTTGATATTTCAAGAAATTCCTGCTTATTTTTAACTACAAAGGAAGCGCCCGCTCTGGTTAAAATTGCATAAATATCTCTAAAGTTTTTGATACAAGGACCTGAAACAGTGGGTTTTGAATAAATTGCAGCTTCAAGAGGATTGTGCCCTCCTGTTTTTGATTTGTCAAAGCTTCCTGCAATATAAGCAATATCAACAAATGAATATACTTTTGCAAGCTCTCCAAGTGTATCAAGGATGATTATGTCCTTATCTTCAAAAACATCGTTTTTGCTTCTGTACCCGAAATTTGAACCTTTTAAAATTTCAACAACTTCATCTAATCTTGTAAGGTGTCTTGGGGCAATAATTAATTTTAAATTTTCAATTTCTTTTTTTAACTTGTTATATGTTTCTAAGGCAATTTCTTCTTCACCTCTATGAGTTGAGCCTGCAATCATTATTTTATATTTTGAAATATCCCCAAATGATATGTCTGCTTGTTTCTTTTCTATTTCAAATTTTAGGTTTTTCATAACCTCAACTATATTTTTATCCGCTCCAAGAGAAATAAATCTTTCTCTATCAATATCACTTTGGCAAAATATACCACTAAAGCAATTTAAAACAATTTTCAAAAACCCTTTGATTTTAAGATAGCTTGGATAAGATTTGTCTGAAATTCTTCCATTTATAATGTATGTCGGGATATTTTTTTGTTTTGCACAATATACAAAATTTGGCCAAAGCTCGGTTTCAGCTATCAAAATTACACTTGGGTTAATTTTATCTAAGAATTTTTCAACAGCTTTATAAGCATCAAGCGGAAAATATGTAATAAAATCAGCGATACTATCATATTTTTTATGAGCAAGCTCTTGCCCTGTTACAGTTCCTGTTGTAATTACAAGCTTATAATCGGCAAAATTTTCTTTTATTTTTTTGATCAAATTTTCTAATGACATAACTTCTCCGACACTCACGCCATGAAGCATTATGACTTTAGAACCTAAAAATGGATAATCAATTTTAGCGAGCTTTTCTTTCTTTGGAATAGGTGGTTTATTTTTAAATTTCCTAAATAAATCAATTATGGGGATAATAATTTCTAACACAATCGGGTCTAATTTTGAATAAATTTTAAAAAATATTTTATAAATTCTTTCCATATCCTTTATGCTAACACAAGACTAGCTTATTGTCTAATTGGCATACGGTGATTTTTTTTAAATAATTTTTAAAGATTGTTTGTTACAATAAATTATTTCGGAGACTAAAATTGCTTACAAAAGACACTATTAATACCAAGTTTGAAAGTTATATCCACACACAAGAAGATGAACAAGACCTTTTTGGCAAAGTCGAAAGACTTGATAACATCTTAAAAAGCGGGGTTCTTACAGGTTCTGAAGCTCTTGGAATGGTAAGCTTAAATAAATTAAATGGCAGCATAAAAATCAAAGAAAAGGATGGCAAAATCCATGACGTCATTATGCTTGGAAGCAATTCTTATCTCAATATTGCAAACAATAAAAGAGTCGTCAAAGCTTCAAAAAAAGCTCTTGAAAAATTTGGAATTGGAATGGGCGCTGTTTCAAATTATGCAGGCATTTGCGATATTCATAAAGAACTTGAGCAAAAAATTGCAAAATTCTATGGTACAGAAGATGCCATTGTTTTCCCATCAGGCTATGGCGCAAACATTGGAGTTATCACAGCACTTTGCAATAACGAAGATATTATAATCAACGATAGCGCCAACCACGCATCAATTTTTGACGGGTGCGAGCTATCAAGAGCTAAAATCAAAGTATATCCTCATCAAAATATGGCGCAACTGGAAAAAATACTTGATAGAATTCCTGATAACATCAAAGGCAGATTAATTATTACAGATGGCGTTTTTTCAATGGACGGCGACATTGCAAGGCTTGATAAAATAGTTGAACTTGCTCAAAAATATAATTGCAAAGTTATGGTAGATGATGCCCACGGTATTGGAATTGTAGGCAAAACAGGCAGAGGAAGCAGCGAGTATTATGGCGTTCAAGATAAAATTGACCTTAACGTCGGAATGCTCTCTAAAGGTCCCGGCGGTCTTGGAGGATATTGCGCCTCCAGCAGACAAGTTGTTCAGTACCTAAGACTTTATGCAAGAACCTATTTCTTTTCAACAGCACTTCCTGCCCCTATTGCAGGAGGACTTGTCGAAGTGTTTAATCTTTTTGAAAAAGACAGAGCCGGAAGAAAAGAACTTCTTAAAAAAACAGACTATCTTAAAAATAAACTGACATCGGCAGGCTTTCAAATAGGAAATTCACAAAGCGCAATTATACCTGTGATGATTTATGATGAAAATAAGCTTTTCAGGCTCTATCAGGAACTAAGACAGGAAGGTGTTTATGTAAATATAGTAACTTATCCTGCAGTAAGAAGAAAACAGTGCCGCCTGAGACTTTGCGTTATGAAAGATTTAACATATAAAGAACTAGATAAAGCAGTTGAAATAATTGTTAAAAAAGGGAAACAATACGAAATAATTTAAGCAAATATTAATCTTTTAATGTTTTTATATTTACATAAGCATTAAAAGGAATTTCTTTATGGAGAATTTTTCGGATTTATCAAAACCAACTGTTTTTAATCAGTTTGTAGTTTCAAAGCCCGCAATTTCAAATAATAACAGTCAAACAAACACAGCTTCAAAAACACCTGAAGCAAAAGATGAATTCGTTAAAAAGAATAAAAAAATTATCATAGCCGCTTCTGCTGCAGGAATTATTGCAGCGCTTGGCGGATTTTATGCTCTTGCAAAATCAGGAAAACTTGGTGACAAACTACAGGAATTTGCAAGCAATTTATTTAAATCCTCATCTAAAACCCAAATTCAGCCACCTTCAAAAACTGAAAATATAAATGCTCCCGAAGCAAATAAAATTACTATGTTTACAAATAAAGAAGGGGAAGCGATTGAAGGCGTAACTGTTGAAAAAGGCTTTGCCAAACTTGAAGATGGAAGCGGATTCACGGGCATTATGGATACTACAAGCAAAAATGGACACGATGTTACAATCAGGTTTGAAAACGGTTATATCAATGAATCTGCGGTAGATGATGTTGTGTGCAAAAAATTTGAAAACATACCCGAAGAACTAAGCCCTACAGGACAAACACTTTCAAGAAAAGAAGGGCAAATTGTAAAAAATTCATCAGGCGAAATAGTCTCCATTCAATATTTTGATGAAAACGGAAAATCAAAACGCAATATCGATAAAATCCAAATAAAAGACGGTAACAATTTTTGTTATCTTGAAAACAGAAATGGTCAAGAAATCGGATATAACAACAATGGAATTTTGGAATATGCATATTTAGATGACAAAAAAATTATTCTAAAAGACGAAAATCTTTTAAAATATGAAATTACAGAATACAAAGACAGCGGATATGTTACAAAAACAGTCTCTGCCGAAATTCCCCAAAATGACCCGAATTATTTCTTAAAAACACCTGTTGAAGATATTAAATTTAAAGATATTGAAGCTTTGCAGCCGCAGCCTAAAGCTGATATTGTTGAGCAGGCAGCCAAAATTGATAATTCAGCCCAAAAAGCCAAAGAAGTTGCATCCTGCTCAGATAATATATCGGATGCAGTTCATATTAAAGTACCCGATAAAATTGAATTTTTTGATGGAAATTTGCACATATACCATGATGTAATTGTTGAAGACGGCATTGCAAAACACAAAGATGGTAAGATGTATACAGGTTATATGACGGTTGATAAAACAAATCAAGATGGCACAATAACCGGAATTGAATATATATTTAATAATGGCAAACAAACAAAGTTAAGCATAACCGAAAGAAAATCGTTTGAAAAGGAAAAACAAATTGCCGAAATTCGATTCTATAACAATGGAAATGATGTCACAATATTTGAAAAGGATAGAAACAGACTTAGTTTTAACACAAATTCTGACGAATATGAAGTAATCACTAATAACGGTTCCGGGCGGACGATAGTAGAAGGCATCAAAATTCTAAGCAGCATAGAAGATATTGTAGATAATCAAAAAGCAGAATTTTCAAGAAACCCCTCAACAATCAAATTATATAGTCGTCACGACAATGGATTTAGTTACAATTATGAACCGGACCAACAACTGTATATTTTCCCTAACAAATTCCAAACATCCAAACACCAAGGTTCTTGTGTTGGAATTCACAAAGATAAAGGTCTTTTTATATGTGGTCAATTAAAAGAAAAAGCGCCTGCAACAATTATATATGAAAGCCAAAAAGATATGGCAGCAAAAATGTCACCTGAAGAAAAGGCGGAATTTGATAAAATGAAAGAAAATTTACTTGCAGGTATTCTTGAAGCGAAAAAATATTCTGATGAAAGCTTCCTTGACACGGCTTTAGAATTTATAAAATCTTTTGAGCTTTAAGCAAGCGAGAAAATTTCATAGATTTCATCATCCGTTAATTCCGTAATTGTTCTTTCACCTTCAAATACGGCAGCATTTGCAAGCTCTCTTTTATCTTTAATGATTTTATCTATCTTTTCTTCAAAAGTTGAAAGAGTGATAAATCTATGTATCATAACATTTTTATCCTGTCCGATACGATAGGTTCTATCTGTTGCTTGATCTTCTACGGCAGGATTCCACCATAAATCGTAATGGATAACGTTTGAAGCGCTTGTAAGGTTAAGCCCCAAGCCTCCTGCTTTAAGAGACAATATCATAATTTTTTTATTTAAATCCTCTTGAAAACTCTTGATTGTTTCTTCTCTTTGTTTAACATTCAAGCTTCCGTGGAAAAATAAAGGATTTAGAGAAAATTCTTCTGCAATGATGTTTTCAAGAATTGAACCCATTTCTTTGTATTGGGTAAAAATTAAAACCTTTTCATCGTTATCCAGTATATTTCCCACTATATCAATCAGTTTTTGAGTTTTACCCGATGCATTTGCACTCATATCGCCGTGTTTTAGGTAATGATAGGGGTGATTGCATACTTGTTTCAGGTTTGTAATAAGCTTAAAGATGGCACCGCGTCTGTTCATCCTTGATTCTGATTTTGAAATATTTTCCATTGATTCTTTTAGAATTCTTTCATACAGAGCAACCTGCGGTTTTGTAAGGTAGCAGAAATCATCAAGAACAACTTTTTCAGGTAAATCCGAAATAATAGTTTTATCTGTTTTAAGTCTTCTTAGCATAAACGGGCTGATTGCTTTTTTAAGCTTGGAGGCTCTTGTAAATTCTTTGAATTTTTCAATAGGAATTGAGTAATTTTTGCCAAAATCAACAAGAGAACCTAAATACCCTTTATTTATAAAATCAAATATAGACCATAGCTCGGAAAGTCTATTTTCAACAGGAGTGCCTGTCATTGCAACTTTCATGGACGCTTTAATTGCCTTGATTGCCTGCGTTTGGCTTGTTGATGGGTTTTTGATATTTTGAGCTTCATCAATTATAATCAAATCCCAGTTATTTTTTTGGAATTTTTCAAGGTCAATTCTAAGTATAGCGTAGGTTGTAAGAAGCACATCGCATTTGGTGTCAAATTCACGGTTCACTCCGTGATAGGTTAAAACATCCAACGTCGGAGAAAATGTATTTAACTCCCTTTTCCAATTACCCATAAGAGTTGTAGGACATACAACAAGAACAGGTTTTTTAAGTTTATTTTCTTCTTTTAATTTTAAAATAAGGCTTATAACCTGAATTGTCTTACCAAGACCCATATCATCTGCTATACAGCAGCCAAAACCTTTTGAAATATTTGTATAAAGCCATCTGAAACCAATTTCCTGATACGCTCTTAAAGTTCCTTTAAGATCTTTTGGAAGCGATATATCTTCAACTTTTGTAAAATCAGATATAACACGCGCAAATGCTTCATCGTAGTCAAAATCATAATCATCAATTTTGCCGGATAATGCATTGTGCAGCAATTGCATTTTGTTGACATTTAGATTTGGAGTCTTTTCAAGTTTTTGAAGCAATTTATCCGTTTCTTCTTTATCAATTAAGATGTATTTATCTTTGTATTTAATGAGCCCTTGAGAATTTTTGGCAAGTTCTTTAAATTCTTCTGCAGACATTTTTTCATTATCACCAAGAGCGATTTCAACATTGAAGCTCATTATTTCATCAAGCGAAATGGTGGAGCCTGTCGGGTGATTAAGTAAATCCTCAAGGTCTTGGAGTCTTTTTTCTTTGATTTTAGCATTAATTGAAGCTCGTGGAATAATAACATTATTGAGACCTTCGGGAAGGTTAACTTCCATGCCTGCTTGAGACAGATAATAAGTTATTCTTGTAATAATCTTATAAACGCCCGATAAATCAAGCTCCATAGTGACATCATCCAAATCTTCTATGTATTTTGTTGCCCAATTTATCTGTTTTTCAATTAAAATCTTTTCTTCATCGTTTAAATCTTCAAGATTTTTTACTTCGTTTTTGTTTTTATCTTTAGCCAAAATTCGAAGCAAAAACTTTTCATCGCTTAATTGTTCTATATTAAATATAGGAATAATATCATAGCTTCCAAGACTCATTTCATCAAACCAAGCTTGAATATCTGATGCTAAATCATTACCTTTAAACATCCTTTTTTGAGAAGCATTTTTAACAAGATAATCGGCAGCTTTAAGGTCTTTGAAGCGATAGTGTTTAACGTGTAAAAACGTAAAAATCAGATAATTTAAATATCTTTCGATTAGTTTTTTGGTAACTTCGGGGTTTAAGAAACTGTTTTCAACAATTTCCACATAAGCTTTTACGAAATCTTTGTTTTTAAAATACGGTTCCCAATAAACACTGAAACTTTCTTTTTTGAAATTAACGGCAGGAACAAAATGCATTTTTTCAACCGTTTTTTTAACAAATTGGCATAAATTAAAATAAAATTTGTAGCTATCTGTGCAATCGGATAAATCAAGGTTTTCATCTACTCCTGTAAAATATTCAAAAAACATATCAAGATTTATCTTGTAGCCATAGTCTTCACCTCTATATTGAGGACGAAGCCTGTATAGGGAGCCTTTTGATTTTAAATAATAATCAAAACCATAAGGAGGCGTTATAAAGACATCTGCGTTTTTTTCATCACAATCAAGATATATTTCAGTCTGTCTTAAGATTTGGTTTTTATTGTCAAAAGTATCGGCAAATTCTTCTTCGATAAGTTCATATATTAAAGAAAGTGTGTATCTGAAATCTTTGTTCTTTTGGCTATAAGGATTTTGATCCAAATTTAAAAGAAGCTTTTCAATATCATTCTTCTTAAAACTCAAGTTAAAAATTTTATCCATTTAAGTATTTTATAATAAAAGAGGATAATTGAAAAGGTGTTTTTAGACTTTCTTTAATTAAGTTCTTTCATTGCTTCAATTGTGCAATCTCTTGCAACTTTAACAACAAAATCCATATCTTGCTTTTCAATAATTAATGGCGGATTGAAATAAATAACATCGCCTAAAGGACGCAATAAAACACCTTTTTTAAGAGCTTTTTTGTATATTTGATAGCCGAGTCTTGTTTTATAGTCAAAACTTTGTTTTGTGTTTTTATTATAAACAAGTTCAATAGCGTTAATTAGCCCGATACTTCGAACTTCTCCCGCGCCTGCGGCAGATAGTTTGCCATCAAAACTTAAATTCAAAAAGTTTTCTTTAATTAAATTATTAAAATAAAGTGTCACTTCTTTTAGATGTTTTTGAATTGAGCCTTCTTCAAGTATATCCAATACTCCAAGCGCACAAGAAGCCCCTAAGGGGTTTCCTGCGTATGTGTGAGAGTGCATAAAAGCCTTGTATTTTAAATAATCATCATAAAAAGCATTATATATTTCATCTGTTGTCACAACCACAGACATTGGCATATAGCCGCCTGTAAGTCCTTTTGAAAGACACATCAAATCAGGACTTACACCTGCATGATTGAAAGCAAACATTTCCCCTGTTCTATAGTATCCTGTTGCAATTTCATCTGCTATTATATGAACATTATATTCATCACATAGCTTTCGAAGTTTTTTTAGATACAAAGCAGGATAAATCTTCATCCCCGCAGAACCTTGAAGCAATGGTTCAACCAAAATTGCAGCCGTTTGGTTGCCGTATTTTTCAAATTGTTTTTGAGCATCAATAAAACATTCACAATCGCAATTGTCCCTGTTTTTATTAAAAGGGCAACGATAGCAATCGGGCGCTTGAATTCTTATAACATCCATTAAAATAGGCTTATATATTTTTGAATAAAGGTCGCAAGCCCCAACAGACAATGCTCCTATGGTTTCTCCGTGGTAAGCATCAGTTAATGCCATAAATCTTGTTTTGTTTGGTTTTCCCACCTGCTGAAAATATTGAAAGCTCATTTTCATTGCCATTTCAATAGAAGAAGAACCGTTATCTGCAAAATTAAATTTAACTAATCCCTTTGGCATAAGCTTTGATAATCTAATGCATAATTCTATTATTGTCTTATGGGAAAAATTTGCAAAAATAACATGTTCTAATTTATCAGCCTGCTCTTTTAGACGGGCGGAAATTTTTTCATTGCAATGTCCTAATAAATTGCACCACCAGCTTGATACAACATCTTTATAGCATTTTCCATCCGTATCATAAAGATTTATTCCTTTGGCGCGCTCAATTACAATTGGAGGAAGACTTTCATAGTCTTTCATCTGTGAACAGGGATGCCAAATATATTTTAAATCTTCTTTTTGCCAGTCTATTTCGTTATTTATCTTTTCCATATCTTTATTCTATCACTTGAAAAAATTTTAAAATTATTAATCTGATAATTTTATTCATCATAAAGATATTCGTGAGGGCTGTTTTTCTTTTTATTTTTTTCTTCTTTTTCTTCTTTGATTTTTTTATCTTTTTCTTCTTTTTCTTTTAGAGTTTTCATAAGCCTGATGGAGCCTGCATTTGCAAGTGCCAGACTATCCAATGATGCCCTTAATTGAGCAGATCTATCCTGGAAATTTTTATTTTCCTGCTCTTGTTCTTCATATTGTTCCTGCAGAAAATATTCCCCTCCCTGCCCCATTTTTTCATCAGAAGTCTTTGCGGCAGTTCCTGAAATATCGCCTGATTTAAAATTAAATCCGGATGTAACAGGGGTTATTCCTCTGTTATCGACCATTTTATCTCCCTCGTTTGATAAAATTTATTTCTTTATTACCTTATTAAATTAGAATGATAATATCATTTTTTTTAACAAAAAACAATAAATGTTTGTTGTAAATACAAACCCTGTAAAAAATAAATGTTGCCTGATTAATTGTTTAATTTTCGAATTTGCGCGCCAATAGGATGCAGATATAGTTTGTTTAATAGATTTGAGATTTGTTCATCTTTTTCTTTTGTAAATTTCTTTGCAAATCTTATATCACTTGCCAAAATTATTCTAATTAAAGGTATTGTAACACCTAATTTTATAAGTTCTCTTATTATTTCAAGCCATTCTATTTCTTCCATAGAAAATAGTCTTTTGCCGCTTTTAGTGTCTTTTGCTCTATATGGTTTTATAAGCCCTTCTTCTTCATAGGTTCTGAGCCTGTCGCTAGATATCCCGATTAACTTTGAAACCTGCGATATTTGATAGAAAGGCTCATTTTTTGCAATTTTTGTCATTTATTGTTCCTTAAAGCGCTAACATAGTTTAAACCTACATTTGTAATAATAAAATAAAACCTTTAATATGAATATTTAGGTAATGAACAAAGTAATTTTTTAGTATATATTGACATGTTTTAATTTAGGTATTAGAATAACTAGCATGAAAAAATTATTATTAAGTACAAAGGCGTTTAGCCTTATTGAACTATTAATATCGCTTATTATCATCTCGCTTTTAATAGGAGCTTTCGCACCAATTATCACCAAAAAACTCAAAGCCTCAGATGTTACAGTCGGAAGTTCTTATGCTGCTGATGAATTTTTTACGGGAGACAAATGCACAAGCAATTGTGCTCTATGTACACAAAACAACTGTTTAATGTGTAAAACAGGATATGTTAAATATGGAACCGAATGTATATCTGAAATTGCAAATTGTATAAGCTATAAAAATGAAAGCACCTGTTTAAAATGCAAAGACGGCTACATTCTTCTTAATGGTTTATGTCATACTCCAATAGCAAACTGTACTTCTTATTCTGATGGTTCATGTTCAAGCTGTGACTTGGGCTACACTCGATACAATGGTTTCTGTGCTAAGAATATTACAAATTGCATATCTTATTCTGATGCAAATACTTGTTCAAAATGTATAGATAATTATACTTTAAGTTCAAACAGCTGTATTCTTTCTTGTAATCCTCAAACGGTTACACTTGCTGGAACTAATACCAAAGTAACAAGATTTAATATGGGAGATGACCCAAGCTACCCAAGAAGCGTAGCAGAAGGAATATCGGGAGTGACTTTTGTACCTGTTGGCACAAAATGCGAAGGAGAACTTTGCTGCTGGTATGGGGTAACTGCTGTTGGAAACACTTGTACAAATGTAGGCGGCATATATTCAGGATGCAATAGAACAGTGTGCAAATGGTGGGCTGCAAAAAAGATATGCGAATCCATAGGTGATGGGTGGAAACTTCCTGATACATCTAATTCTATGGCAAGTTGGTACCCCAATAATTCTACTGCAAGCACAGGTTTAATGCTTTGCGATTATATTGTATCCGGTACTTCTGCCTCCGGATGCGCCGGCGCGGCTAGCTGTCCGGGTTCTTACAATGGTTACTGCAGCCCTGGTGGTGTGTGGGCTAGAAGTGAAAGTGGCGGCAGCGCTCAGCGCAGAGACCTGGGTGGTGGTACTTGGGGCATGAAGGCGTTCGACAAGTCATACGCCTTCAGTGTTCGCTGTGTAAAAGAATAGATTATAGAAACAGGTTTCATGTTATTTTTTGTGTTAGATTACGCACCTTTGGTTTTTCAAGGGTGCTTTTTTTGTGGATTGCTACGAGGCAATAAATTACCTCTCGCAATGACGCATTCTGCGCAACAATGCTTCCGTACGTCACCCTGAATTTATTTCAGGGTCTTACCAGGTTTAAGATATTGCATAAATCTGTTGCTTCATACCAACACATCAGATGCTGAAACGAGTTCAGCATGACATTACTGCACTATAGTGCCTGCATCTTTTCGGAGTGCCGAGGGCTTCAAAGAAGCCCTCGCAATGACAATATAATAAAACAACCTATACCCTCTTTAAACATCTTCCTTTGAACCTGTCAAATTCAAGGCTGCCTTCGGGAGTATCTTTTTTCAGATACAATTCATAAGCTTTATCTATTCTATTTTCAATATATTCAAGCATTTCAGGATGATTATTACAATAAGCAAGTCTCCCGAGACATCTAAAACCGCTAAGCATTTTGCAATCGTCAGGTACAGGGCTTTTAAGACAATCTTCCATCAACAAATACAAAAATGTATAGACATCTTTAACAAATTTTTTATCTTTGGAAATCCTTGGATCGTAAATTTCATTTTTTTCAAATTTGTCTAACATATGTGCGGCAACCGTAAATAAAATTATTTTAAAAGTGGCATTTTTCTTGCTGCAGTATTCATAAAAATTTTCTTTATTGCGTTCTTTAATATCTTGATCCAAGCCTTTAGAATAATCCAAAACCCGGATGTATAATTATTCTGCCTGCCAGAAGCTCGAAGCTCTTTTGTTATTTTATCAAATATCGGTTTTGGAGCAAATCTTAGAGTTGTTTTTGCACTTTGAGACATATAATTAGTTTCTATTGCATCAACTTTTTTAGTATTATCTTCAATTTCAGTTTGATTTTCTTCATCTTTTAATTTCTTCCATCCTGCATTAACTGCAGTTGACATTTCTTTTGCAGCCCAAGCATTTTTAGCCCAAAATAGTTTTAAAATCGTTTTTTGTTCGACTGTTTGTTCTTCAAAGATATCTTGCGCAATTTCAACCATTTGGACATGGTTTTTCTTAAAGAATTTTATCATATTCTTTTGTATGCCTCTTCCTTGAGGAGTCTTCCAGGCATAGAGCATTGCTTTTGACATTCTTTGTTTTTGCTCGGGATTTTGGCTAAAATATCTTTTTTCGGCTTCGCTAAAATCCGCTGAGCCTTCAAGAAACCTCTTTTGTGCATAATATTTTAAAAGCCCTTCTGAAATATGGTCTTTGTGTTCTTGAGACATCGGGCCTTTTGGAATATAAACAGGGAGCCCTTTTTCTTTTTGCTCTTTTCTATCCAAAGTTTCTCTTCTTTTTTTGCAACTTCCTGCATTAATCTTTCATTATATTGACTGTCGGATAATTTCAATATATGCCCGTATTCAGACGAAACCACAGGAATATGGAGTTTTTTCACCACGCTATAAATCTGAACATTATCGGTCTTATCTTTTAAACCATTCAATGACAAACCCTTGTCCCAGTAAAATTTTAGTATCTGTAAAGACAAATCTTCGTCACTATTAAAAAATTCAAGCTCACCTTTTTTGGCTCTGTCTATAAAAGAAAATTTTCTATAATCAACTTCATCATCAGATAAAACCCCATTGAATTCCGGATATAACTTTTTTGCTTCATCTAAGCTATAGCAGCCTTCGAGGTCTTTGTATCTTTCAAGATGAATATCAATTAGTGTTTTGTCATCAGGGTTCCCTTTTACAATTTCACTTAGGGCAAGTTCATATACTCCATCGGGGCATTGAACACCACTTCTTTTAAATTTATCAATGGTTTGGGCAAGATTAAGCTTCGGCCTCCAAGGAAATATAAGTTTTTAAAAATATTGCTATCATAATCATATAGCGGCAAAAAAAAGGGGGGGGTGAATATTGAATTTGAAGTATTTGTATTACCAGATTTATTATTTAATTTTTGTTTGAAATTTATATTCAATATAGAAGCTACGCGCATAAATTTACTTTCTTTTAATATCCTCGCTGCAATAGATATAAAAAGCGTAAATAAAAAATTTTATTTTTATTTTTCCTTCAAAAGAAATTCTTCCATCTTTTTGTGGTCAAATTCATTTTCCCATCTTGCAACAACGGCTGTTGCAACACAATTTCCAATTAGATTGACTGTTGTTCTTCCCATATCGAGGATTTGATCAATTCCCAATAAAATTGCAACGCCAACCAAAGGCAGATTAAAGCTTGTTAAAGTCCCTGTTAAAATAACAAGAGAAACTCTCGGCACCCCTGCTATTCCTTTTGAAGTGAGCATTAAAGTAAACATTATCATCAATTGCTTATCAATCGGCAGGTCAATTCCTGCTATTTGTGCGCAAAATAAGGTGGCAAGCGTCAGATATAAAGTAGACCCATCAAGGTTAAAAGTATATCCCATTGGCATTACAAAGCTTACGATACTTTTTGGGACACCAAATTTTTCCATTTTATCCATCGCTTTAGGAAGTGCTGCTTCTGATGATGCAGTTGTAAAAGCAAGAAGTGCCGGATCTTTTATAATTTTTAATAATCCCATAAAAGGAACATTGATAATTTTACAAGCGACAGCTAAAACTGCAACTATAAACACACAAAGCGAAAGATAAGTTATACCGATTAATTTTGCGTAGCTTAGAAGAATTTCAATTCCGTTATGTCCTATTGCAGAAGAAATTGCCCCAAAAACACCGATTGGTGCAAATTTCATAACATATTCCGTAAATTTAAACATAATATCGCAGGTACTGTGCAAAAAATCCAGCACAGGGCGCGCTTTTGGGCCAATTGAACAAATAGCAAGAGCAAAAAATATTGCAAATACAACAATTTGCAGCAAATCCCCTTTTGCCATGGATTCAACGATGCTTACCGGAACCGATTCAATAAGCATATCAACAAATGAATGCGCCTGAACAGTCTGCATTCCTTGAACTGCATTCATTGAAACCGAATTTAAATCAATGTTAAAACCGACTCCCGGTTTTAATACATTTGCCATAACAAGCCCTAAAATAAGTGCTATTGTTGTTGCAATTTCAAAATAAACTATTGTTTTAAGCCCGATTTTGCCAAGGTTTTTAACGTCTCCGTGACCTGCTATACCGACTGTTAAAGTTGCAAAAATTAAAGGCGCGATTATCATTTTAACCATTCTTAAAAATATATCGCCCAATGGCTGCATCTTAATTGCAAAATCAGGCACAATCCAACCGCACAAAACACCGAGGATTAATGCTATAAATATATGTAAAGTAAGCTGTTTAGAGCCTTTCAAAAATTTTACTTCCTTTGTTTTAGCATAGTACAAATATCATTATATTATAAACATCAGGAATATTTATATATTTTTAATAAGAAATTGCAAAATTAGCGTTTTGCATATATTATTATTATACACACAAGCAGCTTATTAACTATATATGACAGAAGACAGTAACATACAAACGGAAAATATAGAACATAACGAAGGAAAAGTAAAACTAAACGCAGTAATAAGGGCGTTTGTTGCAAACATTGGTATTGCGCTAATTAAATTTGTCTGTTTTCTTTTTTCAAAAAGTTCGGCAATGCTTGCTGAATCCATCCATAGCGGTGTTGATTCTTTTAATAGCATTTGTCTTTTGGTTGGGATAAAAAGAGGTTCGCGTCCCGCTGATAGCGAGCATCCCTTTGGATATGGTTTGGAAGCTAATGTTTGGGCAATGTTTGCATCATTATTAATGTTAATTGGTACATTTGTTGCAATTTTCCACGGGTTTGATAAGTTAATTGGCGCACACAGTTCCAAAGAACTTTTAGATAATTTTAATTATATTGCTGTTGCTCTTGTTTTAAGCCTGTGCTTTGAAGCTTGGGCAGTAAACAGTGCTACAGATGCCGTTATTGTTGAAGCACAGGTTGTTGAAAGAAATCCTTTTAAAAGATTTCTTATATCTTTAAAACATATTAGAAAAATCCAGTCTCCCACAACCAAATTTGTTTGGTACGAAGATACTGCCGCATTTTTAGGGGTAGTTACTGCTTTAATTTCTCTATGTATTGCAAAATTAATACCTGCTCAATATGCCTATATTCCCGATGCTATCGCTTCTATCATTATCGGTTTAATTCTGTTTTTACTTGCAATTTATTTAATTAAAAACAATGTAAACAGCCTCACCGTTCAATCGGCACAGCCAAGAACAGAAGAAATTATAAGAAATGTTGCAGGAACAATCCACGGTATCACCAATGTTTCCGAGCTTAAGACAATGGATCTTGGAACAGGCGGGCTTGTAATCAATATGAAAATTGAAGTTGACCCTGAAACCCAAATGAAAGATGCCGATGATATCGCGCAGATGCTGGAAAGAAAAATTAAAAAATACGTTCGCAATGTAAATCACGTTACAATTGAACTGGAAGCATTTGATGCCGAAGATAACTGGGAAGAAAAATTTGAAAAACTAATCAAAGAAGGACAAAACATAGGTGCCATAGACGGGCATGAGGCAACAATGCTATCTAATTTCTTTTCTTTTGCAAATGCAGTTGTTAGAGAAATTATGGTCCCAAGAACAGAAATCGTCTTTGTAGAAGCTTCCGCTTCAATATACGAACTTGCTGATATAATAATAAGCTCCGGACACACAAGAATTCCCGTTTATGAAGATAATGTTGATAACATTCTTGGTGTAATCAATGCAAAAGATGTTTTAAAAGTTATTAAGAATAATAATATAACTTCAGATTTTTCAATCAAAACGCTTGCGCGCGACCTTATGATTATTCCTGAAAACAAATTTATTTCTGATTTATTATCTGATTTTACTTCTTCAAAAAATCAAATAGCAGCTATTGTGGACGAACACGGCGGCATTGAAGGTATTGTTACTATTGAAGATATTATCGAAGAAATTGTAGGTGAAATTTATGATGAATTTGATAAAGTTGAAAATGCAGAAATAGAAAAAGTTGATGATTTTATTATAAATGTTCTATCTAAAGCAAGCATAGATGATATCAATGAGCGCTTTGACCAAGACATTCCAAATGAAGACTTCCAAACCATCGGAGGATATGTCTTTGGGCTTCTTGGAAGAGAGCCTGAAAAAGGCGATATCGTTGAAGATAAAAACATTACCTACACAATTTTAGAGGTGGATGGAATTAAAATTCAAAAAATACAAATGAAAAAAAATACGCCATTTGTAGATAATCTTGAAAAACAAAAAGAAGAATTAGAAATTCAAAAAGGAGAATAGATGAAACTTACTGTTCTTGGACCGGGGTGTTGGGGTCTTACAATTGCAAAGTTATTAAATAATAACTTTGATGAAATCTGCGTTTGGGGAAGAAGCCAAGATATTACCCCAATGCTTAAAAATGAAAAAAGAATTGAAAAGCCGCTCAAAATCGAACTTGATAAAAAAGTTGAAATCACAGATGACCTTAAAATAGCTCTTAAAGATGCTGAAATTATTCTTCTTGTAGTAGCTACAGGAGGTATCCGCCCTGTATGTCAGCAAATTAAGCAAATCGGGCTTAAAGATAATCAAATCCTTGTAAATTTATCAAAAGGAATTGAGCTTCCAAGCCTAAAAAGAATGTCAGAAGTTATTTTAGAAGAACTTCCTGATATTAATTTTGCAGTATTATCGGGCCCAACACTTGCAAGAGAAATCCTGGAAGGCAAGCCTACTTTGGCTTCCATTGCTTCAAATGACATAGAAGTTGCTAAAAAAGTTCAAAAACATCTTACTGTTCCATCTCTTTTCAGACTATATGCAAATGATGATATGGCCGGAGTAGAACTAGGCGGCAGCCTCAAAAACGTCATAGCTATAGCTTCAGGATTTGCAAATGCTATGGGTCTTGGAGATAATTTGAAAGGTTCGCTTCTAACCCGCGGTATGGCAGAGATGGTTAGAGTAAGCACGGCTCTTGGCGCTAAAGCTCAAACATTATACGGGCTATCAGGTATGGGCGATTTGATTGCAACGGCGACAAGCCCCTATTCAAGAAATTTCACAGTCGGCACTATGATTGCTAAAGGTAAAAAAATTGATGATATTTTAGGTGAGCTTGGTTCTGTCGCAGAAGGTGTTAAGACCTCTAAAGCTCTTGTAGAACTTGGTAAAAAGCTAAATATCGACCTGCCTTTATCTAATGCGATTTATGAAGCAGTCTATACTGATATCACAAACCAGGAAATCTTAGATAAGCTTATGAATAGAAAACTTAAAACCGAAGATTAAATATTTAATTTTAAAAGTGCAAATGTTGTAAGTTGTGTAAGTGTTAATTTGAAAAGGTATTGGAAAATATTTTTTAAAAAAAGAAAAGCGCAAAAACTTTTAATGGAAAAGGTTTGTAAGTGTAAGTGTTAAAAATTAAATTTATTTGTCTTTGCGCTTGTATAAGCTTTAATTTAAATCTTTATTATTGGAACATATCATAGAAGCTTTCGATGTCTTCTTGTCTTGCTTGTTCTAATGATTCTACATCAGCATCAACTGCTTCTTTTTGAGTTTGAAGGCTGCTTACTTCCTGGTCGATTTCTTCTTCGTATCTTTTTGCTTCATCTTCAATAAGTTTTAGGGCATCATCTTTTGCATCTTGAAGTTCTTGAAGTTCAGCTAAACAATCTTTGTATTCGCTTCCTGTTTTATCTTCAATACCTTCCATTTTGTTTCTGATAATTTCTTTATCGGTATTGAATTCAAGGATAACGTCTGCTTTTTCATTTGCAGAAATTTTTTGTTTTAAAAGTTTTGTTTCATATGATGTAGTTGCCTGAAATTCTAAATCAGCGGATTTTTGTTTATAACTTTGAATTGTGAGCCATGTAGCTGCCATATCTTTTTACCTTTTCGTTTTAATTAACACTTACATATATATAAAAACGATATACTTATTATGATTTCAGTATATACTTTTTTTGTTACATTTGTTTACATTTTGGCAATTTTTATTTAATTGGGTTTGTGACGGTGATAGTCCGGTTCTCGGGTGTATAGCCGCTTACTTTATTTTATTTTTTAATTACGTCATACTGAACTTGTTTGCGCATCTGATGTTTTGGAATGTAAAAACAGATTTAATACACAGACCTGGTCAGACCCTGAAACGAGTTCAGGGTGACGGGTGGTAAAAAAAGAGGCTTTGATATATTAAAGCCTCATAATCTAACACAAAAAATAACATGAAACCTGTTTTTTAATTTATTCTTTAATACAGCGGACGCCAAAGGCGTACGACTTATCGCGGGTATCCTCGTACCAAGCACCGCCATTCAGGTACCTATACTGGGCAGCGCCACCGCTCTCACTGCGAGCCCACACGTGGTGCGAGCGGCAGCTACCACCGTAAGAGCCGGGGCAGCTAGCCGTGTAGGTGCACCGAGAGGCCGAGGCACTAGACGCCGAGAGGTCGCAAAGCATCAAGCCTGTTGATGATGTAGAATTAGCAGGATACCAAATTGCCATAGAATTTGATGTATCAGGAAGTTTCCAACCCTTGCCAATTGACTCACATATTTTCTTTGCAGCATACCATTTGCATACTGTTCTATTGCATCCTGAATATATATTACCTACATTTGTGCATGTGCTACCAACGGCTGTTGTACCATACCAACAGCACAAATCATCCGAGCATTGCGAACCTACAGGTACAAATTTAACACCTGTCACCGATTCTATTATCTCTCTTGAGCACTTTGGGTCATCTCCCATATTAAATCTTGTTACTTTTGTATTTGTACCTGCTAACGTTACAGTTTCAGGATTGCATTCTTTTGTACATTTTCCTGAATCTAATGTATAGTCTGATTCACAAACATAACACTTTTCTTTTGTGCACACACTACATCCATCGGGACAATCATCATCAGTTAAAATCTCGTTATCAGGCTTTTTCTCTTCTTCTTTTCCAAAATCTTTTGCAACAGTATCCAATATACATCTGGTACTAAATGCGTTTGACTTAGCGTCTGTTTCTACAACCCAGCTACCGCCACGCAAACGCCTGCTTTGAGCAGTAGTACCACCATTACTATTGGTCCACACAAAGTGCGAGCCGCAATTACCATCACAAGAACCCGGGCAGCTAGCCGCGTAAGCACAATTAGAGGCAGCGGCACCTGATGCCGAATTGTCACAAAGCATTAGTCCTGTTGAGGCTGTAGAATTTATTGGATACCAATTAGCCATGGAAGCAGGATTATCAG
>CANENE010000016.1 GCA_947428835.1 uncultured bacterium | reverse complement strand
TTCCGCTTCCAAAAGAACCTATTGAAATATCTGATGCTTTCAATTTCTTCGTTATGATTGGAGTAAATGCCGCAACTAAAAGAGAGATTATGATTAAGCTTATCAAAAGTTCAATAAGTGAAAATCCAAACAAAATCTTACATTTTTTGCTATTCATAAAAAAATTACCCTTTCAAATAATATTTTTAATTAAAATTTTACATTATAATTCTATAAATTACAACTTTAAATAAGAATTTATTTAAAATTCTTATTTAAAAATAGTTATTAAACATCTGATTTGAATTTAAAATTTATAAATAGAAAGGGTGTTTATGCAGCAGTTATCGAAATTAAGCAAAGCTGAAGCAATAAAGCTTAAGAAGAATATCGGGGAGAAAATAAAGTTTTTTAGAAAAAAGAGAGGATTATCCCAGCAGGAATTAGCCGAACTTGTTGATATTGAAATGAAAAGCTTATCAAGGATTGAATCCGGACATAATTATCCCCAATGCGAAAATCTTGTTGCAATTGCGCAGGTTTTAAATGTACTACCTTGGCAGCTATATTTTTCGGATGAAACCGAAAGTATTGCAAAAATGAAAGAAAATATTATCCTTTCTATGGACAATAATGAAAACAATATCCCCAAAATTTATCAATATATTCAATTAATAAAGTAATTTAAAATTTTAAACAAAAATTGTCTGATTTCTGTCAGGACCCACACTTACTATTGCAATTTTAGTTTGAAGCATATTTTCAAGAGCCCTTAGATAATCTTTAGCATTTTGAGGCAATTCAGAATAATTTTTGCACTTTGTTGTATCTGTTTTCCAGCCTTTGAATGTTTCATAGACAGGTTCAAATTCTTCATGGGTTAAAACATTTGTCGGGTATTGTTTTATAATTTCACCGGTTAGTTTGTTTTTGTATGCTGTTGCAACTTTAATTTCATCAAAGCTATCCAATACATCAAGCTTTGTGATTGCAATTTCTGTAATTCCGCCAACTAAGCAGGAATACTTGGCGCTGACTGCATCAAACCAACCGCATCTTCTTGGCCTTCCTGTGGTTACACCGAATTCGCCTCCGATGTTTCTTAGGGCTTCTCCCGTTTCATCAGTCAATTCCGTTACAAAAGCGCCTTCGCCGACTCTGGTCATATAAGCTTTAAATACACCGACTGCCCTATCTATTGCTTTAACTCCCATTGATGCACCTATTGAAGCTCCGCCTGCAATAGGGTTTGAACTTGTCACATAGGGGTATGTACCATAATCTATATCAAGCATGACCCCTTGCGCGCCTTCAAAAAGGATTTTTTTGTTGTTTCTTATGTTTAATAAATTTTCCTGCCAATTGAAATCAACATAAGGAGCAAGAATTTCTTTGTATTTTTCGCATTCAGCTAAAATTTCCTCTTTAGAATAAGGCTTTAGATTATAAACAAATTCAAGCTCTTTATTTTTAATCGGCAAAATATCATCAAGTTTCTTTGAAAGTGTTTTTGTATTAAAAAGGTCTTCGACTCTTATGCCTCTTCTGGCGTATTTGTCTGTATAAGTCGGACCTATGCCTTTTTTGGTAGTTCCGATTTTGCTTTTGCCAAGGTTTGTTTCATTTGCTCCATCAATATCTGTATGATATTTCATTGTAATATGAGCTAAAGGAGATATTTTAAGGCATTTTTCAAAATGCTCTTTTGAAATTCCCTGCGCGATTATATCTGATATTTCTTTTTGAAGATCATCGGGTTTTATAACGCAGCCACTTCCTATCATACAGATTTTATTTTCATATAAAATTCCCGACGGAATCAAATGAAAAGCATATTTAATACCATCATTTACTACAGTGTGACCAGCGTTTGAGCCTCCTTGAAAGCGGATAATAAAATCAGCATAAGTTGCAAGTAAATCCGTTATTTTTGCTTTGCCTTCGTCTCCAAATTGCGCTCCAACCACGACAGTATTTTTAAAATCTATCATATTAACCTCAATTAACCCCTTTATAAATTAAATATTATCTTGCCTTCTTATTTTACTACTTAAAATATTTATAGTAAAATCTTTTTAAAAAACTCTTAAATATTCTTAAATCGGGGGCAAAAATGCTAAAAATCTACAATACTCTATCAAACACCATTGAAGAATTTAAACCAAAAGAAGATAACAAAGTTAAAATGTATGTCTGCGGGCCGACTGTCTATGATAAAGCGCACCTTGGCCATGCAAGATGTTATATCACATGGGATGTTTTGTATAGATATTTGAAATTTTTAGGCTATGACGTAACCTATTGCAGAAACGTAACCGATGTTGACGATAAAATCTTAAATAAAGCGGATAATTTAAAAGTTGAACCAAAGGTAGTGACAGATGAATTTTACGCCTCATTTATAAATTCAATGAACGCTTTAAATGTCTTAAAGCCTGATATAGAGCCTCGC
The DNA here is from genome assembly GCA_947428835.1 of uncultured bacterium. GTDB lineage: Bacteria > Cyanobacteriota > Vampirovibrionia > Gastranaerophilales > Gastranaerophilaceae > RUG14156. Next base: position 36,853 of record CANENE010000016.1, on the reverse strand, counting down.
GCTACAAAAACAATCGGCGAAATGATTGCAATGGTTAAAACATTAATTGAAAAAGGCTTTGCCTATGCTGTTGATGGAGATGTTTATTTTAGAGTCGAAAAATACAAAAAATACGGCGAACTTTCAAGCCAGCCTATAAAAGAACTATTAAAAGGCGCAAGGGTAGAAACCAACGACAAAAAAGAAAACCCTCTTGATTTTGCCCTTTGGAAAAAAGACGAACTCCACGGCTTCAATTCTCCCTGGGGATTAGGGCGCCCGGGGTGGCATATAGAATGCTCTGCTATGAGCAAAAAACATTTAGGAGAAACAATCGATATCCACGCAGGCGGAGCCGATTTAGCATTTCCTCACCATGAAAACGAACGCGCCCAATCAGAATGCGCAAATGATTGCGTATTTTCAAAATACTGGATGCACAATGGCTTTGTTACAATCAACAAAGAAAAAATGTCTAAATCACTAAACAACTTCTTAACTATTGATGATGTTACAAAATCCTATGATGGCAACGCTATCAGATTTTTTATTTTAACAAATCACTATAGAATGCCTGTTGAATTTAATGATGTTGCTCTAAATTCCGCAAAAACAGGGGTAAATAGGCTATTATCTGCTGCAATTGGCTTTGTTGATACAAAAGAATATGATGATGAAGCCATTCAGATGTTCAAAGAAGCTATGGATAATGACCTTAATACTTCAAAGGCACTTGCGATATTATTTTCTTTAGCTGATAAAATCAAGAAAAACGAAAATGCTAAAACGACTCAAATTAGCGCAAATACTTTGATTATGCTATCAAATGTTCTTGGGTTTAATTTTGAAATTGTAAATAAAGAAATATCTGATGAAGAATTGTTTGAGCAGATTAAGCCGCTATACGCTAAATTCGGAATTGATGAAAAAATTAATCCAAAAGATGCGCTAAAAGAAATTATTTCAATCAGAAAACAGGCAAGAGACAACAAAGACTGGGCAAAATCGGATGAAATTCGAGATATTCTTTTAGAAAATAAAATTCAGCTTAAAGATTCAAAAGAAGGTACAACTTGGAAAGCGCTATAAAAAATACAGAAAACATAGAAAATAGCGGTTTTGGAATTTTATATAGTGTTGCAACTCCGATTGGAAACCTTGAAGATATAACCCTAAGAGCAATTCGAATTTTAAAAGAAGCAGATTTGATTTTAGCGGAAGATACCAGAAATACAAGCGTTTTACTTAAAAAATACGATATTTCAACCAAAGTTTCTTCTTATCATAAATTTTGCGAAAATGAAAAAGCAGATAGCATAATAGACCTTCTAAAATCAGGGCAAAATATAGCGCTTGTAACGGATGCGGGGACTCCTTTGGTGTCGGACCCGGGCTGCGTTATCGTAAAAAAAGCCTATGAAAATAATATAAAAGTTATTCCAATAGTTGGAGCTTGTGCTGTTATCGGGCTTGTTCAAAGCGTTTGGCGCAATGATGAAGATTTTAAATTTATAGGATTTTTGCCAAGACAAAAAAATCAAATTGCTCAAATTATTGAAAAAAATGACTTTGAAAATCTGATTTTCTATGAAAGCCCCAAAAGAATCTTGGAGACTTTGAAAATTATCAAAGAAACAAAGCCTGAAAAAAAGATGGCACTGGCAAGAGAACTTACCAAAAAATTTGAAGAAATCAAAATTATGGATATAAATGAAGCTATAGCGCATTTTGAAAAAAAAGAAATTAAAGGCGAATTTGCCCTTATGCTTTTAAAAAATATTAAAACCGGCAAAAGTGCTGAAATGACCAATATTCAAGATAAAATCAAAAAACTGAAAAAATTAAATTATTCAAATAAAGATATCTCAATTATTATTTCAACTCTTTTTGAAATCAATAAAAACGAAATCTACAAGGAGATACTGGATGGCGAAAACTAAATCTAAATGGGTTTGTCAAAACTGCGGCTACGAATCAGCCTCTTATCTTGGAAAATGCCCCAATTGCAGCCAATTTGCAAGTTTTGTTGAAGAAATTACAACAGCTGTTGCAACTTCAAAAGATGCAAGACCATCTAATATCATAGCTGAAACGACTGTTTCTAAAATTGCAGATATCAAGCTTGATAATCAAATCCGCTTCAAAAGCAATATTGAAGAACTGGATAGAGTCTTAGGGGGCGGTTTCGTACAAGGCTCTTTGCTTTTGCTTGCAGGAGACCCCGGGATTGGTAAATCTACCCTTGTTTTGCAGACAACAAAAAGCATCTGTGAAATTAAATTGAACGACGAAAAATTAAAAGTGCTTTATGTCTGTGCAGAAGAAAGCCCGACACAAGTTAAGCTTAGAGCAAAAAGGCTCGATGTTTCGCCCGATAACTTGTATTTAACTAATCAAACCTGTATTGATGAAGTAATTAACCAAATCGAAACTATAAAGCCTGATTTTTTGATAGTTGATAGTATTCAAAGTGTTTTTTGTGCAAATATTTTAAGCAGCACAGGGAGCGTTTCTCAAATCAGGGAATGTACAAATGTTTTGATGCGAATTGCAAAACAAAAAAATATTACAACAGTAATAATAGGGCACGTTACTAAAGAAGGCAATATCGCAGGGCCAAAGGTTTTAGAGCATATGGTTGATTGTGTGATTAATTTTGAAGGGGATAAATATAAGCAATACAGGATTTTAAGGTGCATTAAAAACCGCTTCGGGGCAATATCTGAAGTCGGTGTTTTTAAGATGGAAGATGAGGGGCTTGTTGAAATTTCAAAGCCATCAGAGATGCTTCTTGAAAATACTCACGATGCCCCCGGAAGCGCTGTTGTTGCAACACTTGAAGGTACAAGAATTTTTCTCCATGAGATTCAAGCGCTTGTCGGCTCTACCAACTACACCAACCCAAGGCGCGTTGCAGTCGGAGTTGAATACAACAGGCTTCTTCAAATTCTTGCCGTTCTTGAAAAGAAAGTCGGCTTGAATTTATCTAAACAGGATGTCTATGTAAATGTGGTTGGCGGTATCGATATAATTGAGCCAAGCTACGACCTTGCGCTTTCACTTGCAATTATAAGCTCCATAAGAGATATTCCAATCAGAAAAGACTGTATTATAATAGGCGAAGTCGGGTTGTTGGGTGAAATCAGGTTTGTAGGAAATATTGAAAGAAGGCTAAAGGAAGCCTCTAAGCTTGGCTTTAAAAAAGCTATTATTCCAAAAATAAGCGATAAAACCAGAAAGAAATTATTGGAAACTATCCCAAATATGGAAATTAAAGAAGTGGCTAAAATCACCGATGCAATCATTCAAGGGCTTAAGCAGGATTAATTTTAAGTTTTTACAGGGTCAAACATCCTTTAAGATAGCCAATGGTACGGATTTTAGAATCATATAGATATCGAACAAAATTAAGATATTCACTTTGTCTGGATGATAATGTTACATTGATTTCAAAGCCATCTGAGCAAAAGGGCTCATAGTCATAAATAACATAGTTGTTATATCTGCTTTTCCATTCTTTTTTATCAATTTTGCAGCGGCATTCGTATGCCAAATTTTCAAGCCACGGCAAAATATCTCTTGAAACATTTTTAAATTCGGATAAAAAATATTGTTCCTTGTTTATTTTTTCTGTTAACATAATCTTTTTTTCCTCCTTTTATAATCTAAAATAATTGGAAGTGTTTTTAAATACGCTATAGTGCTAATATTAATTAGATTTTGTGCTAATAAAATTTGTGATAGTTTATATAAATATTTTTAAAATCGTCATTGCGGGGACGAACAACGTGAAAATACGGCAATACAAAAAATAAATTACTTTGTTTTCAATATTAAAATAAGCTCGTTTATTTTATCTTTGGCATCATCAGGTAATGTCTTTAAATTTTCAAGCAATTCAAGGTCTTTGGGATTCTTTTCCACTTTTTCAAAATTTATGAAACCAAGAAAATAATTAGGTTCAATTTTTAAAACTTCAATCAGACTGCAAAAAGTTGCAAAAGAAGGAAAGCTTATGCCTCTTTCTATTTTACTTAGATTTGTCGGGTCAATTCCAATTAATTCACTAAATTTATCTTGAGATAATTTTAGTTTCTTTCTCTCTTTCTTGATTAAATTACCAAGTATTGTCTTTTTGCTGTTTTCATCCATATTTTCAATGGTAAAGTTATTTAAAATAAAAATTAATAGTATAAAAACTATAATCAGGTGTTTACACATTAAGATTTTTATGTTTTAATGTGTATGAATTATATAAATGCATTTTGTATTAATTTTGTACATCACAGTCAGATAAAAAGGAATGGAGAAAAAGATGAAAAACACAAAAAAAATCCAAGAAGACGATTTATTAGACAAAAACGTGAAATTTTTACCTACAAAAACTCTTATGTCAACTCTCAATATAAGTATTGAAAAAGTAGAAGAATTAAAAAAAGAAGACCTCTTAAAACCTCGCGTGCACAAAGGAGAAGACTATTACAGTCTTAATGATTTTGAAAAAGTAAAAGCTTTTCTTAAAAAATAATTCCTAAAATATTTTTTACAACTCCTGCGAATTATCAATAACCTCTGACTTATCGGGTTTTAAAGTCTGCCCAATGGCGCGCTCTAGGTTTGCCCTTGCATTATTATAATCATATATTGTCTGATAATAATTCAATTTCGCGTCACTCAGGGCAACTTGGGCATCTTTAAGTTCGATTACATCGCCATAGCCCACTTTGTATCTGCCTGAAGCAAGTTCATAGTTTTCATTTGCTTTTTCCATAGCAGTTTTTGCTACAGGGATTCTTGCTTTGGTATCTTTTAAAGCTGTATAGACATTTTGAATTTCATAATAGATATCATTTATCTGCGCTTTTGTAGAGTATTTAACCTGCTCGTACTGCGCTTTGGCTTCTTTGATTTGGTTTCTGATTAAAAGAGGGTTAACTGTCGGAAATTCTAAAAAAGCCCCGTAATTATACCAGTTCCTGTCAGTCCAGCTATCAACACCGCCTTTTGCGTATCCTGCCTGAACTTCAAGGCTTGGTAAAAATGTTTTCCAAGACAACTTAACTGCCTGATTTGCCGCATCAACATCAAGCATAGCGCCTTTAAGGTCGGGACGGGCATCATTTGCAATTGTGATTGCTTCTTTCATAGTGATAGAAACAGGTTCATACCTTAAAGATGTATCAATCGTATAAGGATCTACAAAAGGAAGCCCCATAGCATTATTAAGTTTTGAATAAGCGATATCTGCGTTATTATTTGCCGCAATTAAATCGGCTCTAGCTTGTTCCATATTGGTTTGGGCAAATAATACATCAACTTTTGTTTTTGTACCGACTTCCCAAAAAGCAAGGGCCTGATTATAGGTTTTTTCGTATTGGTCTAAAGTTTCTTTTGCAACTTTTTTCTTATCAAAAGCATAAAGAAGGTTATAATAAGCGTCTTTAATCTGACAGACAACTTCATTTACGGTTTTATCTATTTCGGATTTTGATTTTTCATAGGTGATTTTATCGATTGTATATTTATTTTGGGTATAGCCAAAATCCCAAACAAGCTGCTTAATGCTGATTGTGCCTAATGTATATTTATTAAAAGCAGAAACACTCATTGAGTTTCTTAGCATACTCAAATCGGGCTTTTGGTGATTGAGTGATGTTGACCAATCAAGCCTTGGGCTGTAGCCTGAAAGAGTCTCCCATTTTTGATATTTTGCAATTTCAGAGCTTGCATAAGCTGCTTTGATTTTAGGGTTATTAATAAGCGCAAGCTCTAAGCAGTCTGCAAGATTAAGCTCAACCGATTTTGTAATTCCTCCTGAAAGCTTAACTGATTTATCGGAGCTTTCTCCGACATTCATATAGATATCAGTTGGAATTGAGTATTCTTTTTTGACTTTATCGGTTACTTTGTATTGTTTTTTTTGTTTGACGGGTTTAACTTTAATTTTTTTAGCTTTATCTTTTTTAAATATTGCCTCACCCTTATCTTGGTTTTTATCAGCCTGACTTTCGTCTTCTGTTTGAGCGGATTTATTTGACTTAGAAAGCTTTTCAAGCTTTGCTTTCTGCTCTTTTCTTGTTTCTTTTTTATTTTGCACCTGAGCAATATTATCTTTTGGCGGTTTTTCTTTTTTTATCTTACCAAAGGCCTTGCAAAAGGCGCTATTTTGACTCAAAAACAATATGAATGCTAAAAAAATTATATATTTTTTTCTCATTTATCTTCATCCTTATTCAAAGATTTGTTGTCGTTGCTTTTACTATTATTATGCCATTTATTTTTTGTATTTTCTCTAAGCTGTTGGATTACAACATAAAAAGCCGGAACAAGAATAGTACCAATAACAGCTGCTGCTGTCATTCCGCCAAATACTGTTACACCAAGAGATTTCCTGGACATTGACCCGGGACCTATTGCAAAAACAAGAGGCAAAATCCCCAAAATAAAAGCAAGAACTGTCATAATAACGGCTCTAAACCTCGTTGTTGCAGCTTTTAGCGCAGCAGGAATAATAGCAAGACCGTTATCATCGTGTTCTGTTTTTGCAAATTCTATAATCAAAATTGCTTGTTTAGCGGCTAATCCTATCAGCATAATAAGCCCGATTTGAGCATACAGATCAAGGGATTGTCCCCAAACATATTGGAATAATACAGCTCCAAGCATAGCAATCGGCGCAATAAGCATAACACCGACAGGAAGCATCCAGCTTTCATATAATGCAACAAGGAACAAATATACAAATACAAGTGACATTACAAGAACGATAACTGTTTGCCCCTGGGATTCAAGTTCCTGCAGAGATGTTCCGGACCATGCAAAACCAATATCAGACGGCAGCACTTCTTTTGAAATTTTTTCCATTTCTTTAATAGCATCACCCGAAGACTGACCTTTGGCAGGGTTACCTTGTATTTGAATTGATTTATACATATTAAATCTTGTGATATCATAAGGTCCTGTTACAGGTTCGACTCTAATTAGCGTAGATAATGGAGCACTTGCACCCGAGGCAGTTTTTACATAGATTCTGTCGATTGAATTAATACTGCTTCTATAAGGCTCTTCTGCCTGCATCATTACCCTGAATACACGGCCATAAAGGTTAAAGTCATTTACATAATATGTACCAAACTGGCTTGATAAAGCTGTATAAACATCATTTATATTAATTCCCTGCGCCATGATTTTATCATAATCTATATGAAGCATTAATTGCGGAGTTTGGGAATTATATTGTGTAAATACACTTGTTAATTTCGGGCTTTGATTAGCACGTGCTATAAGCATTTTTGCTTCGTTATGAAGTTCCTGCGGAGTCCTTTGACCTTTGTCTAAAAGCTGATATTCAAAGCCTCCAAACATAGATAAACCTTGAATTGCAGGAGGAACAAAAGAAAACATTGTGGCATTAGGGTATTTTGCGCCAAAACTGTTTGCTGTTGCAATAATATCATTAATATTTTTATGCGACTGGTCGCTTCTTTCTTTTTTGGACATAAACAATGACTTTAAAAATCCTGCTTTAAGTCTTGTTTTCCATTCATCGAGCTGAATAATTAAAATTGCCGAATTTTGGCCGTTAAAACCATTCAGAGAAAGAACAGAATTTACACCCGGAACTTTTAATAAGTCATTAGTCAAAGACTGTGTGATTTCACCTGTTTTAAATAAAGAAGAACCGTCTTTTAATTGAATTGTTGAAAAAACAGCGCCGCTATCTTCTGTTGGCAAAAATCCTGTCGGGATTAATTTGAACATAAACAGCAAAAATAAAACCAAAGCAGCATAAGTGATAATTGTCCTTTTGGGTGCTTCAATAAAGTATTTTGAGCCTTCCATGTAGCTATTTTTGGTTCTTTCAAAGGCTCTGTCGAACTTTTTAAGAGAAACATCCCAGCCATAAGCCAAAAATTCGCCCCAGGCTTTTATTTTTTCTATACCTTTAAGGTTTTGTTTATCTTGCCAATATTCGCGGTATAATTGTCTGTATTTTTCATAGAAGCTTCTTTTTGGAAGGTCTTCTTTGCTTCTTAAAAATATTGAACACAAAGCAGGCGCCAATGTCAGCGCCATAACTGTAGAAAGTCCGACTGACACTGCAATTGTGATTGCAAATTGCTGATACATCTTACCTGTGATGCCGGGGATAAATGCAACAGGCACAAATACTGCCATCAATACAAGAGATGTTGCAATAACAGCACCTGATACTTCTTCCATTGAAACTATAGCTGCTTCTTTTGGTTTTAAACCTAATTCTATATGTCTTTGCACGTTTTCAACAACAACAATCGCGTCATCTACAACGGTACCAACGGCAAGCACCAAGCCAAATAAAGTCAAAGTATTAATTGAAAAACCAAACATCGCAAACGCCGCAAATGTACCGATTAAAGATACGGGAATTGCGCAAAACGGAACTATACTTGCTCTAACGTCTCCAAGGAACAAATAAACCGTTGCAACAACGATAAATATTGCAAGAACGATAGCTTTAACAACTTCTTCAAGAGAATCTTTAACTGAATCTGTCGCATTATAAAAAACAGAATAAGCGATTCCATCGGGGAAAGATTTGGAAAGTTCTTCCATTTTTCTATTGCATTTATCTGCTACATCAATTGCATTTGCATAGGACAACTGCGCAACAGACATAACTGCAACCGAGCGGTTATCAATTTTACCGTCTGTTGTATAGTTTTCACCTGCAAGCTCGACTCTTGCGACATCTTTTAATCTTATTGTCTGACCTCCGGTTAAAGCCTTAACAATTATATTTTCAAACTCTTCCTGTGTTTTAAGACGTCCCGGGGTTTTTAAAGTCAGCGCCATATCTTTTTTATTAACCAAAGGTTCATTACCTATTGAACCTGCTGAAACTTGCGCATTTTGGGCAGTTATTGCAGCTGTTATTTCAGATGATGAGATATTTAAAGCTGCCATTTTTTCACTATCAAGCCAAATACGCATAGAATAGTCTTTGCCGCCAAATACTTGAACTTCTGCAACACCGTTGATACGTGCAAGCTCATCTTTAAGATAAATAGCAGCATAATTTGAAAGTGTTACAAGATCGACAGAGCTATCGGGTGAATATATGCCATAATACAACAATCCGCCGCCGCCTGTATTTTGTTTAACTGTCAAGCCATATCTTGATACATCGGAGGGGAGTCTGCTTGTAACCAAAGAAACCTTGTTTTGAACGTTTACAACGTTCATATCAGGGTCTGAACCTACTTCAAAATAAATTGTAAGACGATATTGTCCATCTTTAGAATCAGATGTCATATAAAGCATTCTTTCAACGCCATTGACAGCTGATTCAATAGGAGCTGCAACGGTTGATTCTATAACATCCGAGCTTGCACCTGTATATGTTGCACTAACTGTAACTTGAGGAGGGGTAATTGTGGGATACTCTTCAAGAGGCAGTGCTTTCATTGCAATAAAACCTACAAGCATTATTACAATTGAAATAACGAATGCAAAACGGGGTCTATCTATAAAAAATTTTGATGAAAACATTTTTTATTTACTTTCTTTGTCGGTATCACTATTTTCTTTTGGCGCAATTTTTACAGGAGTCTTGGGCATTAATTTTGTAAGATTGGTTACGATATATTTATCATTCAAACCAAGCCCTTCTGCTACTATCCAATATTTTTCGTATTGACCGCCGTCTTTAAAATATTTTGTTTGAACCGTGTTATTTTCGTCAACAATATAGACATATTTGCCTTTTGTATCTTGAAGAACAAATTCCTGCGGCACAACAAGAGCTTTAACTTTTTGATTGGAATATACTTTAACTTTTACAAAATCGCCAGGAATTAAGACGTTATCAGGATTTGAAACGGTTGCCCTAAAATCAATTGTTCCTGTACTTGTTGAAATTTGGTTATCAAAGAAATCCTGCGTTGCTTTAATAGGATAGGTATTTCCGCTTGGAAGAACAATATCTGCTTTAACAGGCTCTGAGCCTTTTTTTGGAATAAAATCCTGATTTCTTAATTCATCAAATTGCTTGGAGTCCACACTATATTTAATATATATTGGATTTGTTTTGACAACGGTTGCAATGGCACCTGTAGCGGGTGTTACATAGTTTCCTTCCTGAACAGTGAGAGAGCCTATTTTGCCATCTGTCGGAGATTTTATTTTTGTGTAGTTATAATTTCTTCTTGCTTCGGCAAGCTGCGCTGAAGCAGATTTGACTGCGGCTTCAGCTGCTCTTTTTTCTGAATATAAACTATCATAAGTTGATTTTGAAATGAAATCTTTTTTAACAAGTTCAGCTCCTCTTTCATAATCCTTTTGGGCTTTATAGAGTGCTGCTTTAGCGTTTTCTAAATCAGCAGATGCTTTATTTAAATTATTTAAATATTGTGTTGGCTCAATTGTCAAAAGAACCTGTCCTTTTTTTACAAAATCACCTTCTTTAAAATGCTTGCCCTGAAGGTAACCGTCTATTCTTGCAACCAAATCCACTTTGTCTTGTGATTGGATGCGTCCGGGGATTTCTATTGATTTGAAGGTATCTATTTCAATCGGTTCAGCCAATTGTACAACAGGAATAGAGGCTTCTTTCATCTGCTTTGCTCTTGTAATTTCGCCAAATTTTGTAATTGCAAAACGAGCGCCTACGCACAAAAGTATTACGGCTGATGATACAACTAATATTTTTTTCATATATAAATACCTTACTCCTCTTGTAAAACAATGTTGTTAATGTTACTTAACCAAGCTATATAATTTTACTTAAATAAATTTTTAATTTCAAGTTAGTTAAATTTCTTTATATAAATTATTCTTTAGGGCAATTTAAAAAAATTAAAAATTGAGATAATGAAGTTATCCTTTAAATTAAAATCGAGGTATACTATGTTTAAATATATGAAATCTTTAATAAATAAAATAAAAGAATACGAGCTTTACGCCAAAAAATACAACAATCTTGCAAAAAACCCTTTTATTCAAGATAATTGCACCAATCCTTTTAAACAAAACAAATCTTTGTTTTTCGATAGAACCTATGTTTGGGTAGAACCTGCTTGTGAAAATTATCCTGATGTATCTATCTTTTAACTTTTTTCTTGTAGTATAATAAAACAATAAAAAAATAAAAGAGTTTATTCAAGGATTGTTTTATGAGAAAAAAGCTTATCTTTACAACATTTTTAGCCATTTCACTGCTGAATTTTGCCTCTTCTTTTGCAAATGATATGAGCCAGGAAGATATACAAAGGTTTAGCGCATATTATTCAAATGGTATGCAATATCTGAAAAATAACCAGTACGCTTCAGCTATTGTTGAGTTTAAAAAAGTTTTAAGATTTTCTCCATATGATACAACAATCAAAGAAGCTCTTCAAAATTCATATTTTGCAAGAGCACAAAACTACAATAAAACTGCAAAAGAATACAAAAAAGCGCTTAATGACTTTAAAAGTGCCTGTTTTTATGCAAAATACTGGAAAAGCGGCCCAACAAGCCAAAATGACAGTACAATGGCAGCTAACTGCGAAAGAGAAATTTCTTTGCTTGAAAAGAAATTAGCCATTTCATCAGATGCTTCTTCAAGGCTGCAAAGCGCAAAAGCACTTCGTGCGCAGGGAGAACTTGCCGCAAGCGGATATGATTTTCAAAATTTAACAAAAACCAACTACAAAGAAGCTGCTTATGAAAATTTATCAGTCATCTATAAAAACTTAAACAACATTGCAACAGCAATGGATTATATAAAAACCGCAATTGATATTAACCCTAAAAATCCTAAATTGCATTTTTTATATGGCGTTATGTTGGATGAAGCAAATAACGCTGAAGCCAGCATGGAACAATATAATCTTGCTTTAAATTACGGAGCAGACAACCCTGAATTGTTAGAAATTCTTGAAAATAAATGGCTTCAAAGTGTTTCTAATAATCCAAATAACGCTCAAGGTTATATAAATCTTGGTGCAATTTATCAAAAACAAGGTAATCTTGAAGGAGCTAAAACCCAGTATATGAAAGCATATCAACTGGATGCATCTGATAATACATCTTTATTTAATTTAGCATCCGTTTATATTGCACAAAAAAACTACACAAGCGCTCTTGAAACATACAACAGCTTGCTGTCTAAAACTCCAAACGATATTGAACTGTTAAATTATAAAGCCGATATTTTAAGACAAATGTCGAAGTTTGAAGAAGCCGCTAAAGAATATGAAAAAATTCTTGCAATAAATCCTAATGATGCACAGGCAAAAGCGAAACTGGACGATATAATCTTTAATAATTTTCCTAAAGACAAAGTTATTACATACTTAAGAAGAAAAGCAATAAACAACCCGAATAACTATGAAGCCCAATTTAACTATGCTCTTGAACTTCATAAAGAAAAAAATAATGCTCAAGCCGTTGAATATTATCTAAAAGCTATGAATTTAAATCCGGCAAAGGAAGAGACGTATATAAATCTTGCGCAAATTTATCTTGATGAAAAAAACTTTGATGCTGCAAGTGAAATTTGCCAAAAAGGACTTCTTAACCTTCCAAATAATAAACAATTAAGCCAGTATCTTCAAGATACCAAAACATATTCGACTGCAACAATTTATGAAAAAGCAACAAAACTATATAATAATAAGCAATATAGTCAGGCACTAAGCGAATACTTAAAAATCAAAGAAAAAAATAATGATGTTAAAACAATGATTGCTGCCTGCTATTTTGAATTGAAGGATTATAATAATGCAAACAGGTATTATTTGGAAATTTTAAACACAAATCCAAATGACAAATATGCTCTTTTAAATAGCGCCTGGGCTTATTATTCATTGAATGATACAAATAATGCTAAAAACAAACTTGAAAAATTACTGGCACTTGATAGCCAAAATCAAGGCGCAAAAGACCTTTTAAAAGAAATACAAGGACTGGAAACAGCTAACTATTTACAACAAGGGATAGATTTATATGAAAAAGGTAGTTTCCAAGCTTCTTTAGATATGATTAATAAATATCTTGCAAACAATCCAAATGATAGCTATGGTTTATACTATAAGGGCTTGGATTTGGATGAGATGAAAAAACCAAATGAAGCAATCAAACAATATCAGCTTTTGATTGCTAAAAATCCTGAATTTGTTGATGGCTATTATGCCTTAGCATTAGATTATGATAATATCGAAAACTATAATCAGGCAGTAGGCTACTATGAAAAATTCCTTAATTTAAAAGGAAATACAGCTGATGAAACAACAAAATTTGCAAAAGCAAGAGTCAAGGAATTAAAGAACTATCTGGAACAGGTTAATGCCCAAAAGTAAAACCTTTGATATAAAAACCTTTGATATAAAAGGGGTAAAAGTAATTCAGGCGCCACTTGCCGGCGTCTCTGATATTGTTTTTAGGGGTATGATTAGAAAATATGGCTCAAATTGTCTTATGACAACAGAGATGATATCTTCTGAAATGCTATGCAATAATCCAAATCCAAGGATAATCCAATTTGAAGATTTTGAATATCCTTTGGCTTTTCAGCTTGTAGGTCATAAAATAGACAAAATGGTTAAAGCTGCAACGATACTGGCACCTTTTGCTTCTATGATTGATATAAATTGCGGCTGCCCTGTGAAAAAAGTTATCGTTTCAGGCGATGGAAGCGCTATGATGAAAACACCCGAATTGGCCTATGAGATTGTAAAAGAAATAAAAAATGCAACAAACTTACCTGTAAGCGTTAAATTCAGGCTTGGAATGACATCAGATACCCAAAACTACATAGAATTCGGACAAAAAATGCAAGAAGCAGGAGCAAGCTTTGTGACTCTTCATGCCAGAACAAGAAGCCAGTTATATAGCGGATGTGCCGATTGGCAAAAAATTGCAAAGCTCAAAAAAGAACTTGATATTCCTGTTTTTGCAAATGGTGATATAAAGTCTCTTGATGATGTGAAAAAATGTCTTGAAATCACAGGTGCCGATGGTGTTTCAATTGGAAGAGGAATTATGGGAGATTTCAGTCTTCCCTTTAGAGCGCAAAAATATATAGAAGATGGAATAATTTTACCTGAGCCCGATTTGAAAGAAAAAATCAATATGCTAAAAGAACATTTAATTAAAGAGGTTGATTTTATGGGTGAAAGAAACGGCGTTAAATTTATGAGGAAATTTTATAATTATTATATATCGACAGTTAGAAACGCTTCTAAATACAGAAGTGCTTTGGTGCAATACGAAAATAAAAAAGAAATCCTTGAGGCTTTAGATGAAATATTATCTCTACATTCTTCTAACTAGCTCGAACACTTTATATACAGGAATTGCAAAAGATATTTTCAAAAGATTTGATGAGCATAAAAATGACCCTAAAAAAGGTGCTAAATATACAAAAGCAAATAAACCCCTTGAAATCCTCTATGTTGATATTTTTGAAGATAAAAGCTCGGCATCTAAAGAAGAATACAGGATAAAACATTCTCTTTCAAGACAGCAAAAGCTTGAAATGATTGAAAAAAATAAGAAAAGAACAACCCAACTTTTAGCTACTGCCAGGAGAAACTCTTAATATAATTGTCTTTATTAATATCTCCCAAAACTTTTACTTTGAAATATGCTTTTGTTTCTTTATCTTGAGAAGTATTCTCAGATTCGTTTTCAACAGATGGAATTTTTTGCAGGTTTTCTTCAATTTTGTTGGAATTTTTGTTTTTAATTATTGGAATTGAAGATATAAATTGTGCAATAGAAGCATTTGCAACTTTTCCGACTAAAGCATTTGAAACATTTTTAGAAAGTCTTCCGTAGATATCGATATCAGCAAAGTTTTCCAGTATACTATAGTTCCCGTTTAAATATAAGCTTAGGTTTTTACCTTTTGAAAGGATTTCAATATCTTGTACTTCGCCGCCTTTAATTAAAAGCGTTCCTGAAATTTTTTCAAATTCACCTGTTTTATAGGGAGTCAAAATTTGAATAATATTATTTAAAGATAATCCTAAGATTCCGTTTTTAATAAGATTACCTGCGCTTAAAAGATATTCAAGCGATCCCAATTTTGGCATTTTACCTTCATTTATTGAAAAAGTAACTTCTGATTTAAGAGTCTTTATGCCTTGGGGAGTATTTAGATTTTTAGCGCTTAAAGTCATAGAGCCATTTACTTTTCCAAAGATTTGATCCTGCATTTTAAGAAAATCTTTGGTCAAAAGATTTGCTTCACAATTTTCCATTGCAGCATTTAGGTTTAATTTTGTTGAATTTATGCTGTAGGTGCCTTTGGCTATGATTTGACCTTTTGCAATTTCAAAAATAATATCTTTTAAATTGAAAAGGTTATTTTTATAATCAAAATTTCCCTTTAAGTTTTTAGCTGTAATTTTGTCATAATTTACATCTTTAAAATGGAAAGAACCTTTTTTAACTATAATATCATCAGGTTTTATTGCAATATCTTGTTTTTTTGCAATATCTGTTTTATTGGTTTGAACACTTACACTTTTTAAAATTTGTGAAATATCAAGCTTTGTAGATTGAATATCAACACTATCTATAACATAAGGTGTTTCAAAGCTATTTTGGGCGGTAAAATCAATTGTTAAATCGCTCTGTGCACTTTTAGCATCAATTTGACCTATTATGTCATTTTGTTCAATGTTTAATCTGATATCATTTATCTGTGTATCATACAAAGGAATATCGAGGTCTTGGAAAACTATTTTTCCTGTCGGTTTTGGAGATTTAATATCTCCTGTCAGATTTATAAGACATTCAAAGCTTCCTTTTTTAAGCAGAGATTTTTTAAATACCAAATTTAAGATTCTAACGTTAATTGGTGTATTGGTTGAAATTTTAAAATTGTTATAATACATTTTTTTATTTTTTTGTATAATTTCACCATTTGCCTTCAAAGTAACCAATGGATTTGTTTTGTTGTTTTGGTTTTTGATGTATTTAACAAGTCTTATGTTATCAATTTTTAAGATATTATTGTGTACTTTAATTTTACCTAAGATTTGCCTTTTAATGTCGACATCTCCAAGGTTGGCTCCTGAAAAAGAAATATCGCAATCTTTTGGAATAGTGAGTGCAAAATTCAAATCATAATTATCCTCATCACCTTTAAAAGTACCTTTAACAAGGGTTTCGCCTTTAATTTTAATAGGATAATCTAAATAAGGGTTTACTATCGAATCCATTGTTTTTTCGTTTAACAGAGCGGAAAAATTAGTTTCAAGAGCAGAATTTTTATCGTAGATGTTTCTTATTTGCGCATCTAAATAAAGAGGCATTTTTTCAACATCAATACTAAATGAATTTAATTTTAAAGCAGTGTTTTTAAATGTTATTTTACCCTTTTTTAAAGTTGTTTCACTAAATTTAACTTTTGGAATTATTTCAGACATTTTCTTTAAGTTAATATTTTCAATATCAATATTCAAATCGCCTATAGGTTTTGTTGTAAGGTAGTCTTTGATGTTGCCTGTAATTTTCATATTTCCCTGATTAAAAACCGTTTGGAAATTATTGAAATTAATTTTGTTATCTTCAAGCTTGATAATACCTGAATTGAATTTAATATTTTTATTTATGCCGCTATTTAAACCTAAAATATAGCCTGAAATTTTGATATCATTCGGGTTGATATTATTTATATTAATTTTTCCCTGATGTTTTGTGTCAATTTTATATAAGAAATTAACACCATCTAAAAATTTTAAATAATTTATTCGGTCGTTATTTTTTATATTTTTGATTTCATCAAGTATATCTTGAAATTCAGCTTTTGAGCTTTTTAAATATGAATCAAAAATTATATCTTCGCCTTTTGTAATATTTTCAAGTGGCGTTTTGGATTTAAAAGAAAAATTAAATTTTGAATTTTGACTATTTCCGATATTAAAATTTAAATTAGCGCTTTGGCTGTCTCCAAAAGAGAAATTACCATTTAAATTTTTAACAAACATTGAATTATTCAAAATTATTTTGTTGTTTTTAAAATCCAGACTCCCTTTAAGTTTTAATTTGGATAAGAAATCGTCGCTTTCATATTCATTTAATAAATTGTTTCCTTTAAGGTTGATAAAAGCATTTATATTGGATGAGACTCCTGCAACATTATCTAAAAGGCTTTTGTATGGTTTGGATAGTTCGCTTGTTTTAAAAATATTAATAGCATCAATAGCTCTTATATCTTTGATTTTGACATCTACATCCATATTTCCTTTAGTGTCGCCTATTCCGGTTAAAAGAAAATCGGCATTTTGCATAGTTCCTTTGATTTCTTTAAAAATCAAATTCCTGTCATCAAAAATGAGTCTTGCACTACCGTTTTTTAAAATGGCGTCAATTCCTTTAATAGAAGCTATTGCATTATGCGCTCTAAATTCTCCAAAGATTCTGGCATCTTCTATTGTTCCTTTGGTTTTGATGTTGATATTTCCGAATCCTGAAAGCTTCATAATAGGAACAGGGCCAAGATTAAAGCCGATTATTCTTTGAATTGGAATTAGATAATCCTGAGCATATTTAAGATCAACATTTTGGCTTGATTCTATACTATATTCGCCATATAAGCTGTCATCTAAGTTTGAAATGCCGTCTATCAAAACGTATTCGTTATTATATGAATAAACTTTTGTATGAATTTTTACTTTATCTTTCATAAAAAGAGCGTTAACATCATTTGGTCTGTATGCTTTAGGAGCGCTTAAAATTCTAATATTTGTTGCTTTGACATATCCTTCAACACAAACAGGCTTTATTGAAGAATTGATTTTTAATCTGCCATTTAAAATACCAAAAAATCCTGTTTCTTTTAAGGTTTTTATACCTCTTGGATTATAGTATATGAGCCCATCGGGCAAAAAATAAGCAAGATTGTTTAGTTCGGTATTATTTATTTGTACATCAAAATCAAAATCCGTATTTTTAAAATCGGAATTTATATTTTTGATGGTTCCGAAAGCTTCTATATCGAGCTTATCGGATAAAAGTTTTGATTGTTTTATTTCAAATGTATTTTTATCAAAATCAAATAATCCTTTTAAAACGATATTTTTGCTATATGGGATTATATTTTTGTTATTTTTTAAATTAAATATAATTTTATCAATTTCTATAAAAAATGTTTTGTTAATAATTGAGATATTAGCGTTTCCATAGACATTTAAAATATCATTTGACAGATACTTTTCAAAAAGTGAAGAAAAAATATGAAGATTTATATTATCGATATTTGCTTCATAATAGTTTTCACTGTCTATTTTAATGTCGATATTTGAAATTTCTTTTTTAGAATTGATTATAGTTTCAACTGTTCCTTTTTCGTTGATTATAAAGGATTTTTTGCTTTTTTTAATTATGGAATTATCTAAATTCAAAGTTGTTGTGCTTTTTGTATGAAAATCATCTTTTAGAGAGATTTTTATATTTTTTATATCCGAATTAAATCTGACTATTTTAAAATCTTTGAAATTATTTTTAAATTCTTTTTCATCTTTCTGTTTTTTTATTGAATTTACAATATCAAAAATGCCTTTTTCATTTCTGTTTAAATTAATTTCAATGCTTCTTGCATTTAGTGATTTAATATTTATCTTTTTAAATAAAAAACTAAAGGGCTTGAAATCAATATCGGGATTTTGAATATAAACAAATCTTGTTTTTTTATTTTCGTCAAAAATACTTATAGTATCAGCTTTAAAACAAATATGCGCCCCAAGCTTTGTTTTTGGTTCAACAAGTTCCAGCTTTAAACCTGTGAAATTAAAAAAGTAGTCTTCAATTATTGAATAAGAAAAATATTTTTTAAAAGCACAAATTAAGCTCATAAGTACTATAAGTATTATAGACAGGGCAATTAAAGCTTTTTTTATATATGATTTTGAGATAGATTTTTCCATATTAGTAATATTATATATAGCATATCTGATGAAAAATCATACAATCATTAGGTTGAAATTATTGAAAAAAATATTATTATATTGCAATGATTAAAAAAATAATATTTATAATTCTAATATTTTTTGGCTTCGCTCTTGCGGCATTATCATATTCTCCTTATATTCCAAAAGGAACTCTTGTAAAGGTCTATACGAAAGTCCCAATAAACACCAAATCACTTGAAGAAGGGTCAAGAGTGTATTTTATAGCTCCAAGCGATGTTTGGGTTCAAGAAACCAAAGCAGTCGCTAAAGGCGACATTTTTACAGGATATGTAAGTATGTTAAAGATGCCCGTACAGGGAGTGAATGCTGCAATGAGTATCACAATAGATGGTATAATTAAAGATAGAAACCATCAAAGGACAATGACAGGAAGAGTAATTTTTGCAAGCAGTGATGTGTTGGGAGGCAATTTAACAAATCCTGCTTCATATAATAAAACCATTCACCCGAGAAGAGTCTATGGAAACAGATGGGGAGGCACTCTGCAGTGGGTTCCAAGCGGCGAATATGAATTCGGTTCCCATGTGGGCATTACTTCAAGAGATAATATATTCGTCCAATTTGATGAAAATTTTTATATATAATTTGTCAAAATCAAAAATTATGTTAATATAACTTAAAGGGAAGAGAAAATTAGTATAATGATGTTAAAGAAATTAGTCAGTTTATCATTCTTGTCAGTCATTTTGTTAGCGTTTTGCGCTGATGATGTTTCTTTTGCAAATAATTATGCAAATACAAACAGCATAAACAATGATAATTCTCTTTCAGGTTATGTTTCCTACGTTCCTGCCGGAACTACAATAGAAGCTGTTTTGGCACAGGAAATAAATTCTCAAAATGCAATAGTCGGTCAAAGCATAACTGCAATATTAAAAAATGATTTTTTGTATAATTCAAAGCTGGTTGCTCCATCCGGAAGCGTTATAGGAGGCACTATAACATTCAATAGAAAAGCAGGCTTAGCCGGAAAATTTGCAAAAACACAAATCAGATTTACAACCATCACCACTCCATATGGAAATGTAATTCCAATAAGCGGTGTTATTTTAACAGATGACACCACAGGAATTCTAAAAGCATCTACTGCTAAAGATAACGCTAAAGAATATGCTAAAAATGCAGCAGTCGGAGCTGGAGCAGGAGCAGTTTCAGGTGTAATTGCAGGAGCCTTATCAGGTTCTGTCGGTCGGGGTGCAATTTATGGAACAGCTTTAGGGGCAGGTCTTGGAATAATATCAAATGTAGCAAATAAAGGAGATAGTATAATCATTCCGGTAAATAGTATAATTAATGTATACTTTACTCAGCCAATTACACTATCTGCTCAATAATTGCTCTTTTGGCTAATTTATAAAAATAAGTAATGGGTAAATAATTTAAACGAATATGGCACAGATAAGAAACAGATTTGATATACAACAGCAAGATGAAAGCAAGCAAGCTATTAAAAAGCTTCCTAGCCTTTTTGAAGCAACCGATGAAGTACCAGTAGTTTCAGGTATTACATTATCTTTGCTTTTGCATATTGCTTTTGCATTTTTACTTTTGATGGTAACGGCTTTATCAGGGCTTATTTTCCCTCATCTTCCAAAGCCTGAACTTACAAATAGAGACATGGAATTTAAGCTTGTTCAAAATGAATCACAACCTCCGATTAATAAAAAGACAAAAATAAGATCGGATAGAGATTCTCGGGCAGGCGGAATCCATGATCCTAAAAAAGCAATATCAGAGCCATCTCCCGCTCAAGCTGCAACACCTGCTAAAAAACCGGCTCAGCCAAAACAGATGTCTAAACCACAGCCGCAGCCAAAAGTACAACCGCAGCCTCAGCCTGTCGTAAAACCGACTCCGCAGCCGATTGCAAAACCAAAAAGCATTCAAGCGCCAAGTGCTAAGCCTACGGTTAAACCTGCTGCGCCAAGTGCGATTTCTAAGCCAAGTGCAGTAAAGCCTGTAGTTGCACCAAAGAGCCCTTTTGCAATTGCAACTCCTGCAACAAAAGCTCCGGTTGGAAGCACATATAGACCTGCAACAGGTTCTGCCGGCGGAAGCGGAGTGGGTACTTCATCAGGAGCACCTGCACCAAGATTTTCTTCATCGGGAGCAGGAACTGGTACTAAAATGGCTTCAGGTGCCTCAGGCGGCAGCTATGCAAGAGGCGGCGGAAGCGGACAAGCAGGAAACCCAAGCCCCGGTAATCCCAATGGCAGACCCGGAATTGATGCTTTAAAACAGCCTAATTGGGGTCCTTATATGAGAGACCTTGAACAGAGAATAAAAAGAAATTGGACGCCTCCAAAAGGCGATAGCTCTAAAAGAGTCGTTATAACATTTGTAATAGGAAGAGACGGAAGATTGTTATCTAAAAAAGTAACAAAATCTTCAGGAGTTCCTTTGGCAGATAACGCGGCAATGAAAGCAATTGAACTTACTGCTCCTTTTAGACCGCTTCCGCCTGAATTTAAAGGATCATCCGTTCCAATTGAATTTACATTTGATTATAACGTATTGAATAGTGTATTAAAATAGAAAAATGAGGATAAAAAAATGGACTTAATGTTAACGGCAATAGCACAGGATTGGGCAGTACTAACTCCTATTTTCATCTGTTCTTTCTTAGTTGTATATGTAGCAATCAATAGAATTGCATACTATAAAAAGAATGAAAGAAATATTTCTGAATTTATTCCAAGTCTTCAAAAAGCACTAGTTAAAAATAACATAGGAGCTGCTCAAAGGATTTCTGTACAATTAGGCGGCATCATCTCTGAAATGGTAGATGAAGCACTTAGAATTTATACAGAACAAAAATCAGGTTTTTCAAGAGCATATGATATATCATCTTCTCTTGCTACAAGAAAACTGGAACGCCACTTAACAATCCTTGGTACAATAGGCGGTGTAGCTCCATTTCTTGGCTTATTTGGTACAGTAGTTAGAATTCTATACACTTTCCAGGACTTAGCCACTCAAGGCAACCAATCAGCAGCTGTTGCAACAGGTATCGCATCAGCTCTTATAGCAACAGCTCTTGGTCTTGGCGTTGCAATTGTTGCAGTTGTATTATTCAACTATTTCCAAGTTGTTGTTGCTCGTTTTGAATCTGATTTCAAATTAATTAAACTTGTATTTTTAAGCTTTATCGATTCAGATGAAGAAGTTGCTGTTGATAAAAATAATTCAATAGCTCTATAAATTTTAAAGCAAAGGTAAGAAAATGAATTATTCCAACGAAGGAAACAAAAAAATGTTCAATGAGATAAATATCACTCCTTTGACAGATATTTTTCTCGTACTTCTTATAATTATGATGGTTATTGCACCAAGTTTTCAATCTGTAGATAACAGCATTGAAGTTCCTGAAATTAATTCGGGACTTGCAGTTGAAGCTAAAAATGCAACAGTTTCAATCACCAAAGATAATTCTTTTTATCTGAATGATAATAAGCTGACAGAAGACAGATTAGAAGATGAGCTTGCGCTATTAGTTGATAATCTTGAAAAGAAAGAAGTAGTAGTTAGAGCAGATAAACAAACGAGAAGCTGTGAAATAATGAAAGTTATGAGGGCAGCTCAAAACGCAGGCTATGAAAAGCTTGTTGTAGCAGGTGAGCCTTTATCTAAAAAAGAGCAGCAAGACCTTGAGGAGGATGATTAATGAAAAGACAAACATTCAATGATATCAATATCACTCCTTTGACAGATATTTTTCTCGTACTTCTTATAATTATGATGGTTATTGCACCAATCCTTGATCAGCAGGGTTTATCTCTTGTAGTTCCCGAGTACGTTGAACAAAGCTCTATTGATAAAGATTCCAAATTCATTACAATAACAGTGACTGCCGATGACAGATATCTGCTGAATAACTCTGAAATCAGCTTAAATAGTCTTAAAGATACAATAAAAGAACAAATAGAAGCAAATCCTGACGGACTTTTAATTGAAGCAAACGGCGAATCATCCCATCAAAGCGTTGTAAAATTAATGGATGAAGCAAGAAACGCAGGTGTTTCAAGTATTTCTATTGTTGAAATTTAAAAATGAACTATAATTTATAATGATATACTATAAAAAGAAAAGCGGGATTAAAAGAGTATGGAATAGTTTGACAAATTTTCCTTTGCTTGAAATTGAAAGAGCCGAAAAAACAGCAAAAGGAAAATCATTCAAAAACAAAACTAATCCTTTAAAATTGCTTAAGTTTTTATCCTTTTTCTTTTTATTTTTTGTTTTGGCTTTGTATTGCTGCTATTTATTCATTTTGCCTGATTTTATAAATGAAGAAAATGTCGAAAGTTACCTTAATTCATATCTAAAGCAAAATACCAAACTTTCTTTTGATATAGAAAATATCAAAATCAGCCCGAATTATAAATTCGATATTAATATAAAAGCCAAAAAAATAAGACTCATTTATCCAAACAAAAAAGATTTTGTAACATTAGATAAAATCAACTGCGATATAAATCTGATTAATCTATTGTTCAAAAGGCTTGATATAAGTAAGGTTAATATTAAAAAAGCTGTTATTAATGTTGATTTTAAAAACAAATACGAATGTTTTAATTATATTAACCAAAATATCTTTGAAAAATCCCATGGCTTTAAAATCGGGCTTTTAAAAATAGCTCTTGATGATTTTGAATTTAATTTGAATGATAAAAACGTTAAAAAAACCTATAAAATCAAAATCCAAAAAGCAAAGTTGAATAAATTTTTAAATAATATAACGCTTTCAAGTGAAACCGGAAAAATAAGCCAAAACAAAAAGACTCTTGTCGATTTTCAAACCAATATAACCTTCAAATTAAAAGAAGACAGTGTAAATAAATTCGCAAATAAAATCTTTAATTATAACTATAATCCCTTTATCTATGCAGATAATTATAATTTTTATACAAAAGCTGATATTGATTTAAAATATGTTTTAAGTAAAAAAACTTTTGATGGCTATATTAAGCTAAAAGACTTCAGCTTCGATTATTTTAATATTAAAATTCCAAAAAATAATTTTATCGTAAATTTCAAAAACGAGAAAATCTATACAAATTGCAAATTTAATCTCATTAACAATCAATTCATCAATCTTGAATTAAAAACGGTTATAGGCAAATTTATTGAAGCAAATGTTTTATCAAATGATATCAATCTTGAAGAATTTTATAATGTGTCAAAAATTCTTTTAAAGATTATGAATGTTAAATATAATTTTGAAAATATAAGCCTTAAAGGTAAGGCAAAAGCCGATATATATCTAAAAAGCAACTTCAAAACCATAAATTCAAAAGGAAATTTGGATATAATCAATGCAAAAATTATCATGAAAGAGCCTTATTTTGTGCTTGATAAGATAAATTCAAACATAAGCTTTTTAAATAACAAAATAAATATCATAAATTCAAGTGCAATTATAAACAACAAAGCAAATCAAGAAAAATTCTACCTTAAAGGCACAATTGATGAAAAAACAAATTTGGATTTGGATATTAATTCTGATAGCATTGATATTTCAAGATTTTTTGAATTTGTTAAAAATCTATCAATGATTTCAAACAAAGACGGTTTCAGTAAAATAAACATTCAAAAAGGATTTTTAAAGGTAAAAGTCAAAGTCAAAGGCAGCTTGAAAAACCCTTATATCCAATCTAATTCTAAAATTTATGATCTTAATGCTTATTTAAAAGATTTAAAGACAAATGTTTTAATAAAACTCGCTCAAATTGATGCTTACCCGACACCAAAAAAAGTCGGCGAAATTACAATTTCCATTGATAATTTAATATTAAAAAATAAAAATAATCAAAATAACCCGGTTGCTTTAAATAACATCAAAGCATCGGTCAATGAAAACAATATAAAATTAAAAGCGCAAATTCCGGCTAAAAACGATTATTTTAATCTCAAAACAAATGAGACAAGTTTTGATTTGAATTTAAATTCAACAATAAATAAAAATAAATTTATAATAAATGAATTAAAATTATTATCTAGAGCAGCTAAAGAAGGCAGTCTGCTAAATTTAACAGGAGAAATTGCTGATTTTAAAACAAATCCTATGTTAAATTTAAAAGCAAGTATCCCAAATAAATTAAGTCTGATTCTATATAACCCCGGCGCTTCTTTAGATATAATCGGAAATCTTAATATTTCAAAGAGCATAAATAACCCAAATATAGATGGCGCCTTTAATATCAGCAATTTGCATTTAAACGATTTAAAAGCGCATATTCAGGACTTTAATTTGAATATTAAAAATTCAAATATCAAAATTGCAAATCTAAAAGGCAAAATAGCAAATAATGATTTTGTTTTATCAAGCGATATCAAGCTTTTGAAAGAAAAGATTTTAATAAATACGCTGATTTTTAATTCAAACTATATCAATTTAGATGAATTTTCAAAATTTCAGAATAATAAAAATGCGTCCGATTTAAATAAACTATCGCTTGAAATTTTGGATTTGAAAGGTTTAATTACAACCGTTGAAAACAAAGATTTTACCTTGGATTCTTTTGATTTTAAAGGCAATTTTAAAAATAATATTTTAATTCTTGATGATTTTAGGGCAAATTTATACGATGGCAAAATTCAGGGGAATTTAAGCTATAATCTTAAAAATAAAAAAACAAAAATAAATACAACAATAAAAGAAATCGGCGTAAGACATCTTTCAAATAAATTAAAAGAATTTTCTATCGCAATCAGCGGAAGACTATCAACATATATTGATGCCGAATTTATTCTAACAAATGATGAAAACCTTTTATTAAGGTCTTTAAACAGTTACATCAAATTTAATATAGATGACGGTGAATTAAACCAATTTGCAAAGCTGGAAAGATTTTTGCAGGCAGGAAATATAGTCTCCCAAGGCATTTTAAAACTAAGCTTAAATTCACTTTTATCAACTGTAACAAAGCAAAACACGGGCTATTTTAAAACAATTGAAGGAACAATCAAGATAAAAGACAATATTGGTAACATCCAATATATTAAAACAAAAGGCAATAATATGAGTATGCTTATTAAAGGGCGATACAGTATTTTAAATAACAGTGCTTCTTTAAAGATACTTGGAAGAATTCCATACAGCATTGTTTCTGTTATGGGAAATGTAGGAAAATTTTCTGCTGATGATATTTTAAATAAGCCTGATGAAAATGAACAAGAAAAAACGGATAATAATCTTATAGATACCGATAATATACCTTTGCTTGTTAATCAAACCAGCCAAACGCCGACAAGACTATTTAGCGTAATCATTTCAGGCGATATCACAAAAACAAGCTCAATTAAGCTATTTAGATGGATTAGCGATTAAGATTTGCTCTATTTCTTTAATTTCTTCTAATTTAAGAGCATCAAGAAAAATAAGAAATTTAGGATTTCCAATTGCAATTATATCTGCTTTAGCTATCATTTTTGCTAATTCAAAATCTTTAATTGCTTCAAATTTATCTGCAATTTCTTTAGCACTCCATTGCTTTTTATTCAATTTTTCAAGCCAATGGTGGTTTAATATAAGTTTTTCAATCCTTTGTTTAGTATCTTTTGAAATATTAAGGTTGTTGCTTGCTTGAATAAAATATTCAGTGCTCTTTTGTGCGTGATTTTCATCAATAATACCTTCATCTTTTCCTATATCATGGAATAATACAGTTAGTTTTATAAGATTTTTATCATCTTCATTTAGTTTTTGATATTTTGGATTTTTGATACATTCTAAAAGCGCCATTAAAGTATGAATATCAAGGGTATATGTGTGGCCTTTGCTTTGTTTTTTTCCTATAATATTAATAAATTCAGGGTGGGAAGCCAAAATTTCGCCAACTGCTTTATCAAGATTAATATTGTTTGTTTTGGGTTTGTTATGATAGATAAATCTTTTTGTAATATCAAAAACTTCTTTTTCGGCTTTATTTTTGATATTTAAATTTTGAATAGTTAAAATTCCATTGTAGCCTGTTATTTTTTCATTTTCGAAATTTGGCAGAATATTTAATTTTTCAAAAATTTCTTCTTTTTTATCATTTTCAAGATTTGAAAGAGCCCTTTCAAGGTCCTCCAGATAATCTTTTCTTGAATATTCAAGAGTAATTCCTTTAGCGCAGGTTGCTAAAATTGCATCGTTTGAATTTATAAGAGCTTCATCAAAATCAAAATCTTTTAGCTGGTATTTTGAATTATAACTAATATCATATAAGCCCCCTGTATTTGTATTTTCATAGCCTGCATTATTGTGCCCTGTGAAATTTAGCGCATTTGAATTTGAAAAAGGCTTTTTATATTGAAAGCTTTTGAATGCATTTAAATAAGGCTTTATGTTTGATATTCTCATATTGTTATAAATAGCTGAGGCAAAAATTTTTTGCTATTTTCTTCGCAATTATTTACGTTTGTGTTATAAAATTCTACCTTTGTGGAACTATTTAGATGAAGGAAAGTGTACTTTTGGGTACAAATTTTTAAAAAGGGTGTGAACATAAAATGGGCAACATAGACAAAATTATTAGAAAAGTGTATAGCAAAATAGATAAGAAGGCAAACGGCACTTCTTATATTAAAGCGCAAAGCAATGCACGAAAATATATTAATTCTCTAAGCAAAGAAGACAGGGAATTGCTTGAACAAAAAGGCGCCAATGGTTATCAATCGGGTGACGCTTTTGTGAATGGAATTTTGGAAAGCATTGCAGCAACTATTGAAGATAATGGCGAACAACAAGAAGCTAAAGATGATGCTTCCGTATTTACAAAATCTATGGATGAAATTTCTGATATGGATTTATCTCAAGAAGCTGTTGAAAATGCTACAGCTGAAGGTGCTGAAAATAGTGATGCTTTTATGAATGTAATGTCTGCAATATATTCTGATGATATGATGAATAGCCTGATTGATTCTGATGGAATTGAAGGTATAAGTAACGATGAGGCACAGAAATTCATTAAAGCTTTAAATGTTAATGGTGATAAAGCTAATTTTTCTATGGATGATATAAAAGATTTCTTTAATGAAATCAATGGTCTTCAAACGGAAGCACAAAAATGGCAGCAGCTTGAAAAAGAAAGTATTAAGAACCATCAGGGACCTGTCAATGTTCCAAAGAAAGACTTTGGCACTTCTTCTAACCCATATATAGCAGGTTCAGGCTCATCAGGCGGTGGCAGTTGGGGCGGCTCTGTCGCAGGCGGCGGAGGCGGAGGCAGTTCGTATGGCTCCTGGGGCAGTTCATCGGGCGGTGGCTCCTATGATCCTAAAGAAAATCTCAAAGAACAGATAGAACAATATAAACAAGAAGTTTCCGATATCAAAGCAGGCAAACAGCAAGAAGTTGCTGCTGCAGCAACAGAGCGCAACGAAGCTAAAGCAAATATGCAAGAGCAAATTGAACAAGATGAACAAATTGAACAGGAACTAAAAGAACAATATAACGAAAATGTTGAAAAAATGAGCGAAATTGACCAGCAAATTTCAGAGTGTGATGCTCAAATGTCACAGCTTGAAGCTCAAATTTCGCAAGGCGAAGCAAAGATATCTACCCTTGAAAGCTCGCTATCTTCTATAAGCGACCAAACTCCAAGCGGCGAAGGCAGTGAGGCTCAAGAAGTTGCCTCTCAAATTGAAGCAAGAAAACAAGAAATTCAAAGCGAGATAGAAAGTGTTAAAGCCGAAGTTGAAGCGGCTAAAGCAGAGCTTGAAAGCTTAAAAGCACAAAAAGAAAGCCTAATGGCTGAAAAAGAATCAATGCAAGCAGAAAAACAAGAGCTTGATAGCCAAATGCAAGAGCAAGCCAGCCCTGAAACAAAAGAAGCTATTAAGACCTATGATGATAAGAAAGAAAATGTTGAAACCGTAAAACAACAAGAGCTTGAAAAAGTAGAACCCAAACTTGATGAAGCACAGGAAAAACTTGCTGAGCTTGAAAAAGAACAGGAAGAAATAGATAATAAACAAGCAGCAAGCCCATTTGATGCAACATTTGACGAAATGCTCGGAAGAGTATTTGGTCATGAAGGTGGTTTCGTAAATGATCCTGATGACCACGGAGGCGCAACCAACATGGGCATAACACAAGCAACCTATGATGCTTGGCAAAAACAAAACGGGCTTCCAAAGAAAAGTGTAAAAGAAATTACAAAAGAAGAAGCTTCTGAAATTTATAGAGTCAATTATTTTGAAGCGAGCGGTGCTGCAGATTATTTAAGAAAAGGCAACGCAGCATATGCTTATGCCTTGCTTGATGCTTCCATAAACCATGGTGTCGGCGGTGCATCTGCATTTGATAAAATTGCCCAAGGCGATATTGATAAATTTATGCAGGCAAGAATGGAAAAATATCAAAGAATAATTGCAAACGACCCATCTCAACAGAAATTTGCAAAAGGCTGGCAAAACAGATGGAACGATATATATGCTTCAATTGATCCAACCCATCAATACAAACATTTCTTAGTCTAAATTTCAAAAGATTTTACAAGCATCCACAAAGCGCGTTTTTTAGTATTATCAAGTGTCTTTAATCTGCTTGAAATATCTTGTTCTATAGTTTTGATATTGTTTGAAAATTCAATATCAAAAATTTCTTCCGCTCTTATATTAAAGTGTTTTTGAATTTGAATAATTGTAAGGGTTGAAGGAAAGCTTTTGCCGTTTTCGATGTTGCTAAGGCTCGATGGTTCTATGCCGATTTTTTCAGAAAAAGCATCTTGTGTCATTTTTGTCCGCCTTCTGATGTTTCTTATGTTTTCGCCTAAAGCAAGTTTATAAAAGTCTTCCTGTGTTTTTTGTTTTTTAAAAGGTTTTGAGTTCATTTAAAAATTTAAATTCCTGTTGATAACTTAATTGCGTATTTTTAGCATAAATCATTATTTATTTTGTTTAAATAATGTAAACATTAAAATTAAGCTTGATTTTTGATGTAAACATTATATAATATTTGGTAGAGAACAAAATTTGGAGAATAATATATTGTTTACGCTAAATTATAATATAAAAAATCGAGCTTTCTCATTAATCGAACTGTTAATATCCTTAGTCATCATTTCTCTGCTTTTGGGAGCCTTTGCTCCAATTATTACAAAAAAGCTAAAAGCCTCGAATATCACAGTTGGCAGTTTTATTGGCAGTAGTCAAAATAATCAAAATACAGAACTTAAAAATAATGCACCACAATCTCAAGAAGACTGCGATAAATTTAATGCTCTTTTTATTCCGGCAAATATGAATGACGGCAAGAATAATGTATGTGTCACAAAATATAATATGGGAGATAATGGATTACCAATAAGCGGTGTATCACAATTATCCGTTGGTTCCTCCTGCTCAACTTCAGATACCGGCAATTGTTGTTGGAAAGGCCAAACCGCAACATTGGGACAATGTGGGCTAACGGGAAATAAAGGTGCTGATTATAGCGGTTGCAGCAGAACTGTTTGCCAATGGTACGCAGCAAATACGATCTGCCGAAATTACGCTCCGGAAGGAACAAGTGTTGGAAGTTGGAGACTCCCAAATGAGGCCGAAGCAAAAGGATGGATAGGCAATTTCAATTTCCTGAATGTTAACAGAGGTATAGATGGTTTGCAATTTTGCAATGACCATGGAACAAATAAAGCAGATGGATTTGTACAATGCAATCATATTTCAAACTGTATAAAAGCGAGCTATAATCACTGTATTCCAGCCATAACCTGGATAAACGAAAAAAATCTTCCTTATGTATTATATCATAATTATACAACTGGCAATTGGGACAAAATTGAATTATCCAGACAGCGTGCCTTTAGTGTAAGATGCGTATACGACGGCTTAAAAGATTACAGCTTTGCTCAAAAACCTGCCGAAAAAGAAGAGCCAAATAATGAAATCCGCTGGAGGAAGCCAAAAAGTTATCGTGATTGCGCACCATTTAACGCTATGTTTGTGCCTAAAGAATATAATGGAGTTGATGGAAAGAACCTTTGCGTCAGCCAGTATAACGCATTTGATACAGGAGGCCCTATTATAGAAAATGCGAATAATGGCTATCTGCATGGACTTGTTAGTGTTGGAACCTCATGCACGGGTGATGCATGCTGTTGGAAGGGTTTAACATCAGTTGCCAGCAGTAGCGGTAATAATGTTAACGAAAAATATGGCATAAGCCACTATCTTTCAAATTATAGAACTGTATGTACATATAAAGCAGCAAATAGTATATGTCATTATTGGGCACCTTTTGGAACAAGGCAAGGAAGCTGGAGATTGCCGACACTTGCCGAACTTGAAGGCTGGAAAGAAGTAATTAATTCTGAAACAAAAGAAAATCCAAAATTAAGCAAGTGGATGGGCGCAGGCGGTTTGCAATTATGCGAGCGCCATACTAATACCAAAGGAAGTGATCAGTGTTTCCCATTAGAAGAAAAGTGCCAAGGAGCATATGGAAATGGTTGTGCACCCGATCATATTTGGGGAGAAAATGGTGCAGTTGGTTATTTAGCAGAACCAAACGGTGGCATTTTTGGAACTTTCGCATATTCGGATGCTGCACTTAAGTATGCTTTTTCCGTTCGTTGTGTAACAGATGAAGTTATGGATTTCGATTAGAGCTTAAAAACGTTTCATGTTATTTTTTGTGTTAGATTACGCACCTTTGGTTTTTCAGAGGTGCTTTTTTTAAAAGCTTCCTAATTCGTCACCCTGAACTCGTTTCAGGGTCTTACCGGGTTTGTGGCAACGCATAAAGTCCAATATTACACCCCAACACATCAGATGCTGAAACAAGTTAAGCATAACAAAATTACACTACAATTCAAATTAATCTAAATAAAAGACAGTCACAACTTTATGAGATTCTTCTGCAAATTCAACAGCCTTATGCAATGTATTAGAAGAATGTGAAAGGAAACAAATCAACTGCTGACATTGTGAAATAATTTCCCGGTTGCAAATTCTACTTGCATCAGCCAAAGTCATCATAGCTCTATCTGGGTGTTCTACTATATTTGGAACCCCAATCAACTGATCTTGAACATCTGATGGCTGCTGACCTATAGTTTGAGGAAGAATAATTTTTAATTTCTCAGGATTAGCTTTTAGTGCCCCTCTAATAGCAGCAGCGTTAGTCCCCGAGGAGCCACCTGATGTGATAATTGTATTTCCTTGCATAACAAGGCTTGTCGTTAGCGTTTCAATAATCTGCTGATGAGTGATGGTAAGATTTCTGGAGCCGATTATTGCAATTCTTTTTGCACTTTGACGAATTGTTGCAAGTTCTTGAGCTAAAGCATCAACATCATCGCCTTCTTTATGATCAACTTTATCCATATCTTCAAGCGGAACTACAATCGAAGGAGGATTTGAGCCGTCTTTATCAAGACTGTCATCATCAAAGTTTAAAACTTCTTCCATATTTTTTAATTTTTCCTTTAAAATTTTTGCTATATAATAATATCATATTTTTGAAATGTCGTCTATTAAAAATTAAAATAAATTTATTAACTAAATAGAGTTGGGGGAAGTTTTTGCAAGAGTTTCTTAAAAATTTGAATGAAAAGCAATTGGAAGCCGTTAAAAGTGATGTCGGGCCGATTTTGGTTCTAGCCGGGGCCGGAAGCGGCAAAACAAAAGTATTAACAAGCAGAATTGCTTCACTTGTTACAAAAAACATAAGCCCTAATGACATTTTAGCTGTAACTTTTACAAACAAAGCAGCTAAAGAAATGCAGCAGAGATTAAGCGTTTATTTAGGCGAAAACGTTGTAAAAAGAATGTGGGTCGGAACTTTCCATAATATTTGCGGAAGAATTTTAAGAAACGATATTGAAAATTACAAAACAAAAGATGGAAGAAGTTGGTCTAAAAACTACGTTATATACGATGATACAGACACCAAAACCATAATAAAAGATATTTTAAAAAGCCTCAATTTAGATGAAAAAGTCTATGAATATAAATCAATCAAATCAGCTATTTCAAATGCCAAAAATAAAATGCAAGATGCCTATGCTTATGCAACATACGCTAAAGACCACTACAGCGAAAGAATTTCTCAAATATACTATGAATATGAAAAAAGAATGGCTCTTAATAATGCGATAGATTTCGACGATATGCTTATGCTGACAGTCAACCTTTTAAAAGCAAATCCTGAAATCAAAGAAAAATACCAAAAAAGATTTAAGCACATCTTAGTTGATGAATTTCAAGACACAAACAAAGCCCAATACGACCTTATAAACCTTCTTTATCCAACCGATAGAAAAGATGAAAATACTTCTCTTTTTTGCGTCGGCGACATTGACCAAAGTATCTATTCCTGGCGCGGGGCTGATTTTAAGATTATTCTTAATTTTCAAAATGACTATGAAAATACAAAACTAATTAAATTGGAGCAAAATTACCGCTCAACCGAAGTTATCCTGAATGCCGCAAATAACGTTATTCAAAATAACGAAGAACGTCTTGAAAAAAATCTTTATTCAAATAAAGGCGAAGGAGGGAAAATCACATTTTTTGAAGCAAAAGATGATTATAATGAAAGCAGATATTTGGCAAAAAAAATAGAAGATATCGGCAACTACGACAATATCGCTATTTTATACAGGACAAATGCACAATCAAGAGCAGTTGAAGAAGCCCTAATAACAGCGGGTATTCCTTATAAAATCGTTGGCGGGCTAAAATTCTATGATAGAAAAGAAATCAAAGACGCTCTTGCATATCTAAAACTAATCTATAACCACAACGACAATGCTTCTTTTAAAAGAATAATCAATGTGCCCAAAAGAAAAATTGGCGACACAACCATCAAAAAGCTTGATACTTTTGCGCTCGATAACGACATAAGCCTCTATGAAACCCTAAAAAGACTTGATGAAATAGAAGATATTTCAGCTAAAACCAAAAGCACTTTAGCAAATTTTCATACTTTAATTGAAGAATTAACTTCAAAACAAATGGAATATATATTATCTGAATTTGTATCTTATATGCTCGAATTCACAGGCTACTTAGGCGAATTGCGAGCAGAAGATAATGTCGAAAATAAATCCAGATTAGATAATTTACAAGAATTTATAAATGTGGTTAAAGACTTTGAAAGTGACGATTTCAATCTTGAACAAGCAGATGAAGATGACCTTGGAATACTTGGAAACTTCTTATCCCAGGTAGCACTTGTTTCTGACCTTGATGAGACAAAAGAAGAAGATTCTTCAAGCGTTACTTTGATGACTCTTCATAGCGCAAAAGGTCTGGAATATAAGATAGTCTTTCTAATCGGGCTTGAAGAAGGATTATTTCCAAGCATCAAAAAAAATTCATATCACGAAGAAAAAAGTGCTCTTGAAGAAGAAAGAAGGCTGATGTATGTAGGTATTACAAGGGCAATGGATAAATTATACCTAACCTGCGCTTCAAGCAGGCGCGTTTGGGGAAATTGGCAAAATTATCCAAAAAGCAGATTTTTAGATGAAATTCCGCAAAATCTTATAGAATTTGATAGTACCCAAGATATGGGCTATGATGGCAAATCAAGTTTTTCAAGTGTTGTTTCAAGAATTAAGCAAAAAGCACAAAACCAAAATTATGATAATTATCAAAAAAAAGAAAGCTCTATGGCCGCGTCATCCTCAAAACCAACCAATAGCCTTTTAAGCTCTATTGAAAGAATTAAAAAAAGTGCGCAAAAATTTGAAGCCCAAAAAACTAATGAAAATAAAATTGATTATAAAAGAATAAACGCTAAAGTCATAAAGAAAAAAGAAGCTGAAAATAAACCAAATCTTTCAATAAGCGAGATGATACAAAAGGCAAAAGAAAAAGCAAAAACGCCAACCAATATCAATACAACAAGAAAAGAAGGGCTTTTTCCAATTGGAACAAGGGTATTTCATTCAACTTTTGGCATAGGAAATGTTGTTGAAATTATTCAGGAAAACAATAATTCTAACTACATAGTAGATTTTACAAAAGCAGGCAAAAAAACACTTGATAGCATGACAGCCGACCTTAAAACTTTCTAAAATCAAAGATTTTTATTTACAATACTTCATATTGAAATACCGATAAATAGGGCTTTTTGAGCCGAAAAGAACATAAAAATAATATATTTGCAAAATAATTTTGATGCCTTTATAATAATCTTGTAAAAGTTAGTATTATACAATTGAGGTAAAAATGAGTACAGAAATCCTAGAAAAAGTTAAAAAAGTTGTTATAGATCAATTAAGCGTTGATGAAAGCTTGGTTACTCCATCAGCATCTTTCACTGCTGACCTTGGCGCTGATTCATTAGACACTGTTGAACTTGTTATGGCTTTTGAAGAAGCATTCGGATGCGAAATTCCTGATGAAGATGCTGAAAAAATCGCTACAGTTCAAGATGCAGTTTCTTACATTGAAGCTCACCAATAATTAACTAATTAACTTTTAGGTTTAAATTTAAAAAATAGAAGGCTGTAAGGGATTATCTTTTTGCAGCCTTTTATTTTTTCCGCTACTAAAATTTATAAAAGAAGGATAATATATTATATGGAAAAAAGACGTGTAGTAGTCACCGGACTTGGAATTGTAAGCCCTTATGGCTGTGGTGTGGATAAATTTTGGGATTCTATTTTAAATGGGGTTTCAGGCATAAAAACATTTACAAGAATGCCATTAGACGGTCACCTTGTGACATTTGGCGCTGAAGCAACAACTTTTGAAGACGAAGTTAAAGAAAAAGAACTGTTGGATCCAAAAGAAATGAAGCGCATGGACAGATTTACCCAGTTTGCCTGTGTAGCATCTGATGAAGCAGTTAAAGATTCAGGTCTTGATATAACAAAAGAAGACCCATACAGAGTGGGTGTAATTGTAGGCTCCGGAGCAGGCGGTTTTGATACTTTTGAAAAAAACCACAAAGCAATTATAGAAAGAGGGCCTGTCAAATGTTCTCCATTTACTGTTCCTATGTTAATTTGTAATATGGCGGCAGGAAGAGTTTCAATGCGTCATGGCGCAAAAGGCTTGAATAAAGCAGTAGTTACAGCGTGCGCTACAAGTGCTCATTGTGTGGGCGATGCTTTTCGCTCCATTCAATATGGAGATGCCGATGTAATTATTGCAGGAGGCTCTGAAGCCGTTATGACGCATATCGGTATAGGCGCTTTTACAACAGCAAGGACGTTATCAAGAAGAAATGATGACCCGACCCACGCAAGCCGACCTTATGATACAGAAAGAGACGGTTTTGTAATGGGTGAAGGCGGAGCAATTTTAGTTATTGAAGAATTGGAACATGCCGAAAAAAGAGGTGCTAAAATCTACGCAGAAATTGTAGGCTACGGTCAAACAGGCGATGCATATGATATGGTAGCCCCTGATCCAAGCGGCGCAAGTGCTGCAAAAGCTATGGAAATGGCTGTCAAGGATGCTAAAATTGAACCAAAAGAAGTAAATTATATTAATGCCCATGGAACTTCTACCCATCTTGGAGATATCGCAGAATCACAAGCAATTGCGCGTGTTTTTGGAGATCTTGATACAAACAAGGATTTAAAAGTATCTTCTACAAAATCAATGCACGGACATATGATAGGTGCAACAGGCGCAGCAGAATCGATTGTCTGCATTAAAACAATAACGGAAGGGGTTATTCCTCCGACAGTTAACCTTGAAAACCAAGACCCCGAAGTTGCCAATTTGAATTATGTTCCAAATAAAGCAATAAAAGAAGATGTTAAATATGCACTGACTAATTCATTTGGCTTTGGCGGTCAAAACGCTTCAATCCTGTTTAAAAAGTATGAAGGGTAATAATTAGTTATTGTATAATACGTCATTATAATGCAGGCATCAATGCCTGCATTTGTTATATTGAAGTTGTTTTGGTATCTGATGCATATTGCTGTAGCAATAGTTTTTATATCTTCAATTCTTTATTGTTTTATGTTCGTTTT
>CANENE010000015.1 GCA_947428835.1 uncultured bacterium | reverse complement strand
TATGCAGTATTACAAACTTGCTCAGACCCTGAAACGAGTTCAGGGTGACGGGTTAGGAAGCTTTTAAAAAAAGCACCTCTAAAAAACCAAAGGTGCATTAATCTAACACAATATAAAGCAATTAAATCGGAATTTTGTCCGTTACGCATCTTGCATGAAACGAGGCTTTTTTTATATGCGGGCAAGCTTCTGTACCGCCATAAGCAGGAGCAGCATAAGATATTCCTGATTTTACATCATCGCCTTTTTCAACAAGAAACCAATAATGCGAAGTGTCGCATAGATTTTTTGAACTTTCTGTATATGCGCCTCTACAAATGCTATTTACGTGCCTGCAGCGTGTTTCACCTGTTAAATATCCACATAGCTGAAGACCTTTTGCTCCCTTATTCATAAATGTTAAATTGTTAAACCAACCATCGTGCATTTCTTCAAAATATGGCAGTCTCCAAAAACCTTTTGTTTTACCATCGGGATTATATGTTTGACAAGATATTTCACTTGCCCAATAATTACAAACAGTTCTATAACAGCCTGAATAATATGAATTGTCTGTACAATCTCCTGCTGTTTGCCCCTTCCAACAGCAATATTTTCCTGCACATTCTGAACTGTTCACTTGTGCAACATTTACAACAGGATCTATATAAATATCTCCTATGTTGTATCTTGTAGCACAAACATTTGTTTTTCCGCCATTCATAGCTTTTGGAATAAAAAAGGCATTATATTTATCACAATCTGCCTGATTTTCAGGCTCCTTTGTTTTAATTTCGGGTTCTTTGTCATCAGGCTCTATAGGTTTATGGTCATTTATTTTATCAAGCACGCATCTTGCTGACATCGCCCTATTTCCTTCATTTGTATCCAGTACAATTTTTCCGTCCGTCAATCTAAAAGAATACTTATTTGTAGTATTTTCTTCGACATCATCAGTCCAAATTCCATATGCATTACAATGATTGATGTGAGTTCCTACACATTGATGATATAAATACAAACACTGCATAGTACCTTTTATAGAAGGGTTTCTGTCGCACAACTGCAGACCGTCTTTTCCCATCCATTTTGTAAGCTTTAAATTTGTTTCGGTTTCGGAATCTATCGCTTCTTTCCATCCGAGTACTTCTTTATATTTAGGAAGCCGCCAGTGGCCTTTAGTTCCTTCTAATGGTTCATACATAGCACAACTTATTTTTGAAGCATCTAAATTGCAAACGGTTCTGTTGCAACCTGAATAGGTGCTATCACCATTTCCTGTCGAGGTGCATTGGGAAGATGTTTTTCCTTGCCAACAGCAATAGCCGATATCTGTGCAGGTTTGTCCGACATTAAGTCTTCTTACAGATGCTGCAAGCGGCAAACCACCATCTCCCATATTCCATTTTGTAACACATACAGGCTTTATGCCATCATTCATTTCTTTTGGAATATACAAAGCTTTAACTTTATCGCAATCTTCTTTTGTAACATCTCTTGTCGTTTCAATGACATTATTTGTGTTACCGTTTGAAAAACTCCCGACTGTAACGTCCGTTGCTTTTAGTTTCTTTGTAATAATTGGTGCAAAAGCCCCAATCAAAAGCGAAATTATAATCAAGCTAATTAATAGCTCAATTAAAGAAAAAGCTTTAATTCTTCTCATGTTATTTTCCTTTGTTATTTAATTTTTGCGTTAGAAAATTTCTGTATATCTTTGTGTTTTTCTATAAATTAAGTATAAATTTTATTCAAATTTTACCTAATACACCATGAATTATATAAAATAGGTAATTTTTTGTCAATATATTACCTCATACTCCATTTTTAAAATAGTTCAAGAAAGTTAAAATAAAAGTGGAGCAAATAATGGAAAATATTAAAATATTATTTGGGAAAAAATTAAAAGAGCTTCGTAAGAAAAATAATCTGACCCAGGCAAGGCTTGCAGAACTTGTTAATGTTGATGATAAACACATAAGCTGCATTGAAAGCGGCAAAAATTTCCCTTCCGCAGATTTGCTTGTGCGCCTGTGTGATGCTTTTAAAATTGAAGCAAAAGATTTTTTCGAATTCTATCATCTGCAAGAACCGAATGACCTTAGAAAATCAATAAATTCAATGGTTAAAACATTAGACAAGCAAGAACTTGTCCTTGCACACAAATATATCAGAACTTTTCTTTTAAAATAATAAAATAAGGTTAGCTTTTTTGCTCCGTTATAACAGAAACTATTTCAAATATAGCATTTAATTCCTTAACAGTAGCTTTTACAAGTCTTGAATTAATGAGCTCAATTATATGGGTTTTCTTTTCTTTTGATTCAACGACAAAAAAATTAAAAATATCCACATTCAAAACTTCTCCCAAACGTGCAATTATAGCGATAGATGGGGTAGAAGTGCCTGTTTCAAGTCTTGAAATGTATTTTGGATCGACATTGATTTTTTCTGCAAGTTCGGCTTGGGTAAGTCCTTTTTGTTTGCGGAATTGTTTAATTTTTGTTCCTATATGGTTTACTATTTCATTCATTAATACTACTTTAATGGATTTTG
The DNA here is from genome assembly GCA_947428835.1 of uncultured bacterium. Lineage (GTDB taxonomy): Bacteria > Cyanobacteriota > Vampirovibrionia > Gastranaerophilales > Gastranaerophilaceae > RUG14156. Next base: position 37,864 of record CANENE010000015.1, on the reverse strand, counting down.
TAAACATTATACACTACCTGATTGTAAGAAAATATTTGACATAATCTATTAAATAGTTAGAATATATAATTATGTGTTAGTTAAATTATATAAAATTATCATTGTTTGGTAGAAAAACAGGTTAAATCAATGGAAAAGAATTACAAAAAAGCATTTTCTCTAATCGAGCTTTTAATTAGTTTGATTATAATCTCTCTTTTAGTTGCAGCATTTGCGCCAATTATAACAAAGAAACTTAAAGCATCAGATATTTCAATAGGTTCTTTTGGAAGCGGAAGTAATGTAAATATGACATTAGAAAGACAAGTTACAAAAGAAGACTGCGATAAATATGATGCAATATTTATTCCTGCTGCAATGAACGGAGGCGCAAGAAACATCTGTGTTACAAGATACAATGTTGGTGATAATGCAGATAATAGCGGCGTTGCTATTGCAAAAGGAGTTAAAATTCTATCTGTTGGTGAAACATGTCCTGATAAAGAAGCAGGCAATTGCTGCTGGCAGGGAAAAACTTCAGGCAATTGCGGAAATAGCGGAAATGGGGATAGTGATTACAGCGGATGTAATAGAACTGTCTGCAATCTTCCTGCGGCAAATGCAAGCTGTGCTTCTTATGCACCAAACAACGAAAATGAAGGACGTTGGAGAATTCCAAATTCCGATGAAATAACAGCCTGGGGAAATAATCTTTTAAGCTTGAACAATAACAAAGGTAAAGAAGGACTACAATTTTGTGATCAGGAATCTTCAAGTTATGGCGCTGTTTTATGTGATCATTATGCAAATAAGTGCCCTACATCAAATCTAAGCGGAAATGTCAACAATTGTTATCCGACAAATGTTTGGGCAAATAGTATCCAAAGCGGGGAGTCAAATACTTTTAGGGCGCTTGCGGTAATTAAAGGAAAGCTTTATTTGTCAGGCGGTATGACTGCAAATTCGGCACTTGGTGCAAGATGCATACTGGATAGTATGACAGTAGATATATCAGAGCTTCCGGGCAATGGTATAAAAGATCCAAGCACAGATCCATTTTATGGAGAACCCGCATCCCAGGAAGACTGTGACAAAATTGTTGCAATATTCATTGATAAAAAAATGTCAGGAGCTAACCGCAATATCTGCGTTTCTAAATATAATGCAGGTGATGCAGGGCCTGATGGCTTTGGACCACCAATTCCTGACAGTTTTGGTCAATATATTATGGGCATAGGTCAAACCTGCCCTTATGCGGGCAATTGCTGCTGGAAAGGCAAAACTGCAGGTGCTTGTAATACTGCAAGCAATAATGCCGGTGCAAATTACTCCGGTTGCAACAGAACCGTATGTCAGTGGAATGCGGCAAACGCCGCTTGCAGGCTGTATAATGCTTTTGGAGCTACTGCAACAGGAGCCTGGAGGCTTCCTACACAGGCGGAATATAGCGTTTGGACACAATATTTTAATGAAATAAACAATAATAAAGGCAAGGATGGATTGCAACTATGTTCAAGTACTGCCGCGGCAGGTTTTTCTCAATGTGAAAGAAGAACCTCGGGATGCAGCGGCACAAGTGGCACAAATTCATATAGCGGCGGATGCTATCCGGGATATGTATGGTCACAGACATCAAACAAGCAAAATACCTATGCAATATTGTCTTCTGCTACCTCATCAATAATTGATTTTGAATATACAGTAGCAGCAAGTGTCAGATGTGTATATGACGGCATTACAAAAGCGAATAATTACGAGAATGACTTAAGCGATTGGGACGATACAAATGCCCCGAAGGATGAACCTAAATCACAGGAAGATTGTGAAAAATTGACCGCCATATTTATACATAAAAAATATACAGGAGGAGCCAGAAACTTATGTATTTCAAAATATAATGTAGGAGACAGCGGTCCTGAAGGCTTGGGTCCGAATATTCCTGCCGAATATAGTAAGAATATATTAACTCCCGGTCAATATTGTACAGCTCAGGGCTATTGCTGCTATAAAGGCAAAACAGCAGACACTTGCGGAATATCAGGCAATGTTGGAGCTAATTACTCGGGATGCAACAGAACAGTCTGTCAGTGGAATGTAGCAAATGAAGCTTGTAAAAATTACATTGCAAACGGAAAAACAAAAGCAGGTTACTGGAGGCTTCCAAATATTTATGAACTTCAAAAAATGGGAGAAAATAAACATATTATAAATAACAACAGAGGTAAAGATGGATTACAATTGTGTGCAGGAAATGTAGTTGGCGGATTTGTACAATGTAAAGACAGTACAACCTGTATGAATTCAAACAGCAACTATTGCCTTCCGGGAAGCATTTGGAGCGAAACACTCGTAGGAACAAATACATATGCGGTAATTAAATCAGATTTTATTTTGGGCTCTTTTCTGTATAATTTCTCACTAAGTGCACGGTGCGTTTATGATGGAAGTGATTATTCGGATATATAAATTTCATGTTATTTTTTGTGTTAGATTACGAGGTTTGTCTTAATGATAAGCCTCTTTTTTTGAAAGCTTTTTATTAATACGCCACAGTGAACTCGTTTCAGGGTCTGACCAGGTTTGTGGTATTACATCGATTTTTTACATTCCAACACCTCAGATGCGCAAACAAGTTCACTTTGGCAAATTAGAAAATCACGCACACTTAATAAGCTTATCTCACGTAGGGATTGTCTGAGGCTTTAGCCAAGTTGCCCATAGTGAGTAAGTGAATTTAGTGTGCCAAAAGTAGCTAACGCAAAAACGAAGCCGATTTTTTCTTTCTTGTGCCCGTTCTTTCTTTTTGGATTTCGGCGATTGAGAGCAAAAAGAAAGAATGGGCAAAAACAATAAAGAACTTATAAAAATTAAAGCAAACAGTTAAACACTTTGGAACTGGATTGCTTCGCTAAAGCTCGCAATGAAGATAGTATAATACTATATCAAATTCAGCCTAATTGCCTTAACTGCAGCCTGAACCCTGTCTTTAACTTCCATTTTCTGTAAAATGTTTGTCACATGGGCTTTTGCAGTATGAACAGACACAATTAGCTCATGGGCAATTTCGGGATTGCTTTTACCTGCAACAATATATTTTAAAACCTCTAATTCTCTTTGAGTCAATTTAACAGGCGGAAGCTTGGGGAAAAGCTCTGCAAGTTTTTGAAACGATTTCATGGTATTGTTCATCACTTTTGGATCAATCCAGCAGGCACCTTGCGCGGCGTTATTTATAATCATTGAAAGAGTGCTTGTTTCAATATCTTCTCTGATACAATAAGCTCTAACTCCTGCCTGCAGAGCATCTAAAACATTTTGCTGTTCTTTTGAAGAAGTTAAAATGACGACTTTAGGTTCTATTCCATCTTTTAAAACAACTTCTTCTATAGCTTTTTGAATATTATTTAAGCCATTTTTATCTTTTGAATGAAAATCAAAATTCAAAAGCACCACCTGGGGTTTAAGCTTTTTAATGAGCTTTATACCTTCATTTATTGAGCCTGCTTCTGCAATAACTTTTGCACAGGTATAGCGATTTAAAGTAAATTTCAATCCTGTTCTTGTAAGCCTGCAATCTTCAATCAAAACGGTTTTTACTTTGTCTTGCTGCTTGTTTTGTTCTTTTGTTTCCTTGTTTTGCTCGATTTCAAGATGTGCTTGTAACATTAATAGTCCTTCCTTTTTAAAAATTTTTAAATCCTTTTTCAAGTTTGATTGTACATTTTAAAAATTTACATGTCAAATGGATTTCTATTTTTTTTAACAAATAGATTTATCATAATATAGTTATAAATATAAATACAGCAAAACTTTAAGACCAATTAATTGAATTTAATTGGTCTTAATAATTTTTTATATTAATTAATGATTTTTAAAATCTACAATGCAACTTTTGCAAAAAATATGTAATAAAGCATAGCGGTTAGGATACTGAACATCTGAATATCATAGTATTTTGGCGAAATATGATAAAAAATACTTGTTAACACTAAAAACATGAATTCAAGCCAAATGTAATAATTATCAGGATAAAATAAACCTTGTTTTTTTAAAATGCAGGGTAAAATTGTAATTGTAAAAAGAGCAAAAATTAAACAAATTATTCCTAAAATAAAAAATTTTTTTTCTTTCATAGGCAAATGGCTTGAAACAGCGCTCCTTCTAAATTGATATTTAATGATGTTTATTATATATTATAACAGAAAACCCGAAAGTTGAAGCGCAAAAAGTATGATTCAAATTTTCTTAAACGGCAATATTGAATATATTAAATCGGATACATCTGTCCAAAGTTTTCTGGACTCTATCAAAGAGACACTTCCAAAAGTTTATGTAGTAGAATTAAATATGCAAATAATCAACAGGGATGATTTTAATTTGCATTTTCTAAAAACCGGCGACAGGCTTGAAATTGTGCAATTTTGCGCAGGAGGATAAATAAAAATGAAAGCATATATAAGCGTAAGCGATAAAAATGGCATTGAAATTTTAGCAAAAAAGCTTGTTGAAACGGGCTTTGAAATTACAGCCACAACAAATACGGTCAAATATTTATCGGATTTTGATATAAAAGCTAAAGAAAGCTCTGCTATAACAGGTTTTAGTGAGCTTTTAGGAGGCAAGGTCAAATCTTTGCATCCTGATATATTCGCATCTATCCTTGCAAATCTTGAAGAAAGACAAAAAGAAAATATAGAAGGCTTTGATGTTGTGGTTGTTGACCTTTATCCTTTTGAAAAATATCTTGATAAAGATATCGACCTTGAAACATTAATTTCAAATATTGATATAGGAGGGGTTGCGCTTCTTCGGGCAGCTGCTAAAAACTACCAAAACGTTATAGTCATTTCAAATAAAGAAGATTACAATATCGATTTTGAAAATATCGATGAAAATCAAAGACAAAAGCTTGCCCTCAAGGCATTTTTAAAGACTTCTAAATATGATTATTCAATCTATAACAAGTTTTCATCAATGTTTAAAGAAGAAAACTCAGCCAAAGCTTTTTATTTTGAAAAAGAAAAAGAGCTTCGCTATGGAGAAAACCCGCATCAAAAGGCAGCTTTATACACCTACAAAAACAAGCTCGATTATTCAATATTAAATGGCAAAGAATTATCCTATAATAATATCCAGGATTCGACTTACGCTCTTGAAATTGCAGCAGAATTTTATGATGTGGCTGCAACTGTTATAATAAAACACACAATCCCTTGTGCTGTGGCTTTGGCTTCTAATTTGGAGCTTAGCTTTGATAAAGCAATGGATGCTGACCCGATCAGTCCCTTTGGAGGAGTCTTTGCGTTTACTAAAACTATTGAAGCGCCTTTGGCTAAAAAACTTGCTTCAATGTTTTTAGAAGTCATTTTAGCGCCCGATTTTACCCCTGAAGCTCTTGAAATATTAAAAACAAAGAAAAACGTTAGAATAATTCAAATTCATACACCTTTAAAAGAGCTTTTGAATTTTAACAGCGAAGAAATTAAAATTACGCCTTTTGGTGTTTTAATTCAGCAAAAAGACACAAAAGAACTTGACCCTAAGACTTTTAAGGTGGTTACAAAGAAAAAACCCGAACAAAAAGAAGTTGAAGATATGATTTTTGCATTTAAAGTCGTGAAACACGTTAAATCAAATGCAATTGTCATTGCAAAAGACTTAAGGACTCTTGGAATTGCAGGCGGGCAGACAAATAGAGTAGGCGCTGTAGAAATTGCTCTAAATCGTGTATGCGATTCTCCTAAAGGGGCAGTACTTGCAAGTGACGGCTTTTTCCCTGCTATAGATAATATCCAAGTTGCCGCACAAAACAGGATTTCCGCTATAATTCAGCCGGGCGGAAGTATTAAAGATGCAGAAGTCATTGAAACCTGCAATAAATATGAAATCTCAATGATAACAACAGGTATCAGACATTTTAACCACTAGACTATGAATAATTTACTATGAATAATTTGATTAAAAATTATGAACAAATAAAAGAACAAAGAAAACAATTTAGAGCGCTCTTGGGGCTTAGTTTTGGGCATTTTAATATTGACCTTTACGCAGCAATTCTTGTTCCTTTATATCCTCTTTTTGCACAGAAGCTTGATATAAATCTTGCTATAATAAGCAGTATTATAGCTTTTGGACACCTTGTTTCATCTATGATGCAGCCAATCTTTGGCTATATTGCAGATAAATTGAAGCATAGGGTCTTTATGATTTCAGGGCTGATTTTAAGCTCTATTTTTATTCCTCTAACTATAAAAGCTCAAGGAGTCTGGATTTTTACGTTATTTTTGTTTCTTGGAATGGTAGGAAATGCCTTTTTCCATCCGCAGGTTTCTGCTTTGATAAAGGATTTTAATAAAAATAATCCCGATTTATCGCGCGTTATGGGGATATTTCTTGGTCTTGGAACTATAGGTTATGCCTTTGGACCTTATATTTCAACAACTATTGTCCATAATTTCGGACAAAATGCACTTCTGTCTTTATCTGCCATAGGGCTTTTAAGCTGTATTTTCATATACTTTTTTGTCCCTAAAAAACCGATTAAAGAATATACAATAAAAGAAAATTTCTTTTTTATTATGAAAGAGATTTTAAAAAATAAAAAATGCATGTTTTTAATGATTATTTCAACCGTTAAATCAGCTGTAAGTATCAGCTTCGGCACATATATCCCTTTTCTTTTGGCCCAAAGAGGTTTTAGCTTAGAAAAAATAGGGCTTGTTGTAACCGCGTTTTTTATTTCGGGCGGACTTGCAACAATCTTTAGCTCGAAATTTGAAAAGAAACTAGGCACAAATGGTATTATTATAACCTCATTTATTGCAGTCTTACCTTTGATATTAATGTTTTTAGCTGCAATTGAAAAATTCAAATATTTTGCAATTATTTTATTTATACTTGCAGGATTTTTTATCTCACTTTCGGTTGGGATTATACTGGTTCAGGCTCAAAAAGCTATGCCAAAATATGTAGGAGTCATCAGTGGTGTCATGCAAGGCTTTAGCTGGGGATTGGGAGCTTTATTTTTAGCACCTCTCGGGATAATAGGGCAAAAATTCGGCATTAAAACTATTCTTGTTTTAATGAGCACAATTGCTTTTGCAGTAGGACTTTATACGGCGAAAAACGGCTGCCTGAAAGAAGCAGATGAAAAGCAGGTGTAAATATGATACATTTAAGGAAATGCAAGGGCTGTTTTGAATTAAAACCCAAAGAAGATTTAATTAAAATCACAAAACTGAAAGACGGTACAATTAAAATCAACCCAGCTTCAAAAGAACTTGGAAGAAGCGTTTATATATGCAAGAATCCTGATTGCATCAAAAAATTTATCAAAAAGAAGAGATTGAAAGCCGATTTAAAATATTCTAACCAGGAAGAAATTGAAAAAATTGAGCAGGAATTAACCGATATTTCTAATAATTTTTAATTTTGACTATTTTAAAAAAATCCTTAATATATATTATGAAAAAAGCTGTTTTATAGTCTAAACTATATATTGAGGTAATTTATGTCTTATAAATACGAACACGAATTAACTATTGCAAATAAATACGGAGCGCAAAGCTCCGCTGCTAAAGCTGAACTGTATGAAACTTATGATAGATTAAGAGACCTTACTATTTCAGGTTCTACTGCAACAGGGTCAGGTTTCGGTTCAGCCGGCGGTTTTTTATGGCAATTGGCAAACCTCTTTTCGCCATCAAGCTTTATGACAACTCTTGGCGGCACTTCTATGATGAATGTACCCGGTACTTCTTATTGGTCTCCAAATTATGCGGCAAAATCATATATTGATTCAGGTACAAGCGCTTTTGGAGTCTCGGGGCTATCTTCTTTTACAGGTTTTCCCTCAGGAGCAAGCAGTATCGCTTTAAGCTCTCTTGGAAAACCAACAGGAGGAGCTGCAGGAGTTCCGACAGGAGCAGCTGTATCTGCTGCAGGAGTTGCTGCAATGAATACAGCTTCATACGCTGCAGGAGGAAGCGCAGGACTCGGTTTCGGGCAGAATATCGTAATGCCTTTAGCAGGGTTGATTTCAGGATGGGGCGGCATTTTGCAAGCCGTTGCACCTTATGCCGGTGAATTTGGTTTAGGTGCAGTTTTAGCTGGAAACCTAATGCAAGGAACAGGCTCAGCTGCGCTCGCCGCTTATCAAAATATCACAGGAAATGTTTTAAATAATGCTGACGTTATATTGGAAGAAAAAGTAAGAAATATTGAAACTGTCTGCAAAATGCTTGACACCCAAGCAGATATTGTAAGAAAGACACTGAAATCCAATATGGAATCTGATTCTAAACTTGTTGATGATCTATAGAAATTTTATTACAGTCTAAATTGAAGGCAATTTTTCACTTTAAAAATACTTTATTTAATCATAGAGGATTATAATTTATTTTTAAAAAGAAAAAGGGGAGAAAATGCCATATTTAGATTCGATTGGAAGCAATCAAAGCATAAATAACAATAAAAATACTGCTCAAAATACAAACCAAGACAGCTGGTCTAAATTAAAAGATGCTTTTATAAAAAGCAGCTTAGATGCTCTATTTTCAAGCGATGAACCGGAAGAAAAAGAACCCGAAAAAGAACAAAAGGATTTAAGCTTTTTAGATTCTTTTATTGAAGAATGTATAGTTCAACCGGCATCTGAAATAATAGTTGAAGAAACGGGAAATTATTTAACAAATTTATTTGCAAAAAATAATAATTAATTTGAATAAACTTCTTCAACAATTTCAGAAAGATGGGATATTTCACAATTTAGAAGTTCTTTTTTGAATTCAATGATTGCTTCAAATTCACCGTTTAAGCTTTCATATAGCTCGTCTTGCTTAAATTTTTCCCAATCAAACGCTTGTATATAGCTTAATTTGTCGTTGGTTATTTCAATTGAGCCTATATTTTGAAGTATCTCAAGTGCCATTGATGTAAAATTATTATTCAAACCAAGTGCAAGTGATAGTTTTTCAAGCACAATTTTACCATCCATTTTATTCGCACAATATTTAATCATCCCAATAAGCTGCTTGATGTAGTTTTCAAGATTTTCATCAATAGATGTATTCATAAAATGGATTTTATCGGGTTTTATATTGGTTAAAATATCATAAAATTCCTCTTTTGAAGAAGGGTAATCAAAAAACATCAAACCTTTTTTAGCTTCTTCATTTGTTATAATATTTTCTTTTATTCCTTCATAATCAGCCAAAGATTCTTTTGTTTTCGGGGTTTTTGCCCAAACGCCAAAGCTTCCTTTAAGGTTTTTTAAATAATCATTGACCATAGATAAAATCCCTTCTTTTCTTCTATGGTCAAAAAGCTTGAATGGGGAAGTTTCTTGGATATTTTCGCTGTCTTTTTCAACATAATCAGCGCTATAAATATCATATATTTCAAATTGGATTGTTTTGTTGCCATTGAATTCATTAACCCTTGGGAAAAAGGCAATATCCGTTATCGAATCAATCGGGATTTTTAATTCCCTATCGTGCCATTTGATACAATCAAATTTCATATCGCCTTTAGAAAAAGTCATTTTGAGGTGATTATTTTCTTTGCCTATTGTTTTATAATCAACGAGTTTAACATCTTTCATATAAAATATGGGCTGCTCGTTGCCTTGCCCGAAAGGTTCAAGTTTATCTATAGTTTCAATTAAATCAAAATTAATATCGTCTTTATCAAGTTCAATATCGGCTAAAAAGGTATTTTCTGTGGCATTATCTTCTTTAAGCTCGTCAACTGTTTTTAAAAGAGCGCTTTTAACCGCTTCAAAAGAAGTTTTCGCTAAATCAAAGCTAAGACCTCCTGCAAGCTCGTGCCCTCCAAAGCCTTCAAAAAGACTCGCATTTTCTTTTAAGACATTATAGACATTGATTGTACTATTGCTTCTTATTGAGCATCTTGCAATATTATTGTCGTCTTTTGTCATCAAAAAGCAGGGTTTGAGGTAGTTTTCAACTACTTTTGATGCTGCAATACCAATTATTCCAATATGCCAATCAGGGTTATAGAGAATTATTGCAGGGTTTTTCTTTTCTTTTTTATCAATGCTATTTAAAATATCATCATAAATTTGTTCGCATTTTGCCTGTCTTATGGTATTGTAGTCATTCAATTGTTCAATTAGAAAATCTATTTTGGATAAGCTTTCTGTCGTTAAAAATTCAAAAGATATTGAAGCGTCGCTAAGTCTTCCGACTGCATTTATTCTGGGGGCTAGAATGAAGGCTATATCTGTACTTGTAAAGTTTCTGTTTTGGACATTTTTATCTAGAAGAGTGAAAATTGCCCTCATTGAATTTTCTTTTTTGGTATTTAAAAGCTCAAGCGCAATTGTGACCAAAGCTCTATTTTCACCAATCAAAGGAACAACATCAGCAATAACACCTGTTGCTGCTATAATTAAAAGCTCGGTTTTTAAAATATCATCTTCAATATCTTCAAGTAATGCTATAGCTAGCTTATATGCCACATGTGAACCTGAATTACAGCTTAAAGATGTTATTTCATCCATTGTTAAATCATCTTTTAGGGCTTGATTAACGTTTGGATTGATTATGCAACAGGCATCAGGTAAATCGCCATCCAGGCTGTGGTGGTCTGTAATTATTGTATCAACTTTAAAGCTTTTTAATAGCGCAACTTCTTTAACATTTGAGACACCGCAGTCAACTGTTATTACAAGCTTTATTTTATTTTTTGAAACCTGCTTTATAAGTTCTTTGTTATTTAGACCATGACCGTGGGTTATTCTGTTTGGAATAAATACTTCAACATTTGCACCAAGCTTTTTTAAAGCCTTATAAACAATTGCACTTGAAGTAACCCCGTCACAATCAAAATCGCCCCATACAAGAATATTTTCTTTTTTTTCTATAGCTTCAAGTATTCTTGTTTTGGCTTTTTGCATATCTTTAAAAGCATAAGGCGAAATCAAATCTTTTTTACTTGGATTTAAAAAACTTTCAATTTTTACTTTTGAGCATATATTTCTTAAAGCTAAAAGCTCATCTAAAAGTTTATTTTTAGTAGAGCTTTCAACTTTATTTTCATTTTGTTTAAGAACTATTTTTTGATATTTCATTTATATTTAATTAATTTCTACGATTCAACTGCGCTAATAATCTTAAAATTTCAAAGTACAGCCAAATAACTGTAACTAAAAGCGAAAATGCGCCATACCATTCAAAATAATCAGGAAGCGGAGTATTAGCTCCTCTTTCAATAAAATCGAAATCCAAAACAAAATTTAAAGCTGCAATAACGCATATTACAGCACTTACAACGATACCTAAGGTGCCACCATTAAATAATGTCATAGGATGACCAAACAAAGCTGCAATAAAGCCGATTAGATAAAATATTGCAATTGCAGCAGTTGAAATAAAGATAACTTTTCTAAATGTGTCTGTTGCTTGTATTGCTTTTGATTTGTATAGAAATAACATCGCAAATAATGCAAGCAAAGTAATTGATATAGCTTGAACGACGATACCGCCATAGGCTTGATTGTACATAAAGCTGACTGCTCCAACCAAAACCCCTTCGCATATAGCGTACGCCGGTGCCGTAATTTTAGAAACATTTGGTTTAAAACAAGTCACAATAGCTAAAATAAAACCCGCTATAGCACTTATTGTAATTAATAATGAGGCTCTATCTATATAGCCGTTTAAACAAATTGACCAGCTAAAACAAGCAACTGCAACAACAATCGCCAATAAAAGCATGGTTTTGTTGACAGCCCCTGATATTGTCATTGGCTTTGAATCCAGTATAACATTTTCTACTGCTTTAGAATGTATCATCGGATTTGATGTCATAAAATATTTCTCCCCTATAATTTCTATTTGAATTATACATCAATTTTAAGTTAAAATAAAGCTATGATTAAAATTGGAATAACAGGTAATATCGCATCAGGCAAAAGTGAATTTGAAAAAATCCTTGAAAGTTTAAATTTTGAAGTGTATGACCTTGATATTTTATCTAAAGAAATCTTTGAAGAAAAAAAAGATGAAATTGAAATAATATTTAATACTTTAAATAAAAAAACTATCGCAGATATCATTTTTTCAAATAAAGAAAAAAAAGAGGCTTTAGAAAATATTATTCATCCAAAATTAAAACAAAAAATATTTGAAATTTTTAAAAAAGATTCAGATATTGTTTTTATAAGCGGAGCAATCTTATACCAAAGCGGCTTTGACAAATTCTTTGATAAAATTATCTTTGTTGATGCGCCGCCTGAAATAAGATTAAAAAGATTGATTAAAAGAAACAATTTAAGCTATGATGAAGCTCTTTTGAGATTGAATAGCCAAAATGACTATGGCAAAGATAAAGCAGATTTTATAGTTCAAAATTCATCTGACATAAAAAATCTAAAACAAAATGCCATTAAAATTATAAATTTACTTTCTAATGGTTAGTCTTTCTAAAAATCTTGCAAATCTTACAATAAAATTTTCTTCATCTTTTGAAATTGAATCAACAAGAACAGTTACCGCCCCTGCTTTTATTCCAACTAATATGTCGCTTAGGGGTCTATCGCCTATCATTGCAACTTTGGATGGGATTACTTTCATATCCTTGCATGCCTGATAAAAAACATCAACATTTGGTTTTTTTGCGTTATAATATACGCTTACATCCGTTTGTTCTTTAACTTTTTTGATATAAGAAAGTTTTTTGTTGTTTGTGAGTATAACTATTTTAAAATTAGTACTTAAATCATTCAAAAATTGAAGGGTTTTATAGCTGAATTTGCCGCTTTTTGATTTCATAAGGGTTGAATCAAGGTCAAAAAATAAAGCCCTTACTCCCATCATATCAAGCTTCATTATATCAATATCATAGATAGATTCTACATTAAAATCCGGTTTTAAAAACATCTCAATTCCTATAAAAAAGTTTATTTGATTTTCTTTGTCCTAAGAAGTGCCATATTATATTCCTTCTGCCAGTCATAATTATCGCACATAAAAGTTACAAGACTTGTGTCATTTGTATTTGCAGTATCAACTTCGCCCATTTTTTTATGTTCAATTTTGACAATTTTAGCGGTCGTTGAATAATTTGGAGTAATTATTTCAACTGTATCATTTAATAAAGCCTTATTTTTAAATAATATTTCATAGGATCTTAAAATTGTGCCATCTTTTTCGCTTTCAAAAATACCAAGGAAATCTTCTCCCGCCAACCCCTTTGAAATATCATAGGAATAACTTGTATAATCGTTATTTTCCATAAAGAAGCCTTCTGTATAGCCGCGATTTCCGATTTTTTGAAGTTCTTTGAATGCTGTATTTTCATCGATTTTTCCATCCATAAGCTTTCTATAGGCTTTAGAAGCACCTGAAACATAATAGAGACTCTTCGTTCTTCCTTCGACTTTAAAAGAATCTATTCCGATTTCCATAAGATTATGTATGTGATTTACAAGACAAAGGTCTTTCGTAGACATTATATGAGAGCCTTTGTCGTCTTGGACTATTTCAAAATATTCATTTGGTCTTGTTTCTTCTAAAAGCTTATAGCTCCATCTGCAGGCTTGAGCACAATTACCCTGATTTGCTTGTCTAACACCATCTGTCATATAATCAGACAGCAGGCACCTTCCTGAATATGCCATACATTGAGCACCGTGGATAAACATTTCTATTTCAATATCAGGCACATTTTTTCTTATTTCTTTTATTTGATTAAAAGATAGTTCGCGAGCAAGAATTACCCTGCTTGCGCCCATATCGCGCCAAAATTTTACAGATTCGCTATTTAAAATATTTGTCTGGGTTGAAATATGAATATCAATATCGCCTAATTTTTCTTTAACAAGACGATATATCCCAAAATCACTTATAATAAGCGCATGGGGTTTAGCATCTTTTATAACTTCTAAAGTCTCATCAAGCTTTTTGATATCTTTATCATAAGCAAAAATATTTAAGGTGCAGTAAACTTTTTTATCCAAGGAATTTGCAATTTCAACTGCTGTTTTCAAATTAGTATTATCAATAAGCTCGCCTTTTCGAAGTGCGCGAAGGGAAAAATCAACAAGTCCTAAATAAACTGCATCTGCTCCATAATAAAAAGCATATTTCATTTTTTCGATAGAGCCAGCGGGCATTAATAATTCTGTCTTTTTCATAAGATAAATTGTACCTTAAAAATTTCATGATACAATGGGGTCAAATAAGAGGAGTAGAGAAATGAAAAAAAGAATTTTAACAGGATGTTTAGCATTGTCTTTGATTTTAACAAGTGCTTTTGTTGCAAATGCCAAAAGCGAAAACCTTGATATTTTAACACTTTTTTCTTCAAGGGCAAAAAATGAAAATTCCCTTTGGGTTGGAACCTTCCAGCTTGCTTTTAATGATATGAAAAATCATATTATTAAAAAAGATATTGTTTTTGTGAAAGAAAAGCCCACAAAAGAGCTTAAAGGCCTAAATCAGGGGTTATTTAACAAAACAATGTTAAATGATGAAACCTATTACACAAGTGTCGGTGAAACATCTCCTGAAGCTAAAGCAACTATTGAAAAAGACATTAAAGCCAAATTCAATGAAACCTCCGATATATTAGATAGTTTAGATTGGTCTAAAGGTTATGGTAAATACTATGCTTATGCAATGCTTAAAAAAGACTTTGAATATTTAAGCGAATTTGATAACCTTGATGCCGCTTCTTTCAACGGCTCTAAAGCTAAATACAACTTTTTTGGAATAACAAATACAAGTAACGATATTTTAGATGAAAACGTTGGCGTATTATTCTATAATGGCTCAGATGATTACGCAGTAAGACTCTATACTAAAAATGATGATATAGTTTATCTTTATAGAACAGAAAATAATCAGACATTTGATAAATTGTTTATAGCTATGCAAAAAGAAGCAAAAGAATACAAAGGAAACAGATTTTTCATAGATGTTGATACTTTGAAAGTCCCGAATATCAAAATTAAAGATGAAAGAAAATACACAGAACTTTGTAACAAAAGAATTAAAGGAACAGATTTAGAATTTTCTGATGCCATTGAAACTATTCAATTTGACCTTGATAATAAAGGAGGCAAAGTTAAATCCGAAGCCGCTATTATGACAAAACTTGCAATGGCTGCTCCTCAAATTTCAAAACAAAAACCAAGACATTTTGATTTTGATAAGACTTTTGTAATCTTTTTAATAGATAAAGGCAAGACTAATCCTTATTTTGCTCTCAGAATAAAGGATTTGAAGGGCTTACAGTAAAATTTTCGTCATTGCAAGCACAAAGTGCATGGGCAATCCAATGCAATGGTGTTGGTATCTAAATCTATAGAAACCAGACTGCTTCGCAATACTTTAGCAATGATACATATTAAATTGATACGCACAACACATCAGGCTGAAACTAGTTTCAGCCTGATGTGTTGATTATTAAATAATAATTACTATAAATAATTTTTACATTGTCACAAGCCTGATTCAGCCCTGTAACAACTCCGCACAAATGTTTACATTAATGTGCACAATATACTACTTTTCACTAATATGGCTTATTGCAATATCTAAAAGTGCTTTTATGTGCGCATCATCAAGCAAATAAAATACATGCTTGCCTCTTTTTTCGCTTTTTACAAGTCTTGCTTTCTTTAATACCTTAAGCTGATGCGAGACCGCGGATTTTGTCATATTCAAAAGTACGGATAAATCACAAACACACATTTGATTTTCTTCAAGTGCAGCTAAAAGTTTTATCCTTGTATAATCGCCCATAATTTTATAAAAATCGGCAGCTTTAAATAATACCTTATCTTTTGGCATATTAGATTTAACATAATTAATCAAATCCTGATTATGAGCGGTGCAATCCGTTTGTTTTTTTGGCATAGTGTGTCCTTTTTATTATTCTAACAACAATTGAATATTAATTCAACTATTATTAAGAAATGCAACAATATCAAAGCTTTAGGATTGACAATTGAATATACATTCAACTATAATATAATTAGTTCGCATAAATATTAGTTGAGGTAAAAACAATGAATAATAAAATTCTTTTAAAGAAAACGCAGCTTGTGATTTTAGTTACTTTGATTACAATGGCTGCTGAAATTTATTTCGGATTTGTCACAAAATCAATGGCACTTTTAGCCGATGGTTTTCATATGGGAACGCACGCTTTGGCGCTTCTGCTTACGGCAATTGTCTGCTATCTTGCTTTAAAATTTAAAAACAAGGAAGAAAAATTAAATGCCCTGGGCGGCTATACAAGCGCGATTTTGTTAGGGTTTACATCAATTGGAATAATTGTTGAATCTATAGATAGATTTGTTCATCCGCTTTCAATTTCGTTTTTTGATGCGATTTTGGTTGCAATTATTGGACTTATTGTAAATATTGTCTGTGTGGTTTTAATGGGAGATAGTCATAACCATGGCCATAACCATTGCGGACATAAGCACGAACACAAACACGAAAACTTAAACTATAAGGCAGCTTATGCGCATATTTTGGCCGATGCCTTTACGTCAATTCTTGCAATTTTAGCTTTGCTGCTGGGTAAATACTGCGGTTTGGTTCTTTTAGACCCTGTTATGGGATTAGTCGGTGGCGCTGTTATTGCAAAATGGGCAATAGGTTTGCTTAGAAAATCAGGTAAGATTTTGCTTGATTAAGATGTGTTTCAATTTATCATGCTAAATTTATTCCGGCATCTGATATGTTGGTGTGTAATGATAGATTTTACAAATAAGCTTTTATTTCATTACAAGCCTAATTAGACCATAAAACAAGTTCGGGGTGACGATTGTTTAAATTAATGTTAAAGTACCGTCATTTCAACAGGCAATAAATTAAACCTGAACGTCCCTCATCATATCTTTTAGAGCGTTTATGGTTGTATCCATCGAAACAATATCTGTTGTTCTCTGCTGCAAAAATGCATTAATCTTTGGCATAAGCTCAATTGCAACATCAAGCTTAGGGTTAGAGCCCATCTGATACATACCGACATCTATAAGATCTTTGTTTTCTCTATAAAGTGCCATCAAGTTTCTCATTTTGCCTGCAGCTTCTTTGTGTTCTTCATCGCATATAGCGCTCATAAGCCTTGAAATAGAACCAAGCGCATCAATTGCAGGATAATGGTTTTGCTCGGCGACTTTTCTAGATAAGAAAATATGCCCATCTACAATACCACGAACGATATCGACGATAGGGTCAGTTATATCGTCTCCTTCCATAAGAACGGTATACAAGGCTGTAATAGAGCCTTTTTCAGAATTTCCCGTTCTTTCAAGCGCTCTTTGAATCCAAGAAAAAATGCTTGGCGGATACCCCTTCATTGTAGGCGGTTCACCAAGCGATAGCCCCACTTCACGCCCCGCCATAGCGCAACGTGTAACCGTATCTGTCATAAGAAAGACTTTTTTGCCTTGGTCTCTAAAGTATTCGCAAACTGTTGTTGCTGCAAGCAGGCATTTCATTCTGATTAACGGGGGCAGGTCTCCTGTAGCACATACTACAACAGATTTTTTCATACCTTCTTCTTTAAGAGCATCTACTATAAATTCTTTAACTTCTCTGCCGCGTTCTCCAATCAGGGCAACGACATTAACGTCAGCGTCAGAATTTCTTGCGATCATTCCTAAAAGTGTTGATTTTCCAACACCCGAACCTGCAAATAACCCCATTCTCTGCCCTGTTCCAAGAGTCAAAAGCCCATCTATAGCGCGAACACCTGTTGACATTTGGTCTTTGATAATGGGTCTATGAAAGGCATCGGGGATGGTACCATTTATATTCATATATTTGGCATTTGTTAAATCCATAGGTTTTGAATCCATTGGCTCACCCAGTGGATTAATCAGGCGCCCAAGCAAAAAATCTCCAACAGGAAGCAAAATTGGCGCTCCTGTAGTTTCGACTAAAGAACCCTGCCCTATGCCTTCGCCATCGTATAAAAGAAGCAATTGGGCAACGTCTCCTTTGAAAGCCTGTACTTCAGCTGCTTTTCTTTCTCCTGTGTAGGTTTGAATATAACATAAATCACCGATTTTAAGCCCCGGCAATTTAACTTCTACAGTCAACCCCAAAAGCTTTGAAACTACCCCTTTATACTTATACAAATCTATATTTTCAAGAGTTGAATATGTTTTTTGTTTTAAATTTTGTAATTTATATTCTAAACCTTCATCCATACAAGAAATTATAACATTTTTTATTAATTTATGTAATTAATGTTGTTTAATTTATACTGTTCATTGTATAATCTTGGTATATTTCAAGGAAGAAAAGTATGATAGATTTTAATGTTGATGTTGCACAAGGATACGGAATTTACAATATAGAAAATGAATTTGAGCCTGCAAAAGAGGCAAGTACTATAAATATTGCCTGCGGATTTCATGCGGCAGACCCTATTGCAATTAAAAAAGCTTTTGATTTTGCGCAGGCTAATAATATTGCAATATCAGCTCACATAGGCTTCCCTGATATTCAGGGCTTTGGCAAAAGAAAAATGGATTTGGATGAAGATGAATTAAACAGTGTTGTCGTCTATCAAATCGGAGCTATTACATCATTTGCAAAAACTTATGATCTTGAAATAGAAAATGTCAGATGCCATGGCGCCTTAAAAGAACTTTTAAATACATCGTCAGAGGCTGCTAAAACCATTGCACAGGCAATTAAAAAAGTTAATCCCTGGTTAAATTTATTTGTTTCAAATATTGAAACAAAGGAGATTATTCTATCTCAAGGGGTGAAAGCCGCACTTGAAATGGATTATGACCCGAATAAAACTTTGGATGATTTATTGGAAGATGGAATTGAGACAATACATTTTAAAAAGCTTGATGATATTATCCAAGCCAAAAAAATAATACCTGAAATTGCCCCAATCAATTATAACAGAGTACAAGGACAAATATAAGATGAAAATTTTTCATAAAAATGTAAAACTGCCTAAAGATGCAATTTGGCTTGTGCCGGGCTTAAAAGTCAAAAGATGGTTCTTATTAAGCATATTAGGTTCGCTTTTAGCCTGTCTTGGCGCAACATTTTTATTTAAACTTGAACCTTTGGAATACATTGTAAATGGCGCAAAAGAACTTGTTCATATAGTTCCACCGGAACCTGTTGGTATCGTGTTTATTTTGATTGGTATTGTGTTTTTCTTTCTTGCATGGAAAAAAACCAATTTTTCAATGATAGAAGCAGAAGACACTGAAGCTAACAGAATAAAAGATTCTATGGGTGAAATTTTATATCGCAAAATGAAGCTTAACCATGGCCCTAAAATTGTTGCAATAGGTGGTGGTACAGGGCTATCCACATTATTAAAAGGTATTAAAAAACTCACAAACAATATAACAGCAGTTGTAACCGTCGGAGACGATGGCGGCTCATCAGGGATTTTAAGAGAACAGATGGGAGTATTGCCCCCTGGCGACATCAGAAACTGTATTGCAGCTTTAGCAGATGATGATAATATCGTAACCAAGCTTTTTCAATATCGCTTTCAAAGCGGCGAAGGGCTTGGAGGCCATAGCTTTGGAAATCTTTTTATTACAGCTATGACAGCTATCTGTGGCGATATGGTATCTGCTATCAAAGAATCTTCCAAGGTTCTTTTGGTTAGAGGAAGGGTCTTACCTGCAACGTGTGATGATATGAAGCTTTATGCCAAAATGGAAGATGATTCAATTGTCAAAGGAGAAAGCAATATCCCCGAAGCCGGAAAAAGAATTATTCAATTGATGTCCGAACCAAAGGATTTAAGAGTCACACCTGATATCGTTGAAGCTATACATAATGCAGATATTATTATAATGGGCCCGGGGAGCCTCTATACATCAGTTATTTCGAATTTTCTTGTAAAAGATATTGCAAAAGCTGTTTGGGCTGCAAAAGCCAAAAAAATCTATGTATGTAACGCTATGACACAACCCGGAGAAACTGATAATTATTCTGTTTCTGACCATATAAAAGCTATTTTAAACCACGTTAAAGATTATAAAGTAGAAGGTAAAACTTTCCTGGATGCGGTTTTAGTAAATAATTCCATTCCGAAAAATTTATCTGAAAAATATGAAAAATCAGATTCTCTGCCCGTTGAAATTGATATAACGGAACTAAGGCAAATGGGAATAGAAGTATATCAAAAAAATCTGCTTCAAGATAATAAAGAAGGACTTATAAGGCATAATTGCGATAAAATTGCAAAAGCAATTTATGTTTGGTATAAAAAAAGATTAAGAAAATAATCTGAAAAAATACTATTAAAGAAGGTAATGCTTATGAGAAAAAGCGTTCAAAAAATTCAAAATTTAAAAAACGAAGGTAAGAAAATAACGGTTTTAACCGCATACGACTATTCGACGGCAAAATACGTTGATGAGTGTGATATCGATATTATTCTTGTAGGCGACTCTTTAGCACAGGTTGTCTTGGGTTATGAAAATACAACAGATGTTTCAATGAAAGAGATGCAAATTTTTGTCTCTGCCGTATCCCGCGGAGTTGAAAAGGCAATGGTTGTTGCCGATATGCCCTTTATGAGCTTTCAAATAAGCAAAGAAGAAGCTACAAAAAACGCTTGCAAATTTATAAAAGCAGGCGCAAACGCTGTTAAATTAGAAGGGAGCAGCCCGTATTTGCTTGATATAATAAAACACCTGACATCTATCGGCATCCCTGTTATGGGACATTTGGGCTTTACTCCGATGAGTATAAATACCATAGGCGGCCACAAAATCCAAGGTAAAGACAGCCAAAAAACCATTGATATTTTAAATGAAGCAAAAAAACTGCAAGAAGCAGGCTGCTTCAGCGTTGTGCTTGAAATGGTTCCAAAACAATCAAGCAAATTTATCGCCTCAAAGCTTGATATTCCCGTTATCGGAATAGGTGCAGGTGTTGAAGTTGACGGGCAAGTGCTTGTAGTTGATGATATTTTAGGTAAATACGACAGATTAAAACCAAGATTTGCAAGGCAATATTGCAATTTAAAAGACATTATGAAAGATGCAATAAATGCCTATTTAAATGACGTTAGAAATTCAAATTTCCCAAATGACGAAGAAAGCTTTATACTTGAACAAAAAGAAGAGGAAGCCCTTGAAAGTTATAGATAATATTGAAGAATTAAAAAAAGAAATAAAAGCCCTAAATGGCTCTATAGGTCTTGTTCCTACTATGGGAGCACTCCACGACGGTCACAAGTCCTTAATTGAAAAATCGGTAAGTGAAAATAATAATACCGTTGTTTCAATTTTTGTAAATCCTATTCAATTTTGTGCAGGCGAAGACCTTGATAAATACCCGAGGACTCTAGAGGCTGATTTAAAGCTATGTAAAGATGCCGGGGTCGAAATTGTTTTTACCCCGACACCTGAAATTATGTATGAAGGAGACAAAAACAATCTTACATTAATCTGCCCTCCTTATGCTGCTGTAGATAAGCTCTGCGGCAAATCAAGACCCGGACACTTTGATGGGGTATGTTCTGTCGTTGCAAAATTATTTAACCTTACAAAAGCCAATAAAGCATATTTTGGTCAAAAAGATGCCCAGCAGCTTTTTATTATCAAAAAAATGGTAAAAGATTTAAATTTTGATATAGAAATTGTTCCCTGCCCAATAGTCAGAGAACAAGACGGACTTGCGCTTTCAAGCAGAAATAAGTATTTAGATACCGAAGAAAGACAAATTGCACTTAATATTTCAAAAGCCCTGAAATTGGCTCAAAGCGATTATAAAAAAGGAATTGCAACAAAAAGAAGCATTGTAGATAATACTTTGAAGCTTTTAGAACAGATGGATGTAGAATATATTGAATTTGTGGATGACAATAATTTTGAATTTGTTGATGCTTTAGACGATAAAACAAGGGTTTTAATTGCCGCAAGAACACCAAATTCTAATACAAGACTTATTGATAATATCTTGTTAAAATAAAAAGGATGAAAATGACTGTTGATATTGATTATGTAGAACTTTTAACGCAAGCAAAAAAGGCAAGTGAATTTTCATATTGCCCTTATTCAAATTTTCCGGTTGGTGCCTGCGTTTTATATGAAAGCAAAAAAATATATACAGGTTCAAATGTTGAAAATGTAAGCTATGGGCTTACTTTATGCGCTGAAAGAAATGCAATTTCAACGGCAATTGCACAAGGTGAAAAAACAAAAATAAAAGCAATTGCAATTTATAGCCCAAAACAAGTAGACTGCTTGCCTTGTGGAGCTTGCAGACAGTGGATAAGCGAATTTGCAGCAGATGACAACACCAAAATAATTCTTGAAGATGAAAACAAAAAACCGTATGTTTTGTCTTTAAAAGAGCTATTTCCATACGGTTTTAAGTTTAATTAATTTTTTATTCGTCGTGTAAAACTTGTTTAATTTCTATATCGGGCTTGCCTAAAATTCGGACTAATTCAAGCACTGAAGCTTTCATTTGACATTTTTGGCTTGAATTGTTGAAGAAATCTGTATAGAAGCATCCTTCACAATTGCAGCCCCTCTTGTAACATTCGATTGCAGTTTGAGTCCATCTTCTAACTGCTGTGGCTCGGCCGAAATCTCTACTTTTTAACACTTTATAAACTCTCCCAAAAATCTGCCAGCTTATGAAAGGGCTAAAACCCTTGTCCTCATTAGCTTTAATATTATTATATCGTTTCAGTTTCAATTATCAAGCAATTTTCAGCCAATTATTAAGCATTTTTACAATCATGGAAACACCTTTAAGGCTTATATTTCCAGGGTATTGAAACCCTGTAACCATGATGCAGCCATGGTTTGTGGCATATACACAAACTAAAACCCATGCTGCACGCATGATACCATGGTTTTTGAAGTTGATTTTATTTGTAAACAATTGTAAATAAATAGCCAAACCATAATATTTGAGCATGCTTTTTTACAATTTTTATCTGCCAGTGTTCAAATTAATTCTTTAGGTGCTCTATATTGTTATACACAAAGAAAGGTTTAGGCATATGTTAAAAATTACTAATTCAATTCCCGTTGTATCTTTTACTTCTAATTATAGAAGAGGGAATAGTGGCGAACAATATCATACGGCATATCGTGAAGAAAATATTGATGAAGCTCGCCATTTAATATGGGAAGATCTGCGCGGCCAATATAGTCCTAAAACACAAAAAAGCCAAGAAAGGTTTATGAATGATGTAGAAGAAATAATGAATGAACCTATTGATATTTCTCGTTTCAAAGGACAAATATATGAAATGATGAAGATAAATCCTGAAGGCTGGCAAGAGCTTACTTCTGAAAAGCCAACAGAAGCAAATTTAGACTGGTTTAAGGCTCAAGGTAGAAGATTAGATAAAGAACATGAAAGACTTCTTGGGCAACTGGAACATTATCAAGATAAAAGAAATATACACTATAATGAAGAAATTTATCGTGTTGGCGATTATGAAGACGGATGGACCAATGATGCAAATGAAGCAAAAAATGATGTGAAATATTATTCTAAAGCAGTTAGGGACACAAAAGCTTTGCTTCTGTTCAATGAAATGGCTAAAGAAGCTATTGAAAAATTATGTGCTCAATATGAACAATATTTAAAAACGGGACACATTGACACTGCTGCTGTCGATAATATTGGATTATTAGATATAAGTGACAGGGAATTATTGGAAATAATTTCACAGTAATAACTTATTTATATTAAACTCGTTTCTTTAATATCAAAACAATTATTAACAAATTTTAAAGCCTTATAATAATGTATTTTTCACAATAATGTCTATACCTGTCACCCTGAACTTGTTTCAGGGTCTGATCAGGTCTGCAATAATGCAAAAAAGTTTATTCATAAAACTACTAAAACATCCCAACATATCAGATGCTGAAATAAATTCAGCATGACGCATTCTGCACATAATTTTTTCCGGATTGTCACGTCTTCATGTTGTTCGTCTTTATAATGACTTGCCAAAATTAATTTATTCTTCAAAAACGATTTCTTTGAGGCTTTCCCAAATATCGCTTATGGGCCTGTCTGCATCCAATTCTTTTAAAATGCCAAGCTGTTTATAATAATCATATAATGGTGCGGTTTCTTTTTCATAAGTTACAAAACGAGCACGGGCAGTTTCTTCGTTATCGTCTTTGCGAAGGGTGAGTTTACTATCACATATATCGCAATAATCCATAATCTTTGGAGGATTAGATAAAAGATTATATATCGTGCCGCATTTTGGACAGCTTCTTCTGTTTATGAGCCTTTGAATTAAAACATCATTATCAATATCAAAGTAAACAGCCAAAGCATCTTTCTTTAAATCAAAAGAAGTATGCTCAATTATTTTATCAAGTTCGTATGCTTGTTCAAGCGACCTTGGAAAGCCATCTAAAATAAAACCGTTTGCACAATCGGGCTTCAAGATTCTATCTTCAATAACTTTTGCAACGACTTCGACAGGTGCGAGATTGCCTTTATCTATAAAACCTTTTGCAATAATACCTAAAGGTGTATTTTCTTCGATATTTTTTCTTAAAAGTGACCCTGTATCAATATGAGGGATGGAAAGCTTATCTGCAAGTCTGCTTGTTTGCGTTCCTTTACCGGACCCCGGAGGGCCTAAAAATATAAATATTTTTTTCATTTAACACTAATCCTTTTATTGCTCTTTTTATTGTTTCAGGAAACTTTCATAGTTTTTTGCAAGAAGATGTGTTTTAATTTGATTAATAAAATCAAGCGCAACACCAACAAGAATTATAAGGCTTGTTGAACCAATACCCTGAAAAGTTGTGATATTGGTAATCTTCGTTGCAGCAGTTGGAATAAGAGCAATTATTCCAAGTGCCAAAGCTCCAATTAGAGTTATTCTTGATAATATTTCATTCAGCTTATCTGCAGTCGGCTTGCCAGGTTTTACACCCGGAATTGTTGAACCGTATTTTTTAAGGTTGTTTGCAATTTCTTTTGGCTGCATAGATGGAATGATTGAAGCGTAGAAAAATGTTAAAGTTACAATCAAGACAAAATATATCACATAGTAACTTACTGAATTTGCGCTAAATACCATATTCAATCTTTCAAATATTGTTGCAAGCATAACATTTTCAACGTGCATTTGTTGAACAAAACCAAGAACAGTTGCAGGGAACAATAAAATTGCAACTGCAAAGATAATTGGCATAACTCCGCCCGGATTTAATTTGAATGGGATATTTGTATTGCCGCCTCCATAAACCTTGTTTCCAACTTGTCTTCTGGCTGAAACTATGGGAACCTTTCTTGCGGCTTCATGGAGAACTATAATTAATATTATTGTTGCTAAAAATATCCCGATTAAAACCATAAGCCCCAATTGAAGCATGGGCTCCTGTGCAACAAGGGTGTGGGTTCTATCACAATATAAAGGAATACCTGCAATGATACCCACAAAAATTAAAAGTGAAGCACCATTTCCGACACCTTTTTCGGTGATTAATTCAGCAAGCCACATAACAATTATAGCTCCTGCCGTCAGGCTTATTGCAGAACCAATAAAAAACATTCCGTGTGGAACATTTGGAGCAATAGCACCCGGGAGCTTATAAAGAGCTATTGAAAATATCAATGATTGAAACAGTGCCAAAAATACAGTAAATTGTCTTGTAATTTGTTGTATTTTGCGTCTTCCCGCTTCACCGTCTTCTTTTTGTGCGCGCTCAAGACTCGGGATAATAACTGCCATCAATTGCATAATAATTGATGAAGTGATAAAAGGTCCGATACCAAGAGCAAAAATAGAAACCTTACCTAAAGCACCTCCTGAAAACATATCAAGAAATCCAATCAGATTGTTTCCATTTGCAAGATTTTGGAAAACTTCATTGTTTATCCCAAAAATCGGCAGTTGTGCACCTAATCTGAATAGTGCAATAATTGCAAACGTAAAAATAAGTTTTCCTTTTAAACCGCTTGCTTTGTAGCTTGCGACGAGATTTTGCATAACTGTATTAGAGTCAATATTTTGTTGCATTATACTAATTCGGCCTTTCCACCGGCTTTTTCAATTTTTTCTTTTGCTGATTGTGAAAAATAAGAAGCTTTAACAGTGATTGCTTTTTTGATTTCTCCGTTACCGAGAACTCTTAGAGCAACTGCTGTTGAGCTTGCTTTTCTGTTTTGTTGAAGATAAGCTAAATCAACAGTTTCAGCACCAAGTGCATCTAATTTTGAAACATTGATTTCAGCAGATTCTTCTCTAAATCTGTTTTTGAAACCTTTTAATTTAGGCATTTGTCTGTATGATGGCATTTGACCGCCTTCAAAACCGCGTTTGTGAGAATTACCTGATCTTTGACCTTCACCATTATTTCCGCGGCAAGATGTTTTACCATGACCTGATGCAATGCCTCTGCCTTTACGTTTTTTAGAGTGGGTTGCACCTTCATTTGGTCTTATATCTTCTAAAGTTAACATTATATTTATACCTTTCTTTTATATTTAATTTATATTTTTACTCAACAACTTCTACAAGATGTTCTACCTTTTTAACCATTCCAAGAATAGTTGCGCTTGCGCTGTGTTCAACAACTTGATCTTTTTTCTTTAAACCAAGAGCACGAACAACTTTAATTTGTTTTTCAGGAACACCGATTGTGCTTCTTACTTGTTTGATTTTTATTTTTTTATCTGCCATTTTATTATTTCCTTATTTTTATGCTTTTTTTCCGAGTAACTGGTTCATTGTGATGCCTCTTGTTTGAGCAACTTGTTTAAATGGTCTTAAAGCCTTAAGAGCATTTAAAGTGGCATTTGCAGCATTTAGAGGAGATTTTGAACCTAGTGATTTAGCTAAAATGTTTTCTACACCTGAAAGTTCAAGCACTGCACGAACAGCACCACCTGCGATAACTCCGGTACCTTTTGAAGCAGGTTTTAGAACTACAGAACCTGCACCTGATCTTCCTTGAATCATATGAGGAATTGTCGTATTAAACAAAGGAACATCAACAAGGTTTTTTCTGGCATCAGCCACTGCTTTTTGAATAGCAATGATAACTTCAGCAGCTTTAGCAACGCCCATTCCGACTTTACCTTTTTTGTTGCCTACTATAACGATTGCTCTAAATGACAGTTTTTTACCACCTTTAACAACTTTTGTTACACGACGGATTTGAACAACTTGTTCTTTCCATTCGGATTCAACAGGTTCAACTGTTTCTATTTTTCTTCTTTTGTTTCTTCTTTGAGGTTTCTTTTCTTCTCTAACTTCAGCTGTTTCTACAGTTTCAGAAGCTTCAACAACTTCTGTTTCAACAGTTTCAACAACTTCTTCAACTGTTTGTTGAGTTTCTAGTTCTTTGTTTTCTTCCACTTGTATTACCTTTCTTAATTATATTTGTCTAAAATTATCAAAAACTATAAAAACGAAAAAAGAACATACTAAAAAACGGCTTTATTTCAAAGCTATTTTTATTATGTTCGATGTTGGGATTTCTGACATGGATTATTGTATAATATAAATTTTTTTTGTCTACCCTTATACTAAAATATAATTGAAAAAAGCTTTACACGGGCAATTTTGTTTCCTGCCGAAACGAGCAGGTGGGTGAGCGCCAGGGTGCATCCGTTTCCGTTTAAAGACCTTAAATAAGGTACGGTCTACTTCAAACACCTAGCTTAGCTTGACTGAGCAATTCTCTCCCTGTTAAATAAAATGTAGGAACAAAATTGTAAACCCGCATAAAGCTAATTTCATTATAACATATTTTGTGATAAAATTAACCATGTAAAGGAGAAAAATAATGAAAAAATTATTGTTTGCATTAGTATTAGTTTTTGGATTTATTTTTATGACATCTGTAAGTATAGGAGCAAAAATGAACACTACACAAGTAAGAGCTGAGCACATTTTGGTTGATAGCCAAAAACAAGCACAAGAATTAAAGACAAAAATTGAAAGCAAAGAAATTTCTTTTGAAGATGCAGCTAAAAAATATTCAAAATGCCCATCCGGAGCAAACGGCGGCGACCTCGGATATTTTGGAAAAGGCATGATGGTAAAAGAATTTGAAGATGCAGCTTTTTCGCTTGATAAAGATGTTGTATCAGATCCAATTCAAACACAATTTGGCTGGCATTTGATAAAAGTTTTAGATGCTAAGTAGAAACTTATTTTATTGTTTAAAAAGGCGCAAATTATTGCGCCTTTTTTGTTTTCTAGGATAGGCCTGATTCAATTCACGGAATTATCACACACCAACACCTCAAATGCTGAAACGAGTTCACTTTGGCATATGCAGGCATTATCATTTCCATACATCACTGCGGGAAGAACGGTTCAGCGAGGCATTTGCAATGACAAATTAAAAGATTAATTTAAACAATTTCAACTGCAGAATTTACAGAATTCAAGTCATTTATTATCAAATACTCATTTTCATCCACAATACTTTTATTAATATTCTTATCTCTCAAAAAAAACGTCGGTCCTGAACCTGACATTTGAAAGCCAAGTGAATTCAAGTATTCAATTTCTTTATATCTGCCTGTTTTAGCATTTGTCTTTAAAAGAGCAAATTCAAGGTCATTTCTCATATCTGACATTTCATTCAATTCATCAAATGCACTATATGCTTCTTTTGCGCTGATTTTAAGATTTTTTGGTTTAATCAAAGACAATTTAAAATTATAAAAAGGCATTTTGGCTATCTTTTCGCCTCTTCCCTGACAAAGAGCAGTGCCTCCGACAAGACAAAAATTCAAATCCGAACCTAAGGTTTTTGCAAGCTCAAAAATTTCTTCATCAGATAATGCGCCAAATAATTTATTTAACCCTGTAAGAACCCCTGCTGCATCGGTTGAACCTCCTGCAAGTCCTGCTGCTACAGGTATATTTTTTTCAATATTTATATGAATGCCGCTTTCAATTCCTGTTTTATCCAAATAAGCTTTTGCTGCTTTATAGCACAAGTTATTTTCATCATAGGGAATTTCATCACTATTGCCATCCAGTATTATAGTGCCATTATCATTTAAGTTAAGCGTAATATAATCATAAAGTCCGATTGTCTGCATTATGCTTTTTATAGGATGAAAGCCTGTTTCAGGGTCTTTTTCAAATACTCTTAAATCAAGGTTAATTTTAGCGGGACATTTGATTTTGACTGTTTTTTGCATCAATTAAATTCCTCCAGGGCAACAGCTATTTTTTTAATATCAAATATGCTCATTTTTTCACCTCTTGCAGTTGGTTCAAATCCTGCATTTTGAAGGGCTTCAGCTACATTTAAAAAGCCTGCTATTAAAAGCGCGTTTTTGATATTTTTTCTTCTTTGATTAAAAATTGCTCTTACTGTTCTTTTTAAAAGCCTTGAAATTTCTACCTTTGGCTTATCCGACAAATCAAATTCGACAAGAGCGGAATCGACTTTTGGGCTTGGCTTAAAGCAATTTTTTGGAACAATTTTTACTATCTTTGTTTCAGCCCACATATTGGATAAAATGGAAAGCGCGCCGTATTCTTTATTTGAAGCGGTATTATCAGCTGTTATTCTTCTTGCAACTTCTAATTGGACCATAAGAAGAATTTTTTTGATTTTGGTTCGATTTTTATTATTTATATCATCAATTTCTCCCAATAAATGCGCTAAAATCGGGCTTGTGATATAGTATGGGATATTTGCTATAACTTTTATTTTGTTCTCATTTGAATTGGCGCTAAAAGGCAAATCAACTATATTTGTTTTTAAAATATCGCCTTCTATAAGATGAAAATTTTCATTGTGCCCAAGTTCTTTTTTTAAAACACTGATAGCATCAGGGTCTATTTCAACGGAGACAACATTTTTTGCGTTTTGAATAAGTCCTTTTGTTACAAAACCAAGCCCCGGTCCAATTTCAAGCACTTCATCATCGCTATTTGCGCATCTTGTTATAAAATCGATAGTGTCGCTATCGACTAAAAAATTTTGTCCCAGAGACTTTTTTGCCTTAAAATTTCTTGCTTTGATATTGTATAGTAAGTCCATAAATTAATTCTACTACAAAATATCCCTCTTTTGTTTACTAAAATTAATTATTATTTATGATAAGATTTGAAGTATGCAAAACATATTAAATAAAAAAGCCATTAAGCCTTCTTCAGGCGCGAAAAGCCAAGAAACCAAATCAATCACTTTTGATGATATTTTATCTTTTTATGAAACGAAAAACAAAAATCTATTCGGTCTTGAATATGAAAGATTGGCGCTTGATAAAACTACTCTTAAAAATGCAAGCTATGAGCAGGTTTCAAAGATAATTGAAAACCTAAGCAGTATTTTAAACTGGCAAATTATATATGATAATGAAACAATCATTGGCGCAAAAGGCCCTGATGGCACAAGCGCTTCAATGGAGCCGGGGATGCAGTTTGAAATTAGTCTTACTCCGATGAAAAGTATCCTGGATATGGATTTAAAACTGTCAAAAATAGTTGAGCTCACTAATAAAATCGCATCTGCCTATAATGTAATTTTGCTTGGCTACGGAATTAGCCCTGTGTCAGGGGTTGATGAGATTAATATCTTGAATAAAAAAAGATACGATTTGATGAATAGATATCTGCCATATTGTGACAGAGGCGAGCTTTGTCCTGTTATGATGCGAAAAACCGCAGGAATACAGATTAATGTAGATTATAGCGACAGTTACGATTGCTATAATAAGCTGAAATTTTTTAATATGATTATGCCTTTTATGATGGCATTGAGTGCAAACAGCCCCTTTGAAAACGGCGTTTTGAGCCAAAACAAATCAAATAGAGCAAATGCCTGGCTTAATACAGGGGCAAATCGCTGCAATTTGTTTTATAAAAAGGTTTTTCAAGGTTTCAACAAACAAAAAAACATAATCAAAAATTATGTACAAGAAATCCTAAAAGTCCCGATGCTTTATATTGAAAGGGACGAAAAAATTATTGAAATAAATGGCAAAATTGATTTTGCAGCATATTTAAAAGAAGGATATCAAGGTTACAGGCCGGCTTTAAAAGATTATATTTTGCACCAAAGCCTGATTTTTCCTGATATCCGATTAAAAAATTATATAGAAATTAGAAACCATGATAGTTTAAATCCCGAGCTTGCACTTGCTTTGGCTGCTTTTTACAAGGGACTTTGCTATTGCGATTTTGATAATTTGCTTGAAATTTTCAGCTTTATAAAACTTGATGAGCTTGAAAATATAAATAAAGAAATAATTTCAAAAGGTCTTGATATTAAAATAAAAGACAGAGGCAAAGAAATTTCAGGCTGGAACATAATTAAAATGCTATTTTTAATTTCGCTCAAAAACTTAAACGCTAAAGATAGAATATATATGACCCCGATTGAAAAATTAATTGCGCTTAAAAAAACAACTGCAGATTTTATAATCAATTATGAAATAAATACAGCTTCTGATTTGATTGAATTTTTAAGCTAGGCAAATATTACAAAAGTGTTTCTTTTTTGCCAATTTGAAAAGCATTGACTAAAATTTTATTATGGATAACACAACTACTGCTGCAATTAAAGCATATTTATGCTTAAACGGGTCAAATAATTTAATCAAATCTTTTCTTCAAAACAACGGGTTTGAGGTTATGGAAGCTATTGGAAATATTGAAGATAATCTCACCCAAATCCATCATTTTATGCCTGATGTTGTTTTAATTGAAGATAATCTTGAAAATTGCGAATATGTTTTAAGGCAAATTAAATCTGTTGCAAAAAACCAAAATATTCAAATAATTCTTGTTGTAAATAACGAAAAAACAGAATTTATGGGCTTATCGGATGGTATTATTACAAACCCTATCAATGAAAATGTCTTAATTGCGACAATAAATTCTCATCTCAAAATCAAAAAATCCCTGGACAGGCTCTATGAAAACAACAAAGAACTATCAAGAAGCCTCTATCAGCTTAATGTCTTGTATAATACGGCTTCACAGTTTACAGGTACTTTAAATACTACAAAACTCTTTGACATTATGATAGAAGCTATGGAAAAGACCCTAAGCTTTGATATGGCTTGCGTTTTGCTGTTTAATCCGACAGGAAAATCTATTTTAAATATCAATACAATCCATACACCTTCGCAAAATCTGACAGATGCCCTTAAAATCCGCTCTGTATTGAATTATAAGACGATTTTTGATGATGGCATTTTACCTAACGAAAAAGACTTTGATGAAATTGAATTAATCCAAAAAGTTAAACAATCCCGCTCAAATAAAATATTCGGTCTTGAAGTTTTAAGCTATGATTCACTTTTTGCCCCGATAAAAGTCGGAAGCGACTTTTTTGGTGTTGTTGAAATATTCCGCAGCCTTCCATATTCAACAGAAGATGTTACCTGTTTTCAGGCAATATCTCATCAAGTAGCCCTGCCCCTTCGAAGTGCCAAATTATACGAAGAAATTTCTATTACAAACAAAAAATTAGAAAAACTTGAAAA
Organism: uncultured bacterium; assembly: GCA_947428835.1. Taxonomy (GTDB): domain Bacteria; phylum Cyanobacteriota; class Vampirovibrionia; order Gastranaerophilales; family Gastranaerophilaceae; genus RUG14156. Next base: position 5,429 of record CANENE010000015.1, on the reverse strand, counting down.
ACTAAAATCCGAATTCGTTTCAATAGTTTCCCACGAACTAAGAACACCACTTACACCCATTAATAATTCTCTTGAGATTGTCTTATCCGAGCAAGCAGGAGCAATTACACCTGATACCAGAAACTTTATTTCTATGGCAAAAAGAAATATTCAAAGGTTATCAGGGATTATTGAAGATTTGTTGGATTTATCAAGAATACAAACAGGAAAACTCGATTTCAAATACAAAATTGTTGATATAACGCCTTCTTTGGAATTGTTACAAAAAACTTTTTCACAAGTTGCAAATGAAAAAAATATAAAAATCAATCTCAATATTGAGCAAAAACTCCCCGAAATTTATGCAGATATCAGAAGAATAGAGCAGATTTTTACAAATCTTGTTTCAAATTCTATTAAATTTACTTCCGATAACGGCGAAATCACAGTTACAGCAAGGCTTGTTGAAAATAGTGAAATTGATGAAACAAAGCTTATTTTGCCTGCTAAAAAACTGGATGGAAAATATATTTTAATCAGTGTAAAAGATAATGGTATCGGAATTAAACAAGAAGATATACCAAAGATTTTTGATAAATTTTCTCAAATTGAAAGCTCTCTAAATCGAAATAAAGGCGGTGTCGGGCTTGGTTTAACTATTACAAAACAGCTTATTGATTCGCACCTTGGGGCAATTTGGGTTGATAGTGTTGAAAAACAAGGCTCTGTTTTTAATGTGCTCCTTCCTCTTTTAAGCGAAAGAAAAACTTTTGAAATGGATGTTATGAGGGCTTTAACTAATTATGATGATGTTGGAATAATTAAAATTTCTATGAAAGAAAACACAGATACCATAAGCAAATTAAAAGAAAATAAATTGCTTAATCTAACGGCATTATCTAAAGAGCTTTTTATAAATGAAGAAGTTCCAAAAGAAACCAAAGAAGAAATTGAAGAAAAAATCGGGGAAATAAAAAACGTCTATTATGCTTGTATTCCAAAGATTACACAAGAATCTTTTGATGCGTTTTTCAAAACTATAAATGAATTTTGCATTAAAAATAATGATGATATAATATTGTCAAAAGCCCACAGTAAAAAAGATGGCACAGATATTGGCAAAATTATTAAACAGCTGGGCTGAAAGTGCAAAAAAGGGGTAAAGAGGACAATATGAAAAAGATTTTGATAGTTGATGATGAAAAAGATATAGTTGAAACCCTTTCTTTTATGCTAAAGGCCAAAGGGTTTGAATGCATTACGGCATTAGATGGCGAAGAAGGGCTAAATAAAGCTAAAAATGAAAACCCGGACCTTGTCATACTTGATGTTATGATGCCAAAAATCAATGGTTATAAGATTTGCCGTCTTTTGAAATTTGATAACCGCTACAAAAATATTCCGATTATTATGATTACTGCAAGAAGCCAGGATGAAGACAAAATCATAGGCGAAGAAACAGGGGCGGATGAATATATTACAAAGCCTTTTGAATTTTCTGATGTTCTTGAAAAAATTGAAAAACATTTAATTTAAGGTGTAAAAATGGATTTGTTGAACGATAATCCTTCTTTGGATAATAAAACTTTAGACAAACTGAAATATGATTTAGTAAGAGATAATTTGGTCACTTATGATGATATAGAACATGCAAGCGAGCTTGCGCTTGCGCAAAATACAAATATCGGCCAAATTCTAATAAATACAAAAATGTTATCTGAAGAAACTTTAATGAAATTTTTGGAAGAAAAATTACACACACCTTGCGTTAATCTTGAAAATTATTCAATTGATAAAAAATGCCTTGAATTTATCAGCTGCAAAGATGCTCTAAGGTTCAAAATTCTTCCTCTTTTTATAATCGAAGATACGCTCACTGTAGCAATGGCAGATCCTATGGATCTTTTTTCAATTGATAAAATTATGAAAATTACAGGCAAAAACATAGACCCTGTAATTGCCGCTGAAACTTCTATTTTAAAGAAAATCAAAGAATATTATGACGTAAAAGGTAAAATCGACAATATCGATATTGATAATACAACATCTGTTAATTGGCAAGATGAGCTGCATCGCGACAATCTATCTTCCGAACATATTCAGGTTTTATTTAAGGCGATTTTAAAACAAGCAATAAGCGAGGATTTCAAAGAACTTTATTTTGAAAATACACAAGAAGGCTTGAGCGTTAATTTTAAAAGAGCAGATGATGTTATTCAAACAGGAGTAATTCCAAGCCTGCTTACAAATCCTTTTGTACAATCCTTAAAGACCCTATGTAATCTTGATCCTAATGTCTTTGAAATTCCGCAGCTTGGAAAATTAAGTTTTAACGTTGGAGAAATTGAACTTACTGCTTCGGTGAGTGCGTTTCCAACCATAAATGGGGAAAGAATACTTATTAAAATCTATCACCCGCCGATACCTATTGAAAAGATGAATATAGAAGAAGATAAGATAGAACTTATCAAACAATCTCTTCTAAAGCCAGGTGTGATTTTGATTTGCGGAGCAAGTCTGGTTGGAAAAACGCATTTAATTTATTCGATTTTATCAAATTTAATTCCAAAATCAAAAAATATCATGACACTTGAAAGTATTGCAAAATACAGGTTAAAAAATGTATCTCAGTGCGAATTGAATGAAAATATAGGTTTTAACCTTGATAAAGCAATGAGATTTATTGAATTTCAAAGCCCTGATATTCTATATTTTGAAGGAATTACCACAAAAGAAGGGCTCGATTTCTTTACTTCTTTGACTTTGAAAAATAAAGCTTTGATTACGGAATTTTTGGCTGAAAATATGGACGATTTGAGGCGGAAATTTGAATTTAGCGAATTTAATATGTTCAAATCCGTCATAAGCTGTCTTGTTTTCATTCATAACAAAGAAAGTATTGAAGTTTTTTCAAAAGATGAGCTTAAAAAATACCTTTTCTAAAACGGGTTAGTATCTTTTTTTGTGGGTTTATAAATTTCGCCGCATTTTGTGCAAGCTAAGACTTTCCCTGTTGAATCAACAGGTACAAATATATGAGAGCAATTGGTGCTATCATCTTCAATTTCTTCATTAGTATTTTGAGGGATTTCAATTTTTTTAAGTTTCAAAATGAATTTTTCAAATTTTAAAAAAAGGTTATAAATGGGCCCTTTTTTATCGTTGAAATCTTCTTTAATTTTTATAAATAATTCTGCAATATACATTTTTTAAATTATAATTTAATTATGGAAACCAAAATCAAAAGATATATATCTTCATCTGTATCTTATCATAATTTTAAAGATGCTATCAATATTGCAAATGAATTGAATCTTGGAATTGAAATTTCAAGATTCGGGAAATTAGCTGAAATTGAAGAAAATTTTGAAAAAAATAAAAAAGAATACAGAGCGATTTTAAATGATTTTGAAAATGAAGTAAGCCTCCATGGCTTTTTTTCGGGGCTTTCATTTGTATCAAAAGACCCTTTGATAAAAAATGCAAGTATCAAAAGATATTATCAAAGTTTGGAACTTGCGCAGGAATTTGGAGCCAAAACGGTTGTTTTTCATACTTGTTTTAATAATCTTTTAAAACAAAAACAGTATAGAGAGATGTTTTTTCTTTCAAACATTGAATTTTATAATGAATTTATAAAAAATTTTGAAGAACTTGAAATAACTGCAACAATTGAAAATGTGCATGAAAGCAATCCTGATATGATAAGAGATATTATTGCAGCCGTTAATAGTCCCAATCTTAAAGCGACAATTGATATAGGCCATTGCAATCTGCATTCGATTGAGCCTGTTTCTTATTGGATTAAAGAATATGGGATAATGCTTCATCATATGCATTTTCATAGCAACTTTAAAGATGAAGACTCTCACTCAAGCCTTTTAAAGGGGGATATTGATATAAAAGGAATTTTGAAGACTTTGAAGGATATGCACCTATACCCAAGCATGACTTTTGAAATTTTTGATAAAGAAGAGCTTTTTGAATCCATTGAATACTTTAATAGCTTATACCAAAGCATTGGATTAGCTTAGTTTGTTTTTTGGCATTTTGGAGTCGGATTGCTTCACCTCCCTTGCAGTGACGATGGTATAAATTGATGTTTAAAATGCATCATTGCAAGCAGCTTTGCTGTGTGGCAATCCAAAAATTATCATTCATTATCTAAAAAATTCTTAGGAAGTTTTTTATCAAGCAATTTACCAAATTCTTCAAAACTTAAATCTAAGGCTTTAACAACTTTTGCAATATTATAAAAAGAAGCTTTTGTTTTAGCATTAATTATATCATCATATGTTGACATTGGTATTTCATTTTCATAGCATAATTCGGTATATTTTATACCTTTTAAATCCTTTTGCTCACTAATGACAACAGCAACAGCCTTATATAACATTTTAGAATTTTCTTGCATTAAATTATAATAATACTAAAATCAATTTTATTCAATCCGGAAAGTTTTACCGGATTGCTTCGTTTCACCCGCAATGACGAATGTGCGCTTTAATATAAATAACCGTCATTGCGAGGCACTAAAGTGCCTCGGTAATCCGGAGTATTATATTTCTACCTCCATAAAACTAACACAGACTTTGCACAGTCTTTCTTGTACACAATTTAGTATTGGTATCATTTGATATGCTCCTTCTTCATCAGCATAATGATTAAGAAAATATTCTTTAATTAAAACGATTAATGTATGAGCAAGTTCTATATCGTATTGAGCTTTTTTAAATTCTTCCACTTTAAGACATCTTTTTTCTTCTTCATGCATAGATATTTCCTTTTATTTTTATCTACACAATACATTTTTTTTATAAGATTTACCATCACCTTTAAGTATCATGGTTAATCTTTAAGTACTAATTATATAAGGAAATAAATTATGCCCGATTCATTGAGTAAAGTAAGTTCTAAGAAATTAAGTGTTAGTATATCCCATGTGGCAAATTATCTTGGAGTTCATCCAAGGACACTTAGAATATGGGACAAAGAAGGAATGCTTATTCCAAAAAGAACAAAAAGTAACAGAAGATACTATACACTTAATGACATAGAAGAAAAGAAAAGTTATACTTTTTCTTACAAATGAAGTTCTATCCAATCTTGCAGGAGTGAAAATGATAATGAGTTCACTGGAACTAAACAAAGAATTTTCTAAAGATAAGTATAAAGCTGTACTAAAAATTGCAAAACATGCAAAGACAACCAAAGAAATGCAAACAGAAAATATAAAGAAAAATTCTAAACGAGGAAGGAAGAAGAAAGAAAAGGAGGAAAAGAAGAAGGACAAGGAAAATAAGGAATAAGGGTTAAACAATATCAAACCCGGATGCAAACAACAAGGCCTTATTGCTACCGTATTGCCGCGTCCTTACTTTCATTCATTCTCGCAATGACGTATGAAAACATCAATACCCACATACGTCAAAGTGAACTTGTTTGAGCAT
>CANENE010000014.1 GCA_947428835.1 uncultured bacterium | reverse complement strand
TTTTTATTATGACAGGATTACATCCTTGGCACACACGCGATTTTTAGACGCTTGCGCTAAAAATCAGCTGGCTGCATACCGCTTCCGTGAAGCTCAAAATTAAAATTTTTCGCTAACGGCTGCGGCATCATCCCGACCATTTAAAGAAGGTTTTTTATACCTTCTTTTTTTATTATGACAGGATTACATCCTTGGCACACACGCGATTTTTAGACGCTTGCACAAAGAGCTTCTCTATTATTTAAACAATACAAAGTTATTACAACCAATGGTTTAATTTGCCTTAATTATAATTTTAGCAATTTTTAAATAAAAGCTGTTTTTATATACTTATAGCAGGAGAAAAAATGGCAATATACTTAAAAGCTTCCTCGACAGAACAACTGTTAAGACTTGCCGAAAATGGCATTAAAGTTTGCCCTAGAGCTGACGTACCTAAATTATCCGTCAAATTGCAAGCAGATATTTTTGAAAAACAAGTAACTGAAATTTCTGACAAAATTGCAAATTACAGTAAGCAATTATATGAAACCCGCAAAGAAAATTTTGACGAATATTATAAAATTTTAAAAACCGTATTTGATTTTGATGACAGTGTTAAAGTTACAGGCAGGCTCAAGAGCACTTCTTCAATTGCATCTAAATTAAATAAACGAAGCGGCAAACTTCCTGTTAACTATGATGAAGAAAAATTGCTTAAATTAGTACCTGATATTTGCGCCTATAGGGCAACTTTGGATAACTTTCATGATATGGATTTAATTCAATCACACATAGCAGAAATGATTGAAACTTTTAAATTTGAACCGGGAGTATGTCTAAATAAAGGCGAAAATCCGATGTTTGGTCCTTTGGCAACATGCGTGTTTGATAATATGGGATTTTTTGTAAAAGAAAGTAACCGCGGACCTAAAAACTTCGCTGTAACAAATTTAACATTTTTAAAAAACAACGTTCCCGCTTTTGAGCTTCAAATTACAGGCACTGCGACAGCAAAGCTTGCTGAAAAAGAACACAAATTTTACAATTTTAAAACCAAAGGTGCTGCATTTGAAAATGGCAAAATAGATAAAAAAATGAATAAAATTTTCAAAAGCATGACCCAAGAACAGATGGATACTTATAGCAAATACATAGACGATTGTTATAATTGGGCAAGAATGCAAGATTTTGCATTTATCAATAAAAAAAGGGGGGGGTTAGAAGTGTACCTAAACCCAAGCTCCCTGAAGGATTAGACAAGTCTTTGAAGCTGGTTGAATAATTTAATCCAAACCTAAATTGCGACTCTTCCTTCAATTGCCCTCAAAAGTGTCATTTCATCAGCATATTCAAGCTCGCTTCCCATCGGCAGCCCAAATGCTATTCTTGAAATTTTTATATTAAAGGGTTTTAAAAGCTTATGAAGATATAATGTTGTAGCTTCACCTTCAACAGAAGGATTCAGCGCCAATATAACTTCTTTAATATCGTTTTGATTAATTCTATATAAAAGTTCTTTTATCCTGATATCATCGGGGCCAATGCCGTCTATCGGCGAAATTAAGCCTTGAAGAACATGATATAATCCTTTGTATTCATTTGTTTTTTCTATTGCCATAAGATCTTTTGTTTCTGCAACAACACAGATTAGACCCTTGTTTCTTGTGTTGTCCGTGCATATTTCACAAGGATTATTAGAAGACATATTAAAACAATTTGAGCAGTATGAAATTTTTTCTTTTGCTTCCAATAGTGCATTTGCAAAATTATTGACTTCGTTTTCACTCATTTTAATTACATAAAGCGCAAGCCTTTGAGCCGTCTTTGGGCCAATTGAAGGCAGTTTTTGAAAATACTCTATTAATCTTGCAAGTGGTTTTGTGTATTCCATAACTATATTTTACCAAATTCTTTTTAAAAATTACAAATATTTTAAGATATAATATTTTTATAATGCGTCTGTAGCTTAATTGAATAAAGCATTGGTCTCCGAAGCCAAAGACTGTGGGTTTGAATCCCATCGGGCGCATTTTTTGTTTTTAGTCATCTTCTAAAAGTTCGCCTACTTTTTGCTGCAAAATATTATATACATCAATTGTTGAAGGGCATATATAAAGCTTCTTTTTAACAAGGCTTTTTATAGTTTCCGTAAAACATTTTAAAATCGCCACATCAAGCCCTATTATGCCTTTATTATCTTCAATAAGCTTAAAGATTTTTTTGGAATATTTTTCATCTCTTGAATTTGGTTCAATCTTATCCGCTAAAAAAATTATCTTATCAAAGGTTGTCATATCAACGCTTCCAATTGTATGACGTCTTATAGAATTTATTATTTCAGCATCTTCTATTTCAAAAATTTCTTTTGCAAAATGGGCGCCGACTATAGCATGGTATGTTTTTGGGTTTTTAAGCTCTGTTTCGTCAAAGCCTGTTTTGATTTCGTTTCTTATGATATTAATAAGTTCTTCGTTTTCAAAATTTTTCGCGCAATCATGAATAAGCCCCGCTATGTAGGCTTTTTTTGCATCTAAATTATAAAGCAGCGCAAGTTTTTTTGCAGTTTCAGCACATCCCAATGAATGAGCGTATCTTTTAGCTGAAAGTTTTCTTTCGAGCCAATGTATTATAAAGTCCATTTCTTTCAATGTAGTCTTTTACCTCTTTGGTTGTTAATTCCAGTATATCTTCGTTGTTTTTGAGATTTAATCTGATTTTATTCGACGAAACATTTAAAAAATCAATATCTACAATTTCAAAATCATAGCCTTTATTTTTAAAATAATCAAATGCCTTTTCGGACATCACCTGCCCGTTTTCAAATTTCCTCGGGATTACTATAAAACGGATCAGTTCTTTTAAAATTTGCGGCTCTTTCCAGTTTTCAATTGTAAAAAACTGGTCGAAACCAAGAATAAAATTGATTTTTTGAGTTTTATCAATTTCAATAAGTTTTTGAATTGTTTTATAAGAATAGCTTGGGATAGAAAGCTTTCTTTCAATATCAATCACGCAATCAGCCCCAATTGCTTCTTTTAGCATATTTAATCTGTGTTCAAAAGAGGTTATTCCTTTTGCAATCTTATGTGGCGGCATATAGGAAGGTACAAATATAACTTTGTCAAAACCTATTTTTTCTTTGACTTGTTTTGAAATTTCTATATGCCCTTTGTGAACAGGGTCAAATGTGCCAAAAAAATAACAATTCATAATTTTATATTACAATAAAAACGTGTAAAAAAATATTTTGTATTTTAAAATAAATTGTATGATTAATCTTGATTCTTTAACGCTAAAATATTTCTTTTTGGAAAACTCCGATTTTATAAATGGTGCAATCGTCCAAAAAATTCAGCTTCCAAGCAGATACGAAGTTATTATGTCACTTCGAAATCTGAATTTAAAACAAAATAGAAAGCTTTATATAAATATAAATCCAAAGTATCCTCATATTTGTTTTATAGATGATATTTCAGCCCAAAAAAGAGATATAAAAATCCTCAAAAGCCCTCCTGCTTTTTGCATGCAGCTTAGAAAGTATATTAATGGTTCAAAAATAAAGAATTTTAGGCTTGTCGAATTTGAAAGAATTTTAGAATTTTATTTTGATTATTTTGATGAAATCGGTTCATTAACTTCGCTTTGCTTGACAATTGAGCTTATGGGCAAACATTCTAATATAATATTGTATAATTCTTTAAATAAAATTATATTAGGCTCAATTCATAATATTTCACAAGAAAAAAGCTCTTTTAGGGTTGTTTACGGAGGTGCAAAATATATCTACCCTGAAGCGAAAACCTCATATTATCTTGCGCGTGAGCTTACAGAAGGAAAATCGGTTGATTTTATTCAAAAGCTGATTTCGGGTGATGATAAAAACAGCATTATTTCCTATTGGGGTGGAAAAGATACAATTTCAGGCGCTATTGATGATTATTATTCGGATATAATATTTGCTGATAAATTAAAAGAAAAGAAAACGAAGCTAAACAAGTATCTCAAAAAAGATATGGAAAAATTAAAAAATACAGTTTCATTTGAACCGGATTTTAAAAAAGAAGAAAAATATAAGCTGTTTGGCGATTTGATTATGGCAAATATGTATAATTTACAATCAGGGCTTGAAGAAGTTGAGCTTGAAGGTAATTTAATTAAGCTTGATAAAGATTTAAACCTAAATCAAAACGCGCAAAAATACTATGCTCTTTATAAAAAAGAAAAAACCTCAAATGAACATAAGATGGAAAGATATAATCAGGCAAAAGAAAAGCTTAAATATTTTGAAGATATAGTGTTTTCGATAGAAAACGCCTCAAACTTTCATGAACTTAAGCAAATCAAAGATGAGATGATTGATTTTGGCTTAATTTCAAACGAACAAAAAATAAAAGCCGAAGCAAAAGTACAAAAATTTGAATATCAAGGTTTTGAAATTTTTCTTGGAAAAAACAATAAGCAAAATGATTATCTTATCTCCAAAGTTGCCAAAGAAGATGATCTTTGGTTCCACGGATTTGGATTTCCGAGCTCTCATTTGATATTGAAAATTTTGAATTCAAAGATTCAACCTGAAGCTGATGTCTTAGAATATTGTGCAAGGCTTGTAAAACAAAATTCCAAAGCCAAAGATTCAAATAAGGCTTCAATTATTTATACAAAAAGAAAATACCTTAGAAAACCTCCAAATACATACCCCGGATATGTCACATATAGGAATGAAAAAGAAATTGTGATTGATGAGTGAAGGCTTGGCAGTATAAATATTGATGTTTACATACATCACCCTGAACTCGTTTCAGCATCTGATGTGTTGCTATGTAGCAATAGATTTTATATGTTAACATAAACTTGGTTAGACCCTGAAACAAGTTCAGGGTGACAGGTTGTATGAATGTATGTATAATAACATCATTGTGAGAATAAACGAAGTGAGGACAAGGCAATCCGGGAAATAAAAAAAGAGGCTCGGATTAATTCAACAAGAGCCTCGTAATCTAACACATAAATAACAAATTTATTTATTCTGTTTTTGAGCCGTCATACACGCATCTTGCGCTCGCAACAGCATACAAGTTTGTAGCGGTTGCACCGCCTTCGGTTTTATATACGACAGTTGGAGTGCTTGTCCAATTCAAAGATGGCATACAATAATTAGTGCTTGAGCCGTAAGCACTATAAGAACCACTGCCGAAGCAACTTGCTACATAGCTGCAAGGAGTAGTACCTATAGTGGATATTCCATGACTACAAAGTTGTAAACCGTCTTTACCCCTATTATTGTTAATAATGTTTAAGTAATTAAACATTGAATTAAGTTCGGTTTCCAAAGGAAGTCTCCAGTATCCGGCAGGGGTTTTGCCATTTGCTGTCCAGCTGCGACAGGCAGCATTTGCTGCGTTATATTGACAAACAGTCCTGTTGCAGCCTGAATAATCTGCTCCCGCGTTGCCTGTCATACTGCAAGGTGATGACGTAGCTCCTCTCCAGCAGCAACTACCTGACTTATTACAGCTTTGACCAACACCTTTAATATATTGTTGATATTCAGCAGTAATTACAGGACCTGAGCCGCTTGGACCGCTATCGCCTACATTATATTTGCTTATACAAATATTTCTTGTGCTTCCTGCGTATTTTTTGTGAACAAAAATCGCTGTCAATTTATCGCAATCTGCCTGACTTTTAGGTTCATCAGTCGGAGCGTTGGAATCATCATAGTTACTTAAATCTTCTTCATAGTTATTTGCTTTAGTAGCACCATCGTATACACATCTTGCGCTCGCAACAGCATACAAGTTTGTAGCGGTTGCACCGCCTTCGGTTTTATATACGACAGTTGGAGTGCTTGTCCAATTCAAAGATGGCATACAATAATTAGTGCTTGAGCCGTAAGCATCATAACTGCCACTACCTATACAAGATTGAAGATAACTACAAGGAACGGAACCGGACGCACTTGTTCCATGGGTGCAAAGCTGCAGACCATCCTTGCCTCTGTTATTATTTATAATATCCAAATACCTAAACATTGAGTTAAATTCATTTTGTGATGGAAGTCTCCAGGCGCCTGCAGGGGTCTTGCCATTTGCTGTCCAACTGCGGCAAGCTTCATTGGCCGCATTAAATTGACAAACAGTCCTGTTACAGCCTGAATAATCTGCTCCCGCATTGCCTGTCATACTGCAAGGTGATGACGTAGCTCCTCTCCAGCAGCAAAATCCTGAATAAGGACAACTTTGACCTGCATTTACTATGTAACCACTATAGGCAGAAGGAAGAGTCGGACCTTTTCCACTTGGGCCGCTATCGCCTACATTATATTTGCTTATGCAAATATTCCTGCCACCACCTGCGTACTTTTTATGAATGAAAATAGCTGTCAGCTTGTCACAATCAGCTTGAGATTTTGGCTCATCTTTTGGAGCGTTACTATCATCGTAATCACTTAAATCTTCTTCATAGTTATTGGCCTTTGTAATACCATCATAAACACATCTTGCACTTGCAACAGCATACAAGTTTGTAGCGGTTGCACCGCCTTCGGTTTTATATACGACAGTTGGAGTGCTTGTCCAATTCAAAGATGGCATACAATAATTAGTGCTTGAGCCGTAAGCATCATAAGAACCACTGCCGAAGCAACTTGCTACATAAGAACACTGTACATATCCTGCAACAGAGCCATGGGTACAAAATTGAAGTCCATTAGCACCTTTATTATTATTTAAAACATTCATATGCTGCCACCACACACTCAACTCAGCGCTTGTTGGCAACCTCCAGGCTCCAACTGCGGTTGCACCAAAGGCATTATATTGTCTGCAGGCAGCATTTGCTGCGTTATATTGACAAACAGTCCTGTTGCAGCCACTGTAATTTGCTCCTGCGTTACCCGTAATGCCGCAAGTTGAAGTTGTTTTACCCTTCCAACAACAAGAACCTGCATACGTACAACTTTGTGATACATTCATGATATATTGTTTAAAACTATCAGGAACAGGAGGGCCAAAGCCGTCAGGCCCTGCATCACCTACGTTGTATTTAGAAACACAGATGTTTCTGTTTGCTCCTGACATTTTTTTATCTATGAATATTGCAACAATCTTATCACAATCGGCTTGGTCTTTGGGTTCTCCATAAAAAGGGTCAGTGGTCGGATCTTTTATTCCGCCACCGTTTGGCAATTCAGAGACATCAACAGCTATGCTATCAAGAACACATCTTGCACTCAAGCCCGCAGCATCTGCTATATTGCCTCCACCATTAAATGCACCTCCATCAATACCGTCACTGAAATGAGTATCTGCCAAAAGCATTGTCATAGACCAAATTCTGTTTGGCAAACAATCAGAACTACTTGTTCCTGTTTGACATTTACCTTGATTTATATAGCATTGAACAGCTCCATTGTTTGATGAAGAATAATCACACAACTGTAGACCTTCTTTTCCTTTATTATTATTTAAATTAGCAAGGTTACCTGCCCAGTTATTTATTTCTTCCTGACTTGGAAGTCTCCAACTTCCTTCATTTTCATCATTTGGAGCGTAAGCGGCACAACTTGCATTTGCTGCTTGAAACTGACAGACTGTCCTGTTGCATCCCGAATAATCGCTGTCTCCATTTCCCGAATTACCGCAAGCAGTTGAAGTAGTCCCACCCCAGCAGCAGTTTCCTTTATCTTTTTCGCTGCAGCTGTTTGCTGCATCGAGTTTTTTTACACTTTTTGCAAGAGGAAGGTCATTGTCTCCCATGTTGTATTTTGTGACGCATAAATTCCTTACTCCTCCATTCATTGCAGCAGGGATAAATATTGCATCATACTTATCGCAATCTTCTTTTGTGACTTGTCTTTCTAATGTCATATTAATGTTACTTCCGCTTCCAAAAGAACCTATTGAAATATCTGATGCTTTAAGCTTCTTTGTGATAATTGGAGTAAAAGCCGCGATAAGAAGAGAGATGATGATTAAACTTATCAGGATTTCTATAAGTGAAAACCCTCTCAAAGTTTTTTTATGTTGCATTATGCGCAAAGGCATAGCAAAAGTAAGCCAAAATAGGCTTTTTAGCCCCGTTTGTTTTTTCATGTTAGTTTCCTTGAATTTTTGTATTAGCTTTAAATAATTTTAAAAATATTGACGTAATCCGGTTGGATTTTTTCTGCACAAAATCTAAGCAAATTTTGGTAAATTTAGCTTATGCATGTTATAGTGAATTTGATAGTATATTACTAATAATTTCATTATTATCTATTTCAGATAAAAAGTCAAGTTTTATTTATCTATTTTGGATAATATGTCGAGGAGCTCCGTGAAAGAACGACTTAAAGAAATTAGATTAAAATTAGGCTATAGTCAACAAAAAATGGCAGAAATACTGAACGTTGAACTAAATACTTATAGAGGTTACGAATATAAGACAAAAAACTTTCCTGATAATTTTTTAAAAACACTTTTGACTAAGCTGCAGGTTAATATAAACTGGCTTCTTTCAGGTAGCGGAGAAATGTTTTTGACATGTGATTCTAAGCACTATGAACTTAGCATTAATTTTACAAAAGAAGAGGCTATAAAGGTCAAAGAAATGTTATTGAACTTAATTGCAAAATAAATTTTTTATATTTAATTTTACCCTTTGAGGCTTATTTTAAGCGGATTTTCTTTTTGCTTTTTAAATGTTTGGAATTGGTTGTTTTTCGTTATTGCAACTTTTCCCGAACGTACAAATTCTTTTATCCCAAATGGACGGACAAGCTCAACAAATGTTTGAACATCTTTTTCCGTGCCGTCGATTTTAACCGTGTATGTTTTTTCGGCAACATCCATAATTTTAGCACCTGCTTGAGCTACAATATTCATAAATTCTGCCCTGTTTTCATCTTGAACCGCAACTTTTAAAAGCCCGATTTCATATTCTATAGCTTCACCTATTGAAAGATTTGCAACTTTAATAACAGGGATTAATCTGTTTAATTGTTTGCAAATCTGTTCTATTGCATCATTATCGCCTGGTGTCACAATTGTGACTCTTGAATAAATATCATCAACAGTAGGAGCCACAGTCAAACTTTCAATATTATATCCGCGGCCTGAAAAAAGGTCTACAATTCTTGATAAAACCCCCATTTCATTTGTAACCAAAACAGAAATTGTATGATTAATCGGCATTTAGCTATCCTTTCTTGAAAGAAGTACTTTATCTATTGGTTCGCCGGCCAAAACCCAAGGGTAAACCATTTCAAAGTTTTCGCAAACAAAATCAATGATACTCGGACCTTTATATTCTATAGCTTTTTTTAAGGCAGGAATAATATCTTCTTCTTTTTCTACTCTTATACCAAGAGCGCCGTAGCTTTCAGCAAGTTTAACAAAATCAGGCGATGATATCTTTGTTTGCGAATAGTGCTTATTATAGATTTTTTCTTGCCATTGGCGAACCATTCCAAGGTAACCATTGTTTATAACGCAATTTATAACATGGAATTTATAATCCACACAGGTCATAAGCTCTTGTATATTCATCTGAATTGAGCCATCGCCTGCAATATTTAGGATATATTCATTTTTATTTGCAACGCTTGCACCCATTGCTGCAGGAAAACCAAATCCCATTGTTCCAAGGCCGCCCGAGGTAATTAGTTTTCTTGGTGCGTTGAATTTGAAATTTTGGGCTGTCCACATTTGATGCTGCCCAACTTCGGTTGAAACAACAGGTTCATCTTTTTTAGTATAGTTATATATTGTATTTAAAACTGTCAAAGCGCTCAATTTCTCGGAAGCTTTAACAGGTATAGCAACCTTCTTTTTCCATTCGTTTATATCTTTATACCATTTTTCCCGAAGTTCTGTATCGACTTTATAACGTGACTTATTGACTTCTGATAGCATTGCATTTAGAACATTTTTGATATCACCGACGATTGGAATTGATGCTTTAACATTTTTAGATATTGAACAAGGATCGATATCAATATGGATAACTTGAGCATCTCTTGCAAATTTTTTAAGACAGCCTGTAATTCTATCAGAAAATCTTGTTCCAACCGCAAAAATAACGTCAGCATTAGATATTGCAAGATTTGCACAGTAGTTTCCATGCATTCCCATCATTCCAAGACTATTTTCAAGGTTATCGGGGTATGTTCCCGTGCCCATTAAAGTATGCACAACAGGAATTTGCAGTTTTTTTGCAAATTCTGTTAATTCTTTGCTTGCGTTTGCTCCAACGACACCGCCTCCTGAAATTATAACAGGACGTTTAGACTCATATATCGTTTCAAGAGCTCTGTTTATTTGAAGAGGATGTCCTTTATATGTTGGGTTATAACCGGGCAGCTCTATATTTTTCGGATAATTGAATGTATATTTTGCATTAAAAATATCAACAGGAATATCTACAACAATCGGGCCTTTTTTGCCTGTTGTTGCAATATAGAAGGCTTCCTTTATTATTCTTGCTAAATCTTTAACATCTTTTACAAGATAATTATATTTACAGCAAGAGCGCGTAATACCAACGACATCAGCCTCTTGAAAAGCATCGCCTCCGATTAATTTTGAATTAACTTGCCCTGTTATAAGAACAAGGGGAGTGCCGTCGTAATATGCATTTGCAAGCCCTGTAATAGTATTGCAGGCACCGGGACCTGATGTTACTATTGCAACTCCGGGTTTACCTGAAACTCTTGCATATCCTTCTGCAGCATGGACTGCCGCTTGTTCATGGCGCACCAAGTAGTGTTTTATATCATTTTGCATATAAAGAGCATCGTATAAAGGCAGAACTACTCCGCCCGGATAACCAAAAACTTCTTCTACCCCTTCTTTTAAAAGAGACTTAAGTAATATTTCGGCCCCTGTATACATAGTCTTATTCATATAACTTTCCTTAAACCATTTTTCAGTATAGTTTCAATTATAGCAGTAAAATACAAATATTTTCTACATTGTAAAATTTTTTTAAAATCAGGTGATGATAAAGAAAGTTTAAATTATAATAAAAATGGAGTTTATAAGGTCTCAACATAAGGTATTATAGTAATGTTTGATTATATTAAAGGCATTTTGGTTAACAAAAATTTCCCTTATTGTACGATTGAAAATAACGGTATCGGATATCTTTTGTATGTTAATAATCGTACTTTAGCTGAACTTAGCGAAATTGGATGCGAAATCAAAATCTATACAAAATTAATCCACAAAGAAGATAATATGTTTTATTGCGGGTTTAAAAAAAGAGAAGACAGGGTGATTTTTGATATTTTAACTTCCGTATCAGGAATTGGCGTTAAGGCGGCATTTACTTTGCTTGATGAATTTGAAACATCCGAGCTTGTTTCAGCTGTCATTAATGAAGATTACAAATTAATTTCCAAAACCAAAGGCATTGGCCTAAAAACAGCGCAGAAAATTGTCCTTGAACTTAGAGACAAATTGATAAAAACAGATATTACAAATGAAATTATTGTTTCAAAAGCCCAAAGCAGCCAAAGCGAAATTTCAAAATCAACAATTGCGCAGGCAACTGCAGTACTAGAATCGCTTGGTTATAATAAAAATGAATACGAAGATGTCCTTGTTGAAACATTAAATAAAATTAAAAAAGATGACCCCGAGGAACTTTTAAAAGAAGTTTTAAAAGTATTATCCGTATTTTAAAAAATGGTGGTGTAAAATGGAAAAAAAATTTGAAAAACATAACAGTGATTTAAGGGTGCTATTTGCTTCAAGCGAGGTTGCTCCATATTCAAAAGTGGGAGGACTTGCTGATGTTGCAGGAGAGCTTCCTTTATATTTAGATAAGCAAAATGTAGAATGTGCCATTTTTACTCCATTGTATGGAATGATTGATGAAGCAAAACATAAAATAATTGAACTTCAAAATTCCGATTTGCAAATTGATATGGGTCATACAAGGCACATTTTTAAGCTCAAAATGACAACAATTCCAAAAACAAAAATAAAAGTGTTTTTTGTAGATAATCCAAAGTACTTTTCTTGCTTTAATGTCGTCTATCCTATGTGGACGGATGAAATGTATGAAATGCAACGATATGTTGCTTTTTCGCTTGCGGTTTTGGAATATGCCAAGCTTCTTAATTTTAAGCCTGATATAATCCACGCTAATGACTGGCACACTGCTATGCTTCCTGTATATTTAAAATCAAATTACAAAAATGATGAATTTTATAAAGATACAAAATCTGTTTTCACTATTCACAACCTTGCTTATCAGGGCGAGTGCGATAAGGCTATTATAGATTTTGCAAATATGAGATGGGATAATGTATACAATGATAATTGTATAGAGCATTATGGTAAAGTAAATTGGCTAAAAGGCGCATTGTACTGCGCAGATAAGATTACAACCGTTTCAAACCGATACGCACAGGAAATTTTAACCTCTGATTTTGGAGAAGGAATGGACTATACTTTAAGAGGGCAAACATACAAGCTATGTGGTATTTTAAACGGCACGACCTATGATAAAAAATCTTTTAATATTAAAGAAAAACCAAAATTTAAAGAAGAAATTCAACAGGCCTTCGGACTTCCAATTAACCCTAATCGTCCTTTAATTGCTATGATTAGCCGTCTTGTTTACCAAAAAGGGCTGGATTTAGTTGATTTTGCTAAATTTGATTTAATGAATCTGCCTGCCGATTTTGTATTTTTAGGAACAGGAGAGGCCGGCTATCAAAATATGCTTATTTGGTCTTCTAATAATTCATCCAATATGCGTGCCTGGATAGACTTTAAGGCAGAACTGTCCGAAAAAATCTACAAAGCATCTGATATGTTTTTGATGCCAAGTTTGTTTGAGCCATGCGGCATTTCACAGATGATTGCGATGAAATATGGTTCTGCTCCAATTGTTAGAGCAACGGGTGGTCTGGATGATACCGTTATCGCTTATCCTAATTCAAAAGCAACAGGCTTTAAGTTCCTCGGTTATGATGCGCAATCTATGGTAAATGAAATAAAAAATGCAATTTGGACATATTATGATAGAAAAGATGATTTTAAAAATATCATCAAAAATTGTATTGATGCAAGGTTCAGCTGGGATGAGTCGGCTCTTAAATATAAATTATTATATTTAGATGCACTTGGAAGAAAATAAAATATTTTTTGTAAATAAAAAGACCTTCTTTGATGTCGGGAAGGTCTTTTAAATATTTATTTAGTCTTAGATTTACACTTTTTCAATTACAAGTTTTTCCTCTTTGTAATCCATTGAAAGTCTGTCATTTGGTTTATAATTACCGCTTAAAATTTCTTCGGCCAAAATATCTTCGACTTTCTTTTGAATAACGCGTCTTAAAGGTCTTGCACCATAGGCTTCCGAGTATCCTTCTTTTGCAAGATAATCTTTAGCAGCGTCTGTTACTTCAATAGTAAGTTCTCTTTCAGACAAGCGTTTGAATAAATCTTTTAACATTAATTCAACAATTTGTCTGATTTCTTCGTGGCTCAAGTGAGCAAAGACAATAATATCATCAACTCTGTTTAAAAATTCAGGTCTAAACGCCTTTTTAAGTTCCTCATTTACTGTATCTTTGAGTTTTTCATATCTGTCTTTTTTGTCATCGCCCGATACAGAAAAACCTAGTTTTTGGGTATTTGTAATCATTGATGCTCCAACGTTTGAAGTCATAATGATTATTGTATTTTTGAAATTAATGTGGCGACCTTTTGAATCTGTTAAACGGCCATCGTCAAGGATTTGAAGCATGATGTTAAAGGTATCCGGGTGTGCTTTTTCGATTTCATCAAAAAGAACAACAGAATATGGTTTTTTTCTGATGATTTCACACATATTGCCGCCATCATCATAGCCAACGTATCCCGGAGGCGAACCAATAAGCTTAGAAGTGGCATGTTTTTCCATAAATTCAGACATGTCTATTCTTACCATATTGTCTTCTGAGCCAAATACAGCTTCGGCTAAAGCTTTAGCAAGCTCGGTTTTACCAACACCGGTTGGCCCCGAGAATATAAAGCTTCCGATTGGTCTATTTGGAGCTTTTAAGCCGACACGAGCACGTCTTATTGATTTAGCTAAAGAAACTACAGCATCACTTTGACCAATAACACGTTCGTGCAAAGTATCTTCAAGTCTTAGAAGTTTTTCACTTTCAGCTTCTGTTATTTTTGTTACAGGAATACCCGTAATAGTACTTACAACTTGTGCTACTTCTTCGACTCCAACTGTCGGCTTATTCTCATCAAGCTTTTCGTGCCATTTTTCAGATATTTCGTGAATTTTATCTTTTAAGTTTGCTTCATCATCTCGAAGATCGGAAGCTTTTTCAAATTCCTGATTTCTGATTGCTTCTTCTTTTTCTTTAATGATTGCTTTTAATTCTTTATCAAGCTCTTTTCCTTCAGGAGGAAGCGCCGAAACATTCAAGCGAACTTTTGAAGCAGCTTCATCTAAAATATCAATTGCTTTATCAGGTAAAAACCTTTCTGTTATAAATTTGCTTGATAATTCCGTTGCAGCAATAATTGCTTCATCTGAAATAATCAACTTGTGATGTTCTTCATATTTAGGTTTCAGGCCTTTAATAATTTCAATTGTTTCTTCAATTGTCGGCTGATCAACAATAACTGTTTGGAAACGTCTTTCAAGAGCTGAATCTTTTTCGATGTATTTTCTGTATTCATCAAGAGTTGTTGCACCGATTACCTGAATTTCGCCTCTGGATAGCGCAGGTTTTAAGATATTTGCAGCATCAATAGCACCTTCTGCTGCGCCTGCACCAATCAAAGTGTGCATTTCATCAATAACAAGAATAATATTTCCTGCTTGTCTGATTTCATCCATAATCTTTTTGAGACGCTCTTCAAATTCGCCTCTGTATTTGGTTCCTGCTATTAAAAGACCCATATCAAGCTGAATAATTTTTTTATCTTCTAAGATATCAGGCACTTCGCAATCAACAATTCTTTGTGCTAAACCTTGAGCTATTGCTGTTTTGCCAACACCGGGTTCACCCAATAAAACAGGGTTATTTTTAGTGCGTCTGGCTAAAATTTGAATAACTCTTTCAATTTCTTTTTCACGACCAACTACAGGGTCAAGTCTTTGTTCCTGTGCAGCCAAAGTTAAATCTGTTCCAAATTCATCAAGCGATGGTGTTTTGACTTTCGATTGGCTTACTCCTGCTGCAGCAAGGCGAGATTCACCCGACATACCTGAAGATGATGTTTTTGTTTCACCAAGCATTTTAATAACATTTGAGCGGCATTTATTTAAATCCACTCCTAAGTTTTCAAGAACCTTGGCAGCTACTCCTTCACCTTCTCTGATTAAGCCAAGAAGCAGATGTTCCGTTCCGATATAGTTATGTCCAAGCTGTCTTGCTTCGTCCCAGGACAATTCCAAAACTTTTTTTGCTCTTGGAGTAAAAGGGATTTCAACAGCAACGAAGCCACAGCCGCGACCTATTATTTTTTCAACTTCTTCTCTGGCATCTTTTATATTTACACCCATGGACTTAAGGGTCTTAGATGCAATACCTGTTCCTTCTGCAATCAAACCCAAAAGGAGTTGTTCGGTTCCGACGAAATTATGACCAAGCCTGCGAGATTCTTCCTGAGCAAGCATGATAACTCTTATTGCCTTTTCTGTAAATCTTTCAAACATGTAAACTACCTTAATAAATAATTCTAATAATAAAATTCTACAATGAAAACTATTATATTACAATAATATATATTACGAATGTTTTGGTATTTTTATTCAATCATATTTAACCTAATTTGATGACGCCCGCCTTCAAATTCACTTTTAAGCCACACATCAACAATTTCTTTAGCTAAATCAGCCCCTAATACTCTTGCACCAAGTGCAAGAACATTTGCATCATTATGCTTTCTTGACATTTTTGCACTATAGCAATTAGATACACATACTGCTCTTATACCTTTAAATTTGTTTGCTGCAATCTGCATTCCAAGCCCCGTCCCACAAATTAAAATTCCTTTTTGGACTTCATTATTTAAAATTGAATTGCAGACTTTTTTAGCATAAATCGGATAATCGCAGGAATCTTTTGAATTTGTGCCAAAATCTATAACTTCATATTTTTTTTCTTTTAAATAATTATATATTTCATTTTTTAAAACAAAGCCACCATGGTCTGATGCTATCGCTATTTTCATTGTTTGATATTTCCTTTTTAAAAACGTCATATATATTATAAT
Organism: uncultured bacterium; assembly: GCA_947428835.1. Taxonomy (GTDB): domain Bacteria; phylum Cyanobacteriota; class Vampirovibrionia; order Gastranaerophilales; family Gastranaerophilaceae; genus RUG14156. Next base: position 31,124 of record CANENE010000014.1, on the reverse strand, counting down.
ACAATCTTCTTGTAACTAAAATATTTTTGCGATAAATTAGTATTTGTAGAGGTACTTTTTTAAAAGGATAAAACTATGGCAGAAAGAAAATTAGTTGGAACAAACGAAATGTTCAAAAAAGCTCTTGCTGGTGGTTATGCTATCGGAGCTTACAATGTTAACAACATGGAAATTTTACAAGGTATAGCAGAAGCTGCCGAAGAAACGCAATCACCTATTATTCTTCAAGTTTCAGCAGGTGCTAGAAAATATGCAAATCAAACATATTTAATCAAATTAGTTGAAGCAGCTTTAGCTACAACTACTGTTCCTATCGCACTTCACTTAGACCACGGTGCTGATTTCGAAATTTGTAAAGCTTGTATTGATGGCGGTTTTTCTTCAGTTATGATAGACGGTTCTCGTTTTTCTTTTGAAGAAAACGTAGCTGTTACAAAAAAAGTTGTTGAATATGCTCACGAAAGAGGAGTTTCAGTAGAAGCCGAACTTGGTAAATTAGCAGGCATTGAAGATGATGTTAATGTAGATGCTAAAGATGCTAAATATACAAACGTTAAAGAAGCTGTTGAGTTCGTTAAACAAACCGGTTGTGACTCATTAGCTATTGCTATTGGTACTTCTCACGGTGCTTATAAATTTGCCGGCGAAGCCAAACTTGATTTCGAAAGATTGAAAGAAATCAAAGATGCTCTTAAAGAAGCAGGTTTTGGCGATTATCCAATCGTTCTGCACGGTTCATCTTCAGTTCCTGCTGAATTTGTTGCTAAATGTAATAAATTTGGCGGTAAACTTCCAAATGCACAGGGAGTTCCTGAAGAAATGTTAAAATATGCCTCACAACATGGTGTTGCAAAAATCAATATTGATACAGACCTTAGACTTGCAATGACTTCAACAATCAGAGAATTCTTTGTAGAACATCCTGAAAAATTCGACCCTAGAGAATATATGGGTCCGGGAAGAACTGCTGTAAAAGAAATGGTTATACACAAGATGAGAGACGTTCTTGGAACAGCAGGTCATGCTAAGGACTAATTAATATAAAATTTTATTAAAAATCATGCCCGATGTCTATACTTCGGGCATTTTTTTGTGTCAAGCGAAAAATAGTTAATATTAAATATTTTTAAAAAAAAATTACATGATGTAATATTTGCTGATTTCAGAGATTACTTGTGATATAACAGAATAAAGATAAATTGTTATTGGGAGATATAAATGAGTCAATATTTAACTAAAGAAGAAATCAAAATGTGGAGAAGCTCTTTAGAAAAAATTACTCTTGAGGACTATGCAAAAAGATTAGGTAAAGTCTTAAAAGAAGAAAAGCAAACCAGCGATATTATTGACATTGTAATGCAAAATGAAAAAAGACTTTATACTTCTAAAAACCAATCTTCAGCAAAACAGGTATTAAAAGTTGCTTCAAAAGCTCAAGAAAAGCAAAATGAAATCCTTAAAGGCAATAGTGCTCTTGAAATAGTTAAATCAAAACTGACATACAAAAAGAATCTAACTGAAAGAGAAAATTTGGTTTTATCTCATTTTATCGAAAATAAAGGCAAAATTGTATATGCTAAAGACCTTGCAATTTTATTAAATTTACCTACCGACTATGTTTATAAATATATCAAAAACCTAAGAACAAAAATAAACGAAGATATTCTAAAAAATGCTGTTAAAGGTGGTTATATCTTTAACATATAGAGCTTTTGGGTTGATATATGAATGATATTTTAAATAAAAGCTTAAATTTAATTGATGAAATTCTTAATGGTGAAGATGCAAAGTCGGATAAGTTTTATGATAAACTTGCCTTAAAAATTTCATCAATTTTTAATAATCAAAGTTTTTTAATTTATTTTCTTCAAGACATAGAGACTGTATTAAAATCAGGATGCAAAAATGGCAAGTTAATCAAAAATTATAAAGCAAACGATACTTTCCTATCTTGTCTTTATGATAATAAAACCAAAATTTTTGAAACAAAAAGCGATAAAATACTATCCGACTTTACGCTTGTCGGCAGACTTGCTATTAAAAATTCTATCTTCGGATATTGTATTTTAAGCTTCGATAAAATGCCATCCGAAGACGAGATAACAGCATTTGTCTCTTTGTGCAGTACTGTGAGTTATAAAATTAAAGACTATGAACTAAACGGAGTCTTTAAAATCCAGTTAAAAGCTATGCAGGATGCTTTTATTGAAAAGGAAAATGCACTTTTGACCGTTAAAAAACAGCATAAAAAACTTCTTGAAATCGATAAGACAAAAAATTTATTCCTGGCAAATATTTCTCATGAATTAAGAACCCCTCTTAACGCAATTATTGGATTTTCACAAGCTTTGAGCAGTAAAATTTTTGGTCCTTTGAATGAAAAACAAAACGAATACATAAAAGATATTCAAATTTCAAGCCTGCACCTGCTTGGAATGATAAATGAAATTTTAGATATATCTAAAATTGAAGCAAATGCAATTAAATTCAATCCTTCCGAAATCTCGCCAAAGCAAGCAATAGAAGAGGTTGCAAATATAGTTGAGCCGCTTTTAAAAGATAAAAAAATTAATTTAGATTTTAAATCTGATTTTGATGGTCTTATTTATGCGGATTATCAAAAATTTCAGCAGATTTTGTATAATTTGATTTCAAATGCAATTAAATTTAGCAATGAAAAAGGGGAAATTGAAATAACATCCGCCCAAAATGCAAATAATTATATATTAACAATAAAAGATTATGGAATTGGTATAGACAAAAAACACCATAATAAAATTTTTAAAAAATTTGTTCACCTTGAAGATAATTTCAAAAACGGCATTAAGAACCAAAGTTCAACAGGATTGGGGCTTGCTATTACAAAAGAACTTGTTAAATTACACAAAGGAAAAATCAACCTTAAAAGCGAAATAGGCAAAGGTACATCCTTTGAAATAATTTTTAAAGGTGCTGTTTTATGAAAAAAATTCTAATTGTCGAAGATAACGATATGAATATGAAATTATTTTATGATGTTCTAAGTTATAATAATTACAATGTTGTCAAGGCTTTCGACGGCCTTGATGCTTTTGAAAAAATAGAACACGATAATTTTGATTTAATTATTTTAGATATGCTTTTGCCCAAAATGGATGGGTTTTCTTTAATTAAAAAACTGAAAGATGAAAACATAAAATATCCAAAAATTATTGTAGTCAGCGCCTGTGCAATGGATGCGGATAAACAAAAAGCTCTCGCTTTAGGAATTGAAAATTATTTAACAAAGCCGATTGATATTAATAATTTTTTGAAAGTTGTTAAAGAAAATTTATCTTAAAGCTTAATTCTTTTCAAATACAAGACAATTTATATCAGGGCATAAGCTTTTATTTGCAGCATCTGAAATTGATGGTACAAAGCCGGCCTCAAGAATATAATCATCAATTGCGTTTTTATGTCTTTGATGAGCATCATTTTCAATATCATAATATCCGATAATTATAATTGAATTTGGAGCTAATTTTTCATATAATTTTTCAAAAAATTCACTATATTCTTTTTCATCTATATATTGCCACATATTTCTGCAAAAAATTATAGAAGGAGCTTTACTGTCAATTTTATCAACATCATTTAAGATATTTCCATATGTAAATTCAACTTTTTTAGCAAGTTTAGGCTTTATATGAATTTCTTGAGTGTTATATATGTCATTAATAAAATAAAAGTAATCGCGGTTTTCATTATCAGCAAGCAGCTGCGTCATTATATCTGATTTTTTAGAAGAATTATCATAGAAAACTATATCATCCATAACTTTATTAAAAATATTATCTGCAATTTGACTTTTTCTAATATCTTTTGCAATTATTGGAAAATATTTATCGGAATCTTTATCTGTAAGATTGGATAATATTAAGGCCAAAGTATATGTTTCCGCTCCATTTGAGCAGCCATAATTATACACGTTTACTTTTTCAGTTTCTTTATATTTTTTATCCAAATATTTAGCAAGTTTTTGCCAATCCAAATCGCTTCTTAAAAAAGAGGTTGTATCCCTATTGTAGACCAGCCCTTTTTTAATTACGGCACCTTTTTCATGTTTTGTGCCAACGCATACCATATAACCCTTATAAGGTGGTGCTTTAATTTCTGCTTCGCCGCCAAAATTCAACTGAGTACTTAATGATGATGCCTTCTTTTTATCCGACACCATATATTTATTATTATAATTTCTTGCATAAGACAAAGGGCTAATTTTCATAGTCTTATAACACTTCTAAAATTAGAAATTTGCTTATTTTACAACAATATTAACTAATTTATTTGGAACAACAATTGTTTTTACTATTTGCTTGCCTTCAATAAATTCAGCCGTCTTTGGTGCCGATTTTGCGATTTCTTCAAGCTTGGAATTTTCTAAATCGCTTTCAACTTCAATTTTATCTTTGATTTTTCCATTAATTTGAATAATCAAAGTAATCATTGAATTTTTTGCAAGATTTTCATCGTATTTACACCAGGGAAGCTCTTGGATTGATTCCTTGCCGCCTAAAGAAGCATAAATTTCTTCAGATAAAAATACACAGACAGGCGAAATTAATTTTAAAAGAGATAAAAGCGCGAAACTTAAAACGTCATAATTAATTTCATTTTCCTGTTTGATATATTCATAGATTGTATTTGTAAGTTCTCTATAGCTTGAAATTACAGTGTTAAATTGAAATTCATTTTGAATATCGTTTGTGATTTTCTTAATTGCAATATGAACTTGACGAACAAAATCATCATCTTTTTTAGATAGATTTTTGACATCAAAATTATAATCAAGTTTGATGTTATTTTGGAATTTTTCATACAATCTATAAACGCGGCAGATGAATTTAAAGCATCCTTCAACGCCTGCATCTGTCCAGTCAAAATCTCTAGCCGGAGGCGAATCAGATAGAATAAATAATCTTGCAGTATCTGCTCCGAAGTTTTTATAGATTTCATCAGGGTCAACCGTATTGCCTTTAGATTTAGACATTTTAGAGCCGTCTTTTAGAACCATACCTTGAGTTAAAAGATTTTTAAAAGGTTCATCAAAGCTTAATAATCCCATATCTCTTAAGGCTTTTGTGAAAAATCTTGAATAAAGAAGATGTAAGATAGCGTGTTCAATGCCGCCTACATATTGATCAACCGGCATCCATTTGTCTATAATTTCTTTATTAAAGCATTCTTTGTCGTTTTTAGCATCTGTGTATCTCATATAATACCAGCTGGAGCATACAAATGTATCCATTGTATCCATATCGCGGATAGCCTTGGTGTTGCCGCATTTAGGACAGGTTGTATGTCTAAAGCTTTCACTTGTTTCTATAGGAGATTTTCCTTTGACAGAAAAATCAACATCTGTTGGAAGAAGAACAGGTAAATCTTTTTCATCAACTGCAACTTCGCCACAATCAGGACAATATACAATCGGAATTGGAGCGCCCCAATATCTTTGACGGGAAATTAACCAGTCTCTTAAGCGGTATTGTGTTTTAAATTCACCAAAACCTTGTTCAATTGCATATTCGCTAATTGCCTTTTTGGCTTGCTCATATTTCATTCCATCGAATTTGCCGCTATTGATTAGTGTTCCTTCTTTATTTACATAAACTTTATCAGCTTCAAAATCAGGACCCGTTACAACTTGTACCATATCAAGATTGTATTTTTTTGCAAAATCAAAGTCTCTTTCATCGTGGTAAGGAACCGCCATAACAGCACCCGTTCCATAATCAACAAGAGCATAATCAGCAACCCATACAGGGCAAACTCGTCCTGTAAAAGGATTTATAATATGTGTTCCAAGAGGAACGCCTGTTTTAATTCTCTCTGTAGAAAGTCTTTCAATTTCAGAAAGCTTTTTAGCATTTTGTCTATAGTTTTCAACAGCCTCGCGGTTTTCAGGAGTTGTTAGTTTTTCAATATCAGGGTACTCCGGAGCTACAACTAAATATGTTATACCATAGCAGGTATCTGCTCTGGTTGTATAAACGGGAATTTCAAGACCTTCAATTTCTTTAACTTTGAATTTTAAAATTGTACCTTCGGATTTACCTATCCAATTAGCTTGCATAGTTTTGACGTTATCGCCCCAACCATCCAGTTTATCAAGGTCGCCTAAAAGCTGTTCGGAATAATCAGTAATCTTAAAGAACCACTGTGAAAGATTCTTTTTGGTAACCTCGCTATCGCATCTCCAGCATTTACCGTCTATTACCTGTTCATTAGCAAGAACAGTATGGCATTTTTTGCACCAGTTAACGGGAGCAGTCTTTTTATAAGCAAGGCCTTTTTTGTATAGTTGCAAAAATAGCCACTGTGTCCATTTATAGTAATCAGGAAGACAGGTTGTTGCTTCTCTATCCCAGTCTATAGATAAGCCTAATTTCTTAAGCTGGGTTTTCATATATGCAATATTATCCAATGTCCAGGTTTGAGGATTTGCATTATGCTCAATAGCTGCGTTTTCAGCAGGCAAACCGAAACTATCCCAGCCCATCGGATGAAGAACATTGTACCCTTGCGCTTTTTTAAAGCGGGCAATAACATCTGTTATTGTATAGTTTCTAACGTGTCCCATATGTAATTTGCCTGATGGGTATGGAAGCATAGAAAGCGCATAGTATTTTGGTTTAGCGGAATTATTATCTGCCTTATAGGGTTTAGTTTCTTCCCATATATCAAACCATTTTTTTTCTATTTTACTTGGATAGTATTCTTTTTCAAGCATATTTATTACCTTTTAGCCTTTTATGATTTTAATTATGTCATCAATTTTTGCACTCGTTTTATGAACGACAGCATCAGAATGTTCAATTGCAGTATTTGGGTCTTTTAGACCGTTTCCGGTTAGAATGCAAACAATTTTTGAACCTTCCTTTATTTTATCTTTGTATTTAATAAGCCCTGCAATGGAAGCAATTGAACCGGGTTCAGCAAATACTCCTTCTTCGCGGGCTAAAATTCTATAAGCTTCAAGAATTTCTTCATCCCCTACCATATCAATGACTCCTTTTGATTCATCCCTTGCGGCTTCAGCGAATTTCCAACTTGCAGGATTGCCGATTCTTATTGCCGTTGCAATAGTTTCCGGATTGTCTACTTTGTAACCTAAAACTATTGGAGCGGCACCTGATGCCTGAAAGCCCATCATCATTGGAAGCTTAGTTGATTTTTTATCTTCAAAATATTCTTTATAACCTTTCCAATAGGCAGTAATATTTCCTGCATTTCCAACAGGGATAAAGTGATAATCCGGGGCATCGCCAAGTGCATCAACTATTTCAAATGAACCTGTTTTTTGTCCTTCTATTCTATATGGATTTACTGAATTTACAAGGGTAATCGGTTCTTTTGATGAAATTTCGCGAACAGCATCAAGTGCTTCGTCGAAGTTGCCATCTATTGCAATAACTTTAGCGCCATACATCATAGCTTGTGATAGTTTGCCCATTGCAATATGTCCATCGGGGATTAAAACATAGCATTTCATCTTAGCTCTGGCTGCATACGCTGCAGCAGAAGCTGAAGTGTTACCTGTTGAAGCGCAAATAACGGCGTTAGAGCCACTTTCATAAGCTTTTGTAACTGCCATTGTCATGCCTCTGTCTTTAAAGCTTCCTGTCGGGTTTAAGCCTTCATATTTTAAATATATTTCAGCTTTTAGGCCAAGTCTTTTTGCCAAATTATCAGCTTTAATTAATGGCGTATTTCCTTCGCAAAGTGAAATTATTTTAGTGTTTTCACTGACAGGAAGATATTTTCTGTATTTTTCAATAAGTCCTAAGTATCTCATCTACATTACCCTTATTTTGTTAAGTACTTTTGTTTTACTGTCTTTTTCAATGCTTGTTATCATTGAATTCATGTCTTTTTCAAGACATTTTTCAGTTATTACAATGATTGTAGCATCTCCTTTTGTATCAAGTTCTCTTTGAATGATACAAGATAAGTTAATTTTGTATTCTCCGCAGGCTGTACCGATTTTGCCGATTTCGCCCGGAGTATTATCTGCTTTAATTCTAAGATAATAGCAATTTTTTGTTTCTTCTATGCTAATTTGATTAGCATAAGATTCGTGCTTGCAGCCCATCATCGGAAGAACATCATCTTTTCTGTGGTTTTCTGCTTTGATTGCAAGAATGTCTCCTACAACCGAGCTTGCTGTTGGAAATTCGCCGGCACCGGGGCCTACAAACATAACTTTATCAACAGGAAAACCATTTAGCATAACAGCGTTTGTTGCATTTCTGATATCTGAAATAGAATTGTTCTTATCAACAAGCATAGGATGCACTCTTATATCAAGGGTATTTTCATCATCATTAAAGGTTTTTGCCTGTGCAATAAGTTTTATTTTATAGCCAAGCTCATCTGCAATTTTGATGTCTTGGGCGGAAATTTTTGTGATGCCTTCTCTATATATTTTATTGACATCAATTCTTTTGTCAAAAACAATGTTAGCCAAAATTGCTATTTTATACATAGCATCAAACCCTTCGACGTCACCTGTAGGGTCAGTTTCGGCGTATCCTAATTTTTGCGCTTTAGCCAAACAATCTTCATAAGACAGATTTTCTTCTTCCATTTTAGTTAGTATATAGTTTGTTGTGCCATTTAAAATACCTGCAACTTTAGAAAATTTATTGGCAGCCAAGCTTGTTTTGATTGGAAGAATAATAGGAATTCCTCCCGCAACGGCAGCTTCGTAGAGAATTGCGGTATTATATTTTTTGGCTAAATCAAATAATTCAGCCCCATGACGGGCCAAAAGTTCTTTATTGGCAGTTACTATGTGTTTTCCGTTTTTAATTGCTTCTTTTAAGGCATCAAAAACTCCAATGCCGCCTGCAACTTCAACAACAACATCAACATCAGGATTTTTTGCAATTGACATAACATCATCGGTTAAATTATTAACCTCTACTTCTCTTTTTTTGTTTAAATTTTTTACAGCACAGGAAACTATCTCTATGTCATCAAAGTTTTTTAAAACTTTGTAAACTCCCTGCCCAACGGTTCCAAGCCCGATAATTCCGATTTTTAATTTATTATTCATAGAAAAATAATAACATAAAAATTTTTTTGATGTAGTATAAAATTAAAAGAAACTATTTTTAATAAGGACGATTATAAATGAGTGATGAAAAAGTAAGAGTTAGAATTGCTCCTTCTCCATCGGGGAATTTACACATAGGAACAGCAAGAACCGCATTGTTTAATTTTCTTTTTGCAAAAAAAATGGGCGGTGAATATGTTTTAAGAATTGAAGACACTGATTTAGACAGAAGCTCGGAAGAATACAAGCAAAACATTTTTGACAGCCTAAAAGCTTTGGGGCTGAATTGGGATGAAGGTCCTGATGTTGGCGGAAACTATGGGCCCTATAAACAATCAGAAAGATTTGATATTTATCCAAAATACGCTCAAATGCTAATTGATAAAGGCTATGCCTATGAATGTTTTTGCTCCAATGAAGACCTTGATAAAGAGCATGAAATTGCAAAAGAAAACAAGGTTCCATATAAATATTCAAGAAAGTGTTTAAATTTAACCGAAGCTGAAAAAGCCGAATTAAAAGCAAAAGGAATTAAACCTTCAATCAGATTTAAAGTTGATTATAAAGAACTCATTTTTAATGACCTTGTAAAAGGTGAATTAAAATTCGACACATCCTTAATTGGCGATTTTGCAATAATGAAATCAAATGGCACTCCAACCTATAATTTCGCTGTAGTTGTAGATGACATGTTGATGAATATCACTCACGTAATACGTGGCGAAGATCATATTTCAAATACTCCAAAGCAAATTTTAATATATGAAGCATTGGGCGCTAAAGTTCCAAAATTTGGGCACTTAGGTATGATTTTAGCTCCTGATAGAAGTAAGCTTTCAAAGCGCCATGGCGCAACTGCAGTATCTGATTTTATCAAAGAAGGATATTTAACTGATGCCTTATTAAATTTTGTTGCACTATTAGGCTGGGCGCCGAGTGATGGAGTCGAAATTAAAGATGTAGATGCTATTGCAGCTGACTTTAGAATAAATGAATTATCCAGCTCTAATTCAATTTTTGAATATGAAAAATTAAACTGGATGAATGGTCAATATATAAAGAAAATGGATATATCAGCCCTAACTGATCTTGCGCTTCCATTTTTAAATATGTATGACACAAATAAATATACAAGAAAGCAGTTGGAACACATTATAGAAATTACAAGAGAACCGATTACGCTTCTTAAGGATTTAGTATTCGATACCCAATATTTCTTTGAAACTCCAAATTATGATGAAGTAAAAGAGCTTTTAAACAGCGAGCTTTCTAAAGACGTTCTTGAAAAATTCAGGCAAGATATTGAAAACTATAATCTTGATGATTATGAAGATATTCACAATAAGCTTGCAGATTTTAGAACATACTTTAAAGAACAAAAAGGCTATAAGCCAAAAGAAACAATGTGGGCAGTAAGGGCAGCATTGACAGGCAGAACTAAAGGTGCTGATATGGCTGCAATTATCCAGCTTCTTCCAAAAGAAGAAATTATAAACAGATTAAATATTGTAAAGGCTCTTTAATTAAAGAGCCTTTTTAAAATCTATTTACCGATACAGAAATTATCAAAGATATTATCTAAAATACTATCTTCAAAAACTTCACCTGACATTTCTTCAAAAGCAAGAATTGCCTGCTTTAAATCTATTGCATAAAGGTCGGCTCCATCAAGCAAGATATCTTCATTAATTGATTTTAGTACGTTATTTAATGATTCTTTTGCCCTTATCAGACATGATAGCTGTCTTTTATTTACACTATAGCTTGTATCATTTGGAACAATTGTTTTAATATGTTCAACAATTTCATTTTTTAATATATCTAAATTAAAGCCTGTTTTAGAGCTTATTTCAATAATTCCGCTTTGTTTTGTTCCAAATTTAATATCGGCTTTTGTTTTTAAAAATATAGTTTTTTTGTTTTTTGCAAGTTCTATAAGATTTTTATCTATTTCATCAATGCTATTTTCAAACAGAAAAAGAATTATATCGGATGCTTCAATTTCTTTAATTGAATTTTCAATTCCTATTTTTTCAACCGTATCTGCTTTTGTTTTATCTCTAATTCCTGCTGTATCTGTGAAATTTACAATATAACCATTAAAATTAATGCTTTCTGTAATTGTATCTCTTGTGGTTCCTGCAATATCCGTTACAATTGCCCTTGAATAATTTAAAAGCGCATTAAAAAGAGAGCTTTTGCCGACATTTGGTGCACCAATAAGTGCCGCTTTGATGCCATCTTTCAGATAATTATAACTATTAGAATTTTGGATAATTTCATCAATTTTATCTATAGTTTTGCTGCATAATGTTTCGATTGATGTTTTTTCAACTTCTGCCACATCCTCAGGAAAATCAATGGAAGCAATAAGTTTTGAATACAAGGTTTTCAGTTCTTCTTTGAGCTCTTCTATTTCTTTTTTCAGGTAGCCGTTTAGCCCCATAAGAGCGTTTTTAGCTGATTTTTCACTTTTTGCTTCAATAATATCAAGGATAGATTCTGCTTGTGTTAAATCTAATCTCTTATTTAAAAATGCGCGCTTTGTAAATTCACCTCTATCGGCTAGTCTTGCACCTTTTTTAATAATTAAATTTAAAATTGCATTTAAAATAGAAGGGTTTCCGTGGGTTTGAATTTCTATAACATCTTCTGCAGTATAGCTTTTTGGGCCCTTAAAAGCAAGAAGGATGACTTCATCAATTATTGAGCTGTCTTCATCTAAAATGTGGCCATAGGTGTAGCTGCCTATTTTAATTTCTTTAGAGAAAATTTCTTTTGCAATTTTAAAACTGTTTTCACCTGATATTCTTATAATTCCGACTGCTCCATAGGCAATTGGTGTAATTATTGCGCAAATTGTATCAAAAATGTTATTCATAGGACAATTTTATCATGTTTATAGTAAAATTTATATAGAAATTCGATTTTGAGGAGATTTTGAATAATGGATTTTGTAAGCTTAACAATAGAAATACTAAGTAAATTAGCATATTATGCCGGTTCATACGGTATGGCAATTATAATTTTTACAATAATTATGCGCATGTGCTTGTGGCCTGTAAATGTATCGCAGCAGCGTTCTATGAAAAACATGCAAAATTTAAGCCCTAAAATGAAGATGATACAAGAAAAATATAAAAACAATCCTCAATTAATGCAGCAAAAAATGATGGAATTTTACAAGGAAAACAATTTTAACCCGACCGCCGGATGCCTTCCGATGCTTATTCAAATTCCTATATTTATTATGCTATATAGCGCTTTGATGAATCCTATGTTTATTCAAAGAGCGGGTGATTCTCATTTTCTTTTTATAAACAGATTAGATGCTACAATTAAGTCTAATGCCGGTGTTTCGGGCGATGGAAAATTTAGTGTTTCAAATAACGCACAATTTCAGGCAGGAAAAAGCGCAAAAGTTTTCTTAGACGGCAAAGTTCTTGAAAATATTAAAATAGAAAAACCCCAAAAGGCAGTTACCATCCAAGGGCAAATTGACCCTAATGAACCTGTTGAACTTAAACTTGCTCTTGATAGCTTAAATCTTAAATTTGCCGAATTAAATAAAGTTCAAAAAGCACAACTTTCCGTGATGAATATTTTAACAAGAGAAACTGAAAACATAACCTTTATCAGAAAAGGCGATATTTTAATAGCAGATGTTCCTACTATTCCTGCGCAAAATGCTATTCATTATGATGTTATATTGTTGGTTGCTCTGTTTGGTCTGACCATTTGGTTTTCTCAAAAAATTATGATGAAAACCACTCAAGCTAAAAACCAGGATCCGACTCAAGCCGCCATTCAAAAATCAATGGGTACAATTATGCCTGCTATGATAATTTTGACTTTTGTATTCATTCCAATTCCGGCAGGCGCATTGTTATACCTTGTTACAAGTAATATTTTTCAGATTTTTCAAACTTTAATTATTAATAAGCAACTTGAAATTGAAGAAAATAAAAAAGAAGAAGCTAAAAACAAACAAGAAGGTATAATTGATGCTAAAGTTATTGATACAAAAATAGACGATAAGTAAAATTTATACTATAATTTTAATGAACCAATTAGAAAGATGAGAACTTGAGCGAGAAATTAATTATAAGAGGCGGCTTAAATCCTACAAAAGGCGAAGTAAGTATAAGCGGTGCAAAAAACTCCGTTCTTAAGCTTATGGCAGCTTCTCTTTTGTGCCCAGGAATATGTGAAATTTATAATGTTCCCGAACTATCTGATGTTGAAATCATGCTTGAAGTTTTAGGACAGCTTGGAGCAAAAACAAAATATGATAAAATTGCCAAAAAAATCGAAATAGATGCAAGTAACATTACAAGCTGCACAGCAGAAAAAGAATTTGTTTCTAAAATGAGAGCAAGCTTCTGTGTTTTAGGGGCATTGGTTGGCAGATTAAATGAAGCAAAAGTAGCGCTGCCCGGTGGCTGCAAAATTGGAGAAAGAAGGGTTAATTTCCACCTTAAAGGCTTGGAAGCTCTTGGCTGCAGCTGTAAAATAGAGGATGGCTATGTTGTTGCAAAAACAACAAAATTATCTGGGGCTGTCGTATGCTTTGATATTCCATCAGTTGGAGCTACAGAAAATGTTATGATGGCATCTGTTTTAGCGGATGGAGTTACCGTTATTCAAAATGCTGCACAAGAACCTGAAATTGTTGATCTTGCAAACTTTTTAAAATCAATGGGTGCTAAAATTGAAGGGGCCGGAACTAATGAAATTATCATAACGGGTGTTAAAAAATCCGACCTGAGAGGCTCTACTTATACAACTCTTCCGGATAGAATTGAAGCCGGAACATATATGAGTATTATTATAGCTTCCCGCGGCAGTGGAATTATTAAGAATATTTTTCCAAATCACCTTACACTTTTTACAGGCAAGCTTTTAGAGATGGGCGCAAAAATAAAACTTCTTGAACCCAATACCATGGAAGTAAGTAACGACCAAAGACTAAAAGCAATGAATTTTATAACCCAGCCATATCCCGGGTTTCCAACAGACCTGCAAGCACTTGCCATGGCGCTTTTATGCTGTGCGGATGGAATTTCTGTTGTAACAGAAAGCTTATATGAAAACCGCTTTATGCATATATCCGAATTTTGGAAAATGGGAGCAAATATTATAGTTAATAAAAAACATGCTATAATAAAAGGTGTTGATTGTCTTGTCGGCACAAATGTAACTTCAACTGACTTAAGAGCAGGTGCTGCATTGGTGACAGCAGCTGTTATGGCAAAGGGTGAAACAGAAATAGGCGCACTACATCATATAGATAGAGGCTATGAAAAATTTGTTGAAAAATTGAGAGCTTTAAATGTTGATGCTCAAAGAATACAAGTTGATAAAGCAGCAGAAAAGAAGGTAGAAAGTATCAATGGCACAAGAGTATAAAAGATGGTATGATTACGACCCTCTGCTTTTAAAAGTTATAAATATGTTGAAAGACTACAAAGATGAACTTCATGAACAAGCAGAAGTTTTTTTAAGCAATGTTGAATCTAAAGTTTCAAAAGAAGCAATTGATAAATTCTGCAAGCTTGCAAAACCCATAAATGGCGGCTCAAGATGGTACGATGATGATATTGTAATTTCAAAGACTGTTGAATTATTGAGAGTTGTCCCCATTGAGATTCAAAAGCAGGTTGCGCAGTCTTTTATTGATGCGCTTAAGAAAAATGGAATTAACATAGAGTAGGCTTTTTCTTTTTTCTTTTCTTAGTTTTTTATTAAAATCTCTTACTATAAAATCAGCCTTTTCGGTTGTTCTCAATTTAACTCTTTTGATTGAATTTGTTATTTTAAAGTACTCAAAACAGGTATCATTGGCATAATCCCTGATTCCCTTTGACACAGCTATTCTTGCTTCATAATTTAACAGACTACTATCTTTCATTTCTTCGTCGTAATATTCGCTTATAATATTATCTAAAGATGCAGTTTTTAACATAACGGTTTCCTTTTCTATTCTTTTGAGTATTTATTAATTCTATCTTTAATCATTGCTCTTGCCCTTGCAATTCTTGATTTTACAGTTCCAACAGATGCTTTTGTTATATTTGAAATTTCCCCATAGCTTAACCCCTGAATTTCTCTTAAAGTAATTGGAATTTTATAATGTATGGGTAATTTTGAAATAGAATTTTTGATTACAAAATCAAGCTCATCTTTTAAAAGCTCTTCCTGCGGATTTGTGCTGTTATCTGCTATATCGGTTTCGTTATTTTCATCTTTTGAAGAAATTTCAATAGGTTTTGGAGTGTTTTTTGTTTTTCTTAAATAGTCATAATAAGAATTGACAATAATTTGATTTAGCCAGGTTTTAAAGTAGTTCGGGTTTTTTAATTGTCCTATTTTTCTTGTAAGCTTAATTAAAATATCTTGCATAATATCAGATATTTCATTTTCATCTTTTTTAAGATAAAAAAGGGTTGCATAGATGTTATTCTGCTCCTGCTTAATAAGCTTGGTCAACGCTTGCTGCTCGCCTCTTTGAGCTTGTATTATGGTATTTATTTTGTCTTCATCCATAAATTAAGACTATTAAATTTTTTAATCTTTTACTATAATCTAATATGTATAGTAACTTTGGTAATTTAATTAATGCTTAGGATTATAGATGCTAATTTAAACAGATGCCTTGAAGGATTGAGATGCATTGAAGAATACACAAGATTTATAATGGATGATAAGGTGCTTACAAATAAGCTTAAAAATATCCGCCATGAAATTTTCCTTCATTTTGAAAAAAACTATAAAAACCTTGTAGCATCTAGAGATACCATAAATGATGTTGGAATTGATATTAAAAATATATCTAAAGAAAAAATAAATAACCCCTTGAGAGCCAATATTAAAAGAGTTGAGCAAGCCTTAAGGGTATTGAGCGAATATGGAAATTTAAATGATTGCTTTAGATACGAGCTTTATACGATAGAAAAGAAAATTATGGAAAAAACAAATATCAAAAACCTTCTTTTGAAAGATAAAAACATATATTTAATTACAAATTCCGATGGAATTGATGAACAGGAATTTCTTGATACTGTTGCAAAGTGTTTAAAAAGCGGCGTTAAACTTATTCAATACAGAGAAAAAAATATGTCTGCCTCACAAATGATTTCAACAGGCAAAAAGCTAAGGCAGCTTTGTTCTATGTATGATGCGCTTTTGATAGTGAATGATAGAATTGATATTGCAAAAATAATTGAAGCAGATGGTGTTCATTTAGGCCAAGACGACATAAATATAGAAGATGCAAGAAAACTTCTTGGTGATGATATGATAATCGGTATTTCAACCCATAAACCCGATGATGCGATAAATGCCCAAAATAATGGTGCAGACTACATTGGTGCAGGCCCCGTCTTTAAGACTCCGACAAAACCAAACAAAAACCCTGTTGGTCTTGAATATGTTAAATGGGTAAAAGAAAATATTAATATTCCGTTTTTTGCAATCGGAAGTATAGATACAGAAAATGTATCTCATGTAAAAAATGCAGGTGCAGATAGAATTGCCGTAATTCGTGCTTTGATGAAATCCGATGATATCGAAAAAAGCGTTAATTTATTCAAAAAGGCATTAGAAAATGATAATAAATAAAACAAAATTTTTGGAATTTAAAAAAGCAAAGTCACCATCAGATTCCGATTGGTATTATGTAAAAAGAACAAACGATAAGCCAAATCTCGATAGTGCTGTTGTTATAACAACGCTTGTTAAAAAAGATGGAGAATACAATTTCCTTTTCTTAAAAACTTCAAGGCCTCCCTTATATGCAGAAAACAAAGCAAAATATTGTCTTGAATCTCCTGCAGGACTTATAGCGGATGAGGATTGCAATGAATCTTTGATGCAGTGTGCTAAAAAAGAACTTCTTGAAGAAGCAGGTCTTATAGCCGACAAAATGTTTGTTGAATTAACAAATTCATCGGCATCATCGGGGTTGAGCTCCGAAACTTTAACTTTTATTACTGCAATTGCGGATGATTATAATATTATCAAGCAGCCTGTAACAGATGGCGGGATTATAGTTGAAAGATTTTTGGTTCCTGCCAAAGATATTTTAGAATTTATAAAAAACTCTGATTACAAAGAACTATCAATAGCTTCTGCTACCGTGTGTGGAATTTTCTTTGCTCTTAAAAGGCTGAAATAAAGATTCTGCTATAAGCTTGCCATATATTGTGTTTTATGTATAATTTTGGATATGAAAAGTTTATATAAAATTCTATTGGTGTTTGTATTATCTGTGTTTATACTTGCAAACCATACGTTTGCACAGGAATTAACTCAAGAAAACCAAGCAGAACTAGAAGTTTTAGCTTTTGAAATTTCACCTAAAATAAATAAAGAAATAAAAGATGCAATAGCTCAAATTTACGGTAAAGAAGACGCTGATACAATATATGAAAACTATATTTCGCATGTCCAAAAAGCTGTTAAATCACGCCCGAAAGAGCTTATTAAAGAAGATAAAACGCGAAAAGATGATTGGTATAAAGATGAAATAATCTACATGTTCTATGTTGATCAATTTGGCGTTGTTAAAGAAGATGGTAAAAACACATTCAAAGATACAAAAATGATGTTTGATTATCTTGAAGATTTGGGTGTAACTACTTTATATATGCTTCCTTTTGCAGATAGCCCAATGAAAGATGCGGGCTTTGACGTTAAAAATCCAAAAAGCGTAAGGGCTGATTTGGGAGGTATGGCAGAATTTAAAGATTTCATCAAGGAAGCCAAAAAAAGAGGTTTTAAAATAAAGGCAGATTTAGTATTAAATCATTTTTCAATAGAACATGAGTGGTTTAAAAGACTTGAAAAAGGTGACATTGAAGCATTGGAATACTTTGTCTACAGAAAAGAAATGCCTGAGTATAAAAAATACGTTGACCCAAAACTTGGTACTGTTATTGAATACTTGGAAGATGACGGTTCTATTTCAAAAAGAAGGCTGATTTTTCCGGATAATACGGAAAACAACTGGCTGAAAGTCAACGTCAAAGGTGAAGACTATTACCTGTATCATACTTTTTATCCTTTTCAGCTTGATATAAATTGGCAAAATCCTGATGTTTTATATTATGTTCTCGATACAATTACAAACTGGACCAATCTTGGAATTGATATTTTTAGAATGGATGCAATTCCTTATCTTTCTAAAGACAAAGGAACAAATGCCGAAAATCAGCCTAAAACCCACAGCATACTTACACTTTTAAGTAATTATATTCAACTTACCGCACCTTCAACCGTAATTCAGGTGGAAGCTTGTGAGCCGCCACCTCAAATACTTCCCTATTTTGGAAAAGAAAGAACGGTTGAACTTAAAATTGATGAAGAAGCAAAAGAAGTTAAAAGAACATCACAAGCTCAAATTGCCTATCATTTTCCTTATATGCCGGCTCTTTGGGCAACATTTATAACGGAAGATAAAAAATATTTCACGGATGCTTATAAAAAAACTCCCGAAATCCCAAACAGCGCTTCTTGGGGGATGTTTTTAAGAGTACACGATGAGCTTACTCTTGAAATGGTAAGCCCCGAAGTTAGAGAAATTGTCTTTGACAACCTTGTAGAAAAAGGTGCAAGTTTTAGAAAAGGCTTTGGCGTAAGCGGCAGAATGGCAAATTTTTTGGATAATAATCCTGATAGAATCGAAGAAGCATTTTCTGTTTTGTTCTCGCTTCCGGGTATTCCGATTATTTATTATGGAGATGAAGTTGGAGTTAGAAATAACTTTGAAAATGCCAAAAAATCCGAAAAAATACGTGAGCAAAATACAGCTTCTAAAAAAGCTTTTCCAAATCTTTTATCTTGTTTTGATTCAAGAGACATCCACAGAGGAAATGTCCCAATGAAGCTTTTCTATGGTTCAACAAAAGGCTATTATGAATTTAATTCAAAAATATATAAAAGAGTAAAACATCTAATCGGCCTTCGAAAGCAGCTTTTGCCTTTAACAAGGGGCAGTTTTGAAATTTTAAAAACAAAATCAAAAAGCAACTTTGCCTATATTAGAAAAACCAAAGATAAAACGATACTTGTGATTAATAATTTATCTAAAGAAAAACTTATAGCGGAAGTTACGCTGCCTGCAGACATTGTACTTAAAAATAAGGGGCAGATAACAAGTCTTAAAAATTTAATTAATAACGATAATATTAAAGTTAATATTTCTATGCAAAATAGAACAATGCACTTAAGGCTTGCACCTTATCAGGTGCTTTGGCTTGAGTTGTAGAAAGGCTTATTTATGGAACAAACAATCAAAAAGAAAAGTTTTTTAAATTATATAAATGTTTTTAGAGGTCTTGCAATTTTATTAATTATTATGGGCCACACTATGCAATTTGGCGATAGCAACAGTTTGCTCCATTTTATAAATTGCGAAACAGTATGCGGAGGAACAGCTTTATTTATATTTATTTCGGGTTTTTTGTTTCAACATTTATCATACAAATTCGAATATAAATCATATTTAGGCAAAAAATGGACAAATGTTATTATGCCATATCTTATAACTTCAATTCCGGGGTTGTTTTTCTGTTTGTACTGTCCTTTTGCCTATAAAAATTCTTTTGTAGGATTAAATCCATATATCCAAATTCCCCTGCATTTGACCATTGGAAGAGTCCATAATATTCCAACTTGGTTTATTCCAATGATTGTGATATTCTTTATTTTTTCTTGGGCATTGCTTAAACTTGAAAAGAAAGGTATCTTATATAAGCTTTTACCTCTTTTATTTTTAATTACAATATTTATACCAAGAGGAGTTGCAGAGTATGAAAGCACCATTGGACTTGATTATCTGACGAAGTATTTTATTTATGTTAAATATATTTTGATGAATTTTGTACATTTTATGTCACTTTATGTTTTTGGAATGTATTGTTCTAAAAATAAAAACATAATCAAGAAATTTTACAATAAAAGATTTTTGCTTTGGTTTTTGATGATAGTAACTTCTATTTTAGATGTATATATACAATACAGATACAATTATTCAAACTATACAATTTCAAAAATATTTTTAACAATGCTTTTATTATCCTATCTTGAGCATTATGATGAATTTATTTTGAACCACAAAAAAACAAACAAAACCTTGGATTTTATTGCAAAATATAGTTTCGGGCTCTTTTTCGTTCATTGGTATTGGTTTTTTATTTATGATCAAATTTTTGAAATAAAAGAAGTGCCTATATATGATAGTCTTTTTATAACTTTTGGCGTTGTACTTATAAGATTTATTGCAGTAACTGCTTTATCTTTAATTTCTCTATTTGTATTTAAGAGGCTTATTTTGTTTTTCAATAAAGATACAAATACAAGAATGTTTTTAGGCATTTAAGTATGGCGATACATGAAGATATTTTTTATAGGACCCGCTTGATGTTTGATGACAGCACTTTTGAAAAGCTTCAAAATTCAAAAGTTATAATCTTTGGTCTTGGAGGTGTCGGCGGTTATGTTTTTGAATCGCTTATAAGAACAGGGATTCAAAATATTGATATAGTTGATTTTGACACAGTTAATCCCACAAATATCAACCGTCAAATAATCGCAAATAAAAATACAATCGGGCAATATAAGGTAGATTTGCTTAAATCTCGCGCTCTTAAAATAAACGAAAATGTCAAAATCGGGATTTTTAAAACTTTTTTTAGCGAAGAAAACAAAGGTGAATTTGATTTTCATCGATATGATTATGTAGTTGATGCTATAGATAGTTTAAAATCAAAAATTGAACTCATTGTAAAAGCAAAAGAGGAAAATGTGCCAATTATATCTTCCATGGGAGCAGGGTTTAAAATGGAACCTGATAAGGTTGAAATATCCGATATTTATAAAACATCTTATTGTCCTCTTGCAAAAGTTTTGCGAAATGAACTTAAAAAAAGAGGAATAAAGGATTTAAAGGTTGTTTTTTCTAAAGAAAAACCCATTAAAACAAAAGACGATACAGATGGAATCATAGCATCAGCTATTTTTGTCCCTGCTACTTTTGGACTTACTATTGCAAGCGAGGTTGTAAAAGATTTAACACATACTGATTAATTTTGTTTTTAAATTTGTAAGCAAATATTATTTTGCTCATACGTTATAAATGTTGTTAGGTGAACAAGAAGAATAAAAATGCAAATTAGCAAAATTTCTGCTGCAATGCTGCCGTTTAAAGGCGCAAGTTATTCAAAAGACGAAAAGACTCAACAAAGCATTAAGTATCTTTCCGACAGCAACCCTCGGACAGAGGCTGCCTTTGATGTAAATATGCGAATGTTGGATAGTCTTGCAAATAAATGCAAAAATAATGTAATTGTTAAAGTTGAGTATGGCTGTATCGATGGGCACGGCAATATTTCTGCCAAAATAAAAAAAGGCGAAGAAACAAGAGAAATAACAGCTATTATTGAGCCATATCAAGAAGAAACAATGGGAGAGACTATAAGCGATTTCTTTAATAAAGCTGAACTCAAGATTATAGATTAATGTAGAAGTGCAAATATTACAACTGAGAATATTGATAAAATTGTTTAACCATTTAGTTTTGATTTATGGAAAAGCCCGATAAAACAGATATCTTATCGGGCTGTCTGGAATTAAGAATAGCTTGAAGTTATGAAAAAGTAATAACTTATAAAATTAATTCAAATTTGTATAAAAATTATATGTCATGTAAATATATTTGTCAATATTAAGATAATAATATTTATATTTGTTAATAATCAGCCTCGAATAATTGTATGCATTTGCAAACACATAAAAATCTAACTGTTTTACGAAACTTGCATCAACAAGTATAAGTTCCGATTTGCTTATTTTTAAAAAATATGCAAATTTAAAGTTTAAAAAATTTTTGTATACCAAACAACAAGACAAAAAATAATTTTATAATATAAATTTTTTTATAATCTCCATTACGCACAGAATTTTCAAATTGACAACAACCGCATTAGTGTTTTTATTTAAATAACTAACTGCTATTCTTATAAAAAAGGAGATTATATATGAGTTGACTTTATCTGATACTTGCAATTATTTTTGAGACAATATCCACAATACTTTTAAAAATGTCAAACGGGTTTTCCGTATTATTACCTTCAATTGGAACAATTATAGGCTATGTGCTTTGTTTTTTGTTTTTATCATTCACCCTCAAAACGGTTGATATGAGTATCGCTTATGCAATTTGGTGTGCTTTTGGTATATTATTGGTTAGCACCGTTGGAATGATATTTTTCCATGAATCTGTAAGTTTTTTAAAGATTATCTCGATTCTATTAATTATTTTAGGCACCGTTGGTCTAAAATTAGCACACTAACAACAAATTCAAAGGTGACGGCTATATGAATTATTCCAAACAATCATCATACAAAGAACAGTAATAACACAAAAACTGCTATCTATGATATTATTATTCCTATGAATGCAAAAGAAGAACTGTTAAAATTAAAAGATGAAAATCAAGCAAAGCACCTGTCTCGTTTTTTTAAAACTGCAAAAGGCGAATATGGTGAAGGCGACAAATTTCTTGGAATAAAAGTACCCGTTACAAGAAACATTGCAAAAACATATTATAAAACCATTTCATTTGATGAACTTCAAGATATGCTTGATAATAAATACCATGAAATAAGACTTTGCGCCCTATTGATGATGGTTTTGATATTTGAAAAAACAGATAAAAAAGATGATATCATCGGCCTTTACTTAAAAAATGTCAAAAATATTAATAACTGGGATTTAGTTGATTTAACGGCACATCATATTATAGGAAAATATTATTTAATAAACAAAGACCCTTCAATAATTAAAAACCTTGCAAATTCCAATCACCTTTGGTCCAATAGAATTGCAATTGTTTCTCAATGGAGCATTATAAAAACAGGAGAATTTAAGCTTTTGATTGAATTAGCGCAAAAATTTTCAGACCACAAACACGATTTAATACATAAAGCAGTCGGCTGGATGCTAAGAGAAATGGGCAAAATCGATATAGAATCTCTTTATGAATTTTTGGATAAAAACTACAAAAAAATGCCAAGAACTGCTTTAAGATACTCTTTAGAAAGAGTTCCAAAAGATAAAAAAGAATACTATATGAAAAAATAAATTATTTATTGCAAGTGTTTATTAAAGTTGAATTTTGATTTTATCCATTTAATGAAATTTGCTTTCTCTTCTTTTTTCAAAACCTTAACATATTCGTCATAAAAACGAAATCTTATATCAGATACGGTTGCACGACCTTTTGTATCAATTTCTTGAGCTTTATAAAAAGCTCTTTCGGCTTGCGCTCCGATTTTGTATGCTTCTGTTTCTTCTTTTAAAGCACCTTGGACTGCATCGGCAATTATCGTATTTTGTTTATAATTTGCAGGCGCAAAAAATCCTATACGATTCAGCCCGACTTTAATATCATTACGGAATTTTGCAATATCACCTTTTGCATATTTTTCAATAAAAGCTTCTTTAGTATTTGCCAAATCCGTCAGTCCATATTCTGTTGGAACTTTAGATTTGCTTATAATAAATTGTTGGCAAAGTATATTTTTTTCATTAGCCAAAGGGGACCATTTGTCACTTAACTGCTGCAGTTTATTTTTACAGAATGGTACTTGCATAAGTATTTTATTCAGCTTTTTACCAAAAGAAAAAGCAAAAGACAGCGCATGTCTGCATTCATGCGATGCTACGTTCACAAGCTCCTCATCTTGCATTTTATCAAGACGCAAATTTAATAAAATTCCATCACTGTTATTTGAGGGCAAAACCAAACTTTTTGAACAGTCATAAAACATTGCCGCCTGTCCTTGAGGCATATTTGCTCTTTTTACTAATTGCTCAACAGTTTTAGCCTTGTCTGTAACTAAATCAACTGCATCTCCGTGCTTACCTAAAATTCCATTTAAAATTGACTGCATCTCATAAGGTTCAAGTGTATGCTTTTGGCCCACAATTTTAACTACTTCGTCTCCAATTTGGCTGCTTTTTCTTGCTATAGTCTTTTTTGTCATCAATCCAAATTTATCAAATATATAATTACCCACAAGTGATGTTATTTTCATATTAATTTCTTTCAGAAAATTTTAAAGCTTAACAATACAAAACTAAAACAAATAAATATTTGCTTTATATTTATAAATTACAAAAACCGTTAAGATAAAAAATTCTTAACAGTTTTATATTTAAAGCTTTTCATTCTATTTTGTCAGAATTTGCTTTATTCCATCGATTGAAGACAATATTCCTGTTGCTTCGTATGGCATATAAACGACTTTATTGTTTTGACCTTCTGCAATATCGCCCAGTGATTCAAGATATTTCATTGCAATTAAATATTTTGCAGGGTCGCTTTGACCATTGAATGCTTCCGTTATTCTTTTGATTGCTTCTTTTTCAGCTTCCGCTTCAATCAAACGAGCTTTAGCATAGCCTTCGGCTTTGAGAATTTCTGCCTGTTTTGTACCTTCTGCCTGATTAACTGCAGCTTCTCTTTCACCTTCTGCTTGCAGGATTGCAGATTTTTTAAGCCCTTCCGCTTCAAGAATTGCAGCACGGCGGTCGCGCTCTGCTTTCATTTGTTTTTCCATAGCCGTTTGAATATCAACAGGAGGAATAATATCTTGAAGCTCGACTCTATTTACCTTTACGCCCCATTTATTTGTTGCTTCATCAAGTATT
Organism: uncultured bacterium; assembly: GCA_947428835.1. GTDB lineage: Bacteria > Cyanobacteriota > Vampirovibrionia > Gastranaerophilales > Gastranaerophilaceae > RUG14156. Next base: position 6,330 of record CANENE010000014.1, on the reverse strand, counting down.
GAGCGAAGTTCAACATTGATTTTGTCACGAGATACCAAAGTTTCATCTAAATCTAATTGACCAACCAAGTTTCTTAGTGTTGTTTGGGTTAATTTTTCAATAGCTTCAGGAAGATTTTGAATTTCATAAACGGCAGACTTTGGATCAACTATTTGGAAATACAAAAGCGCATTGATTGAAATTGAAACATTATCTTTTGTAATAACCGTTTGACGCGGAAAATCATAGACAGATTCTCTAAGGTCGATTTTAGTCTTTTCTTTGATATAAGAATAGCTTCTTCCATCTAACCCTTTTTGAGTCACTTTCCAATTAACTCCTCTTGGAGCTTCAATAATCGGAACTATAAAGTTAAATCCTGATTCAAGAGTTCTTGAATATTTTCCAAGGCACTCAATAATTACAACTTCTGCCTGTTGAACAATTATTACCCCTTTTACAACAAAAAGAATAATCAATACAAGCAATAATACTAAAAATACCGGCATTTGCCTCCCCTTTCTTTTACATTAATCTATTTTTCTAACATTCATTACTAAACTATCGTTTGATACAATTTCAACAAGAGAACCAACAGGGATTTCAAAATCTTCCATGTTTCTTGCCTGCCATCTTTCATCATAAATTGAAATTGTACCTTTATCTTTATCAATCGCTTCGATTGCTTTTGCTTTCATCCCGATATATTTTGAATTAATTCCTGTCTGATGCTTTTTAGAATTACTTGTGAGTTTAATTAACATTGGTCTTAAAGTAAAAATAAATAACAGCGACAAAGCACAAAAAATCAAAACTAAAATTGTTGTACTATGTATATAACAAGACATAGCAGCAACCAAAAGGGCGGCTATTGAAAAATTTAAAAAGAACATAGATGGAGTAAAAATTTCTAATATTAAAAATAAAACTCCAACACAAACCCACAACTGCCACATATAATTTTCTCCTTTTTGTATCAACTATTATTATACATAACATAGTCAAAAAAAGTCCATCTTATAAGATAACTTAACAGATGGACTTTTAAATATTTTAGTTAGCTGCAACTTCTACTTTGTCATTGCATTTTGAATCGCAACTGCAACAGCAACTGTAGCACCAACCATCGGATTATTTCCCATGCCGATTACACCCATCATCTCAACGTGAGCAGGAACAGATGAAGAACCTGCAAATTGAGCATCAGAGTGCATACGACCCATAGTATCTGTCATACCGTAGCTGGCAGGACCTGCTGCAACGTTGTCAGGGTGAAGTGTACGGCCTGTGCCGCCGCCTGAAGCAACTGAAAAGTATTTTCTTCCGTTTTCAATTGCCCATTTTTTATAAGTACCTGCAACAGGGTGTTGGAAACGAGTTGGGTTAGTTGAATTACCCGTAATGGATACATCAACGCCTTCTTTAATCATAATTGCAACGCCTTCTGATACATCATCAGCGCCGTAACATCTTACTTTAGCTCTTTCGCCGTCAGAAAATGCTGTTTCTTTTGTGATTTTTAATTCGCCTGTTTTGTAGTTGTATTCAGTCTCAACAGATGTAAAACCGTTTATCCTGGATATAACGTGCGCAGCGTCTTTTCCAAGACCATTCAAGATTACTCTTAAAGGTTCTTTTCTGACTTTGTTTGCATTTCTTGCAATACCAATTGCACCTTCTGCAGCAGCAAATGATTCGTGACCTGCTAAAAAGCAGAAACATTTTGTTTCTTCTCTTAATAGCATTGCACCTAAATTACCATGCCCGATACCAACTTTTCTGGTATCGCCGACAGACCCGGGTACTGCAAAAGCTTGTAAGCCGATACCTAAAACTTCAGCAGCGTCTGCTGCATTTGTAATACCTTTTTTAAGAGCAATAGCGCAGCCTAAGGTATAAGCCCAACTTGCATTATCAAAAGCAATCGGCTGAATACCTTTAACTATTTCATCTACGTTTATTCCTTTAGATAGACATAATTCGTTAGCTTCATCAAGTGAAGAAAAACCGTATTCTTTAAGAACTTTGTCTAAAGTGCTTTTACGTCTATCTTGTCCTTCAAATTTTGCCATATTATATTTTCCTTATATTAAAATTCTAACTAACCTATGCCTATTGTTTTCTAGGGTCAATGTATTTAACGGCATCAGCGTATCTGCCGTATGTGCCTATATTTTTTTCATAAGCCTCTTTGGCGTCAACCCCTGCTTTAATTGCATCCATAACTTTTCCAAGGTTAACAAATTTATACCCGATTACTTCATCGTGTTTATCCAAACCGAGTTCTAAGATATAACCTTCTGTCAAAGAAAGGTATCTTACACCTTTTTGTTTAGTAGAATGGATTGTTCCTACCATTGAACATAAGCCTTTTCCAAGGTCTTCAAGGCCGGCACCTACAGGAAGCCCGTTTTCAGAAAATGCTGTTTGGGTTCTTCCGTATACAATTTGCAAGAATAATTCTCTCATTGCAACATTAATCGCATCACAAACAAGGTCTGTATTTAATGCTTCAAGAATAGTTTTTCCGGGAAGTATCTCACCTGCCATTGCAGCAGAGTGTGTCATACCTGAGCATCCGATTGTTTCAACAAGAGCTTCTTGAATAACACCTTCTTTTACGTTTAATGTTAATTTACAGGTACCTTGCTGAGGTGCACAACATCCGCAGCCATGGGTTAACCCGTTAATATCTTTAATTTCTTTGCATTTTGTCCAAAGACCTTCTTGTGGAATTGGCGCAGGACTTCCTTTTACGCCGCGAGCCACACAACATTTTTCTTCAATTTCAGAAGTTAATTGAATTTTACTCATTGAGCTCTCCTTTTATACTAATAGCCGATAATTTTTAAAATACATAACTATATTAATATAAACAAACAAAAAATGGTATAATTTGTAAAAAAGGAGAAGGAAAGCAAGATGAAAGATGAAACCATATGCCTGCACAGCGGCTTTAGCAAAGATAAATATAATGCAAGTGTCATGCCGATATACCAAAGCACAACCTTTAGATTTGATTCAACGGAAGAAATTGCGGCTGTTTTTGATGACCCTACAAAAGCACATATTTATTCAAGATTTACAAATCCTACTGTTGATTGCATTGAAAAGAAAATCGCAGAACTCGAAGGAGGCATAGCTTCAATGTGTACAACATCAGGACAGGCTGCTAATCTTATTTCTGTTTTAAATTTGGCAAGCGCAGGCGATAGAATACTTTCAACAAGCGCTATTTATGGCGGCACTGTCAATCTTTTTGCAATAACGCTTAAAAAATTCGGTATAACTGTTGACTTCATTGATGTTGATAGCGATGAAAATGCTATCCAAAATGCAATTAAACCAAACACAAAAGCAATCTTTAGTGAAACTCTAACTAATCCTAGCTTGCAAGTTTTAGATATTGAAAAATTTGCTTCTATTGCACACAAAAACAACATTCCTTTAATTGTAGATAATACCTTTCCGACACCAATATTATGCAAACCCATTGAATATGGTGCAGATATAGTGACTCATTCGACAACAAAATATATGGATGGCCATGCTCTTCAAGTTGGAGGTGTTATAGTAGATAGCGGCAAATTTGATTTTACAAAAGGAAATTTTGCTGAATTTGTTGAACCTGATGAATCCTACCATGGAACAATCTACACAAAAGATTACCCCGATTGTCCTTTTATAATTAAAGCAAGGTGCCAATTAATGAGAGATTTTGGCTGCTACCCAAGCGGAATGAGTGGCTTTCTTTTAAATCTCGGGCTTGAAACTCTCGCTTTAAGAATGGAAAGATACTCAACAAACGGTTTAAAGCTTGCCCGATTTTTTAAAAGTAACCCGAAAATCAAAGAAATTAATTACCCCGGGCTAAAAGACAATAAATACTACAACTTAGCTCAAAAATACCTGCCCAAAGGATGTTCGGGCGTTATGAGTATCACTATAGATGGCAGCCGCGACGATGCAATTAAATTTATGGATAAACTAAAGCTTGCATCAAGAGAAGTCCACGTTGCAGATATTAGAACCTGTGTTTTGCATCCGGCCAGTGCTACTCACAGACAATTAACCGACAAACAGCTTATGGATTGCGGAATAAATCCTTCTATGGTAAGGGTTTCGGTGGGTCTTGAAAATATTGATGATATAATTGAAGATTTTAATCAAGCATTAAAATAAAAAATTATTCTATTGTGAAATCAAGGGTATCTTTTAATTGGATACCCAATTTTTCTGCAATTACAAAAAGGCAATAAATCGAAGGGCTTCTTGTGCCCTGCTCAATTGCACCTATATAGGTTCTGTCCACTCCGACTTGAAAAGCAAGCTTCTCTTGAGAAATCCCTTTCTGAAGCCTGATTTCTTTAATTTTAAGCCCCAAAGACTTTAAAATTTTTCTTTTCAGCCTGACTTTTGTTTTCATAATTTTATTATGAAACGGTTACTATTTGTTATCTACCGACAAATAGTCACGTATAATTATATGGTTTAAATTCCAGTATATCCATGTTTTTACTTGCATCATGATTTTTAAAATGATATTATTTATTTAAAATAATTTTTATTTTCTACACAAAAATAACATTAGGAGATTTTATTACTTATGAAAAAAAGTATCGGAAAAATGCGCCTTGCATTTTCACTTATTGAACTTCTTATAAGCCTCATTGTAATTTCACTTTTGATTAGCGCCTTTGCTCCAATAATCACAAAAAAATTGAAAGCAAGCGATATTACAGTTGGAAGCTTTGATAGCAGCAATAAAACAGTTGGAATAATTACAAGACAACCAAATAAGGAAGATTGCGAGAAATTTAATGCCATTTTTATTCCAAAAACATTAAACGATGGAATTAAAAATATTTGTGTCACGAAATATAATATGGGAGATAACGGGCTTCCTTTGTCTCAAAGTACTGTGCCTGTGGCGGTCGGGCAAGATTGTCCAAGCAACAAAAGAGGATATTGCTGTTTTACAGGCGCTACTTCACCAAACTGTACAGATGGCGAAGGAGACTATTCAGGGTGCAATAGAACAGTCTGTCAATGGAAAGCAGCAAACGCTTCTTGTGCAAATTACGCACCCGAAGGAAGCAAAGTTGGAGACTGGAGACTTCCAACAACTGCAGAATTCAACGGCTGGAAAAGCAATTTTCAAGAGCTTACTGTTTCAAAAGGAGGCGAAGGTCTGCAGCTATGCAGCAGATATTCAAGCCCCGGTATAAATACCTGTGAACAAGGAAATACGGGAGGCTGCAAGGATGCAGATACAAACAAAAGGTGTATCCCCTGTACTCTATGGGGATTAGATTTAACACCATACGGCAATTACTCGGGCGAAGCCTATATACGATTTGATACGTGGGCCAACAATGGCAACTATGGTGAACTTGGTGTAATGGGCAATCCCCAATATTATGCACAGTCAGTCAGATGTGTTTTGGATAGTATCATAGAAAATATTAATTTAGATAATAATCAAGGTGAAGAAAAAGATGAACAAAAAGGTCCGCAAAGTCAGGAGGATTGCGATAAAATCGCGCCTTATCTTATGTTTATAGAAAAAAAATATAACGATGGTTTCCATAATGTATGTGTCACAAAATACAATGTAGGAGATTCAGGCGGCCCCGGACTTGGGCAAGGAGTAATCAGGGGATCAAGTGGCAAATGCGGTGCTCAAAATTGCTGTTGGACAGGTGGCAGAACTTCAGATGCCTGTTCAGGCGGATCAAATGGAGACAGCACTTATAGCGGTTGTAACAGGGCGGCATGTCAGCATAAAGCGGGGAAAATAAGCTGCGAAAGCTGGGCTCCCAACGGGAAATATAAAGGATACTGGAGACTTCCCACCAAAGAAGAACTTGACGGATGGGCACTTACCATAAATAATTATGACCTCAAAGGAACACCAATTTTAACAAGCAATATGGGCTCAAAAGGCCTGCAGTTTTGCGCCTATAACCCAAATGCAAGCACTGTCGGAAATAATGTACAGTGTTATTACGGCAGATACAGCTGCCCCGGAGCAGATTATGATTATTGCCACACAGCAAATATATATGGCGAAGGAAATTATGTCTTAGGCCTTGGCAATCCACAAAATGTATTAAATGCCACAGCTACATATGCCGGCAATACCGGAGGCTGGGCATATTCGGTACGCTGTGTATATGATGGGCTAAAGCAAGTCGAAAGCGAAGAAAGTTAGTTTAATATTTGTGTTAGATTATGAGGCTTTAAATTTAAAGCCTCTTTTTTTTGGCTTTGCATATTTAGTCGCAACATTTTAGAAAAATTGCCATATTGTACCATAGTTTCTTCGTTTTTTACAAAAAAGTTTGTAAG
>CANENE010000013.1 GCA_947428835.1 uncultured bacterium | reverse complement strand
TGGTTATTTCGTGAGTTACTAGAGGCACACTAAATTCGCTTACTCACTTCGCTCAACTCGGCTAAGGCCTCAGACAATCACTACGTGAGATAAGCTCATTAAGTGTGCGTGTTTTTCTAATTTGTCATGCTGAACTTGTTTCAGCATCTGAGGTGTTTATATGAAATCAATAGACTCATAAAATAAACTTTATGCAGTATTACAAACTTGCTCAGACCCTGAAACGAGTTCAGGGTGACGGGTTAAAAACAAGTTCACTTTGGTGTATCCAATCATTGATATTTTCAGCAATCAACTATGCTATTTCTTCCCTATTTTTTTTTGTCGGAAGTTTTACAACTTCTGCCTGCTTAGTATCGTCTTGTTGATGGTTTTCAACCATCTCTTTTGTAACTGTAAATTCTTTGATATCTTCTTTAGATGGAATATCATACATAATATCAAGCATGATTTCTTCTACAATAGACCTTAGTGCACGGGCGCCTGTTTTTCTCTTTAGCGCTTCTTTTGCGATAAGCTCAATTGCTTCATCTTCAAATTTTAATTCAACCCCATCCATACCCATTAAGCAGGCATATTGCTTAACAATGGCATTTTTTGGTTTGGTTAATATCATTTTTAAAGTTTTTTCATCCAGCGGATCTAAAACCGTATAAATAGGTATTCTTCCGATAAATTCAGGAATTAAGCCGAATTTAAGAAGGTCATCAGGCTGCAATTTCTTTAGAACCTTGGCTGCTTGACGTTCTTTTTCTTCTACGGAAAGTGAAGCTGAGCCGAAACCAACGCTGCTTGTAGATCCTGATCTTCTTTCAACGATTTTTTCTAAGCCGACAAATGCTCCGCCTACAATAAACAAGATATTATTTGTATCTATTTGAATGAATTCCTGATGAGGGTGCTTTCTTCCGCCTTGTGGAGGAACATTTGCAACAGTTCCTTCTATCATCTTTAAAAGTGCCTGCTGAACACCTTCGCCTGAAACATCTCTTGTGATTGAAGGGTTTTCGGATTTACGGGCAATTTTGTCGATTTCATCAATATAAATTATGCCTCTTTCTGCCTTTTTGGCGTCATATTCGGCACTTTGGTATAACCTTAAAAGTATATTTTCAACGTCATCTCCGACGTAGCCCGCTTCAGTTAAAGTTGTAGCATCAGCTACTGCAAAAGGAACATTAAGCATTTTTGCTAAAGTCTGTGCAAGTAGTGTTTTGCCTGAGCCGGTCGGACCAACTAACAAAATATTGCTTTTTTGGATTTCGACATCAGATTCTTTTGATTCAATATTATGTGCAATTCTTTTATAATGATTATAAACGGCAACAGCAAGCACTTTTTTAGCATCATCCTGACCTACGATATGTTCATCAAGATAAGCTTTGATTTCATGGGGTTTTGGAATAGAATCAATGCTTGTTTCCTGTTCTTTTTCTTTTTCATCTTGTTTGAAGTTAAAAAGTTCTTCATCTAATATTTCATTACACAATTCAATACATTCATCACAAATGCAAACATCGGGCCCAGCGATAAGCTTTTTTACCTGATCTTGCGCTTTGCCGCAAAATGAACATTTTAAATTTGAATCGTCTATCTTTGCCATAAAAAATCCTTTTAGTTAATTATTTGTTGGTATCTTCCAATGATATGACTTTATCTATCATACCATATTCAACAGCTTCATCTGCTGTCATGATATAGTCTCTGTCTGTATCTTTTTCAATTTTCTTCAATGGTTGACCTGTGTTTGAAGCTAAAATTGAATTTAGAGATTTTTTAATTCTCAATATTTCATTTGCCTGAATTTCAATATCGGTTGCCTGACCTTGAGCTCCCCCTAAAGGTTGGTGAATAAGAACGCGGGAGTGAGGAAGGGCAAGACGTTTTCCTTTAGCGCCTGATGATAGTAAAAATGCGCCCATAGAAGCTGCCTGACCCAAGCAGATAGTTGAGACATCTGCTCTAATGTGCTGCATTGTATCATATATCGCAAAGCCTGCAGTAACCGAGCCGCCCGGAGAATTGATATATAACATAATATCTTTTTCGGGGTTCTCGCTATCTAAAAGAAGCATTTGAGCTACTATTAAATTTGCAACCATATCATCAATCGGAGTTCCAAGAAAGATGATTCTTTCTCTCAATAATCTTGAAAAAATATCAAAGGATCTTTCTCCGCGGGATGATTGTTCTATAACTACAGGTACGAAACTCATATCTATTTATATCCTTTCACTAATATTATAATCTTATTTTGCAACAAAGTTGTTATTATTTAATAAAAATTCATTAACTTTATTGGCAGTAATTTGTTGGCTGATTGCAGCATATGAAGCAGGGTTTTTTCTCAGTTCTTCAAATAGCTGGCTTGGAGCCATTCCATACATCATTGCCATTTGGTTGATGTGTTCCATCAGGTCTTTTTGGTCAATTTTGATTTCAGCATCACGTGCAATTTGCTCTACAATTAAAGAATTTTTAATTCTGGTTTCGGCTTCTTTTTTGAAGTTTTCTTCAACTTTATCTTTGCCTTCTTTTTCAACCATTTCGTCAAAATTGCCGCCTTGGCGTCTGATGTTTTCTCTTGTTTCTGTCATTATTGCCTGATATTCTCTATCGAGCATGGTTTGTTGAATTTTGATTTCTGTTGTATCAAAGATTTTTTCAAAAACAGCATCAGATTTAACTTTATCGTTTTGGCTTTTTGCCATATTATCAAGGTATTTTTGAATATCTTCTTTTAAAAGATCAAGGGTATCTTTGCCTGCTTTTTTGGCTAATTCATCGTTTAATTCAGGCAATTGTCTTTCTTTTACTTCGTGAAGAACGATTTTAAATGTTGCATCTTTGCCTTTTAATTTTTCTTCGTGGTATTCATCGGGGAATTTAACAGTGATTGAAAATTCTTCCCCTGCTTTGTGTCCGATTAATTGTTCTGCAAAACCTGGGATAAAATTGGAATTAGCAAGGTCAAGAGAATAGTTTTTAGCATCTCCGTGTTCAATTTTTTCATCACCTACAAAGCCTTCAAAATCGAAAACAACAACATCATCTTTTGTAGAAGCTCTATCTACTTTTTCCATTTTGGAAAATCTTTTTCTTGTTTGTTCTAATTCTTTTTCAAGGGCATTTTCTTCGTTTTTGAATTCTTTATATTCAACTTTCAAATCTTTATATTTGCCGATTTTGACTTGCGGTTTTAATTCAACATTTGCTTTGATTTTTAAGTCTGAACCTATTTCAAAATCCACATTTTCAATAATAGGATTAAATGCTATATTTAGTTTGTTTTCATCAACTGCTTTTTGAAATTCAGTTGGGAACAATCTATCTACTACTTCTGCTTTGATTCTATCGACACCTACATATTTTTCTATAATATGATTCGGGGCTTTTCCTTTTCTGAAGCCTGCAATATTAACGTTGCTGCCGATTGCCTTAAGGGTTCTATCGTATGTTTCTTTGGCAACTTTTGAATCAATTGTCATATCTATTATTGCGACATTTTTATCGTCAACTGTAACTGTATTTGTCATGGCACCTCTCAATTATAATGTTTGCTATAATAATATTATAAAATAAAAATAAAAATCATGGTCAATATAGTGTATTTTATTAAAAACACACTTATCCCAATCGGCTATTTCTTTTATTATTGCTTATTTTGCTCCTGTGATTTTTTGCTTTTACAGATATCGATTAGGTTTTTAATGCCTATTGAGCCTGCGGTAATTATTGCAAGAGCAATAATTGCGCTTACTGCTTTATTTTCTTTGATGGTATTAAACAGATTTTCAAAAAAGCCTTTTTCTTGCCCGTTATTTATATTGGATTCCATTTCTTTTGCAAGTTTATCGGTATTTATTGGTAGTTTTTCAAACAATTCTTTAACTTCCTCAATATCCATATCGGAATAGTTTGCTTTTTTGCCGATTGCTCTATTTAATGCCTCATAACCTTTTGATACTTCGGTTTTATTATGTTCGATAATTTCAGGTCGTACAAATTCTTCGCTTCCGTATTTAAAGCCTTCTGCAAACTGTATCTTTTCTATTCTATCCCTTTCATTTAAGAGCTCTTCAAAGTTATCAAAATTTTCTTTAGCAAAAAACGGGCTTGGTATGCTCTTTGACTCTATAATAGCATCTTGCAATTCAATTGCTCTTTGTTCTTTTAATTCTTGTGCGGTTCTTTCAGCTGCAATTTGTTTTACTTTTCTTGCAACAATGCTATTTGCTATATCGGCATCTTGTCTTAATTGGGTATTTTGATTTTTGATTTTTTCGCCTAAATCATACCATTGACGGCAGGATAAATCACCTTGTTTTATTGTTTCTTGCACATTTTGTTCACTAATTAAGGTTTTAATGTATTCATCTCGTTCGGGTTTTGTAAGGTAGGTGTCATTTATTCCCCATGCTTTTAATCTTTTTATTGCTTCTTGTCGGGTTTCAAGGTAGTTTTGTGTATTTTTGATGTTGTCTATTCTTCTTTGAAGAGCGGGATATTTTCCTAAATTTTCGTAGTTGACAAAAGTAGTATCAAAAGCTTGATTATCAAGTCTTAAACCGGCAAATGCATCCATTTTTTTTCTCCCAACAAATATATAAAATTATAAAACACCTAAAGAAAAAAATTGTACTTTTTATAGACAGCTTTCCTTATTGCAATTATAGCAGAATTTTTGGTAAAATGATACCGTAAAAAATAAAGGAGAAATTATTATGGCAAAATATGTATGCACAGTATGCGGTTATGTGTATGATGAAGAAGTTGGCGATAATTCAAATAACATAGAAGCAGGCACTAAATTTGAAGATCTTCCCGATGACTGGACATGCCCATTGTGCTCAGTCGGTAAAGACATGTTCGAAAAGGAATAAGCTTAAACAATAAATAATTATACCCTCATTATCAATGCTCGAGCATTGTGAAGCAATCCGATTTCAAAATTGCATTATTGTATCGGATTGCCGTGCAGGGTCTGTTTTTTTTGCAATATGAGTTATAAAAAATTTGCAAATCCTTGTCATTGCAAATGTTGTGAAGTAATCCATCCCCAAAGGTTTAATGAATTTTTTGCCATTTTCCGTCTTTATAGTAGAAAAAATTTTCCTGTTGGACAATCTTTCCTTCCGTTTCAATATTTTCTTTATAACTATAGGGTTGTTTTTCAGGCATGAATTGTAATTTTTTATCAATAGTTCTGCTGTTAAAATATGTTTGTGTGATACCTTGTGCAATATAAGCAGGCTCAGGCAATGGAATGAATATTCTTTCTTTTGTTTCTGTTGCTTTCATATATTTATATTTTTTGCCCTGTATATTTTCAACTTTACATTTAACATCAGATTCAAAATATGTTGAAAAATGTATTTCCTGATCAACTGCTATTCCTTTATCAGATACACCTGTTTGGATAGATTCAAGACTACTGCCATCAAATTTATATATATCTTCTTTTCCGTTTTTATTATAGACAATTACACTTATAAGCTTATTATCGCGAAATGTGCTTTGTCTTTTTAAAGTCTTACCATCAGATTTATACTCTTTCATAATTTTTCTATTGTTTTCAAACATTAAGGTTATTTCATCATCTTCAATTATTCTTGTTGCAACGCCATTTTCAAATTGTTCGCCGCGTTTGAAGAGTTCTTCAACTTCGGCTTTTTGCTTTGAAGCTTCTTGTATTGCAGCTTCAAGGTCAGTTATCATTTTGTTTGCTTTTGCTTCAACTTGTTTGGCTTCTTCGCATTTAGCATCATTTGCAATTTTTCCTAAAAAAGATAAAGGAATTGCATAGCTTGTGTTATTTATGTTGTTTAATAAGCTAAAAGAAGGTTTTGTATCAAATGAATTTGTTTGATTATACTTGGCCGCTTGAAAATTGGAAGACGAATTTTTGACATTATTAAGTGGTAAAATATTTAATTTTATAATCATATTACTGCTCTCTTTCTTTTGATACAAAATGCATCAATTTAATTTCTTGCATTTTAATATGAATTACAAAATAAATCAAAGCCCCCTGTTTTAAAGGGGGCTTAAAAATTAATTATTGCAATCAGATGCACAATCTACACAGGGGAATTTATACAATGCACCGTATTTAATCAGTTTTTTCATTGTTCTTTTTTCCTGGCGTTGGAATTTTCTAAATGCACTGTATTGGTCCTTGCATAATTGTTCTTTCACTTCATCTCTAAAGTCTTTGCATTTTTCTTTTGCTGATTTTTTGAAATCTTTTAAGACTTTCGCTTGTTCTTTGTAGCAATCGTTTCCGCAAGCTATCATTTCAAGAAGTTTATTTTTTTGAACAGTGTATCTGGAATATAAGTTTTCCATATCTGCTTTGTGCTGTTTGTATATGGCATCTATTTGGCATTGTTGGGTTTTTGAAAGACAAAGAGCCGCTTTCATTTTTTTAAATCTTTTATCTAAATAACATTGGTTATATGTTAAATATTCATCATCTTCTAAAACATCGTTTGGAAGAGCTCTTTGGCATCTTTCTACTTTTTCGCATTTATCTAATTTCTTTTCGCAAGAACAATCGGGAGCTTTTGAACAACTTTCATCGACAGGGCATGCTGCATATGAGATTGAAGAAAGACTTGAAAAGAAAGCCAAAGTTAAAAAAGAGAACAAAAATTTTTTCATAGATTTAAACCTTTCAAAATTGTACGTATTTTTTATTTTAAAATAACAAAGAGTTTATTTGGATTAAATACCTTTTTAGCTAAGCCCGGGTGGATAATTAAATTTGTAATAAAAAACATTTGACGAAAAAATTTGTTCTTGGTATATTAATATGGCAAACAATGATTTGCGTTTGTACTATGGCTTTCAGCCAAATGAAAATTTAATAGATTTGCGTCTGTAGCTCAGCACACGGTGAAGCTCGCTGAAACGAAAAATTTAGCGCTGTGCTCTACCTGCTGAGGATAGTAAATGAAAATTTAATAGATTTGCGTCTGTAGCTCAGCAGGTAGAGCACTCCCCTTTTAAGGGATAGGTCGCGCGTTCGAATCGCGCCAGACGCAAATTTTTTATTGCAGGTAAAGACCCCTTTAAAAGGACAGGTCTTGTATTTAGATTTTTGCAGGCAGGCAAATTTATTTGTTTTTAAGTTTTATCTTTACAGTTATATTTTTCAAAGAATTTCAATGAAAATTTTATCAATAAACCAAACAACACCAACAAAAAACACTTATAAGCATCAAACAAAAGCAGACCAAAACACAGTTTTTATAACGAGCCCGGTAACTTTGCCTGTTTATTTTAATATACCTTTTGCTTCAAATGGCAGTGATAAAAGTAATTCGAGCGAACTTTTCAGACAAGATGCACGGTTTGTTGATGTTTCAAAACCCAAAAGCAACATAAAAATGCAAAAAGCAAAACTGCCTGTTAATGAATACAGGATGTCTATATTTAGTAACAGAAGAAGATTTCCCAAGCTTTATGATTTTATTGAAGAAAATCAAAATACCACTTTAGATGATTTTGAATCATTATTTGACGGAATTCAATACAAAACATTCGATATTTCAGACCGTTTCGCTTTTATGGTCTATAATACAAATCAAAAGGAAGGTACTGCCTTAATTTATGATGAAATTCCAAAAATTTTTGAAGGCATTGAAAAAGAAAAAATTAAAGATGCAATGGACAATTTAATGCTTGAAATGCAGATAGAAGAAGGAATCAAAGAATTTAAGATAGATGGAAAAAGATTTAGAGCTAAACAAGTTGGTGAAGGAGATTTTGGCATAGTATATAAAATAGAAGATATTGAGGGTAATTGCGCTGCAATCAAAAGATACATAAGCCCGAATTCGCTGATGGATATTCAGGGAATGCACTGCGAAATCCCCATAGCAAGAAAAGCATCATTGGATAATGTAAATGATGTTCCAAAATTTTATATGGCAAACCCGGTGTGTGATTTTCTGCAATCAGAAACTAAAAACAGATTAATTAAAGGTGGCTGGATGATAAGAGAATTTATAGAAGAAGATACTAAACCAAAAAATTCTGATATTAATCTTGAAAGATGGCTTCAAAATTATATGTTATTTAATGAAGATGATAAATCCGAAAATTATGTAGGAAACTATCTTATTGACTTGGGTGGTATAGGAAGATTTGAAGATACATGTAATTTGCACGCTGCAATTGAAACTGTATTTAGATGTTTAGCAAACGGGCATGATATACCCGAAGTACTTTCCTTTCTTGATTAATAGCTTATTTATTATTCATATCGAAGAGCATCGATAGGATTTAAAAGAGATGCTTTATAAGCAGGGTAATAGCCAAAAGCGATACCGACAAATCCTGAAAATCCAAAAGAAAGCAATATAGGAGGCAATGTTATCAAAACATTCGTTCCAAAAACAGCACCTATAATAAGTGTTATAGCAATACCTGCCAGTATCCCTATAATTCCTCCTATTAAAGATAAAATCAAAGCCTCAATTAAAAACTGCGCTCTTATATCAGCCGCCCTTGCTCCAATTGCCATACGAATGCCGATTTCTTTTGTTCTTTCTGTAACTGATACAAGCATAATATTCATAATGCCGATACCTCCGACAACAAGAGAAACAGAGGCAATGGATGCAAGAAGAATTGCAAAAGTTCGAACCGTTGATTTCATTCTTTCTTGAAATTCAGCTGAATTTCTGATTTCAAAATCATTTTCCTGATTTTTTCCGAGGTTATGCCTTCTTCTTAAAACTTCTTCTATGTCTTTTTGTGCTATAGTGCTATCTTCAAGAGAAGAAGCTTTTACAATAATTTGGCTAACAGAGCCCGGGAAATCTGTTCCAAAAACCTTTCTTTGAGCAGTTGTAATAGGAATAAAAATGATGTCATCCTGGTCCATCGGCCCCATCTGTCCTTTGGATTTTAAGGTGCCGATTACTTTAAATGGGATATTTCCGACTCTTATAGTTCTTCCAATAGGATCAAGGTCACCAAATAATTCTTTTTCAATCGTTGTTCCAATCAGGCAGACTTTAGCTGCGTTTCTCACATCATCTTTTGAAAAAGGGTGTCCAAGATTAATTTCATAATTTTTTACATATAAATAGTCTGTGGTTATACCATATATTGTGGTTTGCCAGTTTTGATTACCAAACATAACCTGCTTAGAAGAATTCATCAAAGGAGCGACAGCTTCAATTCCTCTTGTCTGCTTTTGTATTGCTATTGCATCTTTAAGGCTCAATGTCGGTTTTGTTCCCATTCCCATTGAGATGCCCCCGGTTTTAGCTGCAGCAGAGCGCACAGTTAATAAATTTGAACCCATTGATTCCATATTCTCCTGCACTTGCTTATTTGCGCCTGAGCCGATGGCAAGCATTATAATTACGGCGGCAACTCCGATTATTATCCCAAGGCTTGTTAAAGCCGAGCGCATCTTATTTACTTTGAGCGATTTAAGAGCTAATTTAATTGTGGATTTAAAATCAATCATCTAAAAACCTATGTTTCCTTTGTTCTTGTTTTTATCCAGCTTTGTTTATCAAGGTCTGAAACGATTTTTCCGTCTTTGAATTTTATAATTCTTTTTGTGTATTGTGCAATATCAGGCTCATGGGTTACAAGCACGATTGTTTTTTTCATTTGCTCGTTTAATTTAACAAAAAATTCCATAACATCAATGCTTGTTTTGGTATCTAGGTTCCCTGTGGGTTCATCTGCTAAAATCAATGGCGCATCGTTGACAATGGCTCTTGCTATTGCCACTCTTTGCTGTTGACCGCCCGACATTTGAGATGGCATATTGCCTTCCTTTTTTTCAAGGCCGACAATTTTTAAGGCTTCCCTTGCCCTATCTAATCTTTCTTTTTCCCCAATTCCCTTATAAATCATAGGAAGAGCTACATTATCAATGGCAGATGTTCTTGAAATCAGATTAAAACCCTGAAAAACAAAACCGATTTTATTATTTCTGATATCGGATAATTCGTCTGCTTTAAGTGAAAAAACGTCAACGCCATCCAGATGGTACCTGCCGCTTGTAGGTTTATCCAAGGTTCCAAGCATATTCATACAGGTGGATTTTCCTGAGCCTGATGTTCCCATAATTGCAACAAATTCACCTTCATTTATTGAAAAAGAAACATCATTTAAAGCATGGAAAATCTCATCTCCCATAGTATATGTTTTTATTGCGTTTTGAATTTCTATTAATGCCGTCATTTTGTTTCTTTTCTATATTCTTTTCTATAGTGGAGGTCTTTTCATTGATTTTGTTGAAGATTTTGCACCTTTTTGGTTTTTTCCTGTCTGCGATATTATAACCTTGTCTTTTTCTTTAATATCTTTTGAAATAATTTGGGTTTTATTATCGTCAGACAAGCCCAAAGTTACATCAAATCTTTGGGGTTTTCCGTTTTGAAGAATCCAAATTCCCTGGTTTTCGTATTTTTGATTATTATCTTCAGGGGTAAATTTCAAGGCTCTATTTGAAACACATAAAACATCTTTAACGTTTCCCGTTATAATTGAAACATTTGCGCTCATACCCGGGATTGCAAGCCCTTCGGAGTTATCAACAGAAATTATAACCGTATAAGTCACAACGTTATTAGTTGTTGTTGAAGCAAGTCTTACCTGATTTACCTTACCTTTAAAAATTCTATCCTGATAGCCATCCAGGGTGTAGTCTGCTTCCTGTCCTACTTTGATTTTGCCGATATCTGCTTCTGAAACGCTTGTTTCAATTTGCATTTGGGTTAAATCTTTAGCAACTTCAAACAATGTTGGGGTGTTGAAGCTGGCTGCTACTGTCTGTCCAACGTCTACCGCTCTGGAGATTACCGTTCCATCTACAGGTGAAGTTATTTTTGAATATCCAAGATTTGTTAAATTGTTATTTAAAGTGGCTGTTTGAGCGCTCACTTCAGCGCGTGCCGCTTCAACCTCGGCTTTTGCCTGCAGGTAATTTGAAAGGGCGAGTTCAACATCATCTTTTGAAACATAATTTTTAGCATATAGATTTTTGTATCTTTGGTAGTTATTTTTCTTATAAGCTAAAGTAGAATTAGCTTTGGATAAAGAAGCTTTAGCATTTAATAATCTCGCTCTTGACTGATCAACATTTGCCTGAAAAAGGCTTGGGTCGAGTTCAGCGAGCAGTTGTCCTTTTTTTACGACAGAATTATAATCAACATAAATCTTTGAAACAGTACCTGAAACCTGGGTGCCGACTTCAATGGTATTTATGGGTTTAATTGTACCTGAAGCTTCAACATATTGTGTGATTGTTCCTTTTTCAATATCTTGGGTAACATATTGGATTTTATTATTTTTAAAAGATACTGCCATAACAAATATGATTAATAGCGCAGCTAATGCTATTAATAAATATCTTTTTTTAATTTTAATCTGCCTTAAATCTATCATAGTCCGTTATTTTACCCCCATCGATTTTAGCAAAGTTTCTCTTGCAACATTATAATTAAATACGGCTTCAACAAAATTCAGCTGCGAATTATTATAGTTTGCAAGTGCATCTTGAAGTTCAACATAATTATTTAAGCCAACAGAATATCTGCCATCAGCCAGCTCAAAATTTTCTAAAGTTGCTTTGACTTTTGTATTCATTAAAGGAATTTTCTTTTCTAATTGGCGCATATTAACAAAATTTTGCTGCACTTCCCAAAAAATGTCTGTTTTTGCGATATTCAAATTATTTATTGCGATATCAAGATAATTTTCACCTTCATCAATTTCATATTTTATTTTATATGGATTAATGGAGCCTAATCCTATACTTGCGCCCATCTGCAGAGGGCTTGAATATGTTTTTTCGTTTTTTGTATAACCCCAGGTGATATCTCCTGTTATTTCAGGAGCATATTGTTTTTTAATTGCAGTTAATGATTCATCCTGGACTTTTACAAGCATTCTGTTGGATTTTAAATCCGGCCTTAAATCAAGCGCTTCTTCGACAGCTTCTTTTCTTGTCATCACAAAAGGCTTGAATTCAAAATTTTGAATAATATCTTTATGTTCAATTCCCGATGACAACATCACAAGTCCGTCGCTTGTTTTTTTTACGGTTGCACCTTCTTTGATATTTGTGAGACTTTCGATTTTTTTGCCATAATCTGCTTTTAAGAAATTAAAATTTTCCGTATTTTTAACGATAAAATGGCTATCATCTACATAATACATAGAATTTTTCAAAGCAAGAACAGCCTGTTCCAGTGCATTTTTTCCTTCAACAAGCTGAATTTTGGCATCGGTTAAATTAACTTGGGCATTTACTACATCAATCTTTGATTTTAAGCCTTCATCAAACATGGCTTTTGTTCTATCATAATTGAGGCTGTTTATTCTTACATTTTGCTCATAAATATCAAGATTGGCTAAAGCTGATAAAACCTTATAATAATTTATTCTAACGTTATATATGATATTTAATTCTTCCCATTGATAGTCATATATGGCAGATTCTACATCAAATTTTGCCATATTGATTCTTGCTGTTGTTTTTCCAAAATCCCAAATCATCTCTGAAATTCCAACATTAAATCCCAGGGAATTTTCGTGCGAATTAACTATTCTTGTGCCATTGTTATCATTATGATTATAGCTTACTCTGGCAGTTAATCTTGGAGCGTAGTTCGCCCTGTTTTGAGATACTGCAGCTTTTGATGCTGCTATTCTTTCTAAAGAAATTTTGAGATTCGGGTTATTTAAAAGTGCATAATTAACGCATTCATCAATTGTCATAACAGATAATTTATGAGGCTCATTTTTAAAAATTTCTTTTCTTGTTATAACCCTAGGTAAAACAATCTCTTGAATACCTGCTTTGTTTTTTGTAAGTTTTTGACTTTTTTGTGTTTTTGACTGTTTATGTTTTTTTGCTTGTTTTTGGGGTTTTGTTTTATTTTTTTGAAATTTCTGTTTGATTTTTTCTTTTAATGAAATTTTGGTTTTTGTAATTTCGGTCAGATTATTTGAGTTTGTATTGGGATTTGAATTTTCTTCAATTGCAAATATAGGCATTATCGATATTAATGCAAATATTATTAAACAAAGTGTGCTTTTTTTGAAATTTTTCAATGTTTTTACCAATCCGATTAAAATTTCTTAGTAATAAGACCAAAAATATCATTATAAGAAATTGCAATCATCAGAATTATCAATAGAATAAAAAAGAAATTATTTATCTTTTCTGCCATTTCAGCTGTCGGTTTTCTGCCTGTAACTTTTTCAATTATAAGAAACATAACATGTCCGCCATCTAGGGCAGGAATTGGAAGAAAATTTATTATTGCAAGGTTTATGCTTATCATAGCGGTTAATAAAAGCCCATTTAACATGCCTTTTGAGGCAATAATGTCGCCTCCGACTTTGACAACTGCTATGATTCCGTGCATATCAGAGGCATTTACTCTGCCTAAAATCAACCCCATCAAGCCTTTTAGCATTGCAACAGTTGTTATATAACAATATCTGAAAGAATTTATAACAGTACTTTTCAGGGTTTTTGTTTCAACAAAATTTTCTTTAACATCAAGAGTAATTCCAAGAATTCCGAGGTTGCCTATTTTGATGTTATTAATAGTGTAACTTTTATTTTCCTTATCTAAAAAAGTTATGCTCAAAGGTTTATATGTATCAGAAAGAGCATAAATTAAATCTTTAAAAGCAATTTCTTTATCTGCCCTTATTGGCATTCTTGAAATAATTTCGTCTCTTAGGGCAATTTGATTTTGATTTAGTTTAATTCCTTCTTTTTTATATTTTTGAAGTCCTTCTAAGACATCTTTATTAATATCAAGAGGTTTTTCGCTCATCATCTTTGGAAGATAAATTATCGCGTTTGGTTTTATTTTTTCATTATTTTTGATGGCATCAGCGTATTTAGGATTAAGTTTTATCAAGGCCTGCGTGTTTTTTTCAATCAAATCTTTACTTGCATAATCATCAAACATTTTTGAATTTTTAGTGTAAAATAAAAGACTATACAAGGTGTTTATGTCGTTTCCATTCGCTTTTAAGAACTTGTCACCTTTGTTGATTTTATATTTCTTTATATTTGATGTTGTTTCTGCGCTAAAACCATCTACATATACGCTTTGGCTTTGTGCAGGCAATTTATGATAAATAGAAGCTGCAAACATTACAAGAAAAATCCCAAAAATCAGGTTCATAAAAACACCTGCGCTTAAAATAAAGAATTTTTGCTTTTTTGGCTTGTTTTCAAATAATTCAGGGGAGTCTTTTGGTAGAATCTCATCTTCATCTATTTGAGAAGATTTACCTTCTTTATTTTCAAGCATAACGTCATCAGCGAACATTACATAGCCGCCAAACAAAAAAGCGTGCAGATAAAACTTTGTATATCCTATTTTAAAAAGTTTTATGCTTGGCCCGAAAGGCATCCCTATGCCAAATCTGGTTACTCTGACACCACACATTCTTGCTGCAAAATAATGACCAAGTTCGTGTACAAGTACAAGTATGCTTATAAGTAGTATCATTATAATTTGGTTCATTTTGCCGGTTTCCTTATTCTATTTATGTTGTTAACGCTTTTTTGTTTTTTCTTTTTTATAAAGACCAAAAACAGAAGGTTTGTATGAATTTAAGTTTCTGTTTGATTCTGCTAAAAGAAGACGGACTTTTTTGATTTGTTCTTCAAGTGTCCTTATTTTATGATTTAATTTTAAAATTTCTTCCTGGGCTTCACCTAGTCTTATGGCAGATTTAGCTTCCTGCATGCAAATAGTGCTTACATATTTTGCAATTTTTTTTGCCATGATTTTTGCAATATCATTCATTTGTTTGGTCAGTTGACCGTTATTGTCCCTAATGCTTTGAGCTTCAAAATCTTTTACGCCAAGTTCTTTAAATGTATTTGAAAGGGTAGTTAGATCTTCAAATTCATCTTGGCTTAATTTGTTTTGCTTTTGTGAATCAGGAGTATCTGATTCAATGGATTGCATTGCTCCTTCTAAAATACCGGGACGCTTTGGCTCATTGAATTTCTTTTGCGTTTCTTTTTCTTCTTTTTCTTTAATTTCTTTTTCGATTTCTTCTCTGTTTTCTTCAACATCAACTATAGACATATTTTGAACTCTGTCCATAAGATTTGAGCCATCGGATAAAGAAACCTCTTTTAAGATGTTTAACACATCATTTTGATCGTCATCTAATGATGGCATCATATCATCTGAATTAGTCTGTGTTAAAACTTTATCATTTTCCATATCTGCCCCTTGTATTGCTTCTGTTTTATTAAAAATCTTTTCTATAATCACTTCAACTGTATCGGTTTCATAATATTCTATGCCGTCTTGTTCATAAATAGAATTTATATTTAATTTGTTTAAAAAGGTATCTAAAGTAAAACTATCTATATAATAGCCCTTTTTAGATAAACAATCCAAAATATCTTCTTTTGTGAATACGGCTTTATCTTGCATATTTATAGTATTGTAAACTCCTCATAAATATTATACGCAAAAAAGCTATAATAGTCTATATATGAATTAAACAGATTTTACACTTTTATATGGTTTTGGTGTATAAGTTTTATTATATTGTGGATTAGTTTGGATTTTTGCCATATATGGATTTTTCTGTCTTGATAAATTTTGTTGTCTTTGATAGTCGTTAATTGTAATATTTCTTTTTATTGGATTAGAAACAGGAAGCTTATCGGGCATTTTTATAATGTCATTTTTGTAGCTGTTATGAATATAGCTTTGATAGCTTTTTTGTCTTTTTGGAAGCTTATCTTTAACTTGGGCAAGAATTATTCCAAAAATCATCATAACAAAAAGAATAATACCGCTTTCAAGCTCTCTAAAGCCATCAATTGAATCCAATTCTTTTTTGGTTATATCTTTTCCGTTTTGAAAATTTATAACAGTGCCATTGGAATCCAGGCCTTCTATGTATATTCTTACCTTGTTCTTTGCAATTTGTTTTATAACAATACTTTCAATTTTTAAAGAATTATCATAAAAGGTATCTATTTTATCTGATAAAACCGAATTTTTTAAATCAAAATAAACTGTATTATTATCTTCTAAAACCTTTTTATATTTAATGGTTTCGCTTGAATTAACTTTTAAATTATATGAAGTTTCATTATTTTTTGTAATTGCGACAGAAGATATAACATTTGCTGCAAAAGAAGCAGAGGCAAACATTACAAAAGCCATAATCAATATATTCAGAAAAATCCTTTTCATGGTCAAAAGCCACATCTCCCCTATTGAATCATCCTAATAAAATAATATTAGGGTTATGATATTTTGGCATTCACCGAAAGATTATTTTTAATCTAAATCTAAAGATTGATTTTCTTTAAAACATTTACTGTTTCAATTGCTGCTTTTGCGCATTCCGAGCCTTTATTACCGGCTTTAGAGCCTGCTCTTTCAATAGCTTGTTCGAGATTATCGGTTGTTAAAACTCCAAATAAAACAGGAATGTCGGTTTTCATAGAAACAGAAGCAATTCCTTTTGAAAGTTCAGCACAAACATAATCATAATGGTCTGTAGAACCTTTAATTACGGCACCTAATGCAATAATTGCTTTATATTTATGAGTTTTGGCTGCCATTGAAGCGGTCAGCGGTATTTCAAAAGCGCCCGGAACTTTAATTACATCAATATTTTGTTCTTGTACACCTGATCTTAAAAAGGTATCAATAGCGCCATCTAATAGTTTTGAACCAATAAAATCATTAAATCTTGAAATTACGATACAGTATTTATCCTGACTATCTGCAATTAATCCGCCTTCAATGTAATTTGCCATTTTTTTGTCTCCTTAAATTATGCTTAATATAACATAAAGATTTTTTTTATTCTACGTTTTCCTGATTTTGTTCTTGCGTTTGTTGATTTGGCTGTTGATTAGCTGCTTCCACCTGTACGTCTTCTTTGAGGTTGATTGCTTTATTTACCGCATCTTTAGAACCTTTTAAGCGAAGGTAGTGGGAATTTTCCCATCTTAAATCGATATATTTTACTTTATCTGAGTATTTTTCAGCTTCGGGAAGGATTGAAGCTGTCCATTTTGCTCTTGATAGAGCACTATCGTCGATTTGTCCGAAGCGGATAAGATATTTTTGAAGCATAATATAGATGTCTTTTTGTTTTCTGATGTCAACATATTGAACTTTTTGATTAGAATAGCTTTCTATTGCTTTGACCAAAGAAATCATCTCTTCGACCTTTTTCTTGTTCCAGACTTCATCTTTGCCATCCGTTACACCATAAGTTAGTATCCGCTTGGTTTTGCTTCTATCTATAAAAGGCAGAAATTCGTTATTAATTTTGGCACCATCAGCTGTGATGACGCAATTTGGCTCTGTTTCAAGGTTTGGTGAAAGCAAAAATACAGGTGTTCTTTCGTCAATTAGTATATTAAGTCTTGCAGGAAACCAAAATCTTCTTACGTACACTTTTTTAATCGGTTGCAGAGTTGAAATTTTATTTTCCAATTCATCTGTTTTTAGTCTGAATATTTGAGTATCCGGAAGAGTTACCTGATGTACCATTTCAATTATTTTAGATTTTGGTGTTATTTTATTTCCGCTTATTTTTAAAATATAAGGGTCGGCTTGGTTTATTTTTTCCTGGTCAATATACCACATCGGAAGTCTTAAAACTTTTATGCCGCAATAACAAATTCCAACTACCATAACAAGTGAAAGAAGTATGCGAAATCTAAGCAAAAAGACGCGTCTGGAATTAAGGAGTCTTTTTACTTTGTTTACTTTCAGTCTTCTTTTTTGATAAAGTAGCCCCACTTTTAAATTATCCTTTGTTTAATTATAAAGCAGCTGTCTGTAAAATTATTTCAACAAGTTCATTATAACTTATACCCATATTTTCTGCCTGTGCCGGAAGGTCTGATGTGTCTGTCATACCTGGGTTTGTATTAATTTCAAGAACGTATGGGATATTGTTTTGTACCAAAAAATCGACTCTTGCAAGCCCTGAACATGAGCATGCCTTAAAAGATTTAATTGCAATTTCTTTGATTTCTTTGGTTAATTTTTCATCAAAAGGAGCAGGAAGCAGAAATTCTGTTAGACCTTTTGTATATTTTGCTTCATAGTCATACCATTCTGTTTTTGTTTTGAAAGCAAGAATAGGTGTTGCAAATGTTTCAGTTTTTCCGTCTTTTTTTCTTTCAAGTACGCCAACTGTTGCAGACATGCCTTCAAGATATTCTTCAATTAAAATTTCATTGTCACATTTAAGAGCTTCTGACATAGCATCATCTAATTTATCAATTGAATTTACTTTTGTCATTCCGATAGAAGAACCTTCATTGGATGGTTTTATAATTACAGGAAAATCCAATTCGCTGATTTTTTCTTTGTAGTTATCTTTTGTAACATTAATTGATTTAATCAAAGGGATGTTTTCGCCATTTAAAACTTTTTTTGTTGTAATTTTATCCATACAAACAGCGCTGGATTTAACTTTGCATCCTGTGTAAGGGATATTCAAAAATTCTAAAACTCCCTGAATACAGCCATCTTCTCCGTATCTTCCATGAAGAACATTAAAAGCATATTCAATCTTATTTTCTTTCAGGATAGAAGCTATGTCTCTTTCTACATTGATAAAACTTACATCTTTATAGCCAAGTTCGATTAATGCTTTAAAAACATTTTTTCCTGAGCGCAAAGAAACCTCTTTTTCATTTGAAAGACCGCCGCATAATACCGCTATTTTTGAATTTTTATTTATTTCTTTTATATTTTTTTCCAAGTTTTCCATATGTCTTTTTCACCTTTTGTCATTTTGCCAATATAAATTATTTCAGGATGCAGTTCAACATTATAATCTTTTTTGACTTTTTTATAAATTTCATAGATTAATTCGCTGTAATCGGATGAAGTTGCATCTCCTTTATTTATTATAAAGTTACAATGATTTTGATAAACTTCAAGATTCTTATATTTGTATCCTCTAAAGCCTGCTTTATCAATCAGGGCACCTGCTGAAAATTCACAATCGGAAGGATTTTTAAAAACAGATCCCGCGTTTGGAAGAGAAAGATTGGGCTGTCTGTTTTTTCTAAATATCAAATTTTCATCCATTTTAGCTCTGATTAATTCTTTATCCTTTTTTACAAGTTCAAATTTTGCACTTAGAAGAATATATGGTTTTTCTTTTAAAATCGAATGCCTGTAGGAAAAATTAAGTTCTTTTTTATCTAAATTTAAGATTTTATTGTTTTCAATATCATAGACTTTCGCACTTATCAGATAATCACTTATAGCCTGCCCGTGTGCTGAAGCATTCATATAGATTGCGCCGCCCAGGCTTGCAGGAATTCCTATCAAAAATTCAAAACCTGATAATTTTTTATCAAGTGCAAATTTTGATAGCATTTGAGTTTTTACTCCTATATCGCATTCAAGAGTATTTCCTATTAAAAATTTTGAAGCAATGAGTCCTGTATGAATAACAGGGTTTTCTATTCCGCTTGAAGAAAAAAGTACATTGGATCCGCGGCCTATAACAATCGGGGTGTTATCTTTATGCTTTCTATAAATTGAAATCAATTCACCTGAATTATCAGGCATATAGAAAAGCTTTGCTGTTGAATTAATTTTAAGTGTATTAAAATTAGTCAGCTGGAAGTCTTTATAGTATTTTATTTCATTTTGAGAGCAAATCACCAATTAATTCTCCGATTTTTGTAATATCTCCTGCGCCGAGTGTCAAGACCAAATCTCCCTTTACAAGATTGGGTGCAATTTTTTTAGAAGCTTCAATAATATCGCCATCAATATATTTTACATTATTTTGCATTTTTGATAATTCTTGAACAAAATTTTTGGAATTATATTGTTCATCGAATTTATCTCCCGCTGAAAAAACATCTAAAACATACAAACTATCCGCATATTTAAAACTATTTAGAAATTCATCCCAAAGAGCTTTTAGCCTTGTATATCTATGGGGTTGGAAAATGGCGATTTTTCTTCTTTTAAAGTTTTTAACAGCATCAAGAGTTGATTTTATTTCGCTTGGGTGATGGGCATAATCATCAATTATTTTGATATTGTTGATTTCTTTTACAAGCTGAAATCTTCTGCCCATTCCTTTAAAGGTTTTAAAATGTTCCTTACAGCTATCAAAATCAAAACCTAAATAATCAAGAATACTGATTACTCCAAGGGCATTATAGATATTATGAATACCTGGTATTATAAGCTCTATTTTTCCAAGTAATTCATCTTTTTTATAAACATCAAAATATGATTTTTCTTCATCAAAAATTATGTTTTTGGTGCTATAGTCCGCTTCATTTTCTATCCCAAATGAAATAAAATTATCTATATTATATTCTTTTATAAATTCTTGAATGCCTGTATTATCAATATTTAAAAATGCTTTTTTTAAGGTATTATCTAAAACGATTTTAAAAGTTTTTAAGACATCAATCAGCCCGTTTTTATAAAAATCCAAATGATCCGCTTCAAGATTATTTACAAGAAGAAAATGAGGATTATATTTGACAATTGTTCCATCTGATTCGTCAAGCTCTGCTATGAAGTATTTGGAATTTTTATCTGCTCTGGCGTTTGTATTTAATTCAGGGATAATGCCTCCTATAGCATAGCTTGGATTTATGTTCATTTTTTCAAAAACATAACTCAACAACCCTGATGTTGTGGTTTTTCCGTGGGTGCCTGATGTTCCTATAAAATTATCAAAAAATTCTGATATAAATTTGAGGCAATCAGATCTGTGCATAATTTCAAGATTTAATTCTCTTGCGCGTTTAAGTTCGGGATTATCTTCTTTGATAGCGGAAGATATGACAATCGTTCTTCCATTTTCAATATTTTTTTCATTTTGTCCTATAAAAACTTTTGCACCAAGTTTTTGAGCAAGCTTAGTATATTTATTTTCTTTAAGGTCAGAACCTGTAACGTCAAACCCGAATTTCAAAAGAATTTCAGCCAAAGCACTTTGGCCGACACCTCCTATTGCGATAAAGTGAAATTTTTTGGAACCGCTAGACATTATCCATTCCTTTTATACTGCAAAGTGCAACTCCGTGGCGGGTTTTGCCCCAATCCATTGTTTTTTTGGTAAATATAATTTTAAATATTATAAAAAGAGCAATTGGAAACCAAATTGTTATAAAATATATTGATGTTACAATTGCTTCTTTTAGGGCTGTAAAAAATTTGTGGTGTGCGTGTTTTCTAAGGCTATAGACAAACATTATTATAAAAAATATACCTGTTATAACAACAAGAGCAACGGAAGATAAAATACAGTTTTCATAACCTTTTACAAAATGAAATGCCTGAATAATAATTTCAGATACAAGCCAAAACGGAAGTATGAATTCTGTTATATATGCTATAAGGTCAAATCCGACTCTAAGTGACATATCGCGCGAAGTGAATACATCTTTAATGTTTTCAAGATATCTTCTTATAGAACCTTCGACCCATCTTCTTCTTTGGCGTATGAGAGAATAAAAATCAATTACACCTTCTTCGTATACTTTTGTATCGGTGCAAAAACGAATATCCCATCCTTTCACATGCAGCCTTGTAGACATATCAAGGTCATCTACAATAGTGTCTTCGTTCCAGCCGCCTATACTTTCAATTGCCTCTTTTTTAATAAGTTCGCCGTTTCCTCTAAGTTCCACCGCTCCTCTTAGTGCATCTCTTCCGATTTGAAGCTGGGTATCTAAGATATATTCATTGTATTGGCATTTTGTTAAAAAGTTTTGATTTGCATTGATAATAACTTTTTGTGCTTGAACTGCACCTATATCAGACCCTTCAAGTAAAGGCACCATAATCTTTAAGAAGTCGGGTTCAATTTTAGCATCTGCATCTAAAATAAGAATGGCTTCGCCTTTAGCTATTTTCATAGCATCATTTAAAACCGCTGATTTACCGGGTGTCGCACCGTCTTTTCTAATTAAATAGGAAACTTTTTCATTATTTTCGCAAAGTCTTTTAATTATATTCGGGGTATCGTCTTTGCTTCTGTCGTCAATTAAAATTATTTCATAAGGGGAATAATCAAGCTTTAAAACGTTTTGGACGGTTTTTTCGATAACTTCCTGTTCGTTATGACAGGGGATAAATATGCTTATAAAAGGATTGAAGTCATAATTGATTTTGGGAGGGTTTTTCTTCAGTTTTCTTTTTCTGTATTTTGTAACTAACCACATATACAAGGAATATGCAAACATAAAAGCGATAAGAAAAATAATTGCCCACATAGTATTAAAATAATTTTGAAACACCACCAAAAAAGCAATTAATGATGCAATAATTATAACTAATGCTATTCTTTCTTTCATACCAATCCGTTTATAGTTGTAATACCAAATAATTCTAGCACAAAAAAATGATTATGAAAAAATATTACTATTTTTTAATAAGCTCATTTATTTCATCTGCTATAATTTGAGCAGCTTTATTTGTTTTGATGGTTTTTTTTAGGTTTTCGTACTGATATAAAATTGTTGTATGGGTTTTTTTAAATTCTTTTGCAAGATTAGGATAGCTCACATTTAAAAGTTCTCTTGAAAAATAAATCGCGTATTTTCTGGCATTTGCAATTTCTTTGGAGCGCTGAGAGGATATGATGTCTTTTTTGTCAATCGAAAAATATTTGGCGCAGACTTCTATAATTTTGGATAATGAAATTTTTTGTGCTTGTTTTTCAAGCTCTAAAAATTGCTTTGTATTTTCGACCGTTAATTCCACCCCTTCAATGGATGCTATGGCGCTTGCTTTATTGTAGGCACCTTCCAATTCTCTTATATTTGTACAATACGTTTGAGCCAAAAATTGTGCTACTTCATCTGTTATTTCAAAGTTTGAATCTATACTGTGTTTTTTTACAATTTTTGTTCTTGTTTCAACATCAGGGACTGTTATCTTGACTTCTATTCCCCATTCAAAGCGGCTTTTAAGTCTGTCAGGCAGCATTTCAAAAGCAGATAGGGGTCTGTCGGAAGCGAAAACTATTTGTTTTCCTGCATGATATAGCGCATCAAAAGTATAAAAAATTTCTTCTTCTGTTCTTTTTTTGCCTTCAATCCACTGAATATCATCTATAAGCAAAACATCAACGTTTCTGTGTTTGTCTCTGAATTTTTTCATTTTTTCATTCAAGTCGCCTGAATTTTTGCAGCCGATTAAAGATTCAACCAGCTTATTTCCAAATTCTTCCGCTTTTGTATATCTGACTTTTAAATTTGGAAAATTCTTTAAAATCCTATGTCCGATAGCTTGCATAAGATGGGTTTTACCTAGTCCGACGGAACCTGATATAAAAAGAGGATTATATTTTTGCCCGGGTTCAGCTGCTATCATTTCAGCTATTTTATAAGCAAATTTTGAATTTTCGCCCACAACAAAATTTTCAAATGTATATTTTAAATTCAAATTACAAAAAGAATGCATTTGAGCGAGGTTTTCCATCTTTTTAATGGTTTCAATGTTTTCTTTTTCTTCTTTTGTTAATTTTGGTGCTTTTTTCTTTTTAATTGTTTCATCAAGCACAAATCTTGCCGCTCTTCTAAGACCGGTTATTTCAAAAAGAGCATCTTCAACTTCTTTTAGATATTTTTGGGTTAAAACCTGTATACCAAAGCTTTGAGAACTTTTAACCAGAAAAATTTCGTTTTCGCTCTTTTCGAATAAAGGCAAAGCAGGCTCCAACGTGGTTATCCAAGGCTTAACAAACCCGGGAAGCTTATGTTCTAAAATACTTATAAATTCTTCCCATGCCTTTTTTTCATCACTCTGATTGCCATTTTTCTCTTGATGTACTAACAAAATTCATTCCTTTTAAAAAATTAATAGTCAAGCATGCTAAAAACATCCACTGCAATGCTTTTTATATCGTTTATTATTGTTATTTTATTACAAACAAAGTCTTGAGTAAAATTAATTATTTTTCTGTAGGTTTATTATTTATATTAAGGCCTTCTATATTGGATATACCTTCTTTATTGGGTTCAATAACAGGTAATGGGTCGCAATCGGAGCCATTTTGCGCTTCTTGCTGTTTTTGCCTTTCATATATATCATCTATGCGCTTTTTTGTTTCTTTAATCAGATGTTCTTTTTGTTTATCATTGAAATTAAACTTATCGATTGTTGCTTTAATTTCAGCGTCTGTCGGCTTTTCATCAAGCGTTATTGCCTGCTCGTAGATTTCTTCTTCGGCTAAAACAGGAATAAATAAAGACATCGTTAAAAAACATAAAACTAATAAATACTTTTTCATTTCAACCCCTTTTAATATTTTTTTATAATAAAATATTTTTATGACTTTTGCAAATGAACTTAAAAAAATTTGCCCAAACAGGGTTTTATATAAAAAAGAAGATGTGTATACTTATGCTTTTGACACATCTAAAAATCCTGATGAAATTATTATGCCTGCTGCTGTTGTTTTTCCAAAAAGCGCTGTTGAAGTATCAAAAATTGTAAAGCTTGCTCAAAAAAATAATATTTCAATTGTTCCAAGAGCCAAAGGCACAAACCATATAGGCTCCACTCGCCCTATTAAAAATTGTATTATTCTTCATTTTTCTCTGATGGATAAAATCATTGAAATAAACAAAGAAAATTTAATTGCGGTGGTTGAGCCTAATGTTGCAATAGGAGATTTGAATTTTGAGCTTGATAAATTAAATTTGTTTTTTCCTCCGGACCCATCCAACCTTGCTGTTTCAACTGTAGTTGGAGCCGTTTGTCTGAATTCCGGAGGCCCAAGAACTTTTAAATACGGAAACACTAAAGACTATGTAATTAATCTTGAAGTGGTACTAGCAGACGGCACCATAGTTGAAACAGCCTGCAACATTGCAAAAAATGTAACGGGATATAACCTTACAAATCTTTTTACAGGTTCTGAAGGAACGCTTGGAATTATTACAAAAATCACATTAAAATTAATTCCAAAACCACAAACAAGACTTTTGACTCTTGCATATTTTGATAGTTTAACAGATGCTGCTAATTGTTCAAATGAGATCATAAATAGCGGTTTTATCCCATCTACCATTGATTTAATTGATAATTTTACTCTAAAAACAATTGAAAGCTTTAACCCTACGGGGCTTTTGACTGATAAAAAAGCAGCTCTTTTAATAGAGCTTGATGGTTTTAAAGAAAGCGTTTTAAGTGAAATAAAGCTTTTAAAAGAAATACTTATCAAAATGAATGCAAAAAATATTGTTCAAACCCAAGATGAAAAACAAAATGAAAATATTTGGAAGGCAAGAAGAAGCGCTTTTAGCGCCCTAAGCCAGGTTATGCCCGATGTTATAACGGAAGATATAGTTGTAAATAGAGACAAAATCGTTGATTTTATAGAACACGTTGAATTTTTGTCAAAGAAATATAATATAATAGCGGCTATTATGGGGCATATTGCAGATGGAAACATTCATCCTAATTTTGCGCTTAATTTAGAAGATAAAAATCAAAAAGAAAATTTTGAAAAACTAAAAGACGAGCTTTTTTATTATGCACTTAAAATCGGAGGAACTTTATCAGGTGAACATGGTATAGGAGTCCAAAAGAAGAAATACCTGAAAGATGCTCTAAACAAAAATTCCTATGAACTTATGAAAAAAATTAAAAATTTATTGGATCCAAATGATATCTTTAACAGTGGAAAATCTCTATGATAGAAAAGATAAAACACTACAGACAATACTTTATAGACCTTTTTAAGCTTTCGCTTCCGATACTTGCAGGTAATATATCTCAAATTTTAATAGGTTTTGTAGATACAATTACAGCAGGAAGATACTCAACAACCGCACTTGGCGCAATTAGTGTTGCAAGTGCCATTATAATGACTGTAACAATTGGAGCAATTGGGCTTATTTTAAGCGTAAGTCCTGTTATAGCAAATCTTAGAGGCAAAAAGCAGCCTGCTAAAAAATATTTTAAATCTACTATAATTTTTGCTATTACTATATCAATTCCATTTTATATTATTACAAAAATACTTCTTTATAATATTGATTTTATCGGACTTGACCCAAGCCTTATTGAAGGAGTTAAAACATATATTTCCGTTTGTGCTGTAACTATTTTTCCAACCTCCATTTTTGTTGCTTTAAAAGAATTTTTGCAAGCTTATGAAAAAGTCGTTTTTGCAAATTCTTTAATGTTTTTTATGGTATTTTTAAACCTTGTTTTAAATATTATTTTGACTTTCGGGTTTGATATAGGAAGTGTTCATTTTATGGGCCTGGGGGTGCTTGGTCTTTCT
Organism: uncultured bacterium; assembly: GCA_947428835.1. Lineage (GTDB taxonomy): Bacteria > Cyanobacteriota > Vampirovibrionia > Gastranaerophilales > Gastranaerophilaceae > RUG14156. The sequence continues at coordinate 27,937 of CANENE010000013.1, read as the reverse complement.
ATTGCAACGCTTTTATCTAAAACTGTTGCTTGTATAATTATGCTTTTATACTGTATTCCTTTGTTTAAAGGAAAGCTTGTTCAATCAACAGATTATATAAAAGATTTATTTAAAGTCGGAACACCGATATCAGCTGCTATTTTCTTTGAATTTTTAGGATTTAATATGACAGCGGTTTTAATTGGAAAATTCAGTGCGTTGTATGCAGGAGTCCATAATATTGTTCTTTGTATTGCAAATTTTACATTTATGATAGTGCTTGCAATAGCAAATGCTGCAAGTATCAAAATCGGCTATTTTAGCGGAAGAAAAGATGTTTTAAGTATAAAAAGATACGCACTCACAGGCATATATATGACTCTTATTGTATGTTTAATAACATTTACCTTAATCGGCTTTGAATCTGATTTTATTGTGGGAATTTTTTCAAAAGACCCAAATGTTCTTGTTTTGTGCAAAAAGATACTTAAATTTGCGATGATTTTCTTATTCTTCGATGGCATTCAAGGAACATGTGTCGGTATTTTAAAAGGCTTAAAAGATACTAAAATCATTATGTTTACAATGCTTTTTGCATATCTTGTGATTGCAATTCCAATCGGAAGCTATTTAGCTTTTAAGCATAACCTTGTACTCGAGGGTTATTGGTTCGGTTTGTCTGTGGCTTTAGCTTTTGCTGCAATAGTTACAACCAGCAGGGTGATTTATGATATTAAAAAAGCATCAAAGCATATGGGATAATGGTTGTTTGTATTGATTATATATTACAGTTCTTTTTAACAAATATTAAGAAAATAAAAGCAGCGATTAAAAACATGTTGTAATATTTCATGTTCTTGGTAGAATTAAGTATATGATTGTTAAAAAATGTCCTTAGGGGCATTTTCTTAATAAGAAACAAATTTGTTTTTCAAACCCAAGAAAGGTAAAGAAAATGGGAATTAAAGGTAAAAATGACAAAATGGTAGTTCTTGCATGTGAAGATTGCAAAGAAAGAAACTACACAACTACCAAAAATAAAAAAACACTCAAAGACAGAATGGAACTTAAAAAGTACTGTCCAAGATGTAAAGCACACACTGTTCATAAAGAAACAAAATAGTTAAGTTTGCGTCCTTAGTTCAGTTGGTAGAACGTCGGTCTCCAAAACCGGATGTCGAGGGTTCGAGTCCTTCAGGGCGCGAATTATAAACAAAGAAAGTAAAAAAAATGTCAGTCGAAAAAGAAAAAATACAACAAAATCAAAATTTCAAACAGGCGATGACCACATATTTTAGAGGTGTTAAAGCCGAATGGTCTAAAGTAAGCTGGCCTACTAAAAAACAGGTTATTGTAGAATGCGGTATAGTGCTTGCTGTTGTTATATTTTTTACTTTGGTTGTTTATTTTATGGATATTATATTTAAAGCTCTTTTGGGCTTAATTAAGTAAGGGTTGTAAGATGGCTAAAAAAGAAAAAGCGCAAGATATAGCTGAAGAAAATGTTGTTGATAATCAAGAAAACAACGAAAATGCTATTGAAACAGAAGAAGTACAAGAAAACATTTATATAAGCAAAGAAGCTGATCATAAAATTGAAAAAGCTCCTAAAAAAAGATGGTATGTAGTTCACACATATTCAGGTTATGAAAATAAAGTTAAAGTTAATCTTGAAAAACGTGTTGAATATATGAATATGGGCGAAAAAATCTTTAGAATTGAAGTTCCCCAAAAAACAGTAACACAGGTTCGCCAAGGTAAAAAGACTAAAAAAGAAGAAAAAATCTTCCCGGGTTACGTTCTTGTTGAAATGATTATGGATGACGACAGCTGGTATGTTGTTCGCCATACAGCAGGTGTTACAAAGTTTGTCGGAACTGCTAAAAAACCAATTCCGGCTAAAGATACGGAAATTAAAAAGATTATCCACAGAGGTCAGCAGACTACAACTAAAATCGAACTTGATGTTAAAGTCGGCGATAAGGTTAGAATTGTTTCAGGACCTTTTGCAGAATTTATCGGCGATATCACGGAAGTTTATCCTGATAAATCAAAACTTAGAGCAATGGTTTCAATCTTTGGACGTGAAACCCCTGTTGAATTAGAATATAAACAAATTCAAAAAGTATAAAAGGCATTAGCCAAAAGTAAAAATACAATGTGGAAGGAATTAATTTTCCGCGATTACCACGAAAGGAGAAAATAAAATGGCACCAAAATCAAACAAAAAAGTTACAGGCAAAATCAAATTGCAAATTGAAGCCGGTAAAGCTAATCCTTCACCACCCGTTGGTCCTGCATTGGGTCAAAAAGGTGTTAATATCATGGATTTTTGCAAACAGTTCAATGAAAAGACTGCTTCTCAGGCAGGCTACATCATTCCTGTTGTAATTGATGTTTATGAAGATAGAAGCTTTGATTTCGTTATTAAATCACCACCTGCTGCAGTTTTAATTAAAAAAGAATTAAATCTTCCAAAAGGCTCTTCTGTTCCAAATAAAACAAAAGTAGCGGAAATCACGGAAGAACAGCTTGAAAAAATTGCAAAAATCAAAATGAATGACTTAAACGCCACTTCAATTGAAGCTGCAAAAGAAATGATTAAAGGTACTGCTCGTTCAATGGGCGTTACAGTTAAGCAATAGTTAGATGGGAGATAACATTATAGTTATCGCTAATTACCACAATAAGGAGAAAAAAATGGCTAAATTAACCAAAAAACAAAAGAAAATAAACGAAATGTTGGAAGGTTTTGTTCAACCTACAACTGCAATAGAAGCAATCAAGAAACTTCAGGAAGTGGCTAGTGCAACATCTAAATTTGATGAAACTCTTGAATGCCATATGCGTCTTGGTATTGATGTTAAACATGCTGATCAGCAAATCAGATCAACAACTGTTCTACCAGCCGGTCTTGGAAAAGACGTTCGCGTATGCGTTATAGCAAAAGCTGATTTGGTTGCTGCAGCAAAAGAAGCAGGCGCTAATGAAGCAGGAAGCGAAGAATTAATTGATAAAATTTCAGACGGTTGGTTTGAATTTGATACATTAATTGCAACTCCTGATATGATGCCAAAACTTGGTAAATTAGGTAGAGTACTTGGCCCTAAAGGTTTAATGCCAAACCCAAAGACAGGTACTGTTACAACCGATGTAGCAAAAGCTGTTAAAGATGCTAAAGCAGGTAAAGTTGAATTTCGTGCAGACAAACAAGGTATGATTCACGTACCTCTTGGAAAAATGAAATTCACTGCAGAAGATTTAATGAAAAACTATGTAACTTTAGCAGATGCTGTTTTAAAAGCTAAACCATCAAGTGCTAAAGGTACATATCTTAAATCTGTTTACCTATCCACTACAATGGGCCCCGGTATCAAATTAGATAACAAAAATGTTGCAGCTGAAGTGAAAGAAAACATTGGCTAACGTTTTTAAAAATATAATCAAAAGCGCAGTTTTAAATATTGAAGCTGCGCTTTTATTAATAGCTAAAACTTTTAAAATTGATATAAAATTTCTAAAATTTTTAATTGTGGGTGCAGTTAATACCCTTTTTGCTTATTCAATATATTCACTATTTGTTTTTGTCGGTTTAAAGCCAAATTCAGCATTATTTTTTCAATACATAATCGGGGTTTTATGGAATTTTAAAACGACAGGTGTTTTGGTATTTAAAAATAATAATAACAAATTAATTTTTAAATTTATAATAAGCTATGTTTTTACTTTTGCTATAAATAGTATTTTGTTGAAAATACTTACTAACATCTTAAATGATTATCTTGCTCAATTTGTATTGATACTTCCGATTGCGATAGTTTCGTTTTTGATTTTTAAGTTTTGGGTGTTTAAAGGAAAGTAGGATTGGATTTTTCTAATTTATATTCTATGGATTGCTATGTCCTTACTATGCTCGTCCTCACAATGACAAAACTTTACATCAATTCATACAACCGTTACCCTGAACTTGTTTCAGGGTCTAACCAAGTTTGTGGTAATACAAAAAACTTTATTCATAAATCTATCATTGCATACAAGCGTATCAGACGCTGAAGCGAGTTCAAAGGTGACGTGTGTAAGCATTAATTTATGTATACGCCACTATAAGAATGAAAAATAGTCCTACTCGTCTATCAAACTAAAATTTTTCCCCAGTTCTTCTTTTAGTTGCTTAAGTATAATGTCGGGTGAAATTTCCAAACCTTCTGCTATTTTCCAAAGAGAAGTTAAATTAATATCTTTATAGTTTCCGTTTTCAATTCTAAGCCAGGTTGATTTTGTGATGAATGATTCTGCTGAAATTTTATAAATTGATTTGCCACTTAATTGTCTGTGGTTTTTAATAATATTTCCAAGGGTTTTCATAAATTCTTTATTTTTTATTTGCATAATATTAATTTTAGAGTTAATATAGTATTATTAGGTGCGCATGCGCACCTAGGTAAATAATGTAATCTAACTAACATAATTTTTGAAGGAAAATAACATGGAAAAACACAAAAAATACTTGCGCAAATTGCGCAAAATGCGTCATTTAAGCTTTTTTGCCTTTTCTCTAATCGAGCTTTTGGTAAGTTTGATTATTATCTCACTTTTAATTGGAGCATTCGCTCCTGTTATTACAAAGAAACTCAAAGCCTCCGATGTGACAGTCGGAAGCTTTTCAAATAATGACAAAACGAATACAAAACCTATTTTAAAAATGCCTGAATCTCAGCAAGATTGTGACAAATTTAATGCGCTGTTTATATCAAAAGAAATGAACGATGGTGCAAAAAATATTTGTGTTACAAGATGGAATATCGGAGACAACATTGAAAATGGCGGTGTACCGATTGCAAATAATGTAGAAAAACACAAAGTGGCCGAAAAGTGCATTGATTTTGGTAATTGCTGCTGGCAAGGAAGCACATCCGCTACTTGTACTTCAAGCGGAAACGGAAGTACATATTCAGGATGCACTCGAACAGTATGTCAATGGAGGGCAGCAAGCGAAAGCTGCTCGGCATATAGTCCCGATGGAACTGCTGCAGGTTTTTGGAGACTGCCGACATATGAAGAAGCAACAGGATGGAAAAATAACTTAAATTATTTAGATATTGAAAAAAAAGATAAAGGATTGCAGCTATGCGGCAGCGGAGCATCACTTAGCTGCAATTTTGGCGCAGAAGGTTCATGTCCTCCGGGACCTGTTGATGCAAATGGAAATAAAGTTAATGGTGCAACTTTATGTTATCCAAATTATTTAATTACAAATACTATAACTAACACAACCAACTACACAGTACGCTATGCCTGGAATATTTCAGGTGCAAGTATTGTGCCTCAATGGGAGATATGGCCCTTTAGTGCTCGCTGTGTTCTTGATTATATTATAGATACAAAAGAAGAGGCGAAAGACCCTGAACCTGCTGAACCTAATAATGAAATACGCTGGAGAGAGCCTAGAAGCTATCGTGATTGCGCACCATTTAATGCTATGTTTGTGCCTAAAGAATATAATGGTGTTGGTGGGAAAAATTTGTGTGTTACTAAATATAATGCTTTTGATACTAACGGTCCTTATGTTTCTGAAGCTAAAGTTTTTTTGAACGGTTTAGCAGATGTCGGAACTTCCTGCAGCGGCAATTATTGTTGTTGGAAGGGCACTACATCAATTTCTACAATATTAAACAATAATACCAATGATAAATACGGGGCATCAACTTATCATGTAAGATACAGACCTGTTTGTACATTTAAAGCTGCAGAAAATATATGCAATTTTTGGGCTCCTTTCGGTACAAAACCAGGAAGTTGGAGGCTGCCAACTTTAGCTGAATTAAATGGTTGGAAGGATATAATTAATTTAGAAACAAAAGAAAATCCGAAATTGAACCGCTGGATGGGTGCAGGTGGTCTGCAATTGTGCGAACGGCACACAAATACAAAAGGAAGCGATCAATGTTATCCTGCAGATGGAAAATGTCTTGGAGCATATGGAGATGGCTGCGCGCCCGATCATATTTGGGGAAAAAATGGTGCGGTCGGTTATTTGGCAGAGCAAAACGGAGGAGTTTTTGGAACTTATGTATACTCGGATGACATGCTGAATTATGCTTTTTCTGTTCGCTGTGTGACAGATGAAGTTATGGACTTTGATTAGATTGTAAAGTTTATTTTTGTGTTAGATTTTGAGGCTTTGATACGTTGAAGCCTCTTTTTTTGAAGGCTTTTTATTAATACGTCACCCTGAACTCGTTTCAGGGTCTGACCAGGTTTGAAAAATTGCAAAAATCTATCATTTCACCCCAACGCCTCAGATGCTGAAACAAGTTCACTTTGGCGTATGTAGACATTTGTGTTTACGCTTGTCACTGCAATGACAAATAAAACAAACTACTTTTATATTTATCAGCCTGGATACTCGACAATAGTTATTCATATTCTATAATATTAATAAGATATCAAGGAGGAACTTTTAATGAGTGAAAATCCATTCGGCGAAAATTGTGAAAACAACGAAAACAATGAAAATTCTCAAAATGAGCAAAATATGGAAACTATGAAAGATAGTGAAAATACGGATAATGCAAATACCGAATCTGAAGCAAATGAAGAAATTGAAAATAATGAAGACATTCAAGAAGATAAAAATGATTTTGAAGAAAAATACAATGAACTGAATAACAAATACATCCGCCTTGCTGCTGATTTTGATAATTTCAGGAAAAGAACCCAAAGTGAAAAAGAAGAGCTCACTAAATACGCTCAAGGCGAAATTTTAAAGAAAATCATAAGCGCTCTTGATACGTTTGATAGAGCAAGAGAGCAATTAAACGATATTGAAGACTGTAAAACTGTCAAAGAAAGCTATGAAGTTGCATATAAACAACTATTAGATCTGCTTTCTAAAGCTGGACTTACTGAAATTGATGCACTGGGTAAAGAATTCAACCCAAATGACCACGAAGCTGTAACACAAATTCTAACTGATGAATATGAGCCCGATACCGTTGCTGCTGTTATGCAAAAGGGCTATAAAATGGCAGATAGAGTCTTAAGACCTGCTATGGTTGGCGTTGCAAGGGCAAAGGAATAAGAAATAATGGATTACTATGAAATATTAGGCGTAGATAAAAACGCTTCAAAAGATGAAATTAAAAAAGCTTTCAGGCAAATGGCAAGAAAGTACCATCCTGATGTCAATAAAGCGCCCGATGCTGCAGACAAATTCAAAGAAATTGGAAAAGCCTATGAAACTCTATCTGATGATAGCAAAAGAGAAGTCTACGACAGATACGGCGAACAAGGGCTTCAAAATGCAGGATATACAAGTTCTTTTGATATGGGAGATATCGATCTTTCTGAAATATTTTCTTCATTTTTTGGAGGAGGTTTCGGATTTTCAAGCGGTTATGAAGCAAACCCCAATGCTCCGCAGCGTGGCGAAGACCTTCGCCTCGATATAGAAATAGATTTTCTTCAAGCTTGTTTTGGTACAGAAAAAGAAATTAAAATAAGACACCTGGAGCCTTGCGAAACTTGCAATTCTACAGGCGTCGATAAAGATGCAAAAGATACAGTGTGTCCGACCTGTGGTGGTGTGGGTCGCGTTCAAAAAAGCACAAGAACAATGCTTGGTTCTTTCACATCCGTTACAACTTGCCCTACCTGTAGAGGCACCGGCAAAAACCCAAAAGCCTATTGCAAAGCCTGCAAGGGTGTGGGCGCTATTGAAAAAGAAAAGAAAATTACAATTAAAATTCCCCACGGAATTGACCACGGTTCTAAAATGCGCGTAGCTCACGAAGGAAATGCGGGAAGAAACGGCGGACGCCCGGGAGATCTTTATGTGGTAGTCCATGTTAAAAAATCAAAAGAATTTATAAGAAAAGCTTTTGATATTTACACTGAACTTACTATAACCACTCCTCAAGCAGTAATCGGGGACAACATTGAAATTAAAACAATCCATGGTAAAGCGACTGTAAGAATTCCGATGGGAAGCCAAAATGGAGATGTAATAACCCTTAAAGGCGAAGGTATTCCGTATTTTGGAAGTGACAACCACAAAGGCAACCACTATGTAACTTTGAAAGTTGAAGTTCCAAAAAAACTTACAGCAGAAGAAGAAAGACTCTATAGACAATTATTTAACTTGACACATAAAAGAGATAACGGTATTTTTGAAAGAATAAAAACCACAACTTCAAAATAAAAAGGTAAAACTTATGAAAAAAACAGCTATAATTTTTGTATTATTTTTAAATTTATTAAATTGCTCTTGGGCAACGAAGCTTCCTGATGATGTCAGTGACTTTGTACACAAGAATTTTAATAAAGCAACAATCAGATTTGATAGCGTTATCGTTTTACCTAATGATATTATGTACATTCCACTTTATCCTCCGATGGATACAACCGTTTCTGATATAAAAATCGAATACACCTATCCAAGCGGCAAAAGTTTTAAAGACCTTCCTGAAGTTGTGCTTTTAAATAACGGTTATTCGTTTTTAAAAGTATTTAAAGATGAAAAAGGACACTATTCTTTAACAAAAAAAGACGACCTGCCGATTAAAGTCCGCCTTGGCCTGATGCCTCAGGATATGCTCACTCCGTCGGGATTAAAAATTCCTGAAAGCTTAAAATTGACTCTTGGCGACCTTTTAATTCCAAGCAGCGAAGAGGGGTCTTTGGCTCTTAAAGAAGATGAAAAACCGCAGGTTAAAAACCCATATAGCCCTGTTGTTCAAAGAAATGAATTTATTCCCATGGTTGAATTAAAAAATAAAAACATATACGTAAATCCAAAAAGTTCAAAATTTATATCGGTATATGATAACACTTCAAAAGACCCTTTATATGAGCTTAAGCTTAATGCAATGCCTTTAAAAATAATTACTGCTCAAAGTTCTAAAGTGGCACTTGTAACATATTGGTCCGGAAAAGTTGCAGAAATTATTGATCTTAAAGATGAAAGACTCATTTCAAAAATAGAGCTGGACGGTAATGCAACCGATGCCGTATTTAATGAAAAAGAAAATATAGTATATATTACCTGCCAAAGTGCTAATTCAATATATGTTGTAAGCTTAGATTCAATGCAGCTTTTAACGGTTGTAAAATTAGACCAAAAACCATCTAAAATAACCTATTGCCAGCAAGACAACACAATTTCATTTTTGGATGAATATTCTTCAAAAGTCTATAATATTATAAAAGATGGTGGTAATTATACAGTTAAACCCATTGGAAATGTAAGCAATATTTCAAAAATATTATCCGATAGCGAGCACATATATGCTATTTCAAGAACGCAAAACAATATGTCCGTATTTGACAAAAACGAAGGCAAATTGATTAATACGATAGAACTTGATAAAAAGCCGACTGATGCAATTATGGTAAATAAAAAAATATTTATCCTTTGCTCAAAAGAAGGGTATATGAATGTATATGATACAACGGAAGCCAAAATTGTTTCTAAAGAACAGCTTTCAAAAGATGGTTTCTATTCTAAAATGACCCTTATTCCAAATGACAATAATATTTTAATTACAGGTATCAATGCTAAAAACTACCTGCTATATAACCTTGAAAAAATGAAACTTGTAAAAAAACAAGAATCTTATATTGATGTAAATGATATTTTTATTATTAATAAAGCAGCTGAAAGACTATAAAAATGCAGGTTTTAGATATTAAAACAACAACAAAATTCGATACAGGCCTTGAAGATGTCTTAAAAGAGCTTGAAACAACCCAAAAAGACTTTTGGAACTTAGATAGAAATTGCGCTAATTTTTTATATTCACTAATTATAATGAAGCAGGCAAAAAATGTTCTTGAAATCGGCACATCAAATGGCTATAGCGGACTTTGGATATTGAAGGCTCTTGAAATTACAAAAGGAAATTTTACAACAATTGAATTTTGGGAAAAAAGACAAAGCGCGGCAAGAAATTATTTTACATCTCTTTTTCCTGATTCTAAGCCTGATTGCAGAATAGGACAGGCAATTATTGCGCTTGAAGATTTGTATGATGAAATTCAAAAAGGCAAAAAGCAGTCTTTTGATTTTGTTTTTATTGATGCAAATAAAAAAGAATATATCAAATATTTTGAACTTGTTGATAAAATTCTTGCACCAGACGGAGTGATTTTAGCTGATAATATCTTAACGCATTATGAAAAGGTCACTCCTTATGTAGAAAATCTTTTTAATAGAGACGACTACACTTCTCAAATTTTGGATTTAGGAGCAGGCATGATGTTATCTGTTCGTTTGCAATGATTTTTGAAAGTCATTGAACCATTTTGTTTCAAATAAAGAATTGTCATTGGTTTTAGAAAAATCAATTTTATTTAATTTTCCTTTTTCAAAACGGAAGAAATCTTTATTGCTATCGTTATCAACAACAATTTTTACAAAACCATAGTATTTTGTTATAAGTGTTTCAATCAGATATTTATCTAAAAGGTTTGTTGTTTCAAAATGCGGATGATTGTATGAATTTTCGCCTGCTGAAATTAGGGCATAATCAGGCTTTAAGCTATTTATCATATTTTCGTTTAAGACATTTCTTGCGCCATGGTGGCCGATTTTTAAAATATCAATTTTATCAACATTCAGATAATTTTTGATTTGGTTGTATCCTAAAACACCCGTATCTGCCATAAAAAGATAATTCTTATTTTTATATGTAATTAAAGTTACAATTGAATTTTCGTTGTCGTCATCAATATTGCTTTTAAAAGTTTTGACCGTTAAATTGTCTTCTTTGTAGATAGTTTCATTATTTTGAGCGATTTTGTATTTTAGATTGTTTTTGTTTAAATATTCTTTAATTTGAGTAGAAACAGCACTTTGATCATTTTCTTTTTGTAAAATGATTGTTTTTGCTTTTGTAGAATTTAAAATATCAATTGTGCCTCCTGCGTGGTCGATATCAAAATGAGTAATAATAAGAAGCTCTAGATTTTTGATTTTATGATTTTTGATATAGGGGATAATTATGGCTTTTGCATTGGACATACCCTTGAAATTTGATTTTGCGGTATCTATCATAATATATTTGTTTTTTGGAGTTTTAATCAAAAAACAATCAGCATTATAAACATCAAACATAACTATTTCAAGATTTTTGTTGAAGCAGTCTGTTTTTATAAAGCTTAGAGAAAATATAATAATAAGTATAACAAGAGTGATAAGGTGCTTTTTGTTTTTGAAATCGTTTTTGATATTTAATGTAAGAATTAAAATTATTGCCCAAAAACCAAACATCTGAAAAATATTTATAGATGCAGTTGAAATGAGAGAATATTTAAAAGAAGAAAATATCGCGCTGATTTTGATAAGCAGAGCCAATAGCGGATTTGCAATGAAATCGAAGATACCAACTACAAATGTATTTAATATTGGAATTAAAGCTATAATGGAGCTTGCAAAACCAATGAAACTCAATATCCCGATAAATGGTACAACTGCGATATTAGCAAGCACGCTTAAAGGTGCAAGGTTATTAAAATAATGCATCTGTAAAGGAATTACCCACAATTGTGCAACCAAAGGAACAAGTACGATACCCGTAAGATTTATCGGAGAAAAAAGATAAATAATGTATCTTTTAAATTTTGGATATTTTGCATACTTTTCCTTGAATGCTTTTTCTTTGTTTTCAAATTTTTCTATGATTGTTCCAACACAGACAACTAAACCGATAGTTACCATAAAAGATAATTGAAAGCCCACGTCATAGAGCATTTTGGGATTAAAGAGCAAAATCAAAAATCCGACAAAGAAAACCAAAGAAACGCTATTTGCATCTCTATTTATGAGTTTTCCAAAAAGAACAAACAAAATCATAATGGATGCTCTTAAAATTGAAGGAGGAAAACCTGTCATAAATGTGTATAAAATTACAAAAATTGCACCAATGAAAATTGAGATATGAAATGGAATTCTAACCATCATTGCAATCTGCCACCATATACCATATATCAAAGCAACGTTTAAACCGCTTGCAGCCAAAAGATGCAAAAGCCCTGAATTTTTAAAATTTTCTTTAATTTTTTCATCGGGATTAATTGTTTCATTACCAAAGACGATACCGCCAAGTATTTCAAGGTGGGGCGATTTGATATTTTTAGAATGTTCTTTTAAAATTTTGTTTCTTGTAAATTCAAATTTGTTTAAAATAAAATACCACAAATCGCTTTTGATATCAGGGTTTTCAACTATTTTGAAAGTGCTTGACCTTCCATATAATATATTTTTGCAATCATTGAATAAAAGATATCTTTTGTAGTTGAATTGATAGGGGTTTGTGCTTTCTTTTGGAGGTTTCAAGTTTCCTTTGATTTCGATTTTGTCTCCGATTGTTAAATTATCAAATTCATTATCTTTAATATCGGATACTACAAGGATTTTGGATTTGAGATTTTCAAGTGTTTTGTTGTAAATTATTGCTTTTTCTATATCTAAATAAAATTTAATTTTGTTGTTTGTGTTTGAAATATTTTTGCTTGAAATAACTTTGCCAACGACAGTTACGTTTTTAGCGCTTATATCTTCTAGATAATCTTCAAAATCATAGGTTTTATCGGCTCTTAGTATGCCAAGGATGAAAATAAGAAAAAGAAGCAATGTTCTTTTAAAGCCAAAATCAAACAAAAGCGCAAATATGCCGGAGATTATAAAGGCGCTAATGCTAAAACCTATCACATGTTCACCAAAAACTGCCCAAAGTCCAAAGATATAGAAAGTTGTAATCAAAATTATAAAATACTTTGTTCTTAAATTCTCTTTTAAATCAGTATTTAAGCTATTCAAAAAGTGCATTTATAAATTCGTCTTTCCTAAATTCTTTGATATCTTCGATACCTTCCCCGACTGAAACGAGCTTAGTTGGGATATTGAGCTCTTTTGCAATAGAAATAATGATACCCCCTCTATAGCTTCCGTCAAGCTTAGTTACAGCAATAGAAGAAACATTTGTAGCTTCATTAAAAATCTGCGCCTGATTAAGAGCGTTTTGTCCCTGCGAGCCATCTATTATAAGGATTGTTTCAAGATTGTTGTCTTCAAGTTTTTTATCTATAACGCCTTTTATCTTTTTTAATTCTTCAATAAGATTATACTTGTTTTGAAGCCTTCCTGCGCTATCTATAATGACGACGTTGTATCCCTTTTCTTTTGCCAAATCCATTCCTTTAAAAGCAAGTGCGGCACTTTGGGCTTTATCTTGTCTTAAGATATCAACATCTGCTCTTTTAGACCAAATTTCAAGCTGCTCTTCAGCTGCCGCTCTAAAGGTGTCACCTGCAACAAGAAGAACTTTGTTTCCTTCTTTTTTGAATTTGTTTGCAAGTTTTCCAATAAGAGTGGTTTTGCCTGCGCCATTAACTCCAACTACAAAAAATACATTTATTTTGTTTTTGTCGAATTTTAGATTAAAATCCCCTGCATTATCAAGAATTTTTTCAAATTCATCTTTTAAAAAGGGCTTTAGGTCTTTTGTTTTAATTTTGTCTTTTTTGATCTTTTCGCTTAATTCTATTGCTAAATCTACCCCAAGGTCAGATTTTATAAGCATTGCTTCAATATCTTCAATTTCTTCATCTGTCGGAATATCGGATGAAACAATAGAAACTATATTATTTACAAAAGATAAAAACTTAGACATATTTTTCAACAACTCTGGCTAAGATTCCATTTATAAAAGATGGAGAATCATCTGTTGAGTATTTTTTTGCAAGTTCCAGTGCTTCATCAATGATTACTTTATGAGGAGCATCTTTGATAAATACAAGTTCAACAATTGCAATTCTTAAAACATCTTTATCTATTTTAAAGAGTCTGTCTATATCCCAGCCAAAAGCGAATTCTTTAATCATAGAATCAATTTTTTCTTTATTTTGATGGAAGCTGTCGCAGATTTGAATTGTATAGTCTTTGACTTCGTCTTTATTTGATAAGGTGCACAATTCTGCAATATCAAGAGCGCTTAGAGTTTTATCAAGTGTGCTCATCATTGTATCAATGTTTGCTTCTATATCAGAACTTAAAACCACAGGAACCGGAATGTTTTCAGCTTCAATTGGTCTTGAAAGGTTATCTTCATGGTTGTTTTCGTATTCAATTATTTTATCTTTCATCTCTTGAAGCTGGCTTGTGCATAGCGCAATTTCTTCGCTTGAAGATGAAATTAATGTTCTTACTGATTTTAAAATGATTGAACAAAAATCTTCATTTTTATATTTTTCTATATTTTTATCAAATTGCGAAAATAATATTAAAGCCAGTTCTCTACTTGCTCTTCTTGCTTGCATTTTATATTCCTTTATTGTAATTCACTAAAATCCAAAACTTGTTCAAATTTTTCATTCAACAATGCCAAAAGCGACAATCTGTTATTTTTGATTTTTTCATTTTCATCCATGACAAGAACATTTTCAAAAAACTTCTGACAAGGAGCAATTAAGCTATCTAAAGAAGAAATCAGTGCTCTATAGTCATTTTCACATTTTAAATTTGAAAGTGCCTTAAACAGTTCCTTTTCTTCTTCGACAACAAATAAATTAGAATCAACATTTGTATTATTATAATCTTTTAAAATTCTTTTGATTCTTACAGCTGATTCTTTAATATTATTGAAATCGCTTTCGTTTTTGATTTGTTCAATTGTTTTTGCTTTGTTTACAAAATCACTCAAATTCAAGACAGGATTGTAGATTTTAGCAATTGCCTTTATGGTATCAATTGCAATTTCTTTATCAAACATAAAGATTAATCTTGAAATGAAAAATTCTTCAATGTCTTTTAAAACAGATTCATCTTTTTCTATATTAAATTCTTTTGAAATCAAATCTATGCTGTATTGAATAAGCTCTTTTAAATCAATATTTAAGTTATATTCAAGAATTATTCTTAATATTCCGATAGCCGCTCTTCTTGCTCCTAATGGGTCGTTGGAACCTGTCGGGCGTTTCTTTTTATTGTCTTTTGTTGAAATAAACAAAGCGCATATAGTATCGATTTTATCCGCTATTGAAATAATTTGGCCTATGATATCGCTTGGAAGCTCGGATGATGCATTCAAAGGAAAATAGTGCTCTGATATTGCGCGCGCAACATTTTCTTTTTCGCCACCAATTGAGGCATAATTTTGACCGATAAAGCCTTGAAGCTCGGTAAATTCAAAAACAAGTTTTGTTGCTAAATCGCATTTAGATAATTTCGCAGCCCTTAGAAGGTCTGTTTTATCTTGAATATTAAGGCTTTGAGCAATATGGTCAGCTAAATTTATTATTCTTTGAGTCTTATCAAATAACGAACCAAAGCCTTTTTGGAAAGTCATTCCTTTAAGATGGTCTAATTTATCGATTAATTTTGTTTTTGTATCTTCTTCAAAGAAAAATACACCATCTTCAAGGCGGGCGCAGATTACTCTTTGGTTGCCTGCTTTTATGTTTGAAAAATCGTCGCCTACATAATTTGCCATTGTGATAAATTTATTTGAAAGCTTTCCTTCGCTATCAAATAAAGGTATGTATCTTTGATGGCAGGTCATAACCGTAGTTGTGACAATTGATGGAATTTGAAGATATTTTTTATCAAATTCGCACATAACTGCAACAGGCCATTCTGTGATATATGTAATTTCTTCTAAAAGTTCATCTAAATTTTTATTTGAATCAAATTCCAAATCTTCTTTCTGGGCACATCCCAAGCATTGAGTGACAATCATTGCTTTTCTTGTATCCTGGCGTACAAATACTTTTCCTGTTTTAAGAATATCTATATAATTTTTGGCATCATCTATAACAAGTTCTTTATTTGGGGCAAATCTGTGTCCGATTGTTTTGTTTGTAGATTTTTTATCAAGAACAGTTAAATCAACAATTTTATCTCCAAACATTGCAACAACATTTTCAATCGGTCTTGAAAATTTTTCACTATTGTAGCCCCAGCGCATAAAATGAGGGCCTTGCAGCTTCAGAATAATGCTTTCGACATTTTCTTTTAAAATATCAAAAATGCTCTTGCCTTTTATTTCGACGTGAGCATAAATATAATTGTCTTTTTCAAAAAGGCTTGAAACATCGACATTATTTTTCTTTGCAAAACCAATTGCTGCAGGGCTGTAGTTACCATTTTCATCTTTTGCTATTGATAAAATCGGCCCTTTTATATCTTTTGTGATTGTTTGTTCACTGTCGTTTAAATTATATGCTAAAACAGCAAGTCTTCTTGGTGTTGCGCAGATTTCAATTTCATCGTATTCAAGATGAAATTCATCGAACAGTTTTTTAAATGCGTCTTCCAGTTGTTTAATTGCGCTTGGAATGAATTTATAGGGTAATTCCTGCACCAATATTTCTAATAAAAAATCTTTCTTCATAAACTAAATTGTATTATAAAAAAATAAAATAAAATATATTTGTTAACTTTTTTAAATGTATAAATGCGCCCGATACATTAAAAGAATGATTTTTTTTGAAAAAAAGTTGTTTTTATGTCACATTATAATTGAAGGATAGTATTAGGTTGATGTCGACAAATCAGATGCTAAATTCGGAAATTATTGAAATAAATCCCGAGCAAATTGATAATGCTACGGTTTTGGCCCAACAGTTATCTGACCCTGAAACTAGAAAAAGGGGTCTGATTGACATATTGGGGATTAATTGCGCCTATGGATATTTTAAAGTCAAAGGCGTAAGGGCTGATATCAAAAAAAGCATCTATAAAATCCCTTCTCTTTTTGAAGAATTTAAAATCACCGATATATACAATAATGGCTATAGAACAGATGTCATAACGCTTTATCAGGAAAAAACGGTTAAAATCCCAAAAATCCATGTTGATATGGATATTATGCCTGATTTTTATTTTGTTGTCCAAATAGGTTCAAAAATCAAAGAAGCCAAAATGATTGGTTTTCTGAGCCAAAAAGCTGTTCTTGCTTCTTCTTGTGATAATAAATTTTTATACCCGAATTTAGATGACATCTTTGATATCGAAAAATTCCGCCGCCTGACAAATGTAGCAGCTCCCATACGCCCGATACCTCCTAAACATACTCAATGTATGGAATTATTCTTAAAATTTATGGACAACGAACTTCCCTTGGCTTATAAAAGGGAATTAATCAAGCATCTTATAGACTGCCCCATGTGCAGAGAAAAACTTAATGAAACAATTGAATTTGAAAGGCTTGCAAACAATATAAGCAAATATCCCGATCTTGTCGAAAAATACAAAAACAAAACTATTCCTATCCCGATGGATGCAATTGAACAAGAAGAAAATATCTCAAATAAACTTGAAGAAGGCATCACAAACCTTAATTTTAATCAGGGTTTAGAAAATTTTGATGAAATTGACAGAAGCGAAGTCCCTAAAAATGGTGTATATGATGATATTTCCTTTTATCAAAATCATCAAAATGAACAAAACAAACACCAAAATCATCAAGATGAAAATGGCGCTTATGCCATAGAAACTTTTCCAAAATCAAAAAATAAAAAACGCAAATTTACTTCCTATGACAGGCAAGTTGAAGAAAATTATAATGTTTCAAATACCCAAGAAGACCAGGATGATTTTAGCATTCAATATAGAACATCTTCAAGCGATACTTTATCTGATGATGAAATTTTATATAAAGAGCTGAAAGATTTGCCCGAT
The DNA here is from genome assembly GCA_947428835.1 of uncultured bacterium. Taxonomy (GTDB): domain Bacteria; phylum Cyanobacteriota; class Vampirovibrionia; order Gastranaerophilales; family Gastranaerophilaceae; genus RUG14156. The sequence goes on along the minus strand of CANENE010000013.1, from coordinate 10,281 downwards.
GTTCCTATGGCACAACAGGGCCATATACCTTCTTTAAAAGATGAATATGAATTTTTCAAAGAATCTCAAAAAAAACTTGCCCAAAATCCGAAACCGACATACGTTCCTCCGCCTGTTCAGGAAGATGATGATTTGAGTATGCTTGCCAAAATGAGTGAGATGGAACTTAAAAAAAGTATGAGCCAAAATGAGGGACAAGGGCAAAAATTAGACAAGGAAGATGTTAAAAAGTATATAAAAGATGTTGTTCAAAAAACAATTAAAGATACAATTGAAGAAAATTTAGGACAGGTAAAACCTAAACAAAATTCTCAAAATACTACTCAAAACAATGAACAAAATGCTCAAAAACAAAATGTCCAACCAAGGCAAAATATCCAAAGAAATAAAAAAGACAGGCTTAGAAAAAATACTCCGACAAGAAAACCAAGAACAATTGAGCCTATCAAATTTGAGCCTCAAAGATATGAAAATTATATAGATACACCAACCCAAAACCAATACTATGAATATGCGCCTCAAATTGAACCTATAAGGCAGCAGCCAACAGGTCAAAACGGCCCAAAAAGGCAGATAAGAGAAATAAGAGAAATTCCCGCTCCTGTTCCTACCTATGGCCGTAATGAAATAACAAAAAATGAAGTTATACAAGAAATCTTTGAAGACCCTAAAAAGCTGGTTTTAGAAGAACAGGCTTCTTCTTCAAAAAGTTTTCAAAAGAAAAGGCTTCTTTTGGTTTCCATATTTATGCTGCTTGCTCTTGTAGTTTTTGGAGTTATTGCGCTTCAAGGAGTAAGTCATATAACTGCAAATAAAAATGAAGTTGAAAACACCCGGCCCGAATTATTTGAAGACGGTTATCAAGCACAGGCAGATGCATATAATAATGGTATGCCGATGGATGCACCTCCTAAAAATGCAATAGAAGATTTTATGATAAAACAGCCTAAGCTTCCTGAAAAATCTTATACTCCTGCTGTTTCAAAGATTTCTTGGGAGGCGTCTGAAGCGCTTGTCAAAAAGCCTGAATTTAAAAACTTTTTGCAGCTGATAGGTAAAAATATAAAATTAAATCTTCAAAATGAGCTTTTGCTTGTAAATGATATTCCGATAAGCAAGGCTGTGCAATTAGATATTAAAATTGCACCAACGGGAGATGTAGTAGGGATAAATATTATAAAAACTTCAGGCTCAACAACAATTGATCAAACCGTTTTAAAAGTTGTTAAAGATACCCTGAAATACATTAAGCCTCCAAGTCTCGGTTTTACGGTTAAAAATTCAACGGTTACATTGAGCGTGGATTTGCAATAAATTTTAGATAATACAAAGGAAATATTAATGAAAATAAACGAAAATTATAAAAACTTGAATGAAAGCTATTTGTTTTCGACAATAAGCAGTAAAGTAATGGAATTTTTGGCAAATAACCCCGATAGAGAACTTATACGTCTTGGAATCGGCGATGTTACAAGACCTTTGACTAAAAGCACGGTTGAGGCTTTGGCAAGTGCTTCTTGTGCTATGGGCACACAGGAAGATTTCCATGGGTATGGTCCCGAGCAGGGATATTCTTTCTTGAGGGAAAAAATAAAAGAATATTATCTGAAAAACGGTGCAAATCTTAGAATTGATGAAATATTTGTTTCTGATGGTGCAAAATCCGATCTTGGAAATATCCTTGATATTTTTTCAACGGATAATTTGGTTTTAATTCCAAATCCTGTTTATCCTGTTTATGTAGATACAAATATTATGGCAGGAAGAAGAATCATGTTTTTAGATGCAAATCAGCAAAATAATTTCCTTCCTTTGCCTGATGAAAATCTGAAAGCTGATATTGTATATTTGTGTTCTCCAAATAATCCTACAGGTGCTGCTTATTCAAGAGATGACCTTGAAAAATGGGTTAATTGGGCTATAAAAAACGAAGCTGTCATATTATTCGATGCAGCGTATGAATGCTTCATATCGGATAAAAACCTTCCAAAATCAATTTTTGAAATAGAAGGCGCTAAAAAATGTGCAATAGAGTTTTGTTCTTTATCTAAAATGGCAGGTTTTACAGGAACGCGTTTAGGATATACCGTGGTTCCGACTGCTCTTAGCTTTGACAACATGTCTTTAAATAAAATGTGGCTAAGGCGCCAAACAACAAAATTTAATGGTGTTCCATATATTATCCAAAAAGGAGCTGAAGCGGTATTTACTCCTCAGGGGCAACGGGAAATTTTAGAAAACATAAATTACTACAAAATAAATGCCAAAGTTATAGCTGATACCATGGCGGATAATAATATTTGGCACACAGGAGGAATTCATTCTCCTTATATTTGGTTTAAATGTCCAAATGGAATGCAAAGCTGGGAATTTTTTGACTATATGCTAAATAGTATTGCGGTAGTCGGAACGCCAGGCATTGGTTTTGGAAGTAACGGTGAAGGATTTTTCAGGCTGACTGCCTTTGGAACGTATGAAAAAACGGTTGAAGCAATGAAGAGATTTAATGGCATGTTAAGAAATATGTAATGTTTTGTAAACTTTTGTTTCATTATGTATAAAAAATAGGAAATTTTTGATATTTTTTTCCTTTATATGTTTTAATATAATGTGCTTATGCGGAAGTAACTCAATTGGTAGAGTACCTGCCTTCCAAGCAGGCTGTTGCGAGTTCGAGCCTCGTCTTCCGCTCCATTTACCATTTATGGTGTGGATAATATAGTACAATGTGCATCACTTGTTTAATAATATATAAGGAATGAAATATGAACATCAATCAAATTTCAAATTTTGAAGTCAGAAACATTAAGAACAACAAATTAAACAATACTTCTTTAAGATTTTCTAACAGTTTATCAGGCGCTCAATCTTTTGACAGTGTTAGCTTTACAGGCAATGACGAATATGATCACGAAGAATATTTAAGATCAGGTGAATACAAAGGTTTTGATTTTAATAACCTTAAAAGAAACAAAGCAGTAGTTAAGCTTGCAACAATGCTTAATTCATTGATGCTTTTGTTTAATACAACAGGCTGCGGTACAAATGTTCCCCAACAGCCACAGCAGGCAATAGAAGCTTCTAAATTTGATGAAACCGAAGCAGTCGGAATCGAAGATGACATTTTAGACGAAATTGGAAGCGTAAGCGGAAATATGATAAATGAAGCTTCTGAAGTACAAGCAGAAGACAAAATAGAAACATACTATAATTTCCAAAATGCTCAAACCGAAGATAAAGTTTCATTCACTTTTGACTTTACTCAAAATACCGAATACTCTGTTTTAGAACCTGAATACAGATATGTTGCTATTGATAGTCTCGCTTACGGCGAAGATGGAAAAGGTATATTTAGAGATTTAAATGATGTTTTAGAAAACAACTTACACGTTGATATGGATAATCAAAACGAAGTTGAAAATGCATACCATGAAATATATAGAGCCAACCCCGGATTTGCAAATTTGATTGATTATAAAGGACTTGATTATCAAAAAGGCGATATTACAAATATCCCTTATGAATTCTTGGGTAATATTGATTTAGACGGTATGAAAGGTATTTATATTCCAGATGTACGTCTTATCAAAGAAACTGAAAAAGAAGATGCCGCAAGATATATTCAAAAAGTTGAATTTGCTCCTGTTGACGCCGATGAAAACGGTGTAGGTACTTTAGAATTAACCAGCGAAGATTTCAAAGGTGCAAAAACCGACTATCAAATTCTTCAAGTAGTTAATAAAGCTCTACAGGAAAAATATAAAGATATTCCATCGGTAAGTTCTTATGCAGGTTACGCTTTATGGCAGGGACTTTCTTTATATGAACCCAATGAAAATAAATTTGATAAGCCTGTTGACGGTATAAAAGCAAGATTGGCTCAATATATCAGAGATAACGGTTCTGTGACATTAAAGCTTCCAACAATTGCTGTTGATGCTATTGTTCCAAAAGGAACAAAAACCCTTGATCCAATGAGAGTATTAAATGTTTGGAGAAAAAATCCTGATGCTTCAATTAAGCTTGGATTTATGTCGCCGATTGCTCCGGTTTTGGATATGACGGAACTTCCTGATGAACAAAGGACTCTTGGTTTAATTATGGATAATCTTCTAATGGATGATGGTGAAACAACGCTATTAGAGGCATATGAAGAAAACCCTGATTTATATGAAGAATATGTTCTTGCTGCATTATCTCAAACTGTAGACAACCATAACTATGAAGTTCTAAGAGCAAAAATCCTTGAAATGAGAGAAGCAGCTTTAGCTGAAGGCGAAACATTGGATTTAGCTGCTGTTAGAATCAGCGACTTAGGTTTGGTTATGACATTAGATGAAGACGGCAATTGCTTGATTAATCTGCAGCCGATTGCAATTGCAAAACCTGAAGGTAAATACAGTATACCGCAGAGTAAAACTAAAACAACCACTGCTAAAGAAGATAAGGAGCAAAAAATAGAAGAAGATAAAGAAGAAGAAAAGGAAATAATACAGCAAGAGCAGAAAGCAACTTCAGCAACATCTGCAACTACGGCTACTTCTGCGACTACTGCACATGAACCGGAGCCAACTCCTACTCCTGCAAGACCACAACCGACCCCGACTCCTGCAAGACCACAACCGACCCCGACTCCTGCAAGACCACAACCTACCCCGACTCCTATAAAACCCGTAAAACCACCTGTAACCGAAGAAATTCCAGGTAATGCTGATGATGAAAATATAGGCACAGGTGATGATGGCGGCGATGGAGATGACCTGCCCTCAATAGATAATCCTGGTGATGGTAATGGCGGTGATATGTCAGGTGGCGATAAACCCGTTGAAAAGCCTGCCGATAAGCTTCCCTCTATTAGCTCTTCAGAAAATAAAGACTTATCTAATTCGGAAGCACCTTCTGAAAGTTGATAGTTAAAGCAAAAAATTAAATAAAAATTTATTCAACTTCTTCAATGTAGTCTGAATAATCCATTAGATTTTGAAAATCCTCTTTAAGGTTAGTTGGCTTGATTTCAATCAACCACGCTTCAAGAGGGTTTTCATTTATAAGTTCGACAGAGTTTATGAGTTTTTCATTAACATTAATAATTTCTCCTGAAACAGGCATATACATTTCATTTGCAATTTTTACCGATTCAATTGTTCCAAAAACATCATCTTTTTGAAAAGATGCTCCAATTTCAGGTAATTCTATAAAAACGATATCTCCAAGTTTATTTATAATCCAATCAGTAAGCCCGATTAGATATGTTTGTTTGTCTTCAACTATCCAGCAATGGTTTTGGGAGCATAAAATATCTTCCTCTATCATTGTTATCTCCTATCAGCTATCTTACATAAATTCTTGGAAGCCGCATTTTTAATCTGCATGTTAGTTCATAGTTTATAGTATTAAGTTTTTTTGCCCATATGTCAATACTATCGTACTTATTTTCCCCTCCAAGAAGTATGATAATATCTCCAACATTACAATCTACCCCTGTTACATCAAACATAACCTGATCCATGGTAATTCTTCCGATTTGTTTGATTGGCCTGTCATTTAAAACAGCTGTAATGTTTCCCGACAATCTTCTATCCAGGCCATCTGCGTAGCCTATTGGAATTGTTGCAATTTTTGTATCTTTTTGGGCAATATATGTGTGTCCGTAGCTTATACCATCTCCTTTTTTGAGAGTGTGGATATTTGTAATTCTTGCTTTTAAACCCATCACAGGAAGCATTTCTGATATGATTTCGGGAACTTTAAAATTATCTGAAAAAGGAGTAAGCCCCCACATAATTATCCCCATTCGAACCATATCAAAGCCAAAATCAGGATAAATGAACATTCCGGGCGAATTCAGACAGTGTTTTTTTGTACCTTTAAGTTTAAATTCTTTTTCAAAAGATGAAGTTGCATCATTAAATTCTTCTATTTGCCTTGAAAAGAGAGCTTTATTTTCAACATCTGCAAAATGAGTAAAAACACTTTTTAATTCTATAAAATCGCAATTTATAACTTTTTGAATAAATTCTTTTGCACTGTTTTTATCTATTCCAATTCTATTCATTCCTGTATCGATTTTGATTGCAGCTTTTAATTTTTTATTTAGCCTTTTATAGAGCTGATAAGCTGTTTCAATATGTTCTTCGTTGAAGATGGAAAGCGTGATATCGTATTTTATGGCATTTTCAAAAGCCCAAATGGGAGATGCGCCAAGTACTAAAATGGGGCAATTGATTTTATTTTCGCGAAGTTCAATTCCTTCATCTATACTTGCAACTCCAAATTCTTTAATACCACAGGCAATTAAAGTCGGAGCACACATTAAGCTTCCATGGCCGTAGCCGTCTGCTTTGATAACAGCCAGGATATCAGGGTTATTTGAATTTTTATTTAAAAAATCTTTTATTTTTAAGACATTATTTTCAAGATTTCCAAGGTTTATTTCAACCCAGGCATCTCTATTTTTATTTACAAATGTTCCTCTGTAATTTTGCATATTTTATTTTTCCAAACAATTTTGCTTCAAAAAAAGTTCATAAGTATTTTCTATCAAACAGGCAATTGTCATAGGACCGATGCCGCCCGGGACCGGTGTTATATATGAAGCTTTATTTTTAACATTTTCAAAATCAACATCACCTGTAATTTTGTTATCAGAATTCCTTGAGATACCGACATCAACAACAATAGCATCTTTTTTTATCATATCAGCCTTTATAAGATTTTTTTGCCCTGTGGCAGAAATTATAATATCGGCTTTTAAACAGACTTCTTTTAAATTTTTGGTTTTGCTATGTGCCATTGTAACTGTTGCATTTTCATTCAATAATAACAAGCTCAAAGGCTTTCCTACTATATTTGAGCGGCCTATAACGACTATGTTTTTGCCATCTAATTTGATGTTATATTCTTTTAAAAGTTTTATAATTCCTTTTGGAGTACAGGGAATGCTATAGGGTTTGGCATTTTGGGCAAGGCATCCGGTATTATAAATTGTAAAACCATCAACATCTTTAACAGGCTCAATTGTATTTAAAATCTTTTGCTCATCTAAGTGTTTAAATAAAGGCAATTGAGCTAAAATTGCATTGATATTTTTATCTTTATTTAGTTTTTCAATCAAAGATATAATTTCATCTTCTTTTACATTTTCATCAAAACTATAAATATAAGAATTACAGCCCAATTCAAGCGCTTTTTTTTCTTTATTTTTAACATATATTTTGCTTGCAGGATTATCGTTTGCAAGAATAACTGCAATGGATGGCTTTATATCGAGCTTTTGAATTTTTTGTTTAAGCCCGTCTATGATTTTATTTGCAAGTTTTTTACCATCTAAAACAGTCATTTTTATCCTTTAATTTTCAATTTTTGGAAGATTCATTCTTGAATACAGGGCTTCAATAATATCTTCTATGTTTTCAAAGTTATTGTTTTTGATGTCTTCATTTTCTTCTATTGTGCCTATTAAATCAAGCTCAAAAGCGTTTAGAATTTCAATTGAATTGTGGATAGTGCTTTGATTAATTCTATTTAAAATGACACCTAATTGTCCTTGCATATATTTTTTAGAAGATTCTGAAACTTTATAGCTTAAAGCGATGCTTTCTTTTGACTGCGAACTTACAATAATTGCTTCATTAATCGGATAATCTACAAGGCAATTAAGGTATTTTAAATCGTATTCGCAATCAAAAATAACAAAATCGTATCTGTCGATTAATTTAGCAAATTCATCCCGCATAAGCTTTGCAGAAGGGCATTTGCAATCCTTGGGTGTCACAAACCAAGAAGCAATAACGTCAACATTTTCATCAACTTCAATTAAAATATCTTCAAGTGCCCAATCTATAAATTCTTGTTTGCTCATACCCTGTGGTATTCCCGTTTTATATTCGTGTTTTCCTGATTTTATACCATAGATTGTGTTTCTTGTTTTGATACCAAAGCTATCAGTCAGTTCCAACGATAAGTCGTTATCAACCAAAAGAATGCTTGAAGAAGGAAAATGCTTTTTGATGAATTTATAGAAACATTTGCAAAGTGTTGTTTTGCCGTTTCCGCTTTTGCCTATAAATGCCAGTGTTGAAGTCATTTTCTCCCTTTATTTGCCTAAAAATTACAGCTTAAATTGTATTATAAAATCAAAGAAAAATAAAGAAATTAAAGAAAATTAATGTGTTCTATACTTTGGATTGTATTTTTTAAGGCCCTTATACCTTTCGCTTTCTCTTGTAAATTCAACAATTTTTAAAGCCTCTTTTTTAAGAGCATAGATTTCTTTTTTCTTTTCAGCAGGCTGCCTTCGTTCCCATTCTTTCAATTGACGTGCAAATTCGGGCCCTGTTATAATGCATTTTCCTGTTGCAAAGTTTTTGATATTCTTTTTTGAAAATTCTGTTAAAAAATCTTCGTAGCATTTAACAATTTTATCTGACAGGCATTTTGCATTTTTTAGCATAATTTTGATATCATGGGCGTATTCGCTTGCATCCATTTCATCCATAAATACAGGTGAGCCGCTTACCGGGTCAATATCGGGGATATAATGACCCGTGTTTTTGCCAAGTCCCATATGCAAAATTGCAAGCTTTGCATAATAATTTGCGTTTCTTCTGTCTTGCGAAATTCCAAAAGAACCTGCCATATTATAGAAATGTTCTTCGACAGAGTTGCCTCCAAAAGAACAGACGATATCGGAAAATATGGTTTCAAGATTTGTTTCTGTCATATTCTCGTCCGAACTATCGTGGAAAATGCAGCCAAGGAAATCTCCCCTCGGGTCTAGCGCGATATTGTTAACGGAATCGGGTATTCTTATGGAATCACCTTGTTCTTTAAAAAGATTATACATAAATTGCATATTAAGTGCGTGGCCGCCTTCGTGGCGGATGATAACTTCTTTTTGTTTATCATTTGCAACAATTTCATTTGTCGGACCAAACAGAGTATTTAAAAAGGCTTCATTAATGTCTTCTATTGTGATAGATTCTTTTCCTTGTTTATTCGAGATAATATTTGCTTTATCTATAATATTTGTTATCTCAATAAATGTGCTGCCTTTTAAAATTGTTGCAAGGTGTTTTGTGGTTTGATTTTTATTATTTCCGCCATCAAAAATATATCCGTTTTTATTTGCATGATGGATTGCAACTTCTGCTACATTTTGCTTGGTTTGGGGAGGATAAATTATGATTTCATCCATAAATAATCCGGGGCGCTGAATGTTTTCATTTATTGCCTGAGGTAAATCCGAAGAGCCCATCACAACAATATTATATGATTTATCAGCTTGTGCTTTTTTCATTTCGACAACAAGTTTTTTAAATGCCTGCTGCTCATAAAGAGATGAAATGCCATACAAGGGGTCGGAGGCGAATCTGTCGAAATTAGAAATAAAAAGCATTGCAGTTTTATTTGGGTTTGCCTGCGCCTGGCTTTTTACCATATTAATTAATTTTGAAATTTTAATGTCAATAGCTTCCATCGGATCTGAATTTATTGTATCTAAATCGCGAATTGCAAAATCTGCAGCATTTATTGTAACCATTGGAATTTTTGCTTCTCCTGCAATTGCTTTTGCACAATTAAATCTGCCTCCTCCGAAGCCTTCTGAATTATAAAGAACATAGCCTTTGGTTTTGGGGTAATTTTGAATTTCATAAACGACATTTTTTGCCTGATCTTTGACCATTTTTGAACCTATAATGTCATCTGTTGTCATTTTTGTGTCAAAAATGAATTCATAGGAACCGTCTTTTGAGGCCAAATCTTCCTTTTTGATATTTTGCCAGTAAGTTGAAAGTATTTCTTTTGTAAGCATAATTTCATCGTTGTTGTAGTATAAAGCTGCGTTTTTAAGCAATCTTAAGGCATTATCATATTTTGAACCTTTCTGGGCTGCGCAAACATCACATGCAAAATCAATCGCGCTTTCATCTAAATTCATTTCAATTTCTTTTTCAATTGAAGCTTTTGTTTCAAGTAGTTGTTCTTTTGCTGCTGCAGAATCCATTATTGGAATTTGAGTGCTTTGGAAATCTTTTAACTCTTTTTCAAAAGCACCGTCAGAAATAACTGTAAAGTACTGGTCTCTGTTATCCAGAAATATGAGATGGATATTTTCGGGTTTATTTTTAAACAATGCCTGAACTTCCAATTCGCTTAACATTGGTGCGCCATCTTCCCTAATTCCTATGTTTGAATTATACATAATGTCATCAAAAGATTCTAATAATACTATATGATGTTTGGTTTTATCTTTTGCAATTTGCCTGATTTCCTGATTTA
>CANENE010000012.1 GCA_947428835.1 uncultured bacterium | reverse complement strand
TTTCTAAATACAATGTAGGAGACGCAGGTCCTGACGGGTTTGGACCTCCGATACCAAATACATACAAAGTGCTTGGTGCAAATAGTGAAAGTTGTCCTCAGGCAGGTGCTTGCTGCTGGAAAGGACAAACTGCAGAGACGACTGCTTGTGGTATAGATGGAAATGCAGGAGCAAATTACTCCGGTTGCACAAGAACTGTTTGTAATTGGGATGCGGCAAATGCTGCCTGCAGGCAATATAACGCTTTTGGTGCCACAGCTGTTGGTGCCTGGAGGCTTCCAACGAGTGCTGAATTTAGCACCTGGTCTATTTATAAAAATGAAATAAATAATAACAAAGGAAAAGACGGTTTGCAGTTGTGTTCAAGCAGTACAGGTGCGGGCTTGGTAAGATGCTATCAAGCAAGTTATTGTCCGGGTTCGGCAAGTTATTGTTATCCAAATTTTTTGTGGTCGTCTACCGCAACTGATATTAGTAAACACATACCAATGTATGATAATTTTAGTATAACAACAGGTCATGATTCAACTTATGCTTTCAGTGCAAGATGCGTATATGACGGCATCACAAAAGCTGATAATTATAGCGAAGATTTAAGTGGCTATGACGATAGTAATGCTCCTAAAGATGAACCAAAAAGCCAGGCGGATTGTGATAAATTGACTGCTATATTCGTACATAAAAAATACGCAGGAAGCGGCAGAAATTTATGTGTAAGTAAATATAATGTGGGAGACTCGGGTCCAAGCGGTTCAGGTCCTACAATTCCATCTGCTTACAATAATTATATTATGAGCTCGGGGCAAAAATGTTCTCAACCCGGTTATTGCTGTTGGAAAGGACAAACGGCAGAGACAACTGCTTGTGGTGTAACAGGCAATGCAGGAGCTGATTATTCGGGGTGCAAAAGAACGCTTTGCAACTGGAACCCTGCAAACGAAGCTTGCTTAATGTGGACTGCAGGAGGAAAAACACAAGCAGGTGCATGGAGACTCCCTACTGAAGCGGAACTTGGAAGTATGGGGAATTATCAGGAAATTATAAACAACGATAGAGGTAAAGATGGCTTGCAGCTTTGTTCAGCCGATTTTCGCTCCGGTTACGTAAGATGCTATCAAGCAAGTTATTGTCCGGGTTCGGCAAGTTATTGTTATCCAAATTATTTGTGGTCATCAACTTCTGGCGAAACTAATAAATATTCCGTAATATATGATAATTTTATAGGAGCAGGTGATCACGCAGGTAGTTACGCTTTTAGTGCAAGATGCGTGTATGATGGAACTGTTCGAAAAGTCGAAGAAGTAACGGATTATGATGACAAAAATGCTCCCGAAGATGAACCCAAAAGCCAAGCGGATTGTGATAAATTAGTTGCAATATTTGTACATAAGAAACACGCAGGCGGAATGAGAAATCTATGTGTAACTAAATTTAATGTAGGTGATGGCGGCTCAGGCGGTTCGGGACCAAAATTACCAAGCGGTTACAGTAAAATAGCGGCAGGTCAAACCTGCAGTAATTCTCCAAAATGCTGTTGGGCGGGAGTGACTGCTGATCCGGGTTATTGCGGCATGGTTGGAAATTCGGGAGCTGATTATTCAGGTTGTACAAGAACAGTGTGTCAATGGGATGCAGCGAATGCCGCCTGTAAAGCTCATAGCGTAGGCGGAACCAAAGCAGGATATTGGAGACTTCCTACCAACAGCGAACTTGCAAATATGAGAAATTACCAGGAAATTGTAAATAATAACAGAGGTAAAGACGGACTGCAGCTTTGCTCCGCAGAAATCCGCTCAGGATATGTAAGATGTTATTATGCAAGTTATTGCCCGGGTTCTGCCAGTTACTGTTATCCAAATTACTTATGGACAGGCACTTCCGGAGGGACCAATAAATATTTTACAATGTACGATAATTTTATACCAAATAGTGAACATGCAAATACCTATGCTTTTAGTGCAAGATGCGTGTATGACGGATTGGACTATTCAAGTATGTAAAGTTTTCATGTTATTTTTTGTGTTAGATTACGAGGTTTGAAGTTTTTCAGACCTCTTTTTTTAAAAGCTTCCTAATTCGTCACTGCGAGGAATGAAGCAGTCCAGCTCCAAGGTGTCTGCATAACCCACATCAATGTCTTGGATTACCGCGTCGGGTAAAGCTCTCCTTACAATGAAATAACTATACATCAATTTAAAGATATGTCCTTTCTTCCACTTTGTAAACTAATTGTAAAAACTTCATTTTCGTTATAATCTATAGATAGAAAGTATTTATAAGAGCGGGTTTATTTTATGCAAGACAAAAACAAAATCGGAAAAATTGTTCAAATTATCGGTCCTGTTATAGACGTTCAATTTGAAAGCGGTGTGCTTCCTGAAATTTATGATGCGCTTGAAATCATAAATGAAGATGGAAACAAAACCACTCTTGAAGTAGAGCAGCTATTGGGGCAAAATACTGTCCGCTGCGTTGCAATGTCTTCTACAGACGGGCTTAAAAGAGATATGGATGTTATAAACACATCAGAACCTATAAAAGTTCCCGTTGGGAAAGAAATTTTAGGAAGAATTATGAATGTTCTAGGCGAACCCGTCGACAATATGGGCGAAATAAAAGCACAGGAAAAATTCCCGATACACAGACCCAGCCCTAAATTAACAGAACAAAATACAAAAATTGAAATACTTGAAACAGGTATTAAAGTAATTGACCTTCTTATGCCATATCAAAAAGGCGGAAAAATCGGGCTTTTTGGAGGTGCAGGAGTTGGAAAAACAGTTCTTATTATGGAATTAATCCACAATATAGCATCAGCCCATAATGGTGTTTCTGTGTTTGGCGGAGTCGGCGAACGTACCCGCGAAGGAAATGACCTGTATAATGAAATGAAAGAATCGGGCGTTTTGGATAAAGTTGCTCTTATATACGGGCAGATGAATGAGCCTCCGGGTGCAAGAATGCGTGTTGGTCTTTCTACTTTGACTTGTGCTGAATATTTTAGAGACGTTACGAAACAAGATGTTTTGTTATTTATAGACAACATTTTCCGTTTCGTTCAGGCGGGTTCCGAAGTATCGGCGCTTTTGGGAAGAATTCCTTCTGCTGTAGGCTATCAGCCTACATTAGCGCAGGAAGTAGGCGAACTTCAAGAAAGAATAACTTCAACTAAAGATGGTTCAATTACTTCTGTTCAAGCAGTTTATGTGCCGGCCGATGACCTTACCGATCCTGCTCCTGCAACAACATTTACGCATTTGGATGCTTCAACCGTACTTTCAAGAAGTATCGCTTCTTTAGGGATTTATCCTGCAGCGGATCCTTTGGAAAGTTCTTCCCGCGCATTGGACCCTAAAATAATCGGACAAGAACATTATGATGTTGCAAAATCAGTCCTTGAAATTCTTCAAAAATACAAGGATCTGCAGGATATTATTGCAATTTTGGGGATGGATGAATTATCTGAAGAAGACAAATTGACCGTAAATCGCGCAAGAAAAATTCAAAAATTCCTGTCCCAGCCATTTTTTGTGGCAGAACAATTCAGCGGAAACAAAGGTAAATATGTTAAACTTGCCGATTCAATAAAAGGCTTTAAAGAAATTATAGAAGGTGTCCATGATAATGTCCCCGAACAAGCCTTTTATATGGCAGGCACCATTGAAGATGTGCTTGAAAAAGCCAAAGAAATGAGCCTTGTTGAAGCCTAAGGACAGATAAATGACACAAGATACAACAATACATTTAAAAATAATAACCCACGAACAAATTGTTGTCGAAGATGATATCGATGAGCTTTATGTTAAAGCAACAGACGGGCATCTTGGGATTTTAAAAAATCATCTGCCTATTGTCTGTGCGCTTGATATAGGGGTTGGAAAATTCGTTAAAGATGGTGTTTCTACTTGCTTTACCGCTATGGGCGGCATTTTGCAATTTGAAAATAATCAGGCAACGATTTTGACTGATATTGCAGAATTAGATGCAGATATTGATGAAACAAGAGCAAATGAGGCCTATAAAAGGGCACAGGCAAGGCTTCAAGCTAAAGAAGACGATCTTGATATATTTAGAGCACAGATTTCTCTATCTAAAGCAATTGCAAGAATGCATGCTAAAAACAAACACTATTAATCTATTTTGTCTTTAATATAGCTTTCGATATCAATTCCTAAATCCTGTATTTTTAAATAATCCTTAGATAGTTTTTGTGCTTTATTTGAAGCAATTATAATCAAATTTGTTATATCAAGGATAATTTCATCTATATTAAAAAACGTTTTATAAAAGATTTTATTTGAGGTTTCGCCATTATATAAATTAAGAAATTCAAAATGCCTTTTATATTTTTTAATCAGGTCTTGGCTGAATTTGCTTTCTTTTATATTCCTGCTTGATGGCATATTAGATACAAAAATACCCTTGCTTTTAAGATGGTCTTTAATAAGGCTAAAATATTCATCGCTTATAAATCTTTCATCAATTCCAATGTTTCCGGCGACATCAACAACAATTAAATCGTATTTTTTCTTTGTTGTTTTAAGATAAATTATAGCGTCTTGAAGAAAGAAATTTTGTTTTTTACTCTGCCTGAAATCGAAATATTTGTGTGCTATTTCAAAGATATTTTCTTCAAGATCGACTATATCAATTCTTTTTAGATTTTCAAAGATTTTTTCGTATTGATTGATAATTCTTCCTGAGCCAAATCCTATGAATAAAATGTCTTTGATATTTTTATTCATCAAATAAGGGATTAAAAAGTAATTTATATAAGGCAGGTTGCCTTTATAGTATTTTGTATTTATAAAGCCTGCCTGATAGGTTTCAAGGTATTTTAAAAAAATCCCGACAGGACTTTTAACCACTTTTAAATTATGGAAAAAGGACTCTTTTTCAAAGATGGTCTCTTCCTTTAAATCCACCGAATTCATTTGCTCTAAAAGCTTTTTATTTGGTTTTTTAATTTGCAATTGTTCAGGTGTTATCATAAATTTGTTCCTGTTTGATTATTTATATTTTACATTAATTATTAAATAATGGA
Organism: uncultured bacterium; assembly: GCA_947428835.1. Classification (GTDB taxonomy): domain Bacteria; phylum Cyanobacteriota; class Vampirovibrionia; order Gastranaerophilales; family Gastranaerophilaceae; genus RUG14156. Next base: position 54,206 of record CANENE010000012.1, on the reverse strand, counting down.
AATTTTATGAACTGAAGTTGTGTCATTGTGCGGGATAATTTTAATTACAACTAATAAATAATCCGATGTATTAATATCGGTTTGTATACAATTTGGAACCGGGCTGTTTAGCTTCTTTCCAAGTGGTGCAGCAAAATCCTTATAGCAATTAAAATCTATTCAAAATGCCTGAAGCTTTTGTTTTCTTTTATTTCAATATTATCCGCAAAAACGCCTGTACCTTCTTGGATTATACCGATTTCAAAGACTTCTTGTTTAAAATTTTCTTTCAAATTCAAAAAATCATCTTTTTCCATTGCAAAAACAAGGCTATAATCTTCCCCTCCAAATAAAACCGTATTTTTATCTTCAATATCGGTTGGAATTTTTTTATATTCTATACTTGCTTTCACCTTGCTTTTAGATGAAATTTGATACAGGCAATCAAAAAGTCCGTCGGAAGCGTCCATCATTGCATAGGGATTTTTGGTATTTAAACCGATAAAATCAGATATTTTTGGATATAATATCGGGTATTTATGAAATTTCGTATATTTATTTTCCAATCCTTTTTGAATATCATCCAACCCCTTTTTGCTATAGCCAAAAGAGCCTGTTACCCCTATAATATAGCCTATTTTAGCGCTGCTTCTTTTTGAGATATTTCGATTTTTTGTATCTCCAAGTATTGTAACAGTAATTGAAATTTTATTGCCGCCTGTTAAATCGCCGCCTATTATTTTAAGGTTGTATTTTTGAGTTTCTTCATTTAGTGCCAAATAAAATTCATCTATAAATTCGCTATCTAATTTGCCGCTTAGTGAAATTAGGGCATAATTAGGCTTGGCACCTGATGCTAAAATATCAGAAACATTGACCGCAAGGGCTTTTTTAGCAACGTCTGCTATTGTCATATAGCGAAAACTGAAATGAACATCTTCAACCAAAGTATCCGTTGAAAGAACAAGGTTATAATCTTTTAGACAAGCGCAATCGTCTCCAAGAAAAGAGCTATCTGATAAATTCTTTGATATTATATTTAAAAAATCAAATTCTTTCATAGTTATTTTAAACAGCCATAAAGCCCTAATAGTGCAAGCTTATAGCTATCTGTTTTAAAGCCTTGAATAACACCTATGCAATTTGGCGCACTATAAGAAATTTTTCTAAAATCGTCCCTTGCCTGAACATTCGATAAATGCACTTCAACTGCTTTAATATCAACAGCAGCTATAGCATCTGCTATAGCAATGCTTGTGTGGGTATAGGCTGCAGGGTTAATTATGATGCCATCGAAATTGCCTTTTGCTTTTTGAATGGCTTCAACAATTTCGCCTTCAAAATTAGATTGGAAAAAAGAAAGCTCAATATCATCAGAAATTGTCTTTGAAAATTCAACAAGAGAATTATTAATATCTTCAAGTGTTGTTGTGCCATAGATTTCGGGTTCTCTGGTACCCAGCATATTAAGATTTGGACCGTTTATTACTAATATTTTCATTCTTTTTCCTTTTTACTTATCTATTTTAGCCTATTTTGGCATTAACCAATAAATCATTTTTCAGTTTTTTTATTTTTAAATCTTTTAGTTTAATGCAATCTTCAATTTCATTTAATTCAATATTATCTACAAAACTAATCCCCGAGCCAAAAATCTTTGGCGCCATAAAAAGATTAATCTCATCTATAATTTTAGCTTTAAATAATTCAGTGTTTAAGCCTTTGCCTGCTTCAATCATAACAGAATAAATGCCCATTTCATATAGTTTTTTAAATAGAGCTTCAAAATCCCCATCGAAGCTGATTTTTTGAACATGCGATGGCGCTTTTATATCTGAATTATTAATTAAAATAACTTCAACATCATCATTAAAAACATTATAATCAAGAGGAATTTTGTTATTAGGATCAAAAATTATTCTTTTCGGGGACTTCTTATTTTTATATCGAACATTCAACCTCGGATTATCAGCTAAAATCGTCCCCGATGCGCTCATTATCGCACAATAGCTGCTTCTTAGCTTTTGAACAAAATTTCTTGAATAATCATCTGTTATCCACTTTGATTTTCCATTTGAAAGAGCGATTTTAGAATCCATTGTAACAGCAGTTTTCATCATTACATAGGGCATTTTTCGGGTCATATTTTTGAAAAAAACCTTATTTAATTCGGCTCCTTCTTTTTCTAAAATCCCTATTTTAACTTCAATTCCTGCTTGTTTTAATTTTTCAACGCTTTTCCTTCGGACTTTGATATTTGGGTCAATATTTGATATAACAACTTTTTTAAAACCTTTTTTTATAATCAAATCTACGCAAGGAGGCGTCTTTCCATAATGAAAACAGGGTTCTAAATTAACAATTATTGTTTTACCTATGCAAGAACCTTTTAAATTATTAATCGCATCAACTTCTGCGTGGGCAAATCCAAATTTTTTATGATAACCAAAAGATAATATTTCATCTTTTTTTTCATCATAAATAATTGCCCCCACATAAGGATTAGGTTCAACTTTTCCTTTGCCTTTTTTAGCCAAAGCAAAACATTTTTTCATTAATTTTTCATATTTTTGATTATTCATCTTCAAAGTTATCAAGTGAAATTTTTTCTAAATCAACGGAGTTTATTTTTTCGATTTTATCGGTTATTTTTATATCTTTTGCTTTTTTTGCCGCATTTTGCTGTGCTTTTTCTTTCAATTTTTCCAAATTTCTTGTAACAAGCTTTGTCATTTGGCTGTTTGTTTTTGTTTTTAGGGCTCTTATTCTTGTAATTTCGTCATTAAGTTCTTTTTCTTTCTTTTCAAGATTAGATACTTTATATGGAATATCTTCAATAGTTTCAAAGCTTTTATCATATGTGTGTCTGTAATTTACATCAAAAATATTTAAACCAATCGGAATAAAATTAATATCAAGTTTTTTATAAAATCTTGGTGTGAAGCCTCCTGATTGTTGTTCGCCCATCGGATTTGAAAAGAAAATATCATTCACTTCCATAATTCCGTGTTCATTATACATTTCGGTAACGTATGTGAGCTTTCTTTTTCCGCTTTCATCAAAATCGCAGACAAGCGCTATATCAAAAAGCTTTGTTACAAGAAGCTTTGCTTTTTTATAAGAAAGATAAGGATAATTCTTTAAAAGTATTGTTGTGAGTCTTTCTAAGGCATCATCGAGGTTATCGGCTTCTAAAGTCATTACGATACCTTTTTGCCCGTATTCGAGCTTTTGAAGAATATAAAAAATCGTATCGTCGTCGGGACTATTGAAAAATATTCTATCACAATCACAAGCTATAATTGAATTTAGGGTGCCTTGCAAAAACTCTTTATCGCAATTCTTTTTAATTAAAGCAAGATTATAGTGTGTAAAATTTTCAAAATCACAAGGAAAATCCCTGTTTTTATTTTCCTTTAAATAAGAAGAAAAAGTGATTTCATCTCTGCTATCTGCTATTATACCTCTTGCGTTTTTGCCGAGGTTTTTAGCCAGAGCACTTAAAAGAGTCGTTTTAAATGTATTTTTCTTTCCGATTATTAAGATATTTTCTTTTAAAGATATGATTGCTCCAAGGGTCAGCGCTATTTCTTTTGAAATTGCCCTATCTGATAGAAACTTTGAAATTTTTGCAAAATGCTCTCTATAAAATTTAATATTTACAACAGGAACATTTGAAACAGGGGGCATTGTGGCATTTAGAAAAATCCCATCTGAAATTTTAAAATCAACATAAGGATGATTTTCATCAAATTCCAATCCTCTTAATTTTGAAGAAGCCTGTATAATAGAAATCAAGCGCGTGTCATCAACAAAAGCAAGGTTTGATTTAAAAGTTTTTCCTTTTTTGTGAATATAAATATTTTTTGCGCCATTAATATAAATATAGGTTACATCTTCGTCTTGAAAAAGTTCTTCTAAAATATCAAAATCATCTTTTTGATTTTTGATTGAAGCGTTTTCCTTGAGTTTTTCAATGTTATGAACAACATTTGGATGCAGGCGGACAGTTTTATTCTCTTTTACGACAAGTCTTTCTTTAAGTGACATTAATCTCCCATCCTTCTAATTAAATTATAAATCCCGTGGTTTATTATGGTTGTTTCATTTCTCAAATCTTCAAAATCGACATTCATAATATCAGATGCAAGCTTTTTATATGCTTTATAGATGTTTGAATTGGGATTTGTTTCATTCAGTGTCATACATCTTTCTATCGCATCATTTAAAGTTATATAGTTATTTGGAATTTTATTAAAAATCTCTTTTCCAAGTTCTTTTTCAATTTCTTTTATAGTCAAAGAATTGTCTTCTTTAAATCTGTTTAGTATGAGATTTGTTTTATTTTTGTTATATGAAATATTTTCAAAAAATTCCAAACACTGCTTTGTATTTTTAATTGAAGCAAGGCTATAAATCAAAACAAGCAATGTCATATCGGAATTTAGGATAAGAGAAGCCGTCTTTTTATCAACATTTGAAGGCAAATCTATGATGATATAAGAAAAAAATGTTTTAAAGTAATTAATCGTTTTGATAAGCGTATCTTCACTATATACTTTATCTAAGCTGTTCGATGGCGAAAACAAATAAAATGAAGAATCTTTGTATCTGTCTATCAATGAGAAAAATAGTTTCTCATCGGATTTTTCGATGTTTGAAACTATATAATCAGGGTCAAACTTTGGTTTTATATTCAAAAATGAATAGCTTTGTCCGTAATTTAAATCTATAAGGCAGACTTTTCCTTTTGAAAGGACACTAAGCTCGTATCCTGTATTTATCGCTAAAGATGTCTTTCCGACCCCGCCTTTATTTGAAAAAACGCTGATTGTATTTGCTTTTTTTAAAGAAGTATTATTTTTAATACCTTCAATTTTTCTTATTGCATTTTCTAAAATTGGCTTTACAACAGGTTTTAAGACAAATTCTTTAACATTTTGTTCTTTTAAAATTTGAACAACGAGATTTGAATTAATCTCATATGAAGCTGCTACCAGATATATGTTTTTATTTGTTGAATATAAATTTCTAATTTTTGCAATTTTTTCTTCAATATTTTTACTTTCAACATCAAAAATTATAATATCAATGTCAAAATCGAAATTAATATTATCAAAATCTTCTATCTGCTCTATGTGGTTAATTCCATCTATTTCATTTAAAATAGACAAAATAACCTCTTTTGAATTTGAATTATCTAATAAGGCAATATTCATAAAAAATATTATAAAATTATTTTATCAATCGAGCAAAGTTGTAATATTTTTTAAGTATTTAAGATAACCTTTTAAACCATGCTCCACTATATCAACTTTGATATTATGGCGGCCTTTTTTTGGAGAAATATATTTTATAACTTCAATTTGTTTTTTGTTGTCTTTTTTATAACCAAAAGAAATATAAACAAGCCCTATAGGTTTTTCTTTCGACCCTCCGGTTGGACCTAAAATCCCTGTTGTTGCAATGGATGTATCTGCTAATTCTAAAAGTCCCTGCGACATTTCGTAGGCAGTTTCAATACTTACTGCGCCAAATTTTTCAAGAGTTTCTTTTTGAACGCCTAAATACCTGTGTTTTGCTTCATTAGAATAGGTTACCAAGTTTTGAAAAATAAAATTGCTTGCCCCGTCGATATCAGTCAAATAAGAGCTGATAAGTCCTCCTGTGCAGCTTTCAGCAGTTGAAAGAGAAAGATTATTTTTAATTAAAATTTGTTTTATTTCGTCTAAGACTTTTTGCAATTTTAAACCTTTTAAATAACTCTAATTTGAATGGTTAGGTCGGTATTTCAAGATTAGATAGAATTATAATATCAAAAACGGCACCTTTTTTGATTATGATTTCATCGCCTCTTTTGAATAAATCAGCAACGGTGCTATATACGCTTGAACCAACACAAGCGACAGATCCGCCGACTACTGCCAGAGGAACAAAAACAAATTTTGCACCTTTAAATAAATTATCATCCGAAGTTTGCCCCCATTTAATTGTTCTTGGGACAATTTGACCTGCTTTTTTAACATCTCTTGCAACAGCCCTAAAGTAGTTGCCGTTTGTAGTTAGGGAACCATCAGGTTTTAAAATATATTGAAAATTTGTTGAAATCCCTGAATTAATTGGCACTTGTGAGCCGTTTTTTGCAACCAAATGATCGGGAATCAAAGTAATTGAAGCGGGGCGGGATAATGATTTTGAATATTTAATATCAGAAACTGTTCCTCTAAAAATCGTGTTTTTAGGAAGTACAAGCTTATTATTTACATATAAATCCCTGCTTAAATACGCTTTAAACATATCACCTTGAGCAGCCTGAAGAGTTGTTACATTTTGCGCCATTGTAAGTTGAAGCTTTGTTCCATAGGGAATATTTATGCCATTTATATCAGCATATAATTGATATGCGCCAAATGCAAAATTAAAACTCAAGACAGTTAAAAGTAATAATAAGTTTCTAAATATTTTCATACATTTCTATCCTTTTATATCCAAGATTAAATATTTTTTAAATCATTTACGCTTGTCATTCCAAATTTTGCGCTCAAATCATCAACATGATGAATTATATAATAAAAAGGCTCTAAATCCCTTTCTGCCAAATCAATCATAGCACCCCAGTCAGCGCGTCCGTGATGAGAAGCTATCATTTTTGCAATTTTTTTAAATCCTTTTGACATGCACAAGCTATAGCCATACTGTGAATGAGAAAGCCAATCTTTCAAAAATTGCTCGTTATAGTCTATGACTCCGCTTTCAACATTAATATCATATTCAAAAAGTTTTCCGATATCATGGAGTATTGCAGCAGCCATGGTTTCATCATAATTTAAATTCTTTTTGATGTTTGGAAAAATACTTTTTAAAATATCAACACATTCTACAGTGTGAACCAATAGGCCTCCTATGTAGTTGTGGTGCATTTGCTTAGCTGCAGGAGCCACAAGAAGCTTATCTTTATTTGAAATTAAAATATCCAAAACAAAATTTCTTAATTCGTCATTTTTAAAAGCTTCTACTGTTTCAATAAGTTTATCGAAGTACTGCTGTCTTTTATCTTCTTCAAGTCCTAAAATTGCCTGTTCAAGAACATCAAAATTAGTTATAAGACAGTTGTTGTATTTTTCATTATAGCTTCCTGTTGTGATTTTAATTATGTTTCCTATTCTTGTAGAAATTTCAGGAATTCTATTTATAGTTTCTTCCCATAAAATGCAATTTAAAGTTGAGGCATTTTCAAGGTTTTTTAATTGCATTTTGCCCATTTTGGTGCCTGCTTTGGTATCGCCGACACAATAAGAAGTTATTTCGTATTTAGCATTTAAATCTAGCATAGTATAATTTTATCCAAAAAATGCAATAATAGCAATTTTATTAACATCTTTGACAAATACAAGGATAATATTATATCGTTATTATTATGTTGATTTTAGGAATAGACCCGGGTATTGGTATAACAGGGTGGAGCTTTGTAGAATATTTAGAAAAACAAGATAGTTTTAATCTTATTAAAAGCGGCTCTATCCAAACGGATAAATCCGCTCCTCATCCAAAAAGGCTTTTAGAACTAAAAGACGATATGGATGTTTTAATTAAAAAATATAAACCTGATTGCGCAAGCATAGAACAGCTTTTTTTCTTCAAGAACCAAAAAACAATAATACCTGTAGCACAGGCAAGGGGAGTAATTTTAGTTACACTTCAACAAAATAATATTGATATTTTCGAATACACTCCTCTTGTTGTAAAACAAACTATAACAGGTCACGGAAGAGCCGATAAAAGCGAGGTTAAAATGATGGTTCAAAACTATATTAAGCTTGATGAAAATATTAAATTAGATGATACAATAGATTCAGTCGCGCTTGCAATTTGCCATGCGCAAAATACAAGATTTCAAAGAGTATAAGGAAAAAATAATGAATATTATTTTAATTAGAAAAATAAGCCTTCTTGCAATAGCGCTTGGTTTAATTGTGGGATTTGTAGCACTTTTGCCTGATATGATAGGGTATTCACTATTTTTTCTTATGTTTTTTTCATCATTAAGCGTTATTTTATACCTGAAAAAAGATGAAAATTTTAAAATAATAACAACAAAAGACAGCACAATTTATGGAAGTTTAATCGGATTTATCTCTACAATCGGGTTTTTTCTTTCTTTTTCTCCGATGGTTTGCATTTTAAAAGCAATTTTAAAAGAAAACTACTATTCTTATGGAATTCCCGATATGCTTTCAATGGGTTTTTGGTTGTTTTTTATAATAGTTTTTGTCACAGGCTTTGTTTTTGCCCTGACTAATTCAATTTCTGCTATGGGCATAGGCTGGATATTTGAAAGACTGGAAGATAAGATTGAAAATAATAAAGAGGAACAATAAAAATGATTGAAGATAAAACAATAGAATGGATTAGACAAGGTAATTTCGGACATTCAAGGATGATTGATCAAACAGTCATTCCCTATGAATATAAAAAAATCGACATAAAAACAACAGATGAAATGTATAATGCAATCAAAACAATGATTGTAAGAGGAGCGCCGGCAATAGGTATTGCAGGAGCCCATGGGGTTGTTCTTGCAGCAATTGAAGAAAAAGATAATTCTAATTTTAATAGTTTTAAAGCTGCAATTCAAAAAAAAGCGCAGTATATCCAATCTTCGCGCCCAACGGCTGTTAATTTAAAATGGGCAATAGATAAACAGCTTGAAATTTTAGATAACTTTAATAATATTGATGAAACCATTTCAAATTTAATTGAAAATGCTATAAAACTTGAAAATGAAGATATTGAAATAAATAAAAAAATCGGCGATTTTGGAAGTGAAATTATTCCAAAAGGAGCAGGAATTTTGACTCACTGTAACGCAGGAAGATTGGCAACAGTAGGCTATGGAACGGCACTTGGCGTTATAAGATCTGCCTATAAAAAAGATAATACTATTAAAGTTTTTGCTGATGAAACAAGACCCAGAGGGCAGGGGGCAAGGCTTACAACATATGAACTTACCCTTGATAATATAGATACAACCCTTATTACAGATGGAATGGGGGCTTATTTTATGAAACAAGGCAAGATTGATGTAGTTGTAGTTGGAGCAGACAGAATCGCACTGAACGGGGATAGTGCAAATAAAATCGGTACATATATGGTAGCAATAGCAGCCAAATACCATAATATTCCTTTTTATATTGCAGCTCCAAAATCAACAATTGACCCTGATATCAAAACAGGCGATGAAATTGTAATAGAACTTAGAGGAAAGCAAGAAGTTACAATAGTAAATGATAAACCTGTTTGTACGGATAAAGTAAATGTTATAAATCCTTCTTTTGATGTTACACCAAATGAGCTTATAGCAGGCATTATCACAGAATATGGCATCTTTAAGCCCTCTGAAATACAAAAATTGTTTGATTAATATTGATGCCTGTTGTACAAAATCCTTTGTGCGTGGTATAAATAAAATAAGAAAGTAGAAAATAAAAGGAGATATAACAATTAACAGAGATAACCGTTCTCAAAATGAATTATTAAATGAGAAGATCAGGGCAAAAGAAGTAAGACTAATAGATGATGAAGGCAATAACCACGGATTGGTGCCAACCAAACAAGCCTTACAAATGGCCAAAGAAAAAGATTTAGATTTAGTTGTTGTATCTGCTAATCAAGCCCCGCCTGTTGCCAAAATTTTAAATTGGGGCAAATACAAATATGAAAACGAAAAACGCGCAAAAGAAGCAAAGAAAAAACAACATGTTGTTGATATTAAAGAAGTTAAAATGCGCTATAAAATAGATGTTCACGATTATGAAGTGCGTCTTAAAGCTGCAAAGAAATTTTTAGCTCAGGGAAATAAAGTAAAAGTTATAATCATGCTAAGAGGCCGCGAAATGCAGCATAGCCACCTTGCAATGGATTTAATCAACAAATTTCAGGCTGAATTTGAAAACGAACCTGTCATGATTGAAAAGAAACCTATGATTGAAGGTAGAAACGTTGTAATGATTTTAGCTTCCAATACTAAATAATAAATAACAAATTTTAAGCTTTCACCCATATATCTTTGCTGCTATTGAACTTATATTCCTGCCAAACACCATCAATAAGTTCTCTATAGCTGCATTTAGAATCTTCGCTATCAAAATTGAGTTCCAAAACTGATTCAATTTTATTATCATCATCCATTTTACCTTGTGAATAGAAAAATTTATCTTTAGCTAAAGGTACCATTTCACTAGCTTGTCTTGTGAATTTATTCATAGTCATGGTATGAATTATTCTATTGTTTTTTGCCTGTGTGGTTATTATAGAATCGTCTTTTCTATAATCTTCTACCGAAAATAAGCCAAATTCATCTGAAATAATTGTAAAAGCCAGTAGTGCTTTAATTCCATCCTTCATAGAAATCTGCTCAACTTTATTTGGAAGCTTTGTTTCTTTATCAAAATCTGAAAATACAAGAAATTCTTTATTTTTCTCATTCAATGGGATATATCCTCTAAATTTATTTTCACTTCCAAGTTTGTAAAAAGCTTTCAGGGTTTTGTAGTAATCTTTTGCCATCTTAGGAGTATCTTTGGATTCTCTATATAATTCACCTGTTAAAATTTCAATTTCTTTGCTTTTTTCCTGCTCTTCTAAGGTGCTTGTCTCTCTTCTTTTGAAGATATCTTTGATTTTGCCTTCAAAATTAGGCGTATTTGTAAAAGATACTTTATTTCTTTTGTAATTATTAAAATTATTTAGATTACTTAAATTCACAGGTAATATTTTCATATAGCTTGATATCCTTTAATTCCGGTTTATTATATAAAAGATGTAAATATAAAATTTTGCCAATAAAAAAACCTCCGAATAACCGGAGGTTTTTTATTTTGTATAGTAATTTGATTAAATTACGCTTCCATGGGTCATAATTCCAAGAGAACGTTTAAAATCATCCGGTCTTTGTGCTTTTGTAATAGCATCATCTACATCAACAAGTTTTTGCCTTACAAGTTCTTTTAGGCACATATCAAGCGTTTGCATACCTGCTTGGCTGCCTGTTTGAATAGCGGAATAAATCTGCGCTGTTTTTTGCTCACGGATAAGATTTGAAATTGCTGAATTTACAACCATGATTTCCTGTGCCATAACCCTTCCTTTTTTGGTTCCGTCGGGTTGAAGCTTTGGAAGAAGACATTGTGAAAATACCGCAACAAGGCTTATAGAAAGCTGCAATCTTATTTGCTGCTGCTGAACTTCAGGGAAACTATCAACGATTCTGTCTATTGTTTGAGAAGCGCTTGAAGTGTGCAAGGTTCCAAGTACAAGGTGACCCGTTTCTGCTGCAGTTAAAGCAAGACGCATTGTTTCAAGGTCTCTCATTTCGCCGACCAATATAACATCGGGGTCTTCACGCAAAGCACTTTTTAGGGCATTTGTAACAGATTTTGTATCCTGACCCAGTTCTCTTTGGTGAATTACACATTTTTTTGATTGGTGAATAAATTCGATAGGGTCTTCGATTGTTAAAATATGTTCTACCCTTGTTGAATTGATATAATCTATCATAGCTGCAAGAGTTGTTGACTTACCTGAACCTGTAGGACCTGTAACCAATATAAGACCACGGGGACGCTGGGCAACTTTTCTGATTATTTCAGGAAGCCCCAAATCATCAAAATTCGGAGGTGTTGAATTAATTGTTCTAAATGCTGCAGCGTAAGCACCTTTGTCTCTATATACATTTACACGAAATCTTCCAAGACCGTGAAGGCCGTAGCCAAAATCAAGTTCCCAATTTTGCTCTAATTCTCTTCTTTGTTCGTTGGATAAAATCGGGAAAATAATTGTTTCAACGTCATCTGCTGACATTACAGGCAAATTTGTCCTAAAAAGATTACCATCTATTCTAAGTATAGGAGGCAGGCCTGCTGAAATATGTATGTCACTTGCTTTTTTGGTGACGGCTAATTCCAAAACTTCTTCTATTAACATGTGTTAACTCCATTTTTATTTAACTAAATTTAACAATAGCATACACTATTTTTTGGTTTTTTTTCATCAACAATATAAACTATTTTACATAATTTTATTAAAAATCTTGTCATATATCTAAAAATTAGGTTATAATTAATGCCATGGGAATTTTAGATTGGATACATCAATCAGCAAAGAAATTAAAAGACGTTGAAAGCCAAATAAACGAAGAAACCAAGGATGTTTATGAGGTTTATCAGAGAAATGTTGTTTTAGAGCGCGAAATTGCGCAAAGAACAGAAGAATTGCGTCTTGCAAATCAGACCCTTCTAACTTTAGAACAAGTTTGGGATATGATGAACAGCTCCCGCCCGCTATCTAGCGTACTTGAAACCATTGTTTCAAGCTTGTATGGTGAATTTGGATATGTTTATAGCTTTATTGCCCAAAAAGCATATGATGAAAATAAAAGCTGTTATGTTTTAAAAACATATCTTGAAAACGATTTTTCAATTAAAATGGGAAATTTAACCCAAAATAATATTTATGATTTTAAATTGTACCCAAAACAAGGCGGAATTATTGAAAATTCCATCAAACAAAAAGAAATCAGCTACTATGTAAGTTTGAGTGATTTTATTAAAGATAATATCGGAAACATTGATGAAGAAGAAATAGATGTTTTTGTCAAAGAATGTGATGTAAAAACAATTATCATTCTTCCAATCACCGTTCAAAACCAATTTTCGGGATTTCTTTCGGTATTTTCTCCAAGAAAAGCTTTAAAAGATGATGAATTAAATTTCTTAAATCTTTTTGCAAGACAGATAGAGCTTGCAATAACAATTGCAAATCTTTTTGAAACTGTTAAAAGGCAGGCTGTTACAGACCATCTCACAAATTTATTTAATAGGAGATTTTTTGAAGATGCGCTTCATAGAGAAGCCACCCGCTCGCTTAGAACAAAGCAGCCATTTTGCCTGATAGGGCTTGATCTTGACCATCTAAAAACAATAAATGATACATATGGTCATTCTACGGGAGATAAAGCAATTGCAGCTGTAGCTGCCGCTATTACTAATAATTCAAGAAGTGTTGATATCCCTGCAAGATACGGCGGCGAAGAATTTTTTATAATACTGCCTGGAATTGATGCCAAAGGCGGTTTAATTGCAGCAGAAAGACTTCGAAGCTCAATTGAAGGCTCTGTTATAGAAGGTCTTGAAGGCGGAATTACTGCTTCTCTTGGAGTTTCAACATTTATAGAACAAACCACAAATATAGATGAGCTTTTTGAAATATGCGATAAAGCGATGTATACTTCAAAACAAAAAGGCAGAAATCAAGTTACCCTTGCAAATGCTGATAAGACTTCTTCTTGGCAGGATATTGCAATTGATGCTTTTGTTGATATTTTAACCCAACATAGAATTCCATTTAATAAAGAGCTTGCCTCAGACCTTATTAAAAAACTTCAAATCAAAGAGCAAGATGCAACAAAAACATCTGCAAATGAAACATTGTATGGTATAGTTGATGCTATTTCAAAATCATACTTTCCTTTATATCAGGATGGAAGTACTAAAAATAAGGTGCTGCTTGCAACTTTAATTGCAAAGAAAATGAATTTGACTAAATCAGAAGTCGATAATTTAAAAGTTGCAATTCTTTTGTATGACATCGGAAACACCATGATGCCAAAGAATATTCTTAAAAAAGCAGAACCATTAAACCAGGATGAAATAGCAGAAATCAAAAAACATCCCGTCCTTGGCGCACAGGAAATTTTAAAACCAATTACTTCTATTTCAGATATTATACCAATTATTGAACAGCATCACGAAAATTGGGATGGAAGCGGTTATCCAAATAAAAAAAGAGGCCAGGAGATTCCTACAACTTCGCAGATTATTTTGATTGTAGACAGCTACTTTGCAATGATTTCGTATAGGCCATACAGAAAAGCCTACACACCAATTGAAGCAATAGAAGAAATCAAAGCAAATGCTGATAAAAAATATTCAAAAGAGCTTGTTGAAGCTTTCGTCTATGCGATAGACGAATTTGAAAAGATGTAGTTATAGGTTTTTATTGCCGGCAATCCAGTTTCAAAATGTTTAGCTGTTTGCTTTAATTTATACTTTCTATTTTCTTATGTTCATTTTTCTTTCTTGCTCCCTCAGTCGCCGGAATGGCAAGAAAGAAAAATGAACCAAAAAGAAAGAAGCTTCGGCTTGGTTATTTCGTGAGTTACTAGAGGCACACTAAATTCGCTTACTCACTTCGCTCAACTCGGCTAAGGCCTCAGACAATCACTACGTGAGATAAGCTCATTAAGTGTGCGTGTTTTTCTAATTTGTCATGCTGAACTTGTTTCAGCATCTGAGGTGTTGGGATGTAATGGTAAATTTTATATTTTACCACACTTTGTTAGAGCCTGAAACGAGTTTGAAGGTGACAAGTTACGTAAATTTTAATATAGCTGCAACCTTAAAACTATCTTGCAGCGTTTGCCTCTTCAACAATCCATTGGAGCTTTTTTTGTTTTATGATTTTTACAGACAAATTATCTGCTTTTGCGCCATTTTGAATTAAAATCTTTGCAACATCATACATTTTATTTTTAAGCGCCATTGACAGAATTGTATTATTTGTCACAGAATCTTGATAATTCACCCGTGCACCATTATTTATCAGGAAAAACGCAAGCTCGTTATCTTTATTTTTAACTGCTTCAAATAGTTCGCTAAAAAAGCCCCTATCAAGTTTTGCGCCATTTTCAACCAAAAGTCTTACAATATCTGCCTGTTTATATTTTGCTGCAACATAAGAAGGATAATCGCTTAAATAAGTTGAATTTGGACTAACCCCGCTTTGAAGAAGCATTTCAACGTTTTCAATATTACCTTTTTTTATTTGTTCATTGAGGCATTGAGCATTTGGAGCAAGCTTTCTTTCCTTTAGGGCATTTATTTGATTTTGGGTAATTTGGCTTGTGCCATTCATTTTATTCATTATTGTGCTTCTTGATGAAAAGTCGCCAAGCTCGGCATTAAAACCCTTTAATGGGTCATAATCTTGGGCAAATGCAGCCAAGAACAATAATGTTGAAACTATCAGAAATTTTTTAATCATACTGATATTATATTACAAGGCCGCCATCAACTTCAAGAACTTGCCCTGTAACATAAGAGGCATCAACTGCAAGAAATTTAACAGCACTTGCAACATCAGAGGCTTCACCCATTCTTCTCAGTGAAATTAATTTTAAATATTCATCAGCATTTTTAAGGTCTTTTGTCATATCTGTTGCAATAAACCCTGGAGCTACGGCATTTACTCTGATATTTCTTGCACCAAGTTCTTTAGCAAGGGATTTTGTAAAGCCGATTAAGCCTGCTTTAGCAGAAGAATAATTAGCTTGGCCAATATTTCCATAAACACCTACAACGCTTGTGGTATTTACGATTGAACCAAATCTTTGTTTCATCATTAATTTAACAACAGGTTTTGTCACATAAAATGCGCTGTTTAAGTTTGTATTTATAACATCCAACCATTTATCATCTGTCATTCTGATAAATAAATCGTCTCTTGTAATACCTGCGTTATTAACAAGTACATCTATTCTTCCGTATTTTTCAATAATTTGTGAAATATTTTGTTCAACTTCCTGGCTATTTGAAACATCAAATTTATATGCTTCAGCTTCAACATTTAAGGCTTTAAGTTCAGCTATAGTTTGATTTGCAGCTTCAGTATTTCCTGCATAAGTAATAATTATGTTATAACCGGCTTTTGCAAGCTCTATAGCACAAGCCTTACCAATTCCGCGGGATGCGCCTGTAACAAGTGCGTATTTTTTATCATTTTCCATAAATTAAACTCCTAATAAAAGTGCGTCTTTAACTTCATTCAAACTTTGCATATCGAAGATATTATATGTTTTAATTTCGGGACAAATTTTCTTGTTTAACCCTGCTAAAACTTTTCCCTGCCCAAATTCAATAAAGCAATCAACCCCGTTATTTAAAGCGTTTTGAATAGATTGCTTCCACATAACGGAAGAATTGATTTGATTTGGCATTTTTTGTCTGAAATCTTCTTTATTTAATGTACTTTTGGCATCAACATTAGTTATAACGGGGATTTTTGCATCATTTAAATTCAAAGTTTGAACAAAATCTTTGAAACCATCTGTGGCACTGTTCATAAGTTTGGAATGAAAACCTCCTGAAACAGCAAGAGGAATAACTTTTCTTGCGCCTTTTTCTTTGATTAATTCACCTGCTTTATTAACAGCTTCAATTTCACCTGTGATTACTGTTTGAGTCGGGTCATTATAGTTTGCAACTTGTACAAGTCCAAGGTTCGAAGCTTCTTCAACAG
Organism: uncultured bacterium; assembly: GCA_947428835.1. Lineage (GTDB taxonomy): Bacteria > Cyanobacteriota > Vampirovibrionia > Gastranaerophilales > Gastranaerophilaceae > RUG14156. The sequence goes on along the minus strand of CANENE010000012.1, from coordinate 37,874 downwards.
AAGATAGAATATCTTCATCTTTTGCTCCTAAAATGGCTGCCATTGTACCTTTAGAAAGTTTTGTTGCTTTATCCATCAAATTGGAGCGCTCTTGAATGGCTTTCATTGTTGTTTCAAAATCCATAACGCCCGAAACATACATTGCACAATATTCGCCCAATGAATGACCAAGTGTGCATATAGGCTCTATTTCGGGGCAAACACTTTTAAAAGCGCTGTATGCTGCAATTGAAGTTGCAACAATGGCGCTTTGAGCGTTAATTGTTTCTTTAAGGGCATCTTCAGGGCCTTTAAAGCAGAGTTGTGCAATATCTTTATTTAAAATTTTGTTTGCCTGTTCATAAATTTCTTTTGCAGCATTAAAATTACTATATAAATCTTCGCCCATGCCAACAGCTTGAGAGCCTTGACCCGGGAATATGAATGCAAATTTTGTCATTTTTCCTCCACCTTTATTGTATTTGGCTAGTTGATAATTTCTGCAATTTTCTTATTAACTTCTGCTTCAACTGCCTCTTTTGCAACGCGGACAGCATTTTTAATTGCATAGCAGGAGCTTCTTCCATGAGAAATTACGGTAATTCCTTTAACGCCAAGCAAAAGCGCACCGCCAAATTCTTCGTAGTTTATTCTTTTATAAATTCTTTTCATAAACGGTTTTGCAAGAAGCCCGACAATTTTTGAAAGAATATCTCTTCCAAATTCCTGTTGAATAAGTTTAAACAGCATCATAGAGGAGCCTTCGATTGTTTTTAGGGCAACGTTGCCTACAAATCCTTCGCAAACAACAATATCTACGTTTCCCTGAAAAAGCTCTTTACCTTCAACATTCCCTATGAAATTCAAGCCTATAGTATTTTCTTTTAAAAGCTTATAAGTATCTTTTACAAGCTGATTACCTTTTTCTTCTTCTTCACCTATATTTAAAACACCGATTTTTGGGTTTTTTCTGTTATATACGTTTTTAACAAAAGTTGAGCCCATTGTTGCAAATTGCATGAGCATTTCAGCGCTGCAGGAGCTGTTTGCGCCGGCATCAATCAATAAAACAGGTTCTTTCATGGTAGGAAGAGTAACAGCAATTGCAGGACGCTCAATTCCTTTTAATCTTCCAAGCCCAAATAACGAACTTGCCATAGCAGCTCCTGTTGAGCCTGCTGCAACAACAGCATCGGAGCTTTTTTTAGCAACGGCATCCACTGCCAAAACTATGGAAGAGTTTCTCTTTTTACGAATTGCAGTACCCGGAGCTTCGCCCATTTCAATTATTTCATCGGCCTGGGTCAATTTGATATCAAGCTTTGATAAATCAACCTTTATGTTTCTGACAAAATACCCGCCTCTTGTTGATTTGATACCTTTTTTAGATATTTCATCCAAGACTTCTTGAATTTTGTCTATTTGGCCAACTAGCTCGATTGGTACATTATAGTCTTTTGCTGCCCAAACGGCACCTTTTACAATCTCGCCAGGTGCGTAATCTCCACCCATTGCATCTACTGCAATTCTTGTCATACTATCTTCCTTAAAAAATTATTATGTCTATTCTTCAATTGTTTTAGCTTTTGTTGTTTTTTTAGCTGTTGTAGAAGCTGCTTTTTTTGCTGCAGGTTTTTTAGCTGTAGTAGAAGCTTTTTTTGTTGTTGTTTTTGTTTCAGATTTAGCTTTTGCTGTTTTAGTTTCTTTAGCTTCTGCTTTGGTTTCTTCACTTGCAGGTTCAGTTTCTTCAGCTGCAGCTTTTTTCTTAGAAGCTTTAACTTCTTCAACTTTCATTTCAGCTTTGTTTTTTAATTTTAGAGAAGCAATGCCATCTTTATACCAACCGCAATTAGGGCAAACGGTATGAGTTGGGATAATTTCTTTGCAATTAGGGCAAATGGTTGTTGCAGGAATTGTTCCTTTCCAGTTTGCTCTTCTTGAATTTTGACTTGCTTTGCCTGTTCTTTTCTTTGGTGTAGCCATTTTTATTTCCTTTTCTATAATTTATTTCGTTTTAATACTATTGTCTAAAAAAAAGAAGCCCTTGTCAAATATTTGACAAGGTGCTTCTTCATATTCTTAAAAAATACTTATCTTAAGCTAATTTTTGTATAAGAACCTCTTTTGGAGAAATTTACTTTATCTTCACGAGCTAACCAGCCAAGACCAAGGCTTGTGAAGTTTTCATTTAATCCTAAATCTTTGTTCATTTTTTTTGTAGTTACTTCACCATTTTCATTAAGGTATTCCCAAATTTTACCAGCAGTTTCAATAATTGTTTCTTGCATTTTTTACTCCTTTTTATGCCTAAAATATATCCTATTGGTGGGGAAAATAATCTTTAATTAAAAAATTTATAATTCCCATTTGCATATTTATATTAATTTATAATATAGTTATTGTATATAGTTTATATGGATGAAAAGCAAATGAGCAGAAACTGGATTTATGCAGATAACGTTGATACCGACGTTATTATTCCTGCAAGATACTTGAATACTAAGGATTCCAAGGAACTTGCAATGCATTGTATGGAAGATATTGATAAAAATTTTTCAAAAGAAGTTAATGAAGGAGATTTTATTATTGCAGGCGAAAACTTTGGATGCGGCTCAAGCAGAGAGCACGCTCCTCTTGCAATAAAAGCATCAGGAATAAAAGCAGTCATCGCAAAAAGTTTCGCAAGAATATTTTTTAGAAACGCGATTAATATCGGTCTTGTCATCATCGAAAACAGTGAAATCCAAAATGATACAGAAGAAAATGATGAAATTCAAATCAATCTTGAAGAAGGTAAAATAATAAATAAAACAAAAAATAAACAGTATTCATTTCCGCCTTATCCAAAAGAAATTCAAAACCTGATTCAAGCAGGCGGTTTGGTAAATTATACAAAAACTAAAATTTAATTAAAGGTGGCATTATGAAAAAAATAACAGTATTACAAGGTGATGGCGTAAGTGATGAAATCTTATCTTCTGCAATAAAAGTATTAGATAAAGTTTCAGATGTGTTTGATATTAAATTTAATTATTCATACGCCCCAATTGGAGGCCGCGCCTATGGTATCGAGGGACACCCTCTTCCAAATTCTACAATTGAAACTTGCTTAAATAGTGATGCTGTTTTATTAGGGGCAGTAGGTGATTGGAAATATGATACATTAGAGCCCTCCTTGCGCCCTGAAAAAGCATTGCTTGGGATAAGAAAAGCGCTTAATCTTTTTGCAAATCTTCGTCCTGTAACTGTTTTTGATGAACTATTAGATTCATCTCCTCTTAAAAACGAAATTGCAAAAGATGCCGATATAATGATAGTAAGAGAGCTTACAGGCGATGTTTATTTTGGCGAACCAAAAGGAATTTCAACCAAAAAAACACTAGATGGTAGGCAAATTAAAGTCGGCTATAATAATATGATTTATGATGAAGATGAAATCGAAAGAATAGCGCGTGTGGCATTTGATGCTGCATCTAAAAGAAGAAAAAAAGTATGTTTAGTAGATAAAGCCAATGTTCTTGACGTTTCAAGATTATTTAGAGAAGTTACAACAAGAGTTTCAAAAGAATTTTCTGATATTGAATTATCTTTTATGTATGTTGATAATTGCGCAATGCAGCTTGTTTTAAACCCAAGACAGTTTGATGTTATTTTAACAGGCAATATCTTTGGAGATATTTTATCTGATGAAGCCTCAACTATAGCAGGCTCATTAGGAATGCTCGCTTCTGCTTCTATGAGTGATGGTAAGACTCCTTTTATGTATGAACCAATCCACGGCTCTGCACCTGATATCAAAGGAAAAAACATTGTAAATCCAATTGCAACGATATTATCTGCTGCTATGATGCTTAAATATTCATTTGGCCAAAAAGAAGCTTGTGATGCTATTTATAGAGCAGTAAAAGAAGTTTTAAAAGATGGCTATAGGACAAAAGATATTTTTTCAAACGGTAATATTTTATGTTCGACAGATGAAATTACAGATAAAATAATTGAAAGAATTTATAAATAAAAATCAAAATCTTTAGGAAGCTCTTTTTCAATAAGGGTGGCAAAATCCGTAAATTTCATTTCAAAAGCATTTGCAATTTTGTATAATGTTGTGATTTTAACATCGGTTTTGCCGTTTTCAAGCCTTGATAGAAGGCCATTTCCTATATCATATTCATAAGAAAATTTATTTATCCCTTTTTTGATTTCGCTTCGTTTTTTATAAACGGCTCTTCCTACTGCCTTGAGCAGGGTTAATTTTTTTCCGTCCATAATTTCTTTGTCAGTAGGTTCCATATAGATTATTTTATAAACTTATTGATTAAAATCTATTGACTATAATCAATAGCATGGTGTAATATAAATTTTTAGAAATAATTTAAAAGAAAGAAAATAACATGAAAAAATACGCTTTTAGCTTAATTGAGCTTTTAGTAAGCTTGATTATAATTTCGCTTTTAATTAGAGCCTTTGCCCCGATTATTACAAAGAAACTTAAAGCTACAGATATCACAGTCGGAAGCTTTAGTTCAAAAAATGAAGAAGCTAAACCGTCGGTAAGGCCTGTTACAAAGGAAGATTGTGATAAATGGAACGCATTATATATTCCAAAAGAGATGAATGGCGGAGCTAAAAATATATGTGTTACAAAGTATAATGTCGGAGATAAAGACATTGCAATTGCATCAAATGTTTTAAAACTTTCCGTCAATCAAACATGTACAGATAGCGGCAATTGTTGTTGGCAAGGCAATACCTCATCAGAATGCGGAATAACAGGGAATGCCGATGCTGATTATTCTGGTTGTAACAGAACTGTTTGCCAATGGAATGCTGCAAATTTATCCTGCAAGGCATATACAGCAAATGGCAATACTCCCGAAGGCAGTTGGAGACTGCCAAAATATATTGAATTTGGACAATGGGCAATCAACAAAGATATTTTAAATAACAACAAAGGAAAAGACGGGTTACAATTTTGTACAACTAAAAATAGTGATAAAGGACTTGTTAGATGTAATTATGCACAAAGATGTCAAGGTGCCGCTCAAAATAACTACTGTTTCCCCGGTTACCTGTGGTCCGCCGATCAAGAAATCCAAGGCGCTCAAGGCATCGGTGCTCATTTAATAATGTACGACGATTTTATTACATCTTTAGGGCATGGGAATACATATGCATTTAGTACACGTTGTGTCATTGATACCATAACAGGAGAGCCGCCCAAAGAAAAGCCTGATTATAAAGAACCCCAAAATCAGGCAGATTGTGATAAATTTAATGCAATTTTTATAGATAAAGCTTATAACGGTCAGGATAATAAAAATCTTTGTGTAACCAAATATAATATCGGCGATATTTATATAGACCCAAATGTCAGAATTATAGATGTTAATTCTGTTTGCTATCAGGATGCTTGCTGTTGGATGGGAAAAACCTCAGGCAATTGCGGCACTATCGGCAACGGAGATGCAAGTAAAGCTTATAGCGGCTGCAACAGAACTCTTTGCACATGGTCTGCAAGCAACATCTCCTGCCAAAATTATTCTATAGAAGGGACTAAAGGTCTTTGGAGACTTCCAAGCTTAAATGAAATAAACGGCTGGGCAAATAATTTTGCTTCAATTACCTTGAATAAAGGTACTTCGGGTCTGCAATTGTGTGATCATTGGGATGCTTCCCACGGTTCCGTTCATTGCTATTATCTTGCAGATAAATGTAAGCATGTGGATTATGAAGGAGCTTGCGGACCCTCCCATTTATGGTCAGGAACCTATAACGAAGATGATAAATGTCATTATTCAAGACATATACACGCAGGGGTTTCTACCACGTTATATTGTAAAACCGCGCATATGGATTCATACGGAAGCTCTGCAAGATGTGTTTTGGATAAAATTCCAACGAATTAAGTTTGTTATTTTTTGTGTTAGATGTGAGGCTTTTTCTTAGTTGATTAAGCCTCTTTTTTTACCGCCCGTCACCCCGGGTTTCAGGGTCTAGCCGGGTCTGTGGCAACGCATAAAGCCCATTATTATACCCCAACACCTCAGATGCCGAAATGAGTTGGCATAATGTATTATAAATATGTATCTTTAATTATATTAAAATAAAAACAGCCTTAAAAAATCAAGGCTGTGTACTAACGAAGTGTATATCTCAAACTCTATCATTTTAAAATAATGTTGTCAAGATAATTACAATTGAGTTTGATTATGTAAAAATTCAATTACTTCATCAAATTTTTCATTATCAAAAGCATTGGTCATACAAAGAACAAGCATGCTTGTTAATGTAGGATTGGAAGTTATTATATAAAGCTCATCGACAGTAAATTCTTCCACCAAAAACTCTTCGAAATTAGGGAATAAATTGCAATCGGCATAGTTAAACTGGAGTATTTTACACAAAAAATCATCACTCAAAGATTCAATTACATCAGGGCTCAAGTTGGACAATTGTTCCACAGCTTCTTTATTTTCAAGCTCTATATTATAATATTTGCTTTGTCTGAATTCATTTAATCTTTCTTGAAAATCATCTCCAAAAGCTTTTATCTGGATAGTGCCTTTGCCAATCAATGAACCAAAATCGTCATCTTCAAAATTGAAATCATCATAAGCTATAAAATCATCATCATAAAAATCCAAAGTTTCTGCATGCTGAATTTGATGAGGCGGTTTTAATCTTTCGCCTTTAGAATCGACAAAAAGAATTCTTTTATCGCCTTGCTTTCTTCTTTCAACTTCTTGTTCATAGTCTTGTTTTGATTTTTCTTTTAATTTAAAAGTATCAACATGTAAATTTTGCCTGAGTGCTCCTTTGAAGGTCAAAGGTTTATAGTTTTGATATGTATTTAAATTCAATGAGATTTTCATACTTTTAATAAAACATGAAAAAAATATTTTGAACTAAAATTTTAAAAGATAAATTATACTTACTATAATAAGCAAAATTTGAGTAAGACTGTATTGGTTTTCATATTTATATGTTGCAAATCTGCCAATTACAAAAGGACAGCAAGCAAATAAAAGCATTATGATTTTATCTTTCGGATAAGGCGAAAGTATTGCAATTAAAATTGCAAAAAGAACATAAAACATAAGCATTAAAGCAATAAAAGCGATAAAACTTGTTGTTTTTATATTTGTATAATTTTTAAAAATAAGAATTTTATATATTAAAACAGAAAGTATATAAAGAATAGAAACTGTTATAAAAGCATAATTTAAAAAATTTAATAACACAACAGCGCTCCTTTATTTTCTTTTTTTGAAGCATTCGATAAACAAGTAAGAAAATTAGTTGCTTTATCAAAAACAAAGCCTTTTTCATTATCATACAAAACCATATGATAACTGTTATCTAAAATTATTTTTTCTTTTTGTTTGGATGAAATCTTGTTATAGACAAGGTTTGCAGATTTAATACTTGTCAAATCATCATATTTAGAATGAATCAATAATGTTGGTGCTTCAATTTTGGCTAAATCTTTTCTTACAAATTTCGATAGCTTAATAAGTTCATATATTCCTGTCATAGGGAAATCGTTTAAACCTACGTCGCCTTTTTCAAGAAGCTTTTTAATAACTGCTCTTGTTTTTTCATTTTTAATGCCATGGGGGTCGCATTCAGGATAATTATAATAAAAGCGGATTATTGTAGATAGTGCCAAAGGCATCAAAAATTTATACCAAGGGAGCCTCCAGCCATCTAAAAATAATGTCGTTGAAAGAGATACAACCCCTTTGACTTTTTTGGGGTATTTTATTGCAAGGTTTAGCGCTAAAACTGCTCCCAAGCAAAGCCCTGAAACATAAATTTCATCATATGCTTCATTTAGTTTTTCAAATTCGCCGTAGCTGAAATTTAGCCAATCAAGATATGTTGTTGTATAAATGTTTTTAAAATCATCTCCGTGGCCGGGAAGTGATTTTGCAACAACATCAAATCCTCTTTCAAAAAGAGCCATTCCATATTTCTTAAGTTCATACGGGCTTCCTGTAAGTCCATGGAACAACAAAACCACCCTTTTATTGTTATTTGTATAATAAAAATCAAGTGACATTATCTGGTCAGCCTGCTGAATAATTGGTCTAAAAGCTCAATTGCCATATCAATTTGTTCATCTGTGATATATAATTGCGGCACAAGAGTGACGATGTTTTTATAGAAACCGCCGTTATTAAGTACAAGACCGCATCTTTTGCCTTTGTAATTTAAATCACCCTTCAATCCTTCTTCCTGAATAGCATCACAGAGTTTTCTGTTTGGTGTAAATCCGTCGTTTTGGGTAAGTTCTATTCTTAAAGCAAAACCGATTCCTCCCACATCACCAATGCAAGCATATTTATTTTTCAAGAAATTTAATCCTTCCATAAATTTAGCGGATTTTCTCGGGATTTCTCTTTCAAAATCGTTTTGTTCTTCTTCAACAATAGAGATGACCTCATGGGCTGCTCTTATACCGATTGGGTTTGTGCAATATGTTGAATGTGCGCTTCCCGGCGTAAAAACATCGGGAGCTATATATTTTTCTTTTGCCCAAAGCCCCGATAACGGGTTCATTCCATTTGTTATAGATTTTGCAAATGTCATGACATCAGGAACTACATTATAATTTTCAATTGCCCAAAGCTTGCCTGTTCTATACATTCCCATTTGGACTTCATCAACCACAAGCATAATATCATAAGCGTCTAAAATTTCTTTAAGTTCTTTAAAATACCAGCTTGGTGCTTCGATGTAGCCTCCTGTGCCTAAGATGGGTTCTGCGATAAATGCTTTAAATTCGCATTCATTGGTTTTTGGATCGTAAATTGCTTTGTATTCGCTTTCAAAGTTTCTTGCAAATTGTTTGATACAAAAATGGTTGCAGTTTTCACATTTCATACCGTATGGGCATCTAAAGCAATACGGGAAAGGTACAAAATTAGCTCTATCGGCAAAATGCCCGTATCTTTCTCTGTATCTGAAGCTTGAAGTAAGTGCTGTTGCACCTATTGTTCTTCCGTGGTAGCCTCCTTGAAAAGCAAAGAACCCGTTTCTTTTTGTATAATTTCTAACAATTTTTATAGCATCTTCGGTAGCCTGTGCGCCTCCTACATTAAAATGCATTCTGCCTTTTTCATTAAATCTTTCTTCAATTAAATCCGCCATTTTTTTAGATAAAAGTGCTTTATATCTGTGTAAAAATTTAGGAGTGAGCTGCGGAAGTGTGTTCATTTGATGGATTACGGCATTTGTAATTCTTTTATTTTTATAGCCAAAGTTACAGCTTGAATACATCATCTGCAAATCGAGGTAGGGCGTATCATTGGAATCATAAATATAAGAGCCTTCGCAGGTTGCAAAAATCTTGGGGTTTTTGCTGTAGTGGACAGTATCGCCCCAGGAGCTGTATTTATCATCAAGCTCTCTTATTTCTTCATCTGTAATCATTTCATTTAAAACAAGCATTATCCATTACCTCTTTAAAATTGCTGTAACTTATAAAATCTATGTTATTTTCTTTCAGATACTTTGCCAAATCGTTTTTTGCAAAGATATAATCGGCATTTTTTGCTGCGCAAAAATCTGAAAAACCGTCACCTATATAAAATATTTTTTTATAATTTTTTCTTAAATCTTCTATAGCTTTGCATTTGCAGGTGCCTGCATTATTTTTGCAGTTATTTGAAATATTTGGAAAAGATACTTTTATTTTGCCATCAACAAGGTTCGCTTGGTTAGATATGATTTTTATATCTTTAATGTTTTCTTTTTTTAATATTTTTTTGATAAAATAGTCGATTCCATCACTTACAATAATAAAATCTAGATTTTTACATTTCAAAAATTCCTGAAAGTCCTTGAAATACGGGTCAAGTTCTATAGTTTCAATATAGGAATTAATAAAATCTTCGTTCAAATTGTTGAAAAGATTAAACTCTTCTGTTAAACAGGTTTTTGAACCTATTTTTCCACTTTTCCACATTTGTTCTATTTCGAGCCATTTTTTAGGTGCATAATCTTCAAAAAAAGAATAAAGCGAGTCTTTCTTTGTAACAGTACCATCAAAATCGCATGCTATTATGCCATTTTCCATAAGCTAAAATTATCATGCAAATAATAAAAAAACAATAATACTGTCATCCTATTGTAAAGATGTTAAGAAGGATTTACATGAATCATCACGTGTTTAATGTTAGAAAATCTATTTTCAACATTTGAGTGAACATTTTCAGCTATTGCATGAGCTTCTTTAAGCGAAATTTCTCCGTCGACTTTGATTTCCAAATCTATATAAACTTTACTTCCAAAAATCCTTGTATTGAGCATATCAATACAAATGACTCCTTTTTGAGAAAGTATAAAATCATTCAAATCTTTGATATAACAGTCATCACAGGATGTATCAAGCATCTTTTTTAAAGAATCTTTTAAAATGTCATAAGCAATTTTGATTATAAAAAATGAAATTAAAATACTTCCTATGATATCCATGCTTTTAAAACCAAATCTGCAAGAAGCAATTGCAACAAGAGAAATTATAGAAGAAAAAACATCTGTTCTATGATGCCAGGCATCTGCCATAAAAACATCGCTTTTGATTATTTTAGCCCAGTGTCTTGTATATATAAACATTGCTTCTTTGACAACAATTGAAACAATAGAAGCGATAAATGCTATTTTTGTTGGGATTAGATAAGTTGTTTCAGAAACAAAAAATAATTTTTTTATTCCTTCAAAACCTATTAAAATCCCTGTTAAAAAAAGAATTAAACCTAAAATCAAAGATGCGGCGCACTCTATCCTTTCATGGCCATAGGGGTGCTCTTTATCGGCTTTTTGCCTTGAAAGATTTGCTCCAAAATAAGCAACAGATGTTGCAAAGACATCGGACAAAGAATGAATGGCATCTGATATCATCGCAGCTGAATTTCCTAAAAATCCTGCAAAAAACTTAAAAAAACACAAAACAATATTTCCAAAAATCCCGATAAAAGAAAGTTTTTGAATTATTTTGTTTTCATTTAAATTTAAATCATTGACAGTCATTTTAACCTTTCTATTTTTATAGCTTTTATTTGGTTGGCTGTCAAGAAAGTAAAATAATTGTAAAAATGGCTTTTTGGTGTTAAAATCAGTTAAGCTGTCCCGGTAGTTCAGATGGATAGAACGTCACCCTCCTAAGGTGAATGTCGGAGGTTCGAATCCTCTCCGGGACGGGTTTTATTATATTTATTGAAAATCTACTCTGCAAGGCGCATTTCTTTGTATAGTGTTGAGTATTTCAAATAATATTCTTCGGGATTATCTTTGGCGGCTTTTATAATATCTTGGATTTCAACAAATTTTTGAGCCATAACAGGATCAAATTGTCCGCCTTTACATCTGTCTATTTCGCTGATTGCAATATCATGTTCAAGAGCTTTTCTGTATGAGCGGGTAGATGTCATAGCATCATATGTATCAGCTATTGCAATAATTCTTGCGCTATATGGAATGTTTTCACCTTCGAGCCTGTCAGGGTATCCCTTTCCATCCCACCTTTCGTGATGATGTTTAACACCGGGGGAAATTTCATGGAGCTTTTTGATGCTTGCAATAAGTTTTTCGGAATTAATCGGGTGGGATTTCATAATTGCAAATTCATCATCTGTCAATTTTCCGGGTTTACATAAAATTGCCTGAGGAATTGCAATCTTTCCTATATCATGCAACAACCCTGCTGTTTCAATTTGTTCAAGTTCTCCTTCAGGAACATTCAATTCTTTGGCAAGAATAATTGAATACAAGGTTACTCTCATAGAATGTCCATGGGTATATGGGTCTTTGGCATCAAGTGCTGATGCTATTGATTTTATTGTTTTATAGAACAATTCTTTTAAATCTTTTAAAATTAAGGATTTAGAACTTGCTAAATCAAATTTATCAATTCCGTTTCGAACAGCTTCTTGAAGTTCTTCCGGATTAAATGGTTTCAAAACGTACTGGAATAAGTTGCATTTGTTAACAGCATCAGTAATTATATCAATATCACTAAAGCCGGTTAAAAGAATTTTAACAACATCAGGTGCTATAATATTTGCTTCTTCAAGAAATTTTGTTCCTTCCATAACAGGCATTTTATGGTCAGATACGATTAAAGAAACTTCTTCAATATTATCTTTAAGGGTTTGAAGTCCTTCGAGCCCGTTTGTTGCCGTTAAAATTTTATATTTTCCTCTAAAAGTTCTTTTTAAAAGCTGAATGTTATTAATTTCGTCATCGACAATTAAAATTGTATGCTCGTTGTTATCCGGGTTTTTGGCGATAATATCGCCGATACAATTCAACAATATATCATTTTTTACACTTTGCAAAATTTTGCCCTCTTATATTCCTAAAGAAATTAACGGCTAAAAGCCAAAAAACTTTAATTTTTTTTATGTTGTATAACATAATTGTAACAATTTTTTAATAAAATCGCAATTATTCAACCTGAAAAAATTTTATATATACATAGTATATATTTCAAGAGAGAAAAATATGTTAATTAATTCCATTGGCGTACAAACAAGTGTAAATACTGATAATACCCCAAGCATACCAAACAAAAATGACGATAAAGAAAAAAACAATTCTTTGTTTGAAGATTTTTTCAATTGGACTCAAACCCACACAGCGAATTCGAATACTCTTTTAGATTCATATGGAAAAGCAATGGATATTTATAACAAAGCAGGGGAAGTTTCAAACAGTATAGCTGAATCAAATTTAAGCCCCGAAAAAAAAGAAAAATATGCGCTAAAGCTTGATGAAGCTTTAGATGAAGCTGATTCTATGATTGATGATGCGGAAAAAACTTATACAAATAACAGACAGCAGGCAGGAATTGATTATTCTTTTATGGAAGGCAGAAATCCGCAAGACGAACAAGCTTATAGCGAACAACTAAATAAATTTACTGCAGCCGAAATAGCACTAAAAGACAAAAACCAAGACGGCATACTAAGTAAAGATGAATATATAAATTGGCAGCTTGAAAATGCAACAGACGTTAAAAGTAAAGACGAGCTTGAAGTTAGAACTGCAGCAGCATTTGACAAAATAAATAAAGATTATGATTGCAGTTTGGACAGATTTTTAAAAGCCACGGTTGATACAATAAATTGGACAGCTTACTGTTTTTATCAATATACGGGAAAATTTGAAATGCTGGAATGGGAAAATCCTGTACGCCAATTGGAACTAAACAGATTTTATGCAGACGTTGATACTATATATTCGGATGATGAAGGCAATACAAGTGAATCTTTAAAAGACGGAAGCATCAATATAGACGGTTTATTCAATTGGGCACAGAGTGCTTGCAATGACAAGAAATGGGAAATACCGGAATCTATGGAAGGGTTGTGGTAATCAAGGGACCTTCCGGAGTTGCAATAACGGTATGTTCAAAATGCGCTGACGGTTTTTTATCATCCGTTACAACAGTCCAGCCGTCAGCCAGTGTATGAACTTCATCACATCCGAGATTTAGCATAGGTTCAATTGCAATTGCGCAATTTTCTTTAATTATGGTTTTTGAACCTGTCCTATAATTATAAAGAAAAGGGTTTTCGTGCATTTCATAGCCTACGCCGTGGCCTCCGTATTCGCGCACAATTCCAACCTTACCTTTAATTGCTTCATCTTCAATAGCTGCTGAAACGTTTTCTAAAGGAGTATCGGGTATCATTTGCTCAATACCTGCAAAAAGGGCTTTTTGAGTTACTTCCATAAGATGTTCGATATCTTTTGAAACTTTTCCGACTGCATAACTCCAGGCACTATCTCCAACCAATCCCCTAAAAGTTGCGCCAACGTCAATAGATACTATATCGCCTTCTTTTAAAATAACGTCTTTGGATGGAATTCCGTGGACTACCTGTTCATTAACAGATGTGCAAATTGTATTTGGAAAACCGCCATAGCCAAGAAAAGTCGGCACCGCTTTATTCTTTTTTATGATATCATAGGCAATTTTATCTAATTCAAGAGTGGAAATGCCGGGCTCTATCACCTTTTTCATCTCCTGATGAACAAGAGCTACAATATTTCCCGCCATTTTCATAAGCTTTATTTCTTGTCTTGATTTTTTATGCATTTGATTTCCTTTCAAAATAATTATATTACTTTAAATGGTTTTTTCCAACTTCATTTTTAAAGTCATTGAAATTTTGAAAGGGATTTAATCTATTGTTTTTCAATTTTTCCTGCTCTTTATTGTATCTGTATTGAGTGAAAAATCTTGAAATTCCTGCTACAAAAAGTCCCATGAAACCAATAGAAAAAGCAAACGGAACAGCCGATATCATAGCTTTTTTATTTACAAGCGAACCGAATTCTTTTTCAAGTGTTGTTTTATTTTGTTTGGCCAATTTTTGAGCGATATCGGATAGTTCGCTAAATTTCTTAACATTTAAGTCCTTGTCTATAATTTCTTTGTAGTCGTTTTTGTTTTGAAGGAATTTTTTAAAGCCTTTTTCAAAAAGTTCGCTTCCTGTTATCACATAAAAACCTACAAGCGGATATCTGAATAATGTTTCTAAGAAATTTTGTCTGCCTCTGTCTTTTGCGGCTTTAAAATAGCCAATACCTCCAATTAAAACGCAAGAAGTCAATTGTCCGTGGCTTAAGCCCAATTTTCCTCCGTTATCTGCAAAATCAAGAGAAAAATATTTATTTGTGAAATTTCTTGCTTTTTCATTGTTTTTAAATAGGACATCACCCGGGGTTAGAATAAAATCTGCAAATTTTTGAAGCGCTTTAGAATCTGTTCCCTTTTTTAAAATAAGCTGAGACATACCAATGCAGCCTAAAAATACAGCCCCTGCCCCAAGGATATTTTTTATTGCATTTTTTCTTACCTTGTCTTGGTCTTTTTTGTCTTCTTTTTTGTCTTTGGTTTTATTTAGATTTGCAATATTATTGAAATCCGATTGTTTAAAAAGCTTCAAAGTAAAAAGATTTTTAAAGAAATTCAATGTAAATTCCGTTAGCGGAATAAGCATAGAAGATAGCGCTATTGCAGCTTTAACGGGTTTGATTTTTTCTAAATCTTCTTTTGATAAGGATTTGTCGAGGTTTAATTGAGCTAAAGGTGTTGAAACTTTTGATGATAAAACCTTATCAAGCCCTTTTGAATAGCCTTTTCTAAATACTTTTTCACCCATTAAAGTCGGGCAATAATATACAAGCAGGCTTTCTGATACTTCTAGAAAACTCATATCAAAAAGGTCTGCTTTTGATCTTGAAAAAATTGCTTTTGGCGCAAGATTTGTTGCAGTATCTTGAATAAATCTTGAATTTGCAAGCGAAGCGCCTCCTTTTGCTTCTTGCTTTTGAAGGTAGTTTGCAATGGGTTTTATGTGGTTTGGTAAATTTTGAATTATTTTTGATGAACTGATTGATTCTATTGGCATTTTAATTTCCTTTAACTTTAAAAATAAAAACAATGGTTTTAAACAAAATAAAAAATCCTGCTCATATCTGACAGGATTTGTTTAATTTTAAATGTTGTTTGAATTTTTAAAGCCAACAATATGCAAAACTAAAGCCTGTCAAGTTATCAAGGCTCCACCACCAGTTTAAATTCATATTGTTGAAGTTGTTTGTCATTGTAATTCCTTTTTCAAGGGGCATATATATAAATACTGTAAATAAATTTTTTTGTCAATTGAGCATTTGAATTATTGCTTGGCAATTTCCAAAAGCAAATTCAAATAAATGTCATAGTGAACTTGTTTGCGCATCTAAGATGTTGGGGTGTAATAACGAACTTTATATGTTGCCACAAGCTTGGTCAGACCCTGAAACGAGTTCAGGGTGACGGGTTAAAATACTTTAGTTGTTTCAAAATTATGTTTTTGTTATCATTTGTGTATGTGCGATATCATACATTTTGACAAACTAAATTCTACTAGCGTATGGGCAAAAGAAAATCTGGAAAAATTAAAAGATTTTTCCGTTGTTTCATGTGACCTTCAAACAACAGGCCATGGGCAATTTGAAAGAAAATGGTTTTCAAGCAGCGAAAATGGCGGAAATATATATGTTTCAATTGTTCTAAAGCCCGATAATATTGAGCACCTTAATGAACTAACGAGATTTGTTTCCCTAATTGGTGCAAAAACCTTGGAACAATATGGACTGAAACCGAAATTTAAATACCCAAACGATATCTTAATTGATGGCAAAAAAATTGCAGGGTTTTTGGCAGAATCTGTATTTGTCGGTCAAAAATGCATAGGTGTTGTAGTTGGAATTGGAATTAACCTTAATTTAACTCAAGATGAGCTTAAAAATATTGATATTCCTGCAACTTCTATTTTCAATGAAATAGGCAGAAATATTGATAAAAAAGAATTTTTAAACAAATATTTAGATAATTTTAAAAACGAATACAAAGATTTTTTGATAGAAGGATTAAAAGGAGAAATATTATGCTAAATGCTGAATTATGGGCACAAGGCTTAACCACAATGGTTGTAGGGATGGGAATTGTATTTTCATTTCTTGTAATTATGGTTTTTGCAATTCACATAATGGTAAAAGCGGTAAATGTTATAAACAAGCTTTGCCCTGTTCAAGAGGCACCTGTTGCAGGTGGCAAAAAAACAGCAAAATCAGATGACGCAGAAGTTGCCCTTGCAATTGCAGTTGCAAGAGCAAAATAGAATAACAAATAGAACATATTATTTATAAAAGAGGATAAAAAAATGACAAAAAAACAAATTAAAGTTATGGATACTTCTTTTCGTGACGGTTTTCAATCCGTTTATGGAGCAAGAGTATTTGTAGATGATTTTCTTCCTGCTATTAAATCAGCAGTGGATGCCGGTATCAAGCATTTTGAAGTTGCAGGCGGCGCAAGATTTCAATCACCGATTTTCTATTGCAAAGAAAATGCTTTTGAAACAATGGATAAGATTAGAGAAGCCGTAGGACCCGATATTAACCTTCAATCGCTGGCTAGAGGCGTTAACGTTGTTGGTCTTGATAGTCAACCAAGAGATATGATTAATCTTCACGCTAAAATGTTTAAAAAACACGGTGTGACAACAGTTCGTAACTTTGATGCTTTAAATGATGTTAATAACTTAATCTATTCAGGTCAATGCATTGTCGATAACGGTTTAAACCACGAAGTTACCATTACTATGATGGAACTTCCCATAGGATGCGTTGGTGCCCATGATGTTGCTTTTTATGAAAGAGTATTGCGTTCAATATTAGATGCCGGAATTCCTTTTACTTCTTTAGCTTTTAAAGATGCATCAGGAACATCTGCTCCAAGAAAAGTATATGAAACAATCAAAAGAACAAGAGAAATATTAGGTTCCGAAGCTCACATCCGCTTCCACAGCCACGAAACAGCAGGAACAGGCTTAGCTGCTTATTTAGCTGCGCTTGATGGTGGAGCAGATGGTATAGACCTTGCTATGAAACCGGTTTCAGGCGGTACTGCACAACCTGATATCGTTTCTATGTGGCATGCACTAAAGGGCAGCGAATATGACTTAGGAATTGATATTGAAAAAATTATTGAAACAGAAGAAATATTCAAAGAATGTATGAAAGACTACTTCTTGCCTCCTGAAGCATTGGCTGTTAATCCTATGATTATTCAATCACCGCTTCCTGGCGGCGCTTTAACTGCTAACACTCAAATGCTTCGTGACAATAATTTGATGGATAAATATCCTTTAATTGTTGCTGCTATGAAAGAAGTTGTTGAAAAAGGCGGTTTTGCAACTTCCGTTACTCCTGTTTCACAATTCTATTTCCAACAAGCATTTAATAATGTGATGTTTGGCAATTGGAAAAAAATTGCAGAAGGTTATGGAAAAATGGTTCTTGGCTATTTCGGAAAAACTCCTTGTGAAGCAGACCCTGAAATTGTTAAAATTGCCCATGAACAATTGGGCTTAGAACCAACAACAGAAAAAGTTGTTGATTTGAATGACAAAGATGAAACAAAAGGCATCAAAGCTGCAACAAAAATGCTAACCGATGCTAATTTGCCTGTAACAGATGAAAATATCTTCATTGCAGGAGCCTGCAAAGAAAAAGGTATCATGTTCCTTCAAGGCCACGGCACACTTGGCGTTAGAAAAAATGAAAAATCAGCTTCTGCTTCAACAGGCGCTTCATCTGATGGCTGCACAGTTACAGTTAACGGTAAAAAATATGCCGTTAAATTGGATGGCAACAAAGCCACAGTCAATGGAAAAGCTTATGACTTCGATGTTAAAGATGGAATTGATGAAACACCTGCACCAACCGGCGAAGGCAAAGAAGTTAAAGCAGCGCTGCCTGGTGTTGTAATCAGAGTAGAAGTTGCAGTTGGCGATACTGTAGCAGAAGGCGATGTGCTTTTAGTTGTTGAAGCTATGAAAATGGAAACAGAAATTAAATCTCCTGCTTCAGGAACTGTGACATCAATAAATGTAGGCCAAGGTGATCAGGTTAAAAACGGTCAATCATTGGTAACATTGGGATAGCGAGGTAAGAAACAATGACAGCAATGAATATAGGTGAAATTTTTCAACAATTATGGCAAACGACAGGTATATGCAACTTTGTAGCTGCGCCTGACCCAACTATAGAAAGTGCTTTTGAACAATTCCTGCATCAATTCGGCTCTCCGATTATGCTTGTAATTTGCTTATTTTTAATGTGGCTTGGAATTAAAAAGCAATATGAACCATTGCTTCTAATTCCTATAGCATTCGGCGGCTTCTTATCAAATATACCGTTAGCCGGTATGACAGAACCCGGCGGCTTTTTAAATATTATTTATGAAGCAGGTATTCATCAAGGTTTATTTCCTTTGATAATATTTATGGGAGTAGGTGCTATGACAGATTTTGGACCACTGCTAGCCAATCCTAAAATGGCACTTCTTGGCGGCGCCGCTCAATTTGGTATATTTGGAGCATTGCTTCTTGCTCTTTGTGTGTTTGGTTTTACACTTCCCGAAGCAGGTGCAATAGGCATCATCGGTGGTGCTGACGGCCCGACATCAATTTATGTAACATCTAAATTAGCTCCCGACCTATTAGGTGCAATTGCAGTTGCAGCATATTCTTATATGGCTTTGGTTCCTGTAATTCAGCCTCCGATTATGAAATTACTTACAACTAAAAAAGAACGCCAAATTGAAATGAGGCAATTAAGAGAAGTTTCTCAAAGAGAAAAAATTGTATTCCCTCTTGTTGTTTTATCTCTTTGTATAATTTTCTTACCAAGTGCGTGCCCGCTTGTCGGCGCTCTTGCATTTGGTAATTTGTGCAAAGAATGCGGCGTTGTAAACAGACTTTCTGACACTATGCAAAATGCCCTAATTAATATTGTAACTATATTTTTAGGTTTATCAGTTGGTTCAAAGCTTTCAGCAGACCAATTTTTGACAGTTCAAACTTTGTTTATTTTAATTCTTGGTATTGTTGCGTTTTCTTTGGCAACGGCGGCAGGTGTTATTATGGCAAAGATTATGAACTTATGTTCTAAAGATAAAATTAACCCTCTGATTGGAGCTGCCGGTGTTTCCGCCGTTCCTATGGCAGCAAGGGTTGCAAATAAAGTGGGATTGGAAGAAAATCCGCAAAACTTCCTGCTTATGCATGCGATGGGTCCAAATGTTGCAGGTGTAATTGGTTCAGCAGTTGCAGCAGGTGTTCTTTTAACCGTTTGCGTACATTAGAATTTAAATGTTTATATTAAAGCCCGGGTGTTTTGACCCGGGCTTTATTGTGTTTATATTTCATACAACTCGTCACCCTGAACTCGTTTCAGGGTCTGGCCAAGTTTGTGACAACGCATAAAGTCCATCGTTTCACCTAAACACTTCAGATGCTGAAACAAGTTCACTTTGGCGAATGCAGACATCGATGCCTATCTTCGTTACCGCAGTGATGTATTAAAAAATAAATTTCACGCACACTTAATGAGCCTATCTCACATTTGCAATTTCTTTTAATTTGGCAATTTCGTCGTTTGTAAAAGGAAGCACAATTGCAGGCTTAAAATCACATATATTCTGTGCATATAAAAGCCAGTCTATTGAAATATCGGTTTTGGTTTTAATGGAATTAATTTCATCAATTGTTGGTGCAATGGAGGCATTTAGCATTTTTTCTATTCTTGAAAAAGCTATGCCTGTTGCTTTTGAAAAATCTTTTTCCGAAATTTTTTTATCCGCTAAAAAACTTTTGAGCCTCTGCCCCCAGTTTTTGTAGTTTTCAACAGGGGTAAGATTTTTAAAATCAGGTTGTTTTTCTTTAAACATTTCGCCAACGCCTGTTAAAAACCAGTTTATATTAATATTTAGTTTTTCGCTAAGCTGGACAACAAGCTCAATTGATGGGGTTCTTTCTTTTCTTTCGTATGCAAGGAGCGTTCTGGATGGAATTTCGAGTATTTCAGAAAGCCTTGAAGAAGATAAATTTAAGTGCTTGCGCAGTTTTCTTAAGTTTTGTGCATACATAATTAATAAACCAAATATATGAAGTTTTGTAAATTATGCACAATTGTGATTGATTTATGTTCACTATTGTGTATAATTATTATTATAAAATAGTTGTTTTATACTGATTTAACTATAACATATAAACGCTTATTTTGACAGAATTTGTCTAATTTTTTTATACAAATTTTTATAACTATCTTATTTTTATCACAATTTAAACACAAAAAAGGTAAAACATGATTGAAATTTTTAAAAAAGCCCAAAATAGGGTTAGTTTTGGTGCATTTTCTTTAATCGAGCTTTTAATTAGTTTGATTATTATCTCTCTTTTAGTTGCGGCATTTGCCCCGATTATAACAAAGAAGCTTAAAGCATCAGATATTTCAATAGGTTCTTTTGGAAGCGGAAGCAACATTAATATGACATTAGAAAGACAAGTTACAAAAGAAGATTGCGATAAATATGATGCTCTGTTTATTCCTGCTGCAATGAACGGAGGAGTAAGAAACTTATGTGTTACTAAATACAATATGGGAGATAATGACCTTCCACTGGCAGGCAGTGTTAAGAAATTAACTGTCGGAAATACATGTACCGATAAAGATAAAGGCAGTTGCTGCTGGAGCGGAAATACAAGTACAACCTGCACAACAGGAAAAAATGGAGACGGCGATTACTCGGGTTGTAACAGAACCGTATGTCAGTTTGCTGCTGCAAATGCAAGCTGTGCCTCTTATGATCCAAACGATGAAAATGAAGGAAGCTGGAGATTACCCAACAAAGATGAATTGGCCAATTGGTCAAGTAATTTGGTAAATATAAATAATAATAAAGGAAAAGAAGGGCTGCAGCTTTGTGATGCATCTTCATCTGCTTTGGGTTCAAATCAATGTGACTTTAAAATAAACGGGTGCCCTACAAATGGCGAAGAAGGAATAAAAAATGGCTGTTATCCCGATCTTGTTTGGTCATTAACTGCATCAGAAGATGATAGTGATACACATTATGCAAACACTCTTACAAATGGTGCTTTTAATGCAAACAAATATAATCAAAATTATGCTTTTTCAGCAAGATGCGTGCTTGATCATATAAATGTTGATATATCAGAGCTCCCCGGTAATGGTATAAAAGATCCGACCACCGACCCTTTTTATGGAGAACCAAAAGACCAAGCCGATTGCGATAAGATTGTCGGGATATTTATAGATAAAAAAATGTCAGGAGCCAATAGAAACATCTGTGTTTCTAAATACAACGTAGGAGACGCAGGTCCCGACGGGTTTGGACCGCCTATACCTGATGGATATGATATTCTATCAACAGGAGGTCCAACTTGTCCGCTTGACGGCCATTGCTGCTGGAGAGGCAAAACATCCGGAACTTGCGGATTAGACGGAAATGCGGGAGCTAATTATTCGGGCTGTAACAGAACAGTTTGCCAGTGGTATGCAGCGAATTCCGCCTGCAGACAATATAATGCCTTTGGAGCTACTGCAGTTGGTGCATGGAGGCTTCCAAAAAGTTCTGAAATATCTGTTTGGAGTGTAAATAAGTCTACAGTTCAAATAAATAAAGGCGCCAATGGACTTCAACTTTGTGCAGCAGGAAGTAATACGGGTTTTGTAAGGTGTGATCAATACCAAAATTGTGGTAATGCCCAAAATGGCTATTGTTATCCAAATTATTTTTGGTCAGGTACTGAAACTAAAGCAGATTTTCATAATGCAATGCATGATAATTTTATTGGCGTAGGCGGACATCAATCTGCACATGCGTTCAGCGCAAGGTGTGTTTATGATGGTATAACAAAGGCAAATAATTATGAAGATGATTTATCTGATTATGATGATACCAATGGCCCTGCCGATGAGCCTAAAAGTCAGGCTGATTGTGATAAATTGACAGCTATATTTGTTCATAAAAAGTACGCCGGCGGCATGAGAAACTTGTGTGTAAGCAAATATAATGTTGGAGATTCAGGTCCAAGCGGTTCAGGCCCTAGTATACCTTCTGCCTATACAGATTATACTATTGCTACAGGTGGAGCATCTTGTCCGCTTGCCGGTTATTGCTGCTGGAAAGGCAAAACATCCGGAACCTGCTCAATAGGAGGTAATGCCGGAGCAGATTATTCGGGCTGTAACAGAACCGTTTGCCAGTGGTATGCTGCAAATGAAGCTTGTCTTCTTTGGACAGCAGGAGGAAAGACTCCGGCAGGAAGTTGGAGATTACCTACACAAATGGAATTTACAAGTTTTAGTAATTATAAAAATATAATACAAATAGATAGGGGTAAAGACGGTCTGCAATTGTGTGCAGAAGGAAGCAATACAGGTTTTGCAAGGTGCGATTCTTACAAAAATTGTTCCTCCAGGAATGGTTTTTGTTATCCAAATTATTTTTGGTCGGGAACCGAGGCTTCAACCGACTTACATAATGCAATGCATGATAATTTTATTGGCGTAGGCGGACATCAATCAGACCATGCATTTAGTGCAAGGTGTGTATATGACGGAACCACGAGAAAAATAGAAATACCAACAGATTATGATGACACCAATGCTCCAAGTGATGAGCCTAAAAGTCAGGCTGATTGTGATAAATTGACAGCTATATTTGTTCATAAAAAGTACGCCGGCGGCATGAGAAACTTGTGTGTAAGCAAATATAATGTTGGAGATTCAGGTCCAAGTGGTTCAGGTCCTGGTATACCAGGCGGAGATTACAACCTGATTATGACCGGTGGCCTAAGTTGTCCTAAATCGGGATATTGCTGCTGGAAAGGCAAAACATCCGGAACCTGTACAATAGTGGGTAATGCCGGAGCAGATTATTCGGGCTGCAACAGAACCGTTTGCCAGTGGTATGCAGCCAACGCTGCCTGCAGGGCACATACTGCAGGAGGCAAAACACAAGCAGGTTATTGGAGATTGCCTACTCAAATGGAACTTGCAGGTTTTAGTAATTATAAAAATATAATACAAACAGACAGAGGTAAAGATGGCTTGCAATTATGTATAGGAGAAAGCAATACGGGTTTTGTAAGATGTAGTTCATACCAAAATTGCAGCAATGCCCGAAATGGTTTTTGTTATCCAAATTATTTTTGGTCAGGTACTGAAACCGCAGCGAATATGCATGCTGCAATGTATGATAACTTCGTTGCTTTGGGCGGACATCAATCCGACCATGCATTTAGTGCAAGATGCGTTTATGACGGACAGAAGTATAATTAAGTTTTTCATGTTATTTAGTGTTAGATTGAGGCTTTTTCTTTGATTAAGCCTCTTTTTTTGAGAGCTTCTGCCGGAGTTGAGGCGTTAAAAAAATGGCAAAACGTTGAGTTTTGACATTTTTAGCTGAAACTGTCGATAGACGACGTAGGATGTTGAGCTTATCGAGCGGTATAGCGAGATTAAGAAGCGAAACACCCACAGGAGCCTGGATTGCCACGTCAGACTTTATCTTCCTCGCAATGACGGTTATTTACAATAATGCTTATATTCGTCACCCTGAACTCGTTTCATGGTCTGACCAAGTTTGTAATTCTGCATATAGCTTATTTATAAGTCTATTAATTTCATATAAACACATCAGATGCTGAAACAAGTTCAGCATGATGCATGTGGGCATTGATGTTTATACTTGTCATTGCAATGATAATACTGTACCATCGCATTTCAGGTGCGCAAATAAGTTTACTTTGGCAAATACATACCCAACAACCATAAATATAAAACACAAAGATGCTAGGAAGCCAAGATATACTTGAACCTCATAGCATCTTTGTGCAAATTTGATTTTTAATTTTGCAGGCGCTTTTTAAACTAAACCTAGAACTTTCTTGTACCAACTGAATGTTTCGAGCTCTAAACCGTTAAATGTGGTTTTTAGGCATTGTTTTTTGAGATAGTGCTGAAATTCATCATTGAATTTTGACTTAACAGGCGCCTGAGCCTGCGTTTTTTGTGCGGAAATTGACATGGCCGAACCTCCTTCGAACGAAATTACAACTAACAACTTGAACTTTGTATGCATTATAGCACAAAAAACTATTCGTGTAAGCATTTTTTTGTAAAATTATACACCAAAACTAATAAACCCAGCTATCAGACGATTACCGTGATTTCCAATTGTTAAGATTTAATAATTATGTTAAGAAATATTAACTAATTTTTGCTATACCTGATTTGCAATACGCTTTAAATATTTGCCATATCCGTTTTGTGCATATTTATCGGAAAGTGTCAAAAGACGTTCTTTTGAAATATATCCCATACGATATGCAACTTCTTCAATGGCTGAAATTTTCATCCCTGTATTAATTTCCATAGAATGAACAAAATTTGCTGCTTGAAGCAGGCTTTCAAATGTCCCTGTATCAAGCCAGGCAAAGCCGCGGCCCAGTATTTCAACCTTTAATTTATTTTTTTCAAGATAAATTTTATTTAAATCTGTTATCTCTAATTCCCCTCTTTTAGAAGGTTTTAGAGATTTTGCATATTCTACAACGTGATTATCATAAAAATATAAGCCCGTTACGGCATAATTTGATTTTGGATTTTTGGGTTTTTCTTCTATAGAAACTGCGTTGCCTGATTTATCAAATTCAACAACACCAAATCTTTCAGGATCCATAACTTGATAACCGAAAACAGTTGCGCCATTGTCTCTTTTGCTGACTTCTTTAAGCATAGAAGAGAATCCAAAGCCATGAAAAATATTATCTCCCAAAACAAGCGCTACAGGCGAATTTTGGATAAAATCTTCAGCTATTAAAAAGCTATCTGCGATACCTTTCGGTTCATATTGAATTTCATAGGAAAAATTAACGCCTATCTGGCTTCCGTCTCCTAAGACTTTTTTAAAATTATCTATATCTTTTGGATTTGTGATGATTAAAATATCCCTTATCCCTGCTAAAAGCAAGGTTGTAATCGGATAATAAATCATCGGTTTATCATACACAGGCAAAAGTATTTTAGAAATCGGAAGGCTTGCAGGATAAAGCCTTGAGCCCATTCCTGCAGCAAGAATAATCCCTTTCATCTATTTTTCCCCAGCGTTTTCAGTATTTGCTTCAGGGTTATTTCTGTTTGCAACTTTTGTGCGGACTTTTTCTTCAATTTCTTTTAAAATATCAGGATTTTGTTCTAAAAATTCTTTTGCTTTTTCTCTGCCTTGGCCGAGTTTTTCATCGTTATAGCTAAACCAGGCACCTGCTTTTTTGATGATATCAAAATTAACTGCTACATCAATTATATTTCCAAGAGCACTTATACCCTGGCCATAGATAATATCAAATTCAGCAACTTTAAAAGGAGGTGCTACTTTGTTTTTAACGACTTTGACTCTCACTCTGTTTCCGATATCTTCGTTATCTTTATTTTTAACGCTATCACATCTTCTTATATCAAGACGGACTGTTGAATAGTATTTTAGCGCCTGACCGCCTGTTGTGGTTTCAGGGTTTCCAAACATAATACCGATTTTCTGTCTTAATTGGTTAATGAAAATAACTGTTGTATTGGTTTTTGCAACAATTGCGGTAAGTTTTCTCAAGCCCTTTGACATCAATCTTGCCTGCAGGCCCATTTGCTGCTCATCCATTGCTTTTTCAATTTCTGCTTTTGGAACAAGAGCAGCGACTGAATCTATTACAACAATATCAATAGCGCCCGAGCGGACAAGTTCTTCTGTGATTTCAAGAGCTTGTTCTCCTGTATCAGGCTGCGAAATTAAAAGTTCATCTATATTTACACCAAGGTTTTTAGCATATTCAGGGTCAAGTGCGTGTTCTGCATCAATAAATGCTGCAATTCCGCCCATTTTTTGGCAATTTGCAACGATATGTTGGGCAAGAGTCGTTTTACCTGATGATTCAGGGCCATAGATTTCAATAATTCTTCCTCTGGGGACTCCTCCTATACCAAGAGCAATATCAAGAGCCAATGAGCCTGTTGGAATGCATTCAACATCCACGCTTGTTTTATCTCCAAGGCGCATAATAGAGCCTTTTCCAAAGTCTTTTTCAATTTTATCTAATGCCATTTTAAGAGCTTTATTTTTGCCTTCTTGAATGGCTTGCAATTCTTTTTCTTTTTCGCTTAATTCTTTTTTTGATTTTTTATCTTCTGCGGCTGCCGGCATAAATTCCTCACTTCCCAAATATTTCTAACATTATATAATAAATTTTTAAAAATGCCCAATAATAAACTTATGTAAAATTTCTCTTGCTGTGGTATAATTGCTAATAACTTTAAAAAGAATTTGGTATGAAAAGATTTATAGTTTTATTTTGCTAAAAGCAGGAAGAAAATTGATGAAAATAATTAAATTAAATGATTTTGAAATAGGAAATGATAAGCTTACGATTTTAGCGGGCCCCTGTGCTATGGAAAGCTATGAAATATGCTATGAAACAGCAAAAAAGCTTAAAGAAATTACAAAAAAACTTAATATAAATTTCGTTTTTAAAACTTCTTTTGATAAAGCAAACCGCTCTTCTTTAGCTTCTTATAGAGGCTTGGGGCTTAAAAAAGGCTTAGAGATTTTAGAAAGCATCAAAAAAGAACTTGATGTCCCGATTGTAACTGATATCCACGAACCCTTTCAAGCAGAAATTGTAAAAGAAGTTGCTGACATCATTCAAATTCCTGCATTTTTGTGCAGGCAAACGGATTTACTTGTAGCAGCAGCAAAGACCGATAAAATCGTAAATATCAAAAAAGGCCAGTTTTTATCTCCCTATCAAATGAAATCTATTGCAAAAAAAGTTACAGATAGCGGAAATGATAAGGTAATTATAACGGATAGAGGTACAAGCTTTGGCTATAACAATCTTGTTGTTGATATGAGAGGGGTTGAAATTATCCAAAAAGACCTTGGTTATCCGATGATATTTGATGCGACCCATAGTGTCCAAATTCCGGGCGGTCACGGAGAAAGCTCATCAGGAGAAAGAAGATTTGTGCCGTTGCTTGCAAAATCTGCTATTGCAGCAGGAGCTAAAGGACTTTTCTTTGAGATACATCCTGATCCTGAAAGTGCTCTTTGTGATGGCGATAACATGCTAAAACTTGATGATGTCGAAGAAGTTTTTGAAACATGTAGTAAAATATTTAATGTGGTGAATTAAAAGAATTTATCAGGAAATGAAAAGGAAGTTATTAACAGCATTTTTTACTTTGATTTTACTTGGAAGCATTTCAACTAAAGGGGCTTTTGCAATTAATGAAGTTGTTGGAAGCAGTCCCTATGATGCTCAAACCACAAAATCAGTCGGTATTGCTAAATATGCAGTTTTGGAAATTATTGAAGACTGGGCTCCAATAAGATTAAAACCTGATGAAAACTCCAAAAGAATAACGCATCTTTTTAAAGGTGCCGTTTTATTCAGCGATTCTCAAATTAAAGAATACTATAGAATTGAGCTTGAAAAAACGAAAGGAAAACCTGATTATTATTGGATAAGCAAGAAATTTGTCGAAGTTCAGGGAGTGATTCCTGAAAAGAGATTTGAAGATATTGAAAAAATCACATTTAAAAATGAAACCAACAGATACGATATCTATATTAAAACAAATACCAAAGGGGCTTTTATTATAGAAGATAAACCTACAGGGCTTGATTTTACATTGTATGATAATCACTTTGACCCGACAGGAACAAAAATAATCGGCAAAAAATCGCAATTCAGCTTATCGGATAAAATTGAAAACAAGCTTGAAATTAAATATTCAACAAAAAAACCATTGTTTGGTTACAAAGTTCAAAATTATGAAGATGGCTACATTTACACAATTAAAAAGCCTCCAAGTATTTCAAACAGACGCCCTTTAAAAAATTTGATTGTTGTAGTTGATCCGGGCCACGGCGGAATTGAAAAAGGAGCCTGCGCTTTTCATCTTGAAGAAAAAACTCTGAATCTTCAAATTTCTAAAAAACTTGCACATGAGCTTAGAAAAAGAGGGGCAAAGGTATTTTTGACAAGGAAAAATGATGAAAAAATAGGCTTGTATGAAAGAATTGATTTTGCAAAAGAAAAAAATGCCGATATTTTTATAAGCATTCATCAAAATTCTCTTCCAAATACAAAATATTTAGCCAAAAAACACGGAGTTGGAACTTATTACTATAATAATCAGTCTAAATTAATGGCACAAAATGTTGAAAACAGTCTTGTACAAAACACAGGTTTCAGGTTTGATGGAGTGAATAACGCTTCTTTTGCAGTTATTCGCCCGACAGATTTTATATCAATTCTTGTTGAATGCGGATATATAATCAAAGCCGATGAAGCAGAAAAACTTGCAGATAAAAAATTTCAAAAAGTTATTGCAAAATCAATAGTAGAAGGTGCTGAAAACTATCTAAGAGAGGCTTTTGGCAAAAAATAGATTAAAAAATAAAAAAAGCCCGAAAAGAAAACTTTTCGGGGTACTGTCTGGAATTAAGAATAGCTGGAAGTATGAAAAAGATTATTTATATATTACATATAGATAATCTTTTTTTAAATTAGCCACGCAGGTTATTTGATATAACTAGATAAGTTTGGCTGTAATTGTTCTTTCAATTCCTGCTAAATCAGCTGTTATTTTGATATCTTTAAAATCTTTTTCAAGAAGCTTTTGAACACGCTTTGATTGATTTATACCAAGTTCAAAAGCAATAAAGCCACTTTTTTTAAGGTATTTTGGAGCATCAGAGATGATTTTTTCATAGAATTCAAGGCCGTTATTTGCTGCAAATAAAGCAATTTCAGGGTCATAGTTTTTAACGATATCATCAAGATTATTTTTTTCGTTGTATGGGATATAAGGAGGATTTGATACGATAAGGTCAAATTTCTCAAAAGGTCTTATTTTTGAATATATATCAGATTTTCTAACTAAAACCTTTTTTTCTAAATCAAGATTTAATATATTTTGCAGCGCTATTTTTAAAGCTTCAAGACTTATATCTACAGCCAGAATTTCAAAAGTTTTGTTGTTGTTTTTTAAATATTTAGCAATCTGAGTACTTATTATTGCGCTTCCAACTCCGATTTCAAGAATATTTATGTTATCTTTTTCTTTGATTAAACCAATTGATTGTTCAATTAAAATCTGCGTTTCGTCTCTTGGGATAAGGACATTTTTATCTGTAATATATTTATCATCCATAAAAATACTATAGCCTAAAATATGCTGTATAGGGGCTTTTGTGGCGGCTCTTTTTTGCGCAATTTTAAGAATTTTTTCTTCATTTTGAATAGAATTAGATAAAATTATATCTTCTAAAGTTTGATTAGAGGCATTTAAAATAATATATTTAGCTTCCGCTTTGTATTCTTCAATCCCTGCTTGAGATAGTATATCTTCTACTTTTTTAAAAATATTATTCATCGTCTTTACCGTCTATTATTTCCATAATCCAATTACGAAGGTCTAATCTGCTTGCATTTTCAAGAATTTCTTTGGGTTTTTTTTCAAGATTATGTGATTTAGTCAGTTTATCATAAAAAAAGAGCTGTTTTTTTGTGGGCTTTAGCTTGGACATTTTAAATTCCTGCACTTTTTTTCTTTGGATTTTAGCAAATTCTTTTTGCTTTTGAATATATGGTTCCATCTTTTCTTTTTGGGATTTTTCAAATGCTAAATAGTCAAAAAACTTTTTGATTTCATTATAAAAAATGTCATCATTTAAGTAGTCTTTGACAAATTCGAAATGGGGATTTTCCATATCAATATAATATTTTTCATCTTCAAGAAATTTGTCTGCTAAATCATTTGAAGATAATTGATGCTTTTTAAAATAAGCCTTTAGGGTGCCAAAAAGCTGGGATTTTTGACGAGGAGTCAAATATAGAAAAAGAGAGGTTTTAATGTTTTGCATTAATCAAAGAGGTTTTCAATTGAATTTTTTGTTTCTTCTTTTGTTTTTTTAAAGGCAAGAAGTTTTGCAGCAATCGGGTTTTGAACATATCGGTTTTCAAAAAATTCTAAATTTTCATTAGCTTTTTTTTGAATCTGCTTAGCTTTGAGATATGTTATCTTGTCTTTTTTCATTACTATAATTATACCAAAAAATCTCTCTTAAATATATAAAGTTTTTTTTGAAGCAAAAATTGCCTTTTTGAAGAAAAATTATATTGATTTCGTCATTGCGAGGCTTTTTTAAGCCCTCGGTAATCCATCAAAATTCAAATCTACCCCTTAACAGCTCCTTCGCTGCCGCCTTCAACAAAGTATTTTTGAAAAATGAGGAAGAACACAATTATAGGCACAATTGAAATCATCGAACCTGCTGCAACAAGCCTGTAATCTGAGCTAAAAGCACTTGAAAGGTTATTTATTCCAACAGGCAAAGTAAATAGTCTTTCATCCGTTAATACAATACTTGGCCACAGAAATTCGCCCCAGCAGCCGATAAATGTAAATATTGCAAGAAGCGCAACAGATGGTTTTACCATCGGCAAAAGCAACTTAAAAAATATCTGCAGGCTGTTACAGCCATCGACTACAGCACTTTCTTCAATTTCTTTTGGAATGGTTAAAAATGCCTGCCTCAAAAGGAAAATTCCAAAAGCATTTACCGCAAAAGGCAAAATTAAGCCCAAATATCCCATAAAACTTGAATAACCATCAATCAAATTTAATTTTAATGTAATTATATAAATTGGAAGCATTATAGTTTGAAAAGGCACCATAATGGTAGCAAGTATTGAAAAAAATGCGGTTTTTTTGCCGTCAAATTCCATTCTGGCTAAAGGATACGCAGCCAGTGCCGACAATATCACATTTAAAATAACGGTAGAACCTGCTACTATAAAGCTATTTACAACATACCTTAAAATAGGAACAAGCTTTAAGACTTCCTTAAAATTATCAAGCGTAAAATCCTTTGGAATAAAAACAGGAGGATAAGCAAAGATATTTTCGCTTCTTCCTTTAAGAGCGGTTGATAATAGCCACAAAAAAGGAATAAGGGACAACAAACAAACCAAAATCAAAATCGTATGAGTCGAAACTTTTTTTATAATATTTTTTAGCATGCTAAATTTTATATTTATCCTTTTCAAACACAAAAATATTCAAAATCGAAAATACCATAACAATCAAAAGCAAAATGACGGCTCCGGCACTGGCTAGCCCCAAATCCAAATTTTCAAATGCTTTTTCATAGATATAATAAACAATTGTTTTCGTAGAATTAAGAGGGCCTCCTCTTGTCATAACATATATTTCAACAAAAACCTTTAAAGCTGAAATAGAGCTCATTATTATAACAAGCACAATAGATGGCATTATATGAGGGATAGTAACTAACATGTGTTTTCTAAAGCCTACTGCTCCATCGACTTCGGCTGCTTCATAAAGCTCTTTTGGAACGGCTAAAAGCGCGCTTAGATAAATCATCATATAATAGCCAATCCCTTTAAAAATAGTTACAAGCGCAACCGATATCATTGCAACGTTGGGGTCAGAAAGCCATCCGACAGCGGGAAGATTAATTTTTTCCATAAAATAATTTAAAAGTCCAGAGGGTGCATAAAGCCACTTGAAGGCAATTGCAACAACAACAATTGAAATAATAACAGGAAGATAAATAATTATTTTATAAGGATTTTTGAATAATATTTTTTGGTTAATCAAAATTGCAAGAAACAAAGGGAAAATTACCAAAAAAGGAGTACACAAAATCATAAAATAAAATGTATTTACTATTGTTTTTAAAAATGCAGGCGATTTAATAAGCTCAATGTAATTTTGAAGTCCCACAAAAACAGGCTCATAGACATCTTTTGAATAATCAAAAAAACTTATTTTGATAGTATCAAAAAAAGGAATAAAGAAAAATACAAAAAGTACTGTAAAAGCAGGTATCAAAAACAAATATGCAGTGAGGTTTTTCTTCGTTTCCATAGAACAATACTATTATATTTCTTGGAAAAATTCAACAATCTGACTTAGTTAATAATTCTTTGCTTATTGTTATAATAAAATGTATATGAAAAATTTTATGAAGTTTATAGCAATTTTTATCCTATTTTTTCAGTTTGCAGCAAATTCATTTGCAGGCTCTAATTTTTCATACAAAGTTGAAGATTTAATAATAGATAATTCAGATAAAGTCGTTTTTGTAAAAGCAAAAGGAAATCTGACCAAAAAAGTCAAAGCTTTTACAATTACTCCACCTAATAGGTTTGTAGTTGATATTGAAGATGCCGGTCTCATTGGAAGCAAAAAAAACTATAAAGTTCAAAATTCCGATTATATAGATAATATTTCTCTTGCCCAATTCAGCAATGACCCGAATACCGTAAGAATTGTCTTTAATTTAAAGGAAGGTGCGCCTTTAAATAATTTTAAGGTAATGACGGATAATAAAAACAACATCGCAATAAAATATCAAAATAAAATCATAGATAATTCAATCCAATACAAATTTTATACAATAAATGGCGATCAGGATAAATCAAATAAGCTTCATAACACAAAAGCTACGGTTGAATATCCGCAAGGCGGCGACAAATTTGACCTTACGCCAAAAATTCAAACCAAATTTTTCTTGAATAAAGTAAACCAAAATTCATCAGGAATTATTTTAAAAGGAATAGGTTCAATCTCGCTGCAGCAAACAATATACAAAGAAAATGAAGCAAGCGTTATAATGGATAGCACCTTGATTTCTACAAAACTTGCTGATAAAACATACACAATTCCGCAAAGCAGCGCTACTTTGACTATTGAAAAATTAGGCGATAAAAAAGCAAAACTCATCTTAAAAGGCGAAAACCTTAAAGACTATAGATTTGTCATTTCTCCTGACGGGCAAAATCTTTTTATCTGTCACAGGTCTTTTGTAATTAATACGGAATTTTCGATGCACAAGGCGCAAATTGCCTCATACAATGCCCAAAAAAATTCGGCCAACTATTATATCTTTGATTTTAATTTTACAAGCCCTGTTTCATATAATGTTTTTGAACAAGGCGGCAATTTCTATCTTGATATTAATAACCTGGATGATTATAAGCAGCCAATGTTTGCCCAAATGGCAGCAAAAACAGATGTTGCAATAACAGCACTTAAAATTTCATCCGATAAAACAAGATATGTAATTCCTATGGAAAATCTTAATTTTGCCTATGCAAATGTCGAAAGCAATGCAAAATCAATTAAATTATGTTTCAGGCAAAAATCAATAATTCAAAAACCAAAATCCGAGCCTGATATTGTTCTTGAAAATCCAAGTCCGACAAAAGAAACCTTAACTGTCATAATTCCAACAAAAGCAGAACCTCATGCGCCAATACCCGAAATTAAAATAGAACAAAAAGTTCCAAAAAAAGGCGAAGCAGAAGTTATAACAAAAATTGACAAAAAAATGAAAAAAACTTCCATAAGCTCAATGAAAAAAGTAGTCTTAGACCCCGGACACGGCGGAAACGACTGCGGTGCAATTTCAGCAGGCGTGCAGGAAAAAAATCTTAATTTAACGGTCGCCCTGCTTGTAAAAGAAAACCTGGAAAAGAAAAATATCCACGTTTATATGACAAGAACAAAAGATAATTATCTCACTCTTGAAGAAAGAACCACATATTCTAATGAAACAAGTCCTGATATATTTGTCAGCATCCACACAAATTCAACCGTCCAGGAAAGCTCATTTGGGCTTGAAACACATTATTTTAAAGATGACAGTCTTGATTTAGCTAAAACCATACACAGCCACTTTGCAAGTGAAGATAATATAAAAAATTGGGCAACAAAAGACAGAGGCGTGCTTAAATCTCGTTTTTATGTTATAAATCATACAGAAGCACCTAGTGTTTTAATTGAAATGGGCTTTATTTCAAATCTCACGGAAAGAAGCAAATTAAATACCAAAAAAAGACAGCAGGAAATTGCCAATTCAATCACAAAGGGAATTTTGGAGTATTTGAAAGTTAAATGACTTTAGATAATGAAAAAATTGGGGTTTTAGATAGCGGAGTCGGAGGCTTAAGCGTTTTAAAAGAATTAATCAAGCTTATGCCCGATAAAGACTATCTTTTTTTGGGCGATACCAAAAACATGCCCTATGGCACAAAAACACCTGAACAATTATATTCTTTTACAAAAAAAATTCTTGATTTCTTTATTTCAAAAGATGTTAAAAATGTTGTTTTTGCCTGTAATACAACGTCGGCTGTGGTTTATGATAAGTTAAATTTTGAATACGGTTCAAAAATCAAAATCTTTCCTTTGATTCAATCTGCCGCAAAAAGCGCTATAGAAGGCTTAAAAGATGATGATACTATTTGCGTTTTTGCAACACGCGCGACAGTAAATTCTAATAAATATTTTACTGAAATTGCAAAAATAAACGATAAAATTAATGTTCTTAATGTTGATTGTACAGGTTTTGTAGAAATCGTTGAAAAAAGGCTCTACAATGACCCTTCTTCAATAGATTTAATCAAAGAAAAATTAAAAATCGCAAAAGAAAACTGTGCAAAAAGAATAATACTTGGCTGCACTCATTATCCTTATCTAGTCGATATTTTTAAAAAAATCTATGATGTTGAATATTTTAACCCTGCCTCTGCTTTAGCTGATGTTGTTAAAAATTCTATGAAAAATACTTCTAAAACGGGCTCTATTCAATTTTTTGCAACAAAATCGCCAAAGGATTTTATATTGAGTGCAAAAATGTTTTTTGATGTAGAAAAAGTTGAGCTTGTTGAGCTTTAAATTAGGTATTACAATTCGTTATAAAGGCGTAAAATTATTCCATCACATGTTTTAATATAATAAAGAAAAGAGTTTTTATTATTAAAAAAGGAAGATAAAATGATACAAAAAATTAGTTCCTGCATCGGTAATGAAGAATTTTAGCGAAGAACAAGTTGAAGACGGAATAACAAGAAAAGCAAAAGCCGTACTTAGCTATGATGATGGAGAGTTTGACGGTCTTGCAAAAGAATCTGTAACAAAAAATACCAATGGCAAACTTGAAGATTCTTCTAAAAAAGAATATTCATACAATAAACAAGAAAGCAAATGGGAAAAAGTTGCTAAAGAAGCCGAAGAAGCTGATAAAACCGACAAGGCTGAATAAAGCATAATAAATAATAATATATAAAAAGAGCTTTCAAAATTGTTTTCAATTAATGAAAGCTCTTTTTTAATAAATTAATATAATTTAAAATTATAGCCCTCTTTGGGCAAACATTTTTTGAACTTCCGCTAAAATTTCTTCTTTTTCAGACATATTAGAATGAAATGGGGTTCCAAGGCCTGCAACTAAATAATTCAAATTAACTTTATACGTAAGGGCAAGGATTTTTAAAGTTTCTTCACTTACGAAGCTTTTATCTTTTTCACATTTTGAAATGCTTGACCTTGTAAGATTGAGCTTATCTGCAAGGTCTTGCTGGGAAAAACTGAGGTGTTTTCTTATCTCTTTTAGTCTGCTGCCAAATGTTGTCATTTTCTTCTCTTTATTTTCTAATATAAAGAAATATAATTTATTTTGTGAATAATAGTTGACAAAATGTGAATATAATTCTATAATATCATTACTAATTGAATTACTCTGATTATCGCACAAAGATTTAAAATAACAAAGTGTGCTGTCTTTTGTGCACTGCTTTTAACATTGTTTTAATATGCGCGAACAATCTCTTTATTATCTAATAGGAAAATAACATGGATAAATACAAATCAAAGCCGACTAAAAGGCTAATTTTGCACTGCTCTTTTTCTCTAGTCGAGCTTTTGGTAAGCTTGATTATAATATCTCTTTTAATTGGTGCTTTTGCTCCGATTATCACAAAGAAACTTAAAGCCACAGATGTTACGGTCGGAAGTTTCAGCACCAATATAGTGCAGGTTGAAAATAGAAAAATTACCCCGAAAGATTGCGAAACTTTTGGTGCCCTATATATTCCTGCTCATTTAAATGATGGGGTAAATGATATTTGTGCAACGAAATTTAATGTAGGAGACAACAATATACCAATTTCAGATAGAGCAATTACTTTGAAAGTCGGACAAACA
Source organism: uncultured bacterium (assembly GCA_947428835.1). Classification (GTDB taxonomy): domain Bacteria; phylum Cyanobacteriota; class Vampirovibrionia; order Gastranaerophilales; family Gastranaerophilaceae; genus RUG14156. Next base: position 1,391 of record CANENE010000012.1, on the reverse strand, counting down.
TGCAGTGACATTGGCAATTGTTGTTGGCAAGGGATTACTGCAGCAGATTGTGAGGACAAAAATAACGCAGATAGTACTTATAGTGCCTGCAATAGAACAGTCTGCCAGTGGTATGCTGCAAATACAAGCTGTCAGGATTATATGCCAAAAGGAAGCTTTAAAGGCAATTGGAGACTTCCGACAGTAAAAGAAATCACCGGTTGGATTTATAATATAAATACATTAAATAATTATAAAGGTACACAGGGTTTACAATTATGCAATCATGGTTCATCCGGAAATGGCGCATTTTATTGTACATTTAATGCCAATTGTATCGGCTCGAAAAATAATCACTGCGGACCGAATAATATGTGGGCTGATGCTTCAAGCGAAGCAGGGAAAAGTAATAGTTTCTATTTGTTTTATGCCGAAGGCAGAAAAGAAGTTAATTCAAATATACAAGCTTATTCTACAAGATGCGTAATTGATACTATAGTAGAAAATACACAAGAAATTGACCCTGAACCAATAGAGCCAACGAGCCAAGCCGACTGTGACCCATATAATGCTCTTTTTATTCCGAAAGAAATTAATGTTTCAACAGGCAAGGGTTTATGTGTTACCAAATACAATATAGGAGAAGGCTTGGGACCTCATTTGGATGACTACAATGAAGCAGGAATTACTATTGCAATTGCAGGAGGAAGTGCCTGCAACAGCGAAAAGTGCTGCTTTGTTGGAAAAACGGCAGAAGTTTGTGATAATACAGGCTATGGTACAAGTACTTATTCGGGGTGCAGCAGAACCGTCTGCACTCATGCAGCTTCAACAGAAATTTGTGCAAACTGGGAGCCAAAAGGCACCAAAAAAGGTTTTTGGAGACTACCTACTTACGCAGAAGCTACCGATTGGTCAAATGTAATACAAAATGAAACTACAAGCTATCATCCTATTCTAAGATATGCAGGAAAAGACGGGCTTCAGTTGTGCAATTATGGTGACTTCGCATCTATATCAAACAGCATTGGGGTGGCAAATTGTGCAGGAGCAGGAAGTGGTTTGTGTAAGGGATTGAATTCAAATACCAATTGTAATGTCCATGGGTTTTTGACTGCATCATATTCAACAGGCATGTTTTATGGATATGATTTTTCAGGGCCAATAGATGGTAGAAATTATTTTTGGGGTCATGCAGGTGTGGATGTCATTGGTACTTCTACGATTACGGCTACAGGAAGATGTGTGACGGATAAGCTTTTAAAATAAGTTAGTTTATTTTTTGTGTTAGATTTCGAGGCTTTGATACGTTGAAGCCTCTTTTTTTGAAAGCTTCCTAATTCGTCACCCTGAATTCGTTTCAGGGTCTAAGGTGTATTTGCTGTAGCAATAGTTTTTATATCTTCAATTCT
>CANENE010000011.1 GCA_947428835.1 uncultured bacterium | reverse complement strand
GAATGCTGCAACCAAAAGAGAGATGATGATTAAAGAAATTAGAATTTCAATCAAACTAAAACCGTATTTGAACGCATGCCTGCTAAAAAAACGCGCATGGCAAAATGCCTTGTTTTTCATAGTTATTTTTCCTTTATTTTTGTGTTAGATATTAAATTTTTGTGTTAGAAATAATTTATATTATATCTATTTTTTTTCTTTTAGTCAAAATTTGTCTTTATTATATTTTTGCTTTAAAATCAATGGTGATATAACATATTTCAAAAAGGTAGGACAAATGGGAATTTTTGAAGAGCTTAAGGCGCGCGGTTTGATAGCACAAATAACCAATGAAGATGAGGTTAAAAATTTGGTTAACAATGGTAGCGCCAAGTTTTATATTGGTTTTGACCCGACGGCTGATTCTCTTCATGTTGGCCATTTTATGGCGCTTTGCCTGATGAAAAGACTTCAAATGGCAGGAAACAAGCCAATTGTTTTAATTGGAGGAGGCACAGGTCACGTTGGAGACCCTTCCGGAAGAACAGACATGCGCTCTATGATGACAAAAGAAATAATTGATCATAACTGTGCTTGTTTTAAAAAGCAAATGGAAAAATTTATTGAATTTGGCGATGATAAAGCAATTATGGTAAACAATGCCGACTGGCTTTTGAAATTAAATTATGTTGAGCTTTTAAGAGAAGTTGGTGCTTGTTTTTCTGTCAATAATATGCTTCGCGCTGAATGTTATAAGCAGAGAATGGAAAAGGGTTTAAGCTTTTTAGAATTTAATTATATGATTATGCAGGCCTATGATTTTTATCATTTGAACACTCATTTTAACTGCAATATGCAATTTGGAGGAGATGACCAATGGTCTAATATGCTTGCAGGTTCTGAATTAATCAGAAAGAAGACAGGCAAAGATGCTTATTCTATGACAATCACTTTGCTTACAAATTCGCAAGGCAAAAAAATGGGAAAAACAGCATCAGGTGCTGTTTGGCTCGATAAAAACAAAACTTCCGTATACGATTTTTATCAATACTGGAGAAATGTAGAAGATGATGATGTTATAAAATGTCTTAAGCTTTTAACATTTTTGCCTTTAGAAGAAATAAAAGAACTTGAAAAGTTTGAGGGAGCCCAATTAAACAAAGCAAAAGAAATTTTAGCTTACGAATTGACCTCTCTTGTCCATGGCAAAGATGAAGCAGATACGGCAATGCAAGCAGCAAAAGCAATATTTTGCGACAATTCAGATAGTTCAAATATGCCATCGACAAAAATAGAACTAAAGGGAGACGAAATATCTTTATCTGAAATATTAGTTCAAACCAAGCTTGCAGCAAGTAAAGGAGAGGCTAAAAGGCTTATTATGCAAGGCGGCATAAGCGTGGATGATATTAAAATTGCTGATTTTAACCATGCTATTACAAAAGCGCAGCTTGAAAAAGAAGGTGGAATTAAAATCAAAAAAGGCAAGAAGATATACCATAGAGCATACATCTAGAAATTATTTATTTTCTGCGTTTTGTTCCATTGCTCTTTTTTCATATCTATCGCAGTATGCAACAAGTCCGCCCAGGGCTGCTAACGTACCTGCAACGATTATCCCGATTTTGCCCGTTTTTGAAAGTGCAAATTCTCTTTGTACTTTTTTAACAGTCTCATTTGCAACAGGAGTATAAGCTTCTATTACTTGCTTAGTCGAAACAACAGGAGTCGGATTTAAAGATTTCATTGGGCTATGTTTTCTTTTAAATAGCTCCTGATAAGTTGCAACAGGATTTTGACCGGGCTCATAACTTTCTATTGATTTTACTTCGAGGCCAAAGGCTTCTAAATAGCAGTCGACAGCAGATTTGCTTCCAAGTTTTTTGTTTGTCCAACCGTTTTCGTGCCAATCAGTTTTAAGTTTTAGATTGTTTGCCACCATTTGTTTGTAGTCTTCAGGTTTATTGTTGAATACATCAATTGCTATTTTCATTTGATCGCAAATTTGTTCGCTTATTTTATTAACTCTCAGCCTTCTTTTTGCCATCGCTCTGATTTCAGTTTCTGATGGTAATTCTTCGCCTGCTGTTTTTAATTCTTCTTTAATTGTTTGAACGGTTTTGTTGATTAGTTTTCGAGCGTCTTCTTTTGAAATATCATACAATATTGCTATATTTGAAGAAAATGCATCTTTTGTTAAGAAGCCGGTTGCTTCTTTAATATTTTCTCCATTATAGTTTTTAATATAATTGGGAGCTCCGCCTGTGTTAGTTGAGATAGAAGGTGTGCCACCGGTTGAATCTTCTACAAATGTTAAGCCACATGGCTCATAGTCGCTTGTATAAGCTCCAAAGTCGGCACAAATAGAAAGTTTATTTGGAAGAAAGCCATTTACATAGCAGGCATTTCCAGAATATTTTCCGCCTTCATATTCCTGAAGCCACTCAAAGAATTTAACAATATCTTTCCAGTCTTGTTCTTTTGTATTCCATGCACCAACACCTGTACCCAAAAGGAGTTTAGTGTGGAGCTTTATTTTTTCGGGAATATTTGAATCCATTAAGAATTCCTTCATTGCTTCAAGCGTTGTAACCATCCCTTTTTGTTTTGTTTGTCTTCCACGGCCGGATAAAAGAATGTCCCCTGGGCTAAATTTTGAAAACTTACCTAAGATGCTTGCACCACTATTTTTTAAATCTTTATCTAAAAATAAAGCTTCAAGAGGGGTAAGCTCTCCTTCCAACAATTTTCCTGCAGCTTTAAGCTCTTCTGTTTGCTTAGATGCAACAAATATAGAATTAATAAGCCATTCTTTTTCTGATTGTCTGATGTTATAAAATTCTTCAACAAGCTGATTAAGAGTTTTTGGTTTGGAGCCTTTTGCCATTATATTAGCAACGGGTGCTTTATATTCTCTGATTTCATTACCTAGCTTGGTTGGAATATATTTAATACTGCTTGATGAATCAATAAGACCTTTTTGCTGCGCTTCTTTCATTATTTGGATGTGTTCTTCGGAATTTAATATACCTTTTCCGATTTTTCCATCTTTTTCAAAGCCCATATTAGCGGGAGTAATGCCATTTGTTATTCCAAGTATTTCGGTTTCCTGAAATCTTGTAGCCAATGGTCCAACGATATCTTTGGTTTTTCCGGGATGCTTCATTTCATCTGCAAAGTTCTCTGAAACTGTAACAATTTTAGTACTATTTCCTGCTTTAAGCATTTCTATTGGTATAGTTGTGAGATTGTATGCACCCGCATCATCTTTAAAATGACCTATGTATGGGTCAAGTATTTCTTTTGCTTTTTTCAGTTCTTCTTCTGAAAAAATTTCTTTAAGATCAAATATTTGCTGCTTATTTTTTTCAAGAATTTTTTTATTTAATCTGCAAAGTTCCTTATATTCTTTTGGGTGATTTGTCTTTAAGTCGTTCAACTGATCTTCTGTTCCAACTATTTTAAAGTAATCTATAGGATTTATAAATGAACCTTGATATTCAGAAGTTGGGTTATGTTCAATATCTACCATTCTAAAGCCATGGAAGTATTCATCTCCTTTTGCGGATCTATTTGCAACATCAAGTGCTGCAGGGAATGCTTGTCTATCATGGAGCATAATGTTGGCGGGAATAAATACTTCTTCACCGTTTTCTTTGGCTTTTTTTATAAATTCTTCATTTATGGACATTTGTTTGGTCGCATCCAATGCAGCTTTATCAAAGACGCTATAGAAATAATCTTCCGTAAAACCTCCAGCGTATGCGGAAGTAACTTTTTTGGCTTCTTTTTTAACGGCATTGCCTGCTTCTTGTGCAGCTTCTTCTACGGCTTTTTCGGCTTCTTTTGCATTTTTCATATTATAGGCCTTTTCCCATTCATCCATGCCGGGAACATGAAGTATGTATTGTCTTGCTTTATCTTGAAGTTCTTGCCCGTCAAAAATATCAGCTTCAAAAAGTATATAAGGATAGTTTTTCATCTCGTCAAGACTGTTTGACAATGCCTTAACATTACCTTGTATTCCTGTTGGCTTAAGTTTTATAAACCCGACATTTAAGTTATTTTGGTCCTTAGAATTAAGCGGAGCATTTATTACAAACGATTCATTATCAGTAAGAGTGTAATCTGTTTTTTCTACTCTGAATTCACGTTTTACAAGTTTTTTTTCGCCTGTTATTTTATCAGGTTCAAAAAATTCTTTCATGACTTTAATAAGCCCATATTCTATTTCCTCACCTTTGGCTCTTTTAATATCAGGACAATGATATGGGGTTATACTTCTCACATCAATATCTCTGTATTTTTTCAAAACATCAGGTAACTCATGCGTTACTACTCCAAGTCCGCCTTGAGAGTACACATAATTCATCTTTAAACCTTTGTTTTCAGGGCCGATACTAATCATCTGTTTTATGTTTTTGTCCGGATTTCCGGTAAAAGAAATGGCTAAGATATTAGGAGATTTTTTAGTGGCTTCTTGTAAATATAATTGTGCGCTATTAATTCCGGCTAAAGCATTGGCTCCGTCTAATGCCGACAAAACTGTGTTTGAAACCCCGCCATTAGAATTGAAACTCAAATTTGTATGCTTTTGAGTGAAATTTCTTTGGTTTGCGTTTTCAAAAGCTCGAATAGATGTTACATTCATTTTTTAATTTATCTCCTACCAACAACACATTAAATAGCCATATATACAAAAAGTAAACATAAAAAAAATTGCTATTTTCCTTACTTTTTTGTACACCAAAATTATAAAAAAGGGAATAGCCAAGTTATTACTAGGGTTGCAAATTTACATAACTTAATATTTTTAATAAGCGTAAAAACTACACTATAACTGGATTTGAAGGAAAAATAAATTTGCAAAAAGAAAATTATTTTCCGATATAACCACTAATTGCTGCACGTGCTGCAGTATATGGGCTTGAAAGATAGATAAAGCCATTGGTATTGCCCATTCTGCCTTGGAAATTTCTGTTTTGGGTTGCAAGACATACCTCATTATCGCCCAATATTCCACCATGCACTCCAACACAAGGACCACAGCCTGATGGAAGCAATGATACACCTGCTTCAAGAAATATATCAAGAAGCCCTTCTTTGGATGCTTGAAGATATGTTTTTTTGCTCGCGGGGACAATAAGCATGCGAACATCCTGATGAACTTTTTGTCCTTTTAAAACATCAGCCACAACTCTTAAATCTTCAATTCTTCCATTCGTACAAGTTCCGATAAATACCTGATTAACTTTTATATCAGCTAATTCGGATGCTTTTTTGACGTTATCAACAGCATGGGGACAACTGACCATAGGTTCAATTTCATCAGCATTTATTTCAATAATTTTTTCATAAACAGCATCACTGTCTGCTTTAATTTCTTTAAAATCAGTCTCTCTATTATTTTCCTTTAAAAATTCTCTTGTTTTATCGTCTGTTTCAAAAAGTCCCGCCTTTGCACCAGCTTCAACTGCCATATTTGCAAGAGTAAATCTTTGAGACATGGTCATATTTTCTATTGTGTTTCCAAAAAATTCCAATACTTTATATGTTGCACCATCTGCACCAATTTTTCCGATAAGATAGAGCATTAAATCTTTTGAAGTTACATTTGGTTTGAAAGCGCCATTTACAACAACTTTGAATGATTTTGGCACTTTAAACCAGGTCTTACCATATGCCATTGAAACTGCAATATCAGTCGAACCCATACCTGTTGAAAAAGCTCCAAGAGCGCCTGATGTACAGGTATGAGAGTCCGCCCCTACTAAAATTTCACCAGGTTTTACAAACTGCTCAACCGCCCTTTGATGACATACACCTTCGCCTATATCAGACAAAACTGCACCATATTCTTTTGCAAATTCTCTGATGATATTATGAGCATTTGATAATTCCTTTCTTGGAGAAGGAGCCGCATGATCTATAAAAAGAATTGTACGTTTTGGATTTTTTAGAGGTTTATTTAGTTTTTTAAATTCTTTTATCGCAAGAGGACCTGTTCCATCCTGGGTTAGACATACATCTATATTTGCTATAATCAATTCATCAAATTGAACATCATGATTACAATGGCTCGATAAAATCTTTTGCGCTAATGTTTGGCCCATATTTTATTCCTCTTTGCTATTTAAAATATCCAATGTAACAATTATACTTTAAAAATGATTTTTCGTTTAATTATATGATAGAAAATAATAGTTTTTTTAATCATAATGAATTTTATACATCTGGAGTAAAATAATGTCGCTATTTTATAATAATATAGATAATAAAAAAAAATATTTTGCCATCTTTGGAGGTGGCGGAATTAGAGGAATTGCCTACTGTGGCGCTTATAAAGCGCTTTTAGAAAATAATATTGAAATAACAGGATTGGCCGGAAGCTCAATTGGAGCTGTTTTTGCAAGCCTTATTGCAGTGGGCTATAGCTATGATGAGGTATATGAATTTCTTTTATCAACAGGCTTTGATATGTTTAAAGACATCAATATTAATTTTAAAAAAGAGCCTGCAATTTCAAAAGGTAATGTATTTTATGACTGGATAAAAGAAAAAATCGAAAAGAAGTTTTATGGCAACGACTATAAAAAAGGCGAAATGGAGCCTGTTAAATTCAAAGATATTGAACAAAAACTTGTTATTTATTCTGTCGACCTTACAAATTTAAAATACAAGGAGTTTTCAAATTATATTACTCCGAATTTCGAAATTGCAAGCGCCGTAAGAGGAAGTGTTTCAATGCCCGGATTATTTAAGCCTTTACAGGTAGAAGACAGCCTAATTGTTGATGGTGATTTATTAAAATCATGCCCTCTTTGGAAACTATCTTCAACTATAAAAAGTTTTCAAGAAAGAATAATTGAATTTCGCCTTGAAGATAATGAATCCGTCAAAAATCCAAAAGGTGCAATTGAATATATAAATCGCGTTTATAACGCAATTTCAGGCTTTGCTACAGATAGCATTATTAAAGCATACAAGTATAAAGATAAATTTGAATATATAAAAATAAATACTCCCGATGTTTCTGTTGTTGATTTTTCAATTAACGAAGACAAGAGAAAAGAGCTTTATGAAATTGGTTATAATTTAACAAGTGATTATTTTCAAAAGTTTTATATTGAGAAAAAAAATACACTTTTTCAAAAATATAATATATTGCTTGCACATTTTCTTAAATTCCAAAAGCAGTTTAAAAAAACCAATATTTTAAAATCGTATTTAAATTTATGTGAAATTTTTCTTTATCTATGCGAAGAAAAGGAATATTTTGACAATAATATCTTAGACAAAATATTTGAATTCAAAACACTGTATATGAAAAATTATAAAAAAAATTCATTTTTCATAATTCAAAAAGCTGAAATTGAACAAAATATCAAAGATGAGCTCTTAAAGAAACTTTCAGATATTATTGAAAAAATTGGTTTAAAAGTCAAAGGACAATAAGATATTAATAATATCTGTATAAAATACCTATGATTTTGTTTTCAAAGTTTTTAAGAAGTGCTTTTCTTTTTAGAGAATTTTGAATGATTATCGAAAAAACAATATCTTCATTACTATTTGAATTAAGCGTGCCGGATATTGTACTAAGCCCCATCAGGGTTCCTGTTTTTGCTCTTAGATTGTTTTCAAGAAAAGGAAGTCTGTCTTTGAGTGTTCCTGTATTTGCAGTTGCGTAAAGATTTTTTAATTGCTCATTTTTAAATATTTCTTTTAATGTTTTTACGATAAATTTTGTTGAGACCAAATTGCTTCTGCTTACTCCTGAAGCATCCGTTATTTTGATTTCATCAATTCCTCTGATATTTTTAAATATGCAATTAAACATTTCAAGTCCATCTGCTGTTGAACCGTAGTCTTTGTTTTTAAATTTGCCTCCTGCAACTTTAAAAACAATTTCTGAAGAATAGTTATTTGAATTTAAAAGGATTTTTCTTGAAACTTCATCAATACTGCGGCTTATACTTGCAACTTTAGTTACTTTCAAAGGAGTTTTTTTAACACAAAATTTCTTTAGATAAACAATATTATTTTTTTCAAGAGCCTTTTTAAGCTTTACTTCAAAATTAATTTTAGAATCAACAACAGGTAAAGTTATTGTTTCATCTTTATTTATAGTTCCCGAAAAAGTAATTATAGGTGAATTTTCACCATAATTTCTTTGAATTTCATATTCTTGTTTTTTGCCTGGTTTGAGTTCATTGATAACAGCAAATTTGTATTCATCATTTTGAATAATGTCAATTTTTGTAGCTAAGCTTGAACGATTGATAGAAATTTTTACTTTGTTGTCATTTATAATATACGGTGACAGCTTAGCAGAATTTGGCCACACATCTTCAACCATCCAACCGTTTGGATATTCAACCTTATCAATGATGCTGTCATCTATATAAATTGTATTGATATTACCCTTGTAGGATTTAAATAAATTATTTAAATCATTAGAAGTCAAATCAGGGTCAGCAGCAAGTTTTATATATAGATTACCATCTTTATCCTTATATAGGGCTGTTTCAAAATTGTAGTCGCAGCCAAGAGTCAAATAACTTGCTGCAAATGTAAGAGCTTTTAAGCTGCTTGCAGGATTGAGGAGTTTTTGTTCATTTTTTTTGTATAATATTTTATTATTTTTTGAATTTTCCGCATATATGCTGACAATTGATTTTAGTTCAAAATTGCTTTCATCTATAGCTTTGTCTATTTTGTTTGGTAGCTTCAGTGCAAAAGCAGACTGTGCAAAGAATATACAAATCAAAAGAAAAAATTTTAAAATATTTTTTTTGAAATTAAAGTTCATCAGGGCTTCCAATTCTTCCTAAAACTGCACTTGCTGCAGCTATATATGGGCTTGCAAGATATATTTTAGAGGTTGCATCACCCATTCTTCCGACGAAATTTCTATTTGTTGTCGAAATACAAACTTCATTGTCTGCAAGAATTCCACAATGTCCTCCAAGACAAGGTCCGCAAGTAGGAGTTGAAATTGCAGCATTTGCTTCAATAAGCGTTTGATAGTAGCCAAGTTCTATGGATTTTAAAATAATTTCCTGTGTAGCAGGAAAAATAATCAAACGGCAGTCTTTGTGAACTTTTCTGCCTTTTAAAATCTCGGCTGCCATTTTAATATCTTCAAGTCTTCCATTTGTGCAGCTGCCTATAACTACCTGGTCTATTTTTATATTATCTTTAATTGCTTCATTTATGGTTTTTGTATTTTCAGGCAAGTGCGGATAAGCAATAGTCGGCTCTATTTTACTTGCATCAATTACAATTGTATCTTCATAAATAGCATTTTCATCGCTTTTGAGAAAAACAGGTTTTCTAACCGAACGATTTTCAAGATATTCTTTTGTAGTTTCATCAGGCTCAATTATTCCGTTTTTAGCTCCTGCCTCAATTGCCATATTGCACAATGTGAAGCGCCCATCCATAGACATATTTCTGATAGCAGAACCGCTAAATTCCAATGCCTTATATAAAGCACCAGACACTCCGATTTTACCTATAAGATGCAATATTAAGTCTTTAGCCGTAACAAATGGTTTCAATTCGCCTTCAAAAATAACTTTTATAGAAGGTGGAACCTTGAACCAGGTTGAACCTGCCGCCATAGCACAGCCAAGGTCTGTTGAACCTACTCCTGTTGAAAACGCACCAAGTGCACCATAAGTACAAGTGTGAGAATCAGCGCCTATTATAAGATCACCGCTTGTAACTATTCCTTTTTCAGGCAATAGCGCATGTTCAATTCCCATTGTTCCAACGTCAAACTTATGCGTCAGGTTTTGAGATTTTACAAATTCTCTAAGAGTTTTTGCCTGAACAGCAGATTTAATATCTTTGTTTGGAACGAAATGATCCGGTACCAATACAACTGCAGATTTATCAAAAACAGATTTTGCTCCTGTTTCGTAAAATTTTTCAATTGCAATCGGCCCTGTTATGTCATTTGCAAGGGCAACATCAATTTTTGCTTCAAGAAGTTCGCCCGGCTGTACAAAATCCTTGTTTGAATGAAGGGCAAATATTTTTTCTGTTATAGTCATCGCCTTATCGTAGTTATCGGGCATTTTATTTTCCTTGTTGTTTTGCTTTAATATCAAGAATGCAATTGTGCGCAATAACTGAAGCTATGCAGGTTTTTGTACTCATCTGCCACCAGGCGCAATTTTCCTGAAGACAAACCTGATAATCAGGTGAACCTGCAGATAATAATGGACAATAAGGTATTTTTCTTTTATTTGTTGTTTCCATTTCTCAATCCTTTAAACGCTTGTTTTTTCTAACTCTATACCTTTTTTGATGAGATTGCATTTTGTTTCATCACATCTTTTTTCTTCTTCTTTATAGATTCTGGTTCTATTTATAACTTCGTCAAAATCAATTTCATGTGCATCGAAATCAGGACCATCTACACATGCGAATTTAACTTTTCCGCCGACAGTTAAACGGCAAGCTCCGCACATGCCTGTTCCATCAACCATAATAGGATTCATTGATGCTTCAGTTTTAATTTTGTATGGGCGGGTAAGTTCTGCTACTGCTCTCATCATTGGCATTGGACCAACTGCAATAACGTAGTCCACTTTTTCTTTATCAATAATTTCTTTTGCAACATTAGTTGTAAAACCTTTGATGCCGTAACTTCCATCATCTGTTGTAATGTGAAGTTCGCTTACGGCATTTTTCATTTTATCTTCCCAAAAGATTAAATCTTTTGTTCTTGCACCCATTACCATATGAACCTTGTTTCCTGCTTCTTTAAAAGCTTTTGCAATAAGGTAACATGGTGCAGCGCCATAGCCGCCAGCAACACAGATGACTGTACCATAATTTTTGATATGAGTCGGGCATCCTAGTGGACCTACGATATCTTCAATGCAATCCCCCACGTCAAGTGATGCGAGTTTTTTAGTTGTATAGCCCACCGCCATATAAACAATTGTTAAAATTTCATTTTGTCTATCACAATCGGCAATTGTAAGAGGAATTCTTTCAGAATTTTTATCAGTTCTCAAGATGATAAACTGGCCTGCCTTAGCATTTTTTGTAATAAAAGGAGCCTTTACTTTTATTTCAAATTGATTTTTACAAAGTTCCTTTTTATATAAAATTTCATACCCCATATATCTTTACCCTTTCTAAAAAAGATTTTCTCTTATGATATTACAAATTGTTATGTTTGTCATTTTAAATATTCTCAATGCTATTTTTAACACAATTCAAACAATCGCTTAGCTCAAGTCTTAACTGTTCATCAACTTCAACAAGCGGTCTTCTTACATAATTTTCAATAATTCCCATTTTAGATAATAGCGCTTTGATTGGTGTAGGATTTGGCGCAACAAAAATCTTTTTAAACAAAGGATATAAGATTTTGTGCATATTGGATGCCGCTGTTACTTGTCCTGCTTTATAATTTCTAATCATTGATTTGATTTCGCATCCTGCCACATGGCTTGCAACCGAAACCACACCGTGAGCCCCAAGTGACAACATAGGAAGAGTAAGGCTATCATCTCCCGAATAAATTGCAAAATCATCGGGGCAAAGCATTCTGATTTCAGAAACCAAATCCAAATTTGCATTTGACTGCTTTACTGCAACTATATTTGAGTATTCTTTTGCAAGAAAAGCAATCGTACTTGGAGCCATATCAACTCCTGTACGAGAAGGAATATTATATAAAATAACAGGAATATCCACTGCCTTTGCAATAGCGGAAAAATGTTCAATCATACCTTGCTGCGACGGCTTATTGTAATACGGAACAACTGATAAAATCGCATCCGCTCCAAGCTCCTGTGCTTTTTTAGAAGACATTACAGCAGTATCTGTTGAATTTGAACCGGCACCCATAATGACTTTGACGGCACCGGATGTTGTTGATTTAACACAGTACAAAATTTCTTGTTCTTCTTCATGCGTCAAAGTGGGACTTTCACCCGTAGTTCCTGCCACAACTATTGCATCAGTCTTTTGTTCAATAAGATGCTTTGAAACTTTTTCAAGTGACTTATAATCCACTGCCTTTGTACTGTCTAATGGTGTTATCATAGCAGTTATTAATTCGCCTAAGTCACATCTTAATGTCATAAAAGTTTCTCCTTATTAATATTTTAATTTAATATAATTCCATTTCAATTACTTTTTGTGCAAGCCTTACTGTATTAAGGGCAGCACCTATTCTTAAGTTATCTGCAACACAGAAGAAATCAAGGCCGTTGTCAAAAGCAATTGACTTTCTTATTCTTCCAACATATACAGGGTCTTTACCCGCAGCATCTTTTGGAGTCGGATATTTGAAATTTTCAATATCATCAACAACTTCAACGCCCCAAGTGTTCTTTAATAAATCCCTTGCACCTTCGGCTGTTATTTCCTTTTCAAATTCAACTGTAACAGCTTCCGAATGACCAACGTAAACAGGAACCCTTACAGCAGTGCAAGAGATTTTAACGGATTCGTCAAAATGTAAGATTTTTCTAGTTTCATTTGTAACTTTCATTTCTTCTTTTGTATATCCGTTTTCACAAAAAACATCAATCTGCGGAATAACATTAAAACCTATTTCGTATTTAAATGCTTTATTTTCAAAAGGCATTCCGACAAGATTGGTTTTGGTGTTATCTGTAAGCTCATTAATTGCTTTCAAACCTGCACCTGAAACTGCCTGGTAAGTTGAAACTATCATTCTTTTGACTTTATATTTTTCATCCAATGCTTTTAAAGGAAGCATCAATTGTGATGTCGAACAATTGGGATTTGCAACAATACCTCTATGTTTTCTCAAATCCTCATCATTTACTCCTGCAATTACAAGAGGAACTTCTTTATCCATTCTAAAGGCAGACGAGTTGTCTATAAAAACGCATCCTTTGCTTGCTGCAACAGGCGCAAAGCGCTTGCTTGTTTCGCCGCCTGCAGAAGCCAGACAAATATTGACTCCGTCAAATTCCTCGTCTTTTGCTTCAATTATAGTGTACTCTTTTCCGTCAAATTCAATTTTACTTCCTGCAGAGCGGGCAGAAGCTAAAAACTTAATTGAATTATATTTAACATTATTTTCTTTTAAAATATTTAAAATTTCTCTTCCTACAACCCCTGTTGCACCTAGAACTGCTAAATTTGGTAGTTCTTTTGTCATAATATATTCTCCAATCCATATATAAATTCATTGTTTTTATAAAGATAATTTATAGCTAAAACCACACCTGACATATAGCATTCGCGATTTATCGTATCGTGGTGGATTTTAAGCACTTGTCCGTCTGCGCCAAAAATCACCTGCTGGCTTGCAACAAATCCGGGCATCCTTACAGCGTGGATTTGGATATTTCCTTTATTGTCTTCGCTGTAGTTTCCGCCTCTTGCACCCTGTATGGTTTCAGTTTCAGGGCAATTGCCAAGCTTAAAATTATCATTGTTTTTCATCATCATTTGGGCAGTTTTAATAGAGGTTCCGCTTGGAGCATCTTTCTTTTGGTTATGATGATATTCAATTATTTCCGCATTTGAAAAGTATTTTGAAGCAGTTGCCGCAAATTGCATCATCAAAATTGCGCCGATTGAAAAATTTGGAGCAATAATAATACCTGTATTATTTTCTTTTGAAAGTTTTTGGATTTCTTCAATTTGCTCTTTTTTAAGTCCGGTTGTACCTATTACGGATTTAATATTGTTTTTTAAATATATTTTAATATTTTCAAAAATTGTATCAGGCTGTGTAAAATCAACAACTACATCAGGCTTTTTATCTAATAAACCTTTTTCAAGATTGTTTTCGATTTTGATTTCGCCATATACTGTTTGGCCGGCTTGAAATTTATCGACAGCCAAAACAAGTTCAAGGTTTTTATCTTTAATAACGGTATCAACAACGGTTGAGCCCATTTTGCCTTTTGCTCCGATTACCCCGACTTTAATCAAAATACTTATCTCCATTTAAAATCTCTTTTTGCAAAACGAGTATAACACAAGAAAAAGCCAAAATACAAATAAATAACGAAAAGTTAAAGTTTTGAAACATTAAAAAACACCTCTTAAAATTAAGAGGTGTTTCAATTAAAATATTATTAATTAGTTAAGTGCAAGTTCTCTTTCTGTTCTTACAATTTCTCTATTGATAGAATTTCTGTGTGCAACAGTTCCGACAACTGACATAACAGTTGCAGCCATTGCAACTTCTGTATCCAATTTATTAACGGCAGAACCAACACCAACTGCAGCAGCACCTGAAGCAAAAGCTAAAGGAGCAGTTTTAGCCGTAATTCCTGAAGCTGACATGATAGGCAAGCTTGTGTGTTGAGATAATTCAATTGTATTAGCTATTGCTGCTTGAGCGTAGCTTACAAGGTGGGCAGAAGGATTTGTTGAAGATGATTCTTGTTTTAAACCTTCTGTTTGAATTAAATCAACTCCCATAAGTTCAAGTTTTTTAGCAAGTTCAATTTGGTCTTTAATGTTGATATTACCGGGAATTGTAACACAAGTGTATACATCATATTCGCTAACTAAACCCAAAGTTTCGATTGCAATATCATATACATCATCAGCTGTGAATTTTTCACCTTTTTTGTATAATGCATCAAAGTTTCCAACTTCAATAGCATCAGCACCCCATTTAACAGCTTCAAGAAGTTTATATGGATTAACCGACGAAACAAAAATTGGAAGTTTTGTGCTTTTTCTTGCTGTTTCATATACTTTTTTATCTGCTGAAATATCAACAGCGCTTGCATGCCCCATTTGTGCAGCGCGGCAAACTTTTTCAACATTATCTAAATTGTAGTTATCAATACCTGCAATAATTTTTACTGCTCTTTTTTCTCTCAAATGTTTTTTGAAAATTTCAATTCCCATTTTAATTTTCCTCTTTTCTAGTACTTTTGAATTTTATCACAACTAAACTTTATGTGCAATTAAAAACGATTTTTACACATGCTAATATTTCCATAAATCAGCTTAAAGGTATTATAGAGAATGTTAAGAGTAATAAAAGTAAAATTTTTTGTCATTTTGTATTTAATTTTTTCAAGTCTGTCTTTGGCCTGTCATAGCTTTGAATACAATTCAAACGAAGAAAAAAATATAATTGAAGTCTATGAAAGGACTCTACCAAGTATTGTTTCAATAGAAGCAGATATAGATAGAGGCGTTTCAGGCGGCACAGGGCTCATTATTTCAAAAGGCGGAATAATTTTGACAAGTTCCCATGTAATTGAACATGCCAAAAACATTGAAGTCACAACCCATAGAGGAAAAAAATATAATGCAACAATTATTGCCATATTAAAAAATAAAAATGACCTTGCGTTGATTAAAATTGAACCAAAAGAAGAATTACAGCTTGCAAAATTTGGTAATTCAGATGACATAAAAGTCGGCCAAAGAGTGCTTACCATAGGCTGTCCATTTGGTTTTAAAGACACTTTAACAACAGGGATTATTTCAAGAATTGACTATGAAAGAAATAAAATTCAAACAGATGCTGCAATTAACCCGGGGTGCTCGGGAGGTCCTTTGCTTAATTTAAAAGGTGAAATCATAGGGATAAACCAATCTATCTATAACCCTGATAACAATCGCTCTAATATAGGCATAGGTTTTGCGCTTCCTTCTAACTATGCTCTTGATTTTATCGGAAAAAGCAATAAGAAAATATCCAAGGCGCGATAGAATGATTTAACTTGGTAAAAAACATTCACAATCTACAATTTTAATCAAAAACAGGAAGGAAATATTATTAAATTAATTGCTCGTATAAATCCTTGGTAGTTTTACCTAAAGAATATTCTTTAAAAAAATCATTTACAGCTCTATTGTTT
Source organism: uncultured bacterium (assembly GCA_947428835.1). GTDB lineage: Bacteria > Cyanobacteriota > Vampirovibrionia > Gastranaerophilales > Gastranaerophilaceae > RUG14156. The sequence continues at coordinate 45,818 of CANENE010000011.1, read as the reverse complement.
GAAGAATAAAGAGTATTTGAATCCATATCTTTAATATCGGGTGTAGTAATATAGCCAAAATCTGTCATAAAACCGTTTGTTCTTACATCATCTTTTAAATCATAATGATGAAGATTGTGTTTATCCAGCCAGTTAACAACGGGTTTGGAATTATCAGCCGAATTTTTTTCAGATACATTTTCAACTATCTGCCAACCGCCCAAATACTCCTTTGCACCATTTAATTGATATGTTTGAGGCAGGGGATTCGCCATCATAAATTTTGGAACGTCACTGCAGCCGGCTTTTGAGGCTTCTCTGTGTATTGCCATAGAGCCAAACGAATCAGATGAGCCTATAAAATCAGGGTTTGAAAATATTTTCATAACTACATTTTCGTTATTGCCTTCCTGCTCAATTTTATAGACAAAACCTTCCAATCCGTTTCCAATCAATGTTGCTCTAAATTTCCTGCCTGCAATTTCAAAGTTTTTGTACTGTCCTATTAGCATTTTTGATTTATCAAAATTATACATTCTTAAATTGGTTGATAATATGTCTAAAGCGCCATATAATTCTTTTTCATCAATTCCTTCAAAAAGTGAAGGTGTGTAATCTTTTATGTATGCATTTCCTGTCAAATTTCTTTGATTATTTGCTGCAATTGCAAATTTATACGGCAAATCATAAAAATCGCCTTGTTTTTGATATTTTCTGATTAAGGGTGTATTGTAGCTTAGTTTTTCGCCATCACGAAGCAAATCAACTAACCTCGGTTGTTTTCTTTTTATTCTATTTATAATTTCTTCATCGGACATATATTTCTTAGAAGGAACAGGAACCATTTTTTCTTTTATTTGTACTAAGTTTAGGTTTTTAATCTCGGCTTGCTCATAAATATCTTTTTCAAACAAATCTTTTAAAGTGTTTTTTATTTCCGGTATATGAAATTTTGGTTCAAATGTATATCGGCGCCTTTTGCATTTTCGGGATTTTTTATGCATTCAGCTAAACCGCTGATAATTTGTTTATTTTTTCAAATATTCTAATCTCGTCAAAAGCTCTTGTTTTAGAATAAAAAGCACTGTCCATTGAAGCCAGAATTGAATCAAGCTTTTTAATTTTTCTATTCAACAAAAAGGATTGATATCTTGAAAATTTGATTTTTGTAAAACTACAGGTATCAGCCGAGGCTTTTGTTGAGGCCATTTGTTGCAAAACTAATGACTATTTATCAAAGTTTGTAAAATCTATTTTATTTAGTTGCTGAATTGTACTATTTGATAGCTTTTCAATACTCATAAAATACCTTAACTATATAAAGTATTTTTATTGAAAAGATTGCTATTTAATTAAAAACTTGTAACAATAGTTCCGCCTAAAAGCAAAGTGTCATCATTATATATTACAACAGCTTGACCTTTGGCAATTGAACTTATTTTATCTTCAAATTCGACTTTGATTTTATCGTCTTTCGGATAAACTGTAACTTTCTTTGGAGTGCTTGCAGATCTTATTTTTGCCGTTGCTTCAAAAGGCTTATTTGTTTTTTCCATAGCAACCCAATTTATGTCATCGGCTATTAAGCCTTTATTATATGTTTCATCTTTAATACCTACTATAACGCTATTTGTGCTTTCATCTATATCTAAAACATACAATGGTTCACTATATGCTATTTTTAGACCTTTTCTTTGGCCTATTGTATAATTCCAAATGCCTTGATGATGGCCTAAAACATTCCCATATCTATCTACTATCTTACCTTTTGATTCTTCGGTATCAAAAAGCCCGCTGTAGTCGCCTTTGTAAAAATCCTGACTATCTTGTTTATCTGCAACAATTAAGCCAACCTCTTTTGCAATTTTTCTTGTTTCGTCTTTTTCCATATTTCCCAAAGGAAAAAGAATGTTTTTAAGTTCATCCTGGGATAACTTATACAAAAAATAAGTCTGGTCTTTTTTTGGGTTTTTCCCAATTTTAAGTTCCCACCTGCCTGTGGTTTCATTAAAGACATTTCTTGCATAATGACCTGTTGCAAATTTATCAAAAATGAGCCCGAGGTCTTTTGCTTTTTTAATAAAAAGACCGAATTTAATGTACTTATTGCATATTACACAAGGGTTTGGAGTGATGCCTTTCAGATATTGTGCTTTAAAATTTTGAAAAACAATTTTATCGAATTCTTTTGATAAATCTATAAGATGAAAATCGCAGTCTGCATTTTTGCAGATATTTTTAGCATCTTCAATTTCTTTCTTTTTGTTTGTACCATAACAGGAATTTGCGATGGTTTTTATGTCACCGTCATAAATTTTCATCATAGCACCCATAACACTATGACCTTGGTTTTTTAATAAATTTAAGGCAACTGCAGAATCAACGCCGCCTGATACTCCAACTAATATATTCATGAGATAAATTATACTACGAAAGTTAACAAAATATAAAAGCTTACTTAAAAAACCTTGATTTTTTTTATTTATTTAATATTATTAAATTAAATCACTATTTTCTTGAACTGGAAAGGAAAAATAAAATGTCAGTATATTGTGAAATCTGCGGTAAAAAATCAATCAAAGCAGCTAAGATTTCATTCTCTCATAAACAACATGTGCACAGACAGCTTCCAAATTTGCAATCTGTTAGAGTCAAACTTCCAAACGGAAGTGTGGTTAAAAAGAGAGTATGCACATCTTGCATCAAAGCAGGAAAATTTACAAAAGCGTAAATTTTTAAAAATTTTAAAACAAAAGACGGTTAGGCTACTTTATAGTTTCTGCCGTCTTTTTTAATTATACAATTTTAGTTATATAAAGCGAAGGGGAAATTACTTGAAAATAGGTATTTATTTAGGCGACATTAAAAAACCTGAATCAATCGGAGATTATACTTTTGTTATTTCTTTTGTAAAGGAATTATTAAAAACCAAAGCGCCGCATGAATTTATATTTTATTATTTTGGGCAAAAAAATGCTTTTAATAATTTACAAAATATTAAAAATGCAAAATTTATCTGTTTAAAATATTACAAAAAACCTGAAATTTCTCTTAATCCTTTGAAAATAAAAACATACAAAACACCTTTAGTTTCGCTTAATCATAAGCTTAAAAAAGATAATGTAAATATTGCCTTTTTTATCGTTCCATACCTGCACGAACATATTGAAATTCCCTATTTTGCGACAATTAGAGATGTCGCCCACAGAATCTTGCCGCATTTTCCTGAATTTAGTACAAATAGCGTTTTTGAAAAAATGGAAAAAAAGCTTAATGCCTTTTTGACAGGTGCAAGCAAAATAATAACCTGCAACAGCATTGCAAAAAATGATATCAGAACCCTCTATGATGTTATTGAAGAAAATATAACCACAATGCCTATTCCTTACCCAAGCTGGCTTAAAGAAACTAATTGTGATGATGAAAAGATTTTAAAAGAAAATAATATTGAAAAAAACAGCTATATTTTCTACCCGGCTCAATTTTGGACACACAAAAACCATATCCGCCTGATTCTTGCAGCTCAAGTTATGAAAGAGCAAAACATAAATCTAAAAGTTGTTTTTACCGGATTTGATAGAGGAAACCTCAAATACCTTAAAAAAGCCACATCAAAATTAGGGCTTGAGGATGATGTATTATTCTTGAACAGTGTTTCAAAAGAAGAGCTTTGTGTGCTTTATAAAAATGCCCTTGCGCTTGTGTATCCTTGTTTAGCAGGGCCTGATAGCATTGTTGCACTTGAAGCTATGTATTATGGATGCCCTGTTTTGATATCTAATCACCTCGGATATATGGAGCAGCTTAAAAAAGCCGCATTTTACTTTAACCCTTTGGATGAAATGGATATTGTAGAAAAGATTAAGCTTTTAAACGATATTGAAAAGAAAGACGAAATTCTTGTAAATTCAAAAAATTTAATTGAAAAATCGGATTTTGCAGGCTACATAGAAAGATTTTTGGATATTGCAGATTCTTTTTATTCTGTTCGCATGTGCTGGTCTATGAAAGAAATGTATGAAGATAAGATTTAAGATAAGATTTAGCAACATTTTAAATTTTTATAATATAATATTTTTGTCAAATACAATTTAAAAAAGGAATTAAAAATGCAGGTTTCACTAGAATGGCTTAATGAATATGTAGATTTGGTTGGAATCGAACCGGATGAAATCGCTCATGCACTTACGATGTCAGGGCTTGAAGTTGAGGAAGTTGAATTTAAAAAGCCATCTTTTACGAATATCAAAACTGCAAAAATCATAAATATAGAAAACCACCCAAATGCCGATAAATTGCATCTTGTTACTCTTGATTTAGGGCAAAACACCAAAAGAGTTGTATGTGGCGCACAAAATATTGAAATCGGACAAATTATTCCCTATGCAACAATAGGTTCAAAAGTTTTAGATAGAAAAACAGGCGAACAATTTGAACTTACTCCGATTAAAATAAGAGGAGTAGAATCTGAAGGAATGCTATGTTCGCAAGATGAACTCGGACTTTCAGGTTTGCAAGAAGAAGACGGCATATTAATTTTAAATAGATTATATTCTGATATAAAATTAAATATCCCTGTTGAAGAACTTTTAAATATTAAAGATGAGGTAATTTTACACACAGCTCCAACAGCAAACAGAGGCGATGAGGTTTGTGTTCTTGGGATTGCAAGGGAACTAAGTGCATTATTTAATCGTGAATTAAAATTTAAAAAACCTGAAATTATAGATAAAAAAGCTGATTTTGAAGTTAAAATAACAGATAGTGATGCAAGCAAATTCTATTCAATTGCAATTTTAAAGAATTTAACTACAAAGCCTTCCCCTGATTTTATTCAAAGAAGGGTGACAGCATGCGGCATGCGCCCTATTAATAATATTGTTGATATTACAAACTACGTTATGCTTGAATATGGTACTCCGCAGCATGCTTTTGATTTTGATAAATTAAACGGATATCTTACAGTCAGATACGCAAAAGAAAATGAAAAATTAACCACACTTGATGGTGTTGAAAGAAAGCTTACAAAAGGCACAAGCATAGTAATTGCAACAAAAGAAGAACCTGTTTGTGCAGGCGGTGTCTTTGGCGGATTAAATTCTGAAATTGATGATAATACTAAAAACATAGCACTTGAAGGAGCATATTTTGTTTCTCATGAAATAAGAAAATCTTCAAGAAGTATTGGCTATCGCTCGGATGCTTCTTCCAGATACGAAAGAGGCATAGATATTGAAATGATAAAACCTGCCTTGTATCGCTCTATTGAGCTTCTTCAAAAATATGCTGATGCCGAATTTGCAGGAATTGTTGAAGATGGCTGCGACAAGCTTGAAGAAAAACAAATTGTTCTTAGGAATTCAGAAATTAAAAGAATTTTGGGAATTGAAATTCCACAAGAAAGATGTGTTGAAATTTTAGAAAAGCTTGGTTTTACTTTAATCGGCAAAAATGAAGCAGCTTCTAAATTTATCGTTCCAAGCTACAGAAGGGGTGACGTCGAAAGAGAAATTGACTTAATAGAAGAAATTTCAAGAATTGAAGGCTTTGATAAAGTTGAACCAAAACTTCCCGAAATTGCACAAGGTGCAACGATAAGCGACGATACAAAAGTAGTTAAAATTGTAAATGAAACAATGCTTTCTTTTGGATTTGATGAAATAGTTACAAGCTCACTGATTGGACATAACCTGTGCAACACCTATCTTCAGCCTTTAGTAAAAGATGGAATTATTGAAGTAAATAATCCTCATTCGGAAGATTTTGCAATATTAAGACAAAAATTGATGCCATCTATGCTTGAAGTCGTTAAAGGCAACTTCGATAACGGACAAAAGAATTTTAGAATGTATGAAATCGGAAAAACTTATTTCCAAAAATCCACTCCTACATTAGATGATGCCGGAGCCGATGAAATTAGAAAATTATCAGGATGTATTTTTGGCAGCAGCCAAAATGCTCTATATATTAAGCAAAAAGATGATTTCTTTACTTTAAAAGGTGCTTTGACGGGGCTTTTTGAAAAATTAAATCTTTCAAAAAGAATAGTATTTAGAGCATTCAGCGAAGATGATATTAAAAATATGGAATTCATTCATCCTGCGCAAGGTGCTATAATATCACTTCTTGGTCAAAAAGAACCTTTGGGCTATATTGGAAAAATCCACCCTGTTCTATCGGATAAACTCAAATTCAACGAAGACTTGTATATTTTTGAATTAAATCTTGAAATGCTTATACAAGCTGTATCTTTTGGCGTTCAAAAATACAAGAAACTCCCCGTATTTGGTAGCGTTCAAAGAGACATTGCTTTTGTTGCAAATGACAATATAACAATTGAAGAAATTGAAAAAGTTATCAAAAAATCCGCTGATAAAAACTTATTTAAAGCTTCAAAAGTTTTTGATATTTATCAAGGAAAAGGTATTGAAGATGGCAAAAAATCCTTTGCATTTAGAATAACTCTTCAAGATAGTCAAAAGACTCTAACGGATGATGTAATTCAAGCTGAAATATCTAAAATCAAATCAGGGCTTGAAAAAAATATTATAGGCCTTGCTTTGAGATAACAGAAGAAAATATGTTAGAAATTGCTGTAATTCCAATCGATAATCGACCGATTTGCTATGATATCATTAAAGATACTTTGGCAATAAATTCTGATATAAAACTACATCTGCCTAAAATTTCTGATTTAGGAGGATTAACCGCTAAAGCAAATATTCAAAATATCTTTAAATTTTTAGAAGGACTTAAAAATATCGATTATCTAATTGTATCTCTTGATACAATTGCCTACGGCGGGCTTGTTACTTCAAGAAGAACAGATGATTCTTTTGATGAAATTAAAAATAGAATTGATAAATTTAAATTTTTAGCATCAAAAAAAGCAAAAAAAATTCTAGCTTTCTCTTCCGTAATGCGAATTTCAAATAACAATATCAATGAAGAAGAAAAAGAATACTGGGCAAAATACGGCAAAAAGATTTTTGACTGGTCTTATAATTATCATAGAAATGAGCTTGAAAAGACTTCTAATACTTTTGATAGTTCAATTCCAAAAGAAATTTTGGATGACTATCTGAACACAAGAAAAAGAAATTTAGAAATAAACAAATATTATCTTGAACTAGCTAAAGATGGTTTTTTCGACTATTTAATTTTTTCTAAAGATGATTGCGCTAAATATGGTCTGAATGTCAAAGAAGCAAATCTTTTAGCAGACAAGGCATCTGATTTGAAAAATATAAAAATCAAAACAGGCGCGGATGAAATACCCCTTTCGCTTTTATCAAGGGCGTTAGTTGATTATTACGGCAAAGATAAAAAAATATCGATAAAACCAACATTTCTTGAAAAAAACAGTACACATTTAATTTCAAAATACGAAGATATTTCAATTAAAAATTGTGTTGAAGCCCAAATAGAACTTGCAAATTGCAAAGTTGATTTTGAAAAATATGATTTAAATATGCTTATCAATAATTTTGCTTTTGAACAGGGCGATTTGGTTTTGAGCGGTATTGTAAATTCTCTTTCAAGCAATATTGAAATTTCAGATGAACCTTATTTTATATCGGACGTTAATAACGCAAACGGTGCCGATTGTGCCTTAATAAATAAATTATTTGAAACTAAAGCGGATAACAATTTTTTTGGCTATTGCGGATACAATACAAGTGCAAATACAATAGGGGCCGCACTTTTTATAGCGCTTTCAAAATATTTTGCAGTTAAAAATAATTCATATAACGAAAATGCTTTTAAAAAAATAGAATTTATAAGATTTCTTGATGATTGGGGCTATCAGGCAATTTCAAGAAAATTTATCAGAGAAAGCGCTCCTGATTTTACCCCTGCACTTGAACAAAAAAAACAAGAATTAAATAATAATGCTAAAAAAATCAGTGAATTTTTAAGTTATTACCCTTCAAAAATTGAATACAGTCTTCCTTGGCAAAGGTCTTTTGAAATTAGAATAGAGCTGTTAAATTAGCTATTTTACAAGATAAGTTCCGATAAAATTATCATCAAGGTTGATTTCAATTATTTTATAAGCACAATCGGGTTGATAGTTTTGAGTCAAAATATGGGTAATATTTCCTGTTTTGGTTTCAAGATTAGCATTATAATGCCCCGATACAATTACTTTTACATTGTTGTGTTTTTTTAAAACTTCAGCATAATTTTCGATTTTTGCCGTTGTTTTCCAATCGGATTTAGAAGGAAGTATCGGAAAATGCTGCAAAATAATTACATCTTCTTTTTCATATTTGCTTAAAGTCTTATCAAGCCATAAAAGCTCATTTTTGTCATAATATCCGTTTGAAGATTGAAAATATTGTTTTGAACCATCCATTACAACAAACCTGTAACCTTTTGTTTTAAAGGTGTAGTTTGTTTTTGAACTGTGGTTTAAAAATCTTGCAAGCTTAATTTTATTTAAATAATACTTTTTGTTCATCTCATTTGCAGCCGCAACATCGCTTGAGCCCAGTAATACATAGGTTTTTTTATTTATTTTTTTAATAAGTGAACAAAATTGCTTTAAATTATATTTTGTTGCTTTAGAAATATTATTGCCGCCAATGACCACAAAATCCAGGTCATTATATGAATTTATCTCTTTTATTGTTTTTTTAAAGTCGCTGATTGTTTTAGGATTTTGCACATTAATAGCTGCATCTGATAAAAAAACAAATTTGACATCTTTTGCAAAACTGCAATTAAACATCAAACATAAGAATATGATAAATCCAATAAAGTTTTTCATAACTTATAGAATAATATAAATTTCAAAAAAGGGCAATTTACAAAATGTTAAAAATGCATAAAGAAAATGCCGAAAATGGTTTTTTCCATGCTAGTATAGTTTGGTGACCTTAAAATAAGGTCTTTTTAAATCGAGGAACTTTATGAAAAAGAAATTAAAAGCATTATCAACATTTGTATTACTACTGTCTAATATGATGTTACAAACATCAATGGCTATGAATATCGATGCATTTATGGATGAAAAACTTGCACCTATTTCAGATGCCATAGCAAAAGTAATCTTTTATGAAATTAATTTCTTTGGAACAAAAGTCCCATTAATTATATTTTGGATTTTAATTGCAGGGATATTTTTCACATTTTACCTTAAAGGTATTGCGCTTTGGGGACTTAAACATTCAATTGAAGTTTTAAGAAAACCTGTTGATAAATCATCAGGTGCCGGTGAAGTTTCTTCTTTTCAAGCTCTTGCTACAGCATTATCAGGTACAATTGGTCTTGGTTCTATCGCCGGAGTTGCTATTGCAATTTCTATGGGCGGCCCGGGTGCTGCTTTTTGGATTTTAGTCGGCGCAATATTTGGAATGAGCCTTAAATTTGTTGAAGCATCATTAGCTGTCAAATACAGGCGCTTTAACCCGGATGGCTCTATTTCAGGCGGCCCAATGCATTATATGGCACACGGCCTTACAAGAAAAAAAATGAGAAAATTAGGACTTGTTTTAGCTGTTATTTTTGCAATTCTTTGTATCGGAAGTGCCTTAACGGGCGGAAATATGATTCAAATAAATCAAACAGTTGAACAAATTGTTAATATAACAGGCGGTCAAAATAGCTTTTTCTATGGTCAAAATTGGATGATAGGGATTGTTGTTGCAATAATTGTAGGTTCTATCACCCTTGGCGGCATCAAAAGTATCGCAAGAGTCACAGAAAAAATCGTTCCTTTTATGTGCGGCTTGTATATAATTTCAGGGTTATATGTAATACTTGTGAATTTCACATTAATACCCCATGCAATAAGTGTCATTTTAAAACAAGCTTTTGCCCCTGCCCCTATATATGGCGGTATTGCAGGCACCCTCATAATGGGTCTTAGAAGAAGTGTTCAAACAAATGAAGCAGGAACAGGCTCCGCCCCTATTGCTTATGCAACGGTTAAAACAAAAGAAGCAATTTCGCAAGGGTTTGTTTCATTGATTGAGCCGTTATTAACGGGGCTTTTATGCTTGCTTACGGCTTTTGTTATCGTAATTACAAATTCATACGATAATTCATCAAACGCAGTAGTCGGAATTCAGGTAACTTCAAGCGCGTTTTGCTCCGTATTTCCGTATTTTAAATATATTCTTTCTATTGTTGTTTGCCTGTTTGCTCTTTCAACCATAATATCCTGGGCATATTACGGTCAAAAAGCCTGGACATTTATGTTTGGCGAAGGCAGAAAAAGAATTATTGCTTTTCAATTGCTATATTGTATGTTCATTATAGTAGGCTCCTTTTTAAATGTAACATCTGTTATTAATATCACAGATGCTATGATGATTGCAGTGAGCATTCCAAATATAATTACAATGTATATTCTTGCTCCTGAAATTCAAAAGGATTTAGAGGCATACTGCAAGAAATATAATGTCAAAAAGTTTTTTTAAAAAAGTTTAATTTTTTTATTACGGCTGACAAAAAAATATTTTCACATGTTTTTTATAATCCCAAGCGTTATTTTAAAGTTTTAAGTTTGGGCTATAATGTAACTGCAATAAAACTATAATAAATAAAAAGAGGATATAAGATGAGAATAAACCCGATTTCGGCTGCAAGCTGCAATTTGCAAACCAAAAAAATAAACTTTGGAATGATTGATAACGAAAGAACGGAAAAATTAACTTGGGATAAAATGATGGAAGAATGCCATTTATTTTATTGGGACGAAGAAGACAGACAAGACCCAAATTCCGGCTATAAAGAAGCAGTTGAAGATTTAAGAAAACGAATGGACTATTTCAAAACCTCGCGCCTTTTTACACTAAAAAGCAAAAAAGATATTAAAAATAAAGATGTGCTTTATGTTCTAATGCATAAAAGTGAAACCGACAAACACGAACACAAAGAAATGTTTGATGAAATGATAGACCGTTTTAAAATTTTATATGACCCCTCAAATGAAAAATGCTCAGTTATGTGCACCAGTGCCGGACAAAGGGCCGGACTTCCGGGCGATGAACAAGAATTTTTTGATATTTTGGATGGGGGGAGTGAAATTAACACTTTTTACAACATAATGCAAAATAATGAACAGGGAATAGTTCCGCCGCCACCTGAGCCACCTACACACTCGGAACCTTTAAGTGAACCTGTGGACCTTTTGGCTGATGACAAAGCATATCAAGCATATATATTATATGGTCCTTAATATTTTCTATTGTAAAATTTTGTTTCAAATTTGAATTAAAACTATAATTTTTAGCACTTTATATTTTCACCTGCCTTGTTTTAAGCATAAAAAAAAATAGGTGTTAAATAAATATAATGAAGCTTGTATCCTTATTTTCAAATACAACTTTATATAAAATATCAAATTATAAAGCAGGAGGAACAATAACACAATGTGCTTTAGACGGGCTCAATACGTCTTTAAGTAAAAATGCTCCAAATATTGTTCAAACCATTGATAACGAAAAATATCTTCAAAAACCAAATCCTATCTTTGAAACGGTTAAGTATCCTATCACTCAAATGCCAAAAGAGATACTTAATTTTATTGCAAATAAAACAAATCGGACATCATTAAAAGAAAGCAAACTGCTTGTCGATTTTAACACCCAAAAACAGCAGCAGGCTTATGAAAGAGCCTTAAGGGGTTTGTATCAAAATAGCGATAATTTCCTTAAGAAATACGCAAAAGAGCATAATGTTGATTTAAAAGACATAGAAAATTTTGTATGTAGAAACAAGCAGAACCCTAAATTTAAAGGAATTTGCGATGAAGTTACAAAAGAATTCTACAAACTTTTTGATGAAAACTTAGCCCTTGATAAAGCGCACTATAACACCCCTCACGAAAGAACAATTGTAAAAACCGTTATAGGACTTGTGACAGCAAACATTTTAGCAAACGATTTCTATAATAAATCCATCCTGAATGGAAAAACGGAGAACGAAGCGCTGGAATCTGCAAGCGGCAAAAGAAAGCAAGAACTTATTGAAAGTGCTCAAGAAGCATTATCTCAATATCTTTTGCTTGGTGCTTTTGCAGGTTTTACCAATAATTCACCCATTGCAGCTCCGATTCTTACAACCGCCTTGGGTCTTCTATTTAGAATAACATCAAGACTTTCTACTAAAAGACCAATAAGAAGAATAAAGGTTAATGATGAACCGCAAATTCAAAGATACTTTGATTTTGCAAGTTTTAGAAAAGCAGCAAAAGAAGACAAAGCCCTTGAAGCACAAAAAACGACTGTAATAAATGGTAAAGACAACAAAAAACACATTTTATCTGCTAAAAACATATTCCTTGCCTGCCTTGCAAGCATTGGAATCGGTTTTGCAGGAAAAGGAATTAAAGGCACGAAAGTATTTAATTCTCTAAAAGATAGTTTCTTAAAAATGCCACTTGTGAAAACTATTTGTGAAAAATACCACAAAATGACAGTAGGTGAAGTTTGGATTGACGAAAAAGAAGCAGAAACGTTTATTAAAAACATTGCAGAAAATAAATTTAAAAATATGGCAGGTTCTTACTGGAATAGGCAAACTAACGATGGCATCCTTCAAAAAGCTTTTGAAGACCCTAAAAATGTAAAAGACGGTAAAATGTTGCTTGGCGAATACAAAAAGAGGGTAAATATACCGTTTTTAAATATCAAAGTAAATGTCAAAGAACTTTTGAATATTCCTTTAACTCCATTCAAAATTGCAAAAGAACTTGTAAGTTACCCCTATAAAGCAGCGCACAAGATATGCGAAGGATTGGGAATTGTTAAAAAAGTTCCCAATAAAGAATTGAAAAATGAATATAATTTAATAAATACCTATCTTGATTACAAGGATAAATTAGAAAAAAACGGAGGAAAGGCTGATAGCGAATTTATCGAAAAATTCCAAAAGCACCTTGAAGAAAATCGAATTTCGGCACTAAACAAAGAAACGCAATCGGGAGTTGATAACGCTGCAATCGGAAGAACAACCCAGCTGCTTGGAACTGCGGCTTCTTTGTATTTTTCTATGAATGATGATTACAATGAAACCATCAAGCAAACGGGAAATAAGCAAAAAGCCGAAAAAGATGCGCGCTTAAGAGGTGTTAATAAGATTGTAAGGATTGTAACGCAAATTGCAATGATGGATGTGTTTAATCAAACATTCAAAGTTTCTTATGCAAAGAGTCTGCTTGGTGTGGGTATAATAACCGCAGCTTGTACATTTGCAACAGATGGAATTTCAAGGATTTTATCAGGTATGCCGATTAAAAGGATGGACAAGGAGGAACTTGAACAATATCAAAAACGAAAAGACGAAGGCTTCTTAAAGAAATACTACGGTGCAATTGATAAATTGACTGATTAAAGACACGCACTCGTCAATGACGGGACTGCATAATAATTTATATAACCGTCACCCTGAACTCGTTTCAGGGTCTAATCAGGTTCGAGATAGTACATAAAAACTATTTAACACACCAACACATCAGATGCTGAAACAAGTTCAGCATGACATATCTGAACATCAATTTATACCATCGTCATTGCATTTACAATCTACAAAAAGCTCCTTGAAGTAATGACTTTCAAGGAGCTAATTTTTATAACAAATATTCTAGTTTTTAGCAGTTAATTTGTTTACAGCTTTTGTTAAGCGGGATTTTTTTCTTGCTGCGGTATTTTTGTGCAAAATACCTTTTGAAACTGCTTTATCGCAAAGTTGATAAACTTTTGAGATAAGTGAATTCAATTCAGCTTTGTCTTCGCTTTGTGCGCAAGCTAAAACTTTTTTAACAGCTGTTTTGATTGATGTTTTGAAAGCTGTGTTTCTTTCAGTGTTTCTTTGAGCAATCAATACTCTTTTTTTTGCGGATTTAATATTTGCCATTTTTTCTTTCCTTTCACAAAATAAACTGTTACGTTCATCTGCGAGAGTGTTTAAGTGAGTTAGCTATATAATACACAAAAATAAAAATTTTTGCAAAGTTTTTTAATTTTTTCTTGTGATAAAATTAGGATTATGCCGCATTTTTTTGTAAAAAAAGAAGAAATATCCGATGAATTTATTGTTCTTTCAGATAGTGACACCCTATTTCACCTTGTAAAAGTCTTGAGGACAAAAAAAGGTGAAAATGTAAAATTCATTGATATTGATAAAAATGTTTATTTTACAAGTGTGCTTGAGATATCCGCAGATACTTTAAAAGCTGAAATTTTAAAAAAAGAAAAATCCCACAGGTTCTTAAAAAATAATGTTCATTTAATTCAATCTATTCTTGCAAATAGCGACAGTCAAAATCTACTGATTGCAAATGCAGTGCAGACAGGGGTAAAAGAAATTTATCCTGTGATATCGGACAATGTTTCAATTAAAAAAGATTTAGCGCAAAAAAAATTGCAAAAATGGCAAAAAGTGGCACTTGAAAATTTTAAACAATGCGAAAGAGCCGATATCGCAAAAATAAACGAGATTTCAAATCTTAAAGAAGTGCTATTGAAATTTGACAAAAAAAATGTGATTGTTTTTGCGGAAAAATATGAAAATTGCGATTTCAGCCAACTGTCTGAAATTGACAAAACTTTACCTGTAGCTCTTGTTATAGGGCCCGAAGGAGGCTTTAGCGAAGATGAATTTGATTATTTTAAGCAAAATAATTATAAAATGGTGTCGCTTGGGAAAATGATATATAAAGCTCCAAACGCAGTTGTTGCAGGGGTTTCTAATGTTGTATCGAGGCTTGAAGATGAAAACTGAAACTAAAATTCGCGATAAATTTCTTGAAAATTTAAAAGAAATTTTAAGTAAATATAATGCTTATTTGGTTGGCGGCTATTTGAGAAATTATTTTATAAATGGCACAATTTCAAATGATAGAGATATCGTAGTTGAATTTGGCGCAAAAGAGCTTGCGCAAGCTATTACCAAGTTTTATGATGCGGCTTTTGTCGAGCTTGATAGCGAAAATAAAATCTACATTTTAGTTTTAAAAGATAAAGTCAATTACTTTGATATATCTGAAGCTCTCGAAAATAATATTGAAACTGATGCCAAAAGAAGAGATTTTACTGTTAATTCCATATTTTATGATTTGAAAAACAGCATAATATATGACCCATTCGATGGTATCAAAGATATTCAAAATAAAATATTAAAAGCAAGTGATTTGAATAATTTAAAAGACGACCCTCTAAGAATTTTGAGACTATACCGCTTTTATTCGACTTTAGGATTTGAAATTGAAAGCAGCTTAAATGAATTTGCCAAGAAAAGTTTCAATCTTATTTTAAACAGTGCATTTGAAAGGATTAACCAGGAAATCATTCTTCTTTTTGGCGGGAAATATATTTCTCAAACTCTTTTAAAGATGTTTGATGACGGGGTATTAGAAATATTATTTCCTTTTGTCAAAGAAATTAAAAAAATTCCTTCAAACACACATCATCATTTAGATTTGGTGCATCATTCCATAGAAACAGTTAAAAACATAAGGTATGATAATCCATATTTAAAAATTGCAGCTTTTATGCACGATATTGGAAAGCCAAAAACCTGGACTATAGAAGAAAACGGAAGGCATCGTTTTATAGGCCATGATATCTTAGGCTATGACCTTGCAGCGGCTGAATTAAAAAGATTAAAGTTTCCAAAAAAGAAAATAAAATACATTGCAAAAATGGTTAAAAACCACATATATCCTGCAACTTTAGTTCAAAATAACGCAACAAAAAAAGCTTTTGCAAGGTTTGTTAAAAAGCTTGGGGCTGACGCTCCCGATGTTATTGAACTTTCAAGAGCAGACAGGCTTTCTGCAAGAGGTGTTGCAGTAACTGATGAGATGGTAAAAGCAGCACTTAATCATCTTGAAAATCTTTTAAATTATTATAATGAAGTATCTTCAATGATTGAGGCACCAACAAAGCTTTTAAACGGTGAAGAAATTATGCGGATACTAAATTTATCACCGGGAAAAATCATAGGAGAGCTATCGGACAAATTGCTTGAAGCTCAAATGATTGGACAAGTTAAAGACAAACAAGAAGCAATAAAATTTATTAAAGATTTAAAAAGTTCTATAAATACACAAAAATAAAGCCACCGAAGGGAAGGTTCAGTGGCACCAAAAATTAAACAATAGAGGAGAATAAGGAAAATCTTATTTTACAATTGAGCGTATATGTGAGCAGCTAAAGCGTTTTTGTCAGCTTCACTAAATGCTCCCGGAAATTCGCTATCAATTGTTGACGAAACATTTTTGACTCCGTTTTCAAAGCGAGCCATCATTGCTTCAATGTCTGCTACTCTTTCTTCACCTAAAAATGCAACCGGATCAAGTTCTTTTTTTGCTGCAAAATTAATTTGCGCTTTATTTTGAAGCCCTTGAACTGCCATCGCATCAAAAACACTATTGGCATCTACGGTCTGCGCCTGTGCAGGGGCTAAATTTTCCTGCGCAGCATCTTCTTTTTTTCCTTCACTTTTCTTTGCACCGGAATTACCGTTACCTATGGCATAATTTCCAAACTTAACTTGATTTACATCCATTTTATTGCTCCTTATTGTTTATTGTTCATCTCTTATATAATAGGTATCGGAATTTTTTCAATAAACTTTAGGATTTATTTGTATTTATTTACAAATGTTTACATAAATTCTAGAATGTGTCGTTATTATTGGTTTTTTCGTTTTCGTTTACATCATTATTTTCTTTTTGGATACTTTTTATCTCTGTTTCATCCTCGCTATTATTTTCTTTTGCGCTTTTAACAATAAAATAGAACTTATCGCCTTTATTTATTACTATATCGTTTCCTTTTTCAACATAAGATAAGAAAGAATCGTCATACAACTGTTTTGCGCCTGATTTTAATCTGTTACCTTCGGAATTTTCCACAACTCCATCTGCAAAAGAAAGACCATAAGAAAATCCTTTAACAAAATAACTTCCTATTGCCCCTGCTGCTGTTTTTACAACTTTTTTAGGAGGAATTTGTTTGACTTTTTCTTTTGATATTATGGTTTTTGCATATTTAGCTTCTAATGGTTCTGAAATTTCTTTTAAGCCTTCTTTTGTCTCAAAGCTTGAAATTTTAAAATAGGCCTTAGCATCCCTTTTGCCTCTTTTTGGATCTTTGATTTTTTCAAGTTTGCAATTAATGATATCACCTTTATAGATAGGTGTATCATTTATTTGGCTATCTTCTATCACCTTTGCTTTGAAACTTTCGCTTGGATTATCGGAATTGAAACTTTGCAGCGCCTCTACGTGTATTTTATCTGATGCAAAAGCGCAAGATAACATAAAACATAATATAAATATAATCTTTTTCATTTTGAACTCCATACAATATTTAAGATAATTATAACAATATTTTTATATATTATTTATTATTATTTGACTTGGTGTAAATATTTGTAAAGTTTATATGTTTTTTCTTTAAGTTTATATAATATTTTGCCGTTAACGATAATAGTATACTTTTTAAAATAAGGGATTGGTATTATGGGAAATGATTTATCTTCATCAAATAACGAATTATTAAAGTCGTTAAATGCAAGCGTTATGCAGGATTCCTGGCTCAAGGGGCAATATAGTTTAAGCAAAGCAGACCAGCAATCTGAGCTTAAGAAGATTTTTACAGTTATTGCAGATAATGATGTCAACGATAACGAAAGAAAAGCGCTTGAAGCAAGGGCTAATGTTATCAAGGCAAAATTAGATAAACTTGAAGATGCCATGGCAAGCCTCAAAGGCGAAATCACAGAATGTCAGGAAGAAATATCAAAGCAGGCTGATGCAATTGCAACTTTGGTTTCTGCTGCAGAAAGCAAATCCCATAAACTTGAGGATGAAAATAGAAAAATAGTTAAAATGTGCATAGAAGATGTTTTCTATGAATATGAACGCGGCACAATCGGAAAAGATGCAATTTCGGGCGAAATTAAAAAAAGAATTCGAGCTAATTCTGCAAAAAATGCATTAACCGCTGATTTAGACAGAATTTTAAAACAGCTTGATAACAAACAAAATGAAGTAAGCGATTTGGTTAATAATGCTGCAAATTGGCTTGATAAAAAATCTAACCTTGAAAGTCAGTATGGAATTATTAAGGCTTCATATAATCTGATTAATGCCAATTTAAAATTAATCGGAAATACTTCTACAAATTATGTAAATTCAGATACCGATGTAAACATGCCCGTTTATTCACTTGAAAAAACGGATTTGGTAAGCGATTTATTTTTAAATCCTGCTTACAATGTTGCTGCAAGTAATACAAACTATAAAGAAGGCACAAGCGAAGCAACCGCACCAGTTGATATTGTTTCCACTTCCCACTCAAGCTCTACAAGAACAGTGAGCGAAACTAAAAATGGCGACTACATTACAACCGTTAAAGAAACAACTACAACAACCACTACAAGAGGCTATAAGAAAAATACCTGGGATAAGGTTGGAAACACTCTTGATTCCAATGCACAGCTTAAAGCTTTAAGCGAAAATTATGTTTCAATTATAGATGGACTTGCTAAAGGTACTCCCGCTTTTTCTTTCAAGGAAGGAATGTATGCGCTTTTTAATCAAAAGACAGGCCTATTTAAAGATTCAGGCGTAAGTTATGATGTTTCTAAATTAAATAACGGACAACCAACTTATGAAATTGCAATGCCGGGCGATCAAAAAACGGCTGATTTTTATAAAAAACTTGCAGACAAAATCTATGAAGCTTGGGGTGTTCCAATGTCTTCTAAATCCGCAAGTAATATAAATGGTATTGTCAATTCTTCCTCCTCTTCCCATAGAAGCTCTTCAACCCGCTATTGTCCTCCACCACCACCGCCGCCGCCTGTAAATACCGACCCGATTACGTTTAAAATAGGAAATAGCGAATATGCCTTTGTTATAGATAGAAACGCCGACAACGCATTTTCAGGCAAAGACGAATTTATCGGCGCCAAACAAGGCGTAAGCTGGCTTGACGATTTAAAATCGTTAGATTTAGATGGTGACGGCGTATTGAATAAAGAAGAGCTTAAAAACCTGAAAGTTCTAACTTCAACATACACAGATAATGCCGAAGTTAAAAAAGATAACGGCTTTTTAAGAGACACTACAACAAATATCAAATTTACAATGACAAACGCTTATAATTTAGGTATTGAAGAAATTAATCTTAAAGACCTTGAAGGCAGCGTAAATAATTCTACGGGAACTTTTGATATAAATGATTCTGAAATTTTCAGGGACAATTTTTCTTTTATGATGAATGGTGAAAAAATTACAGCTTCAAGAAAAGATGATACCGAATATTTCATGAATACCGTATATAAAGATGCCTATGAAAAGTCCTTTACAATAGGGCTTGATGAAACTACTGCACAAAATATAATAACAGAAGCGTATAATGATTTTGATGCTGAATTTAAGGGTTTGGAAGAGACATTCAATGATTTAAATATACTTAGAAATTCTCCTCAGACAACTGCGCAAACAAAAGATTTAGTTAATCGCACTTTGCAACGAGTTGACGAAGAAGAAAATGTTCAATTGATAAGAGCAAGCAATAAAGCATCTGCACTTTCAAATGATGCTAAAAACTGGACAAGTGTTCAAAATGAAGTCCGCGAACTTGCTCAAAAACAAGGTATATCTATTGAAATAGAACAAATAAAAGGTATTTATGTAACAGATGGCTCATTGAATGCCAAGCAGATTTTAGATAGATATGTTGAACAAAAAGCGAGATATGACAAAGTAAAAAATGAAGATGCTGTTCCAAAAGAAGCATGGAGCGCTATTATTGAATGCTCGAAATACAATATCAAAACTACAAATGATGAAATAATTGAGCTTTTAAAATCAGGCAAGGCCAAAGATGCAAAAGAGGTTGCACAAATTCTAAAACAAAAACAAGAGCAATCTGAAACTAAAGAAAAATAACTTAAAAGGCGCCAACAAGGCGCCTTTAGTTTAAATTATATTTGAAATTTTGTTAAGCCGCAGGCGCAACATGTTTCATTTTCGTGTTTCTTATAATAAAATATTCAAAAGGATTAAACACGATGCTATCACCTGTAAAAAATATTCAATTTGCGCTCAAGACCGGCAAGTGTGCTCTTGCAGCAGATAAAACCATGCAAAATAACATCCTACCCTCTGCTCAACACTATAAGAAAAATATACAAAAGGGTCAGGATATAAGTTTTACACATTACATATCCGTCCCTCAAACAAGCAAATTAGCCGATGATATTGAATATAATCCTTATTATTATAAACTTCCTGAAATTCCTCTTGAAGATGGCTCTGTCTATCAATGTATGCCTGATAACAGTCAGGTAATGTGTGCTCTTGAAATTTTGGATGATAAAAATGTAGTTTATGTCGCACCGACAGGCACAGGTAAAACTGCAGTTGCTCATTTTGCAACACAAAAAAATCTTGAACAAGGCAAGAAAACAATAATTACAGTTCCTTTGATTGCCCTTGCAAATGACAAATACAAAGAGTTTTCAAAAATATATGGCGAGCAAAACGTAGGAATTTTGACAGGTGAGCGCAAATTTAATCCAAATGCTCCTATTATTATTGAAACAACAGAGATTTTATACAATCAGTCTTCACAATTTTCAAGAACTGCCAAAAATACAGGCACAATCATTTTTGACGAAGCGCATTATATAGCAGATGATGAACGCGGAAATGTATGGGAAAATTCAATTATAGAGGCAGTTCCAAATGATATTCAAATTCTTTGTTTATCTGCCACAGTTGGTAATGCCGATAATTTAGCTAATTGGATTACAAGTCTAAATCCGCACAAAGAGGTTTCAAAAATAGAACTGCAGCCTGACGAAAGACATGTGCCTTTAATATGGCGGTTATTTGAAACTGATGATGAATTTAGCGCGAATTTTCCGATAATTAAAGATTGCCGGGTCAATATAGAAGAAATCGATAATATTAGCTTTAGCGAAAAAGAAAAAAGAGCGCTTGGCGTATTATATAGAGCTCAAAATTCTATTAAAAACGAATATTATCAAGCAGATGATACCGAATTGACCGATGCTCTTTTTGATTTAAAACAAAAAGCAAACAAATGCGGGTTTTTGGGCAAATTTAAAAATATAACCGAATTTGAAACATTCTTGAAAAATAACTATAAAAATCTTGAGCCAACAGAAATTCAGGAAGTTTCGCATTTATTATCCAATACGGCTTTTGAGCAGGTTAAAATGAAGCACACCCCTCATAAGCCTGATAATTTTCCATTTTTAATTGATAATTTGGAAAGAGAAAATATGCTTCCCGCCTTAATTTTCAAGCTTTCGAAAGGTGCATGCGATGATATTGTAAGAGATTTGAAAGATTATAATTATGTTCTTACAACCGATGAAGAAAAAGAGCAAATTCAGCAAATAATAAATGAATATAAAAAAGAAGGCCGCTATTTAGGAACGAAATTTGATGAGCAAATGCTATTGAATGGCTATGCTTCCCATCATTCGGGTAAAATGCCTGCATATAAAAAACTTGTTGAAGATTTATTTTCTAAAAAACTTTTAAAGGTAATTGCAGCAACTTCCACACTTTCGGCGGGGATAAATATGCCGGCAAGAACAGTTGTCATATCTGATGTTAACTACAAAAGATTCAATCCTGAAACACAAGAAATAGAATACACTCCGGTCACTGTAAATGAATTTCATCAAATGGCAGGAAGGGCCGGAAGACGCGGCATAGATAGAGTCGGAAATGTTGTATTATATAATTTGCATACTCCATCTAAGGGTTTTTCAAAAGAAGGCAATAGCAAAGACACTAAACCCGATGATTTGAAACTTGCATACAAATTACTTTCTTCAAAACCCGATGACTTAGAAAGCCAATTCAGGCCTGACGCCTGTTTAATTGCAAAATACTATGATACCCACAGTACAAATAAAGAATTGTACAATACTGTCTCTAATTCATTTAAGGCTTATTTATCCCAAGATAGAGAAAAAGAAGTAAAAAACTTGGTTAAAAAATTTGAAAATTATTCTCAAATTTTATTAAAACAAGGATTTTTAATGAAAAACAATTCGAAAGAATTTACTCTTACTCCAAAAGGGAAACTGCTTTTGCGCGCTCAAGGAGCAAATCCGTTGATGCTTTCCAGCTTAATATATGATGAAAAGCTAAAAGATATAACTCTTGAACAGCTTGCCCAAATTGCAGGATACACTGCAGGATGTGATGAGCAGGAAGAAAATACTGAAATGCAAGAAACTATTTTTAATAAATTTAAAAATTTCTTGTACGATGAAAATGATGTTGAATCTCAGATGAAACAATTTGCGCAGGCAAGAGCAATTTTTGAAAACAGGGAACAAAAAATATTGAAAAGTCTTAATGAAAGCAAGCTTCCCGCAAAAGATATTTTAATGTCAGACAACTTTAGCGGTTTTATAACATATTTATGGCTGCATTTAAATAAGCAAAACTGTGATTCAATTCAAAATTTTGAAAAAATTATCAACAAAGCACTATCAAGTCCTTCTAAAGATAATGTTTCAAGAAGCGCATTTAATAGAAAAACTTCGGAAGGAAATGTTTATAAAATAATTGCCCAAAGCACATCTGTTCTAAAGCAAATCAGAAGAATATGCGAATATGCACTTATGCACCCTGAGGAATACCCAAATATTGAATACTATGCAAAATTAAAGCAGCAATCAATAGAAGCACTAAAACTAATAAAAAAAGAACCTATAGCAAATGAGGGTATTTTATGAAAATAGGTTCTATTTTACCTTATAAATTTCTAAAACCCCAAATGGCTTCTTTAAAACCTTCTTTTTCAAATTGTATAACAAATCCATATCCAAATGACACTTTTGAAAGAAAAACAGCACCAATAGTCTTCAGCGGGGTGTCTACTCAGGATTTTAAAATCAAAGATATTAAAAATCTGCGCTGTCCGGTATGCGGACTTATAATGCTGGATAATGACCAGGTAGATGCATATGTTAGTGAAGTTGCTCCCAAAAGAGGAGTTGAGCTTGTTCGTTCGCTTCAAAAATACGAAGATGATATTATATATACAGGAATCAAACTGAAACAGCCCAAAAGCATTTATAGGCCTCAAAAACAAGAAGTTATAAATATAATCAAAAGACTTGCACTTGAATATCCTGACAAAAGTCTTGCGGAACTTGTTCAATTTGAAGCACAAAACCATATAGTCAATTTAATCCTAACCCAACTGGAAATTATTGCTGAACTCGAAAACTACATAAAAAAGGCAGATATCGATTATGGCGAAAAAACATCAATAACTTATACCATAAATGAATACAAAAAACAGGTTAGAGGCGAGGTTGATATTGAATTTCACAGAAAAGAATTCATAGGTGCACTTTCTAATTTAACTAAAAATCAAAAAGTGCAATACGATATTTTGAAAATTGCCAACCAAATGCCTGCATCAGATACTGAAATTGATGCTTTTTTTGTTAAATATTCAAAACAAAACAGAACATCAAGAGAAATTGCAAAGAAATTTGTAAATCAGTCACTTGCTTCTGCCGAACATTTAACACCAAAAGATGACCAAGGGCAAGATAATCTTAGAAATTATATTTGCGATTGTGCCGAATGCAATGCAAAAAGAGCAAAAACTCCTTTCTATGAATGGCAAAAGACAATACCAAATTTTAAAGAAAATTTGCAAGAATATTTAAATGAAGTCCAAAGAGCATTGGAAAGAAAAGAACTTGATGCTTCTTATAATGATTATATTGATAACATTGTTAATACAATATCTAAGCTATCTTATGGAGAAATTTTTCTTCAAAGACCTGAAAGTGCAAACAACAGGCAAAAAAGAAACCTTACAAAAAGACATATGGAAATTAACAAGAGGCTTAAAGATCTCAAAAGAATGGCTATAAAAAGGAAAGATATCAGAAATGAAATAAATTCTATTTTAACTAATCCTAACTACAAAAACGTACAGCAGTATGTTAACACTATGTTGGAATTTGCTAATTTGCGCGCACAACTGCATTCTTTAAAAAGCGAAAATGCTTCTTCTGTCGAAATTAGCGCCATAGAATTTGCAATGCAAAGACACAAGGATAATCTTTCATTTTTATCAAATTTAGTGGGCGCTCCGCCGGATATCAACAGGACTTTAAGCAATCTATTAACAAAGATTACAAAAATTGAAGAGCTAAAAAATCTAATAAATGCAAATCAAAAAAGCATTACAAAAGAAGATACATTGAATGCAAGAAAAATTATGCTAATTAAAAGAAATCAAATATTAGAAGAAAATAATGCAATTTTGATTCGCTCTTATGGGGTGGATCCTGAAAATACGGATGATTGGGAAAAATACCAGCATTTTGTTGCATTGGATGAATTGGCAGACAAAATGCTCAATAAGCCTTCAGCAAGCAGAAAAAAAGCCGGCGGAAAAAATCAAAAATTATCCGAAAAAGGAGCTGCAAGACTTGCACTGCAGGAATTAAAAAGTTCCGAAAAAGAATTAATAAAAATTGCAAAGCAGGCAGTTAGAGAAAATATTGCACAATTAGAAAACAAAGAAACGATAGAATATGCAAAACAGCTTGAAGAAATCGATTCAAATAACAAAATAATTGCAGATATTACAGATGAAATTTCCGAAATTTATAGAAAAAAACAATTGGTTAAACAATGGGATGAACAAATAAAAGAATTATGCGGCACAAATACATATGAAAAAATTAAACAGGAATATGAGCGGCTTTTGGAACTCAAAGCACTTATAGAAAAAGTTGAACTTCTTCCTAAAAAACAAAATGACATGCAAAAACTTGACGAATTGATATCATATAGAAAAGGAATTCTTAGCCAGCTTGATAAAAATTACATGACATTATCCCCTGAAGAATATGACGGATTGATATCACTTGTAGATGCAACACCTGAGGAAAACTAATAATAAACTTGCTTATTTTATTATAAATAATGTAAGATATATACATTAAAATAGCATCCAGAAAGGTTTAATATGAAAAAAGCATTCTTAATAATTATAGCTATATTTACGATAAATCTTTTATGCTTTGCAAATACAGCTCAAAGAAATGTACGCTTAAAACCTTCTTTAGTATCAAACTATAAAAATAAAAAACAACCATCTTTAAAAGCAGGTGAACTTGCAAAAAGACAAGCTGCATTTAACAGATTAAATTTAACAGAAAAACAAATAGAGCAGGTTAAAAGCCTAAAAGAGCAAAAATATAAAGAGATGGAACCTGTTATTAAATCTATACAAGAGAAAAAAGAAAGAATTGAAAGTATAAACAAAGAATCTTTATCGCCAAGGGAAAAGCAGGAAATGCAAGAGCTCAAAATGGAAATTCGCAAATTAAGAAATCAGCTTTATGAAAAACGAGTTAATGATATGAAAGATTATGAAGCAATTCTGACAAGAAAGCAGTTGAAAGAACTGAATAAAAATACAGCTTCAAAAAATTTAAAATAAAATAAGTAAGAGTTTACTATCTGTATCTGTTTATACTTAGCAAAATATACCTAAGAGTTTCCGATAATACAAGCGTGTCAAAAACAATGCGCAACTTGCAAAATCAAAGAAAGATATATTTTTCTTCAAAAAAGAATTTTAGAAACTGAGCAAAAATTTTCAATGTTGGAACATTGTTTTAAAAGCAACACACGGCTTAAATTGCGTACTTGCGTAAATACAAGTCCGGATGTATTTTATGAAATATTGCATGAACCTTGTAAAGATATATCAGGAAACAAAAAACCTTGTATAATTGTAAAGTAACATGAGGTTACAGAAAAAGTAACAGTATTTTCAGAAAAATAAAAATCAATACATAGTGGCAACTAAAACCTGTTTTGTATCTATATCATAAGTCAATGCTAATACATATTTTTTATTTTTAAATTCTAAAAATATATTTAATGTGACAACATTATAGGCTTTTTTCGTTTTGTTATTATATCCACTTTTAAATTCAATATTGTACCAAGATTGATTTATGATTTTTTTGTTTATTTCTTTTATAAAATCTTCTTTACTTATTCCAATTCTGTCAAAAATTCGTTTTTCGGTTTCTAAATATGAATATTTTGCTTTATCAATTGCAATTGCATTTATTGGCAATTGTTCAGTTTCATCAGAAGTTATAAACATTGTATTTATTTTTCTGTCATCATCACTAGCAATAGTTCCAATTGTTGTGTCAATTTTATATCTTAAAAAGATGTCAAATAAGTGCTGATTAACTCCAAATACCTTATAACCATACTTTTCCCAATTTAAAAGCCCATTATTTATATTACTACATTCTGTTAATTCAATATCTGTATCTGCATTAAATACTTTTTTGCCGATTTTAACATATGTTGTTGCTACTGATACATTTGAGATAAATGATTTAAATTTTGAATCAAAACTTAAATCACAAGTTCCCATATAATAATATTTGTTTTTAAAGAACTTATCTATTTTATCTATAGAAGCCATTGAAATATTATTTATATATATAAGAAAATAATCAGCAGCCCACTTTTCATCAATCTCTTTGTCTAAGGTGTTATACATTAATGAAATAACTGAATACGGATTTGAATAAAATGTTATCAAATCCCCCATAAGAATATTGTGTTTGCTGTCTTTATCCAATAATTCAACAATATTCTTTTTGATATCGTAATATACTTCATTGTCATTTGGAGTCAATCTAAAAACAAACAGCTGTTCAAAGCGATCTTTACCATTGGATGGTATTAATACACATCTAAAATCATTGTATTTTACACCTGTTGGAATTAAAGCTTGCATAAGGGCTTTGTGTTCGGCGATTATTTCTTTTTGCAATTCATTTGCCGTTAAATCAAAGTACTCATACATTGTTTTTAGTAAAAAGCTATCACGAGCTTCAATTGAATATATTGCAGTCATCTTATATTTATTGTAACACAAGAATTTAGGCTGTTTATAGGATTTACCTTCTTAATATTTCTTAATATATTTATTATAAAATGAGGTGAGCTATGGCTTTTGATATAAAAGATTTTCAGAATAAACTTTGGAAAACAGCAGATGATTTGCGTGCAAATTCAAGTCTAAAATATAATGAATTTTCTACTCCGGTATTGGGTTTAATATTTTTACGCTTTGCAGATTATAGATTTCAAAAAGCTAAACCTGAAATAGAAAAATTAAAAACTTCATCTCGAAGAGCTTTTGACGAGAAAAATGCTTATCAAGCGCGAGGAATTCTTTTTGTACCAGAAAAAGCTTCTTTTAACTATTTATTAAACTTGCCAGAAAGTGAAAGTATTGCAAAAGCATTAAATGAAGCAATGTCATTAATTGAAGACGAAAACCCTATCTTAAAAGGAGTTTTGCCTAAAGGTTACTTGAGAATTCCTGATGATTTGCTAATTGCCACAATGAAAGTCTTTGCTGATGTAGATTTCGATAGAGAAAATGGTGATGTATTTGGTAAAGTTTACGAATTTTTCTTAGGAAAATTTGCTAGTTCAGAAGGTCAAAAAGGCGGAGAATTCTATACTCCTACTTGTTTGGTAAAATTGCTTGTTGAAGTTATGAAACCATTCCACGGTAATGTATATGATCCTGCCTGCGGTTCGGGTGGCATGTTTGTTCAAACTGCCGAATTTGCAAAAAGAGAAAATAAAGATGAAGATAAGTCTGTTAATGACTTAATTACCGTAGAAGGGCAAGAAAAGACAGAAGAAACTGTTAGATGGTGCAAAATGAACCTCGCCGTACATGGACTTGAAGGCGATGTAAAGCAAGCAAATAGTTTTTATGATGATGTTTTTAATTCGGTTGGAAAATATAATTTTGTACTTGCTAATCCTCCATTCAATGTTGACGGTGTAGATAAAGAAAGACTAAAAGGGGATAAACGATTTCCGTTTGGTTTACCAAAAGCTGATAATGCAAATTATTTATGGATACAGATGTTTTATTCAGCATTAAAAACCCCAAAAGATGGTGAAAACGCACGTGCAGGTTTTGTAATGCCAAACTCTGCAAGCGATGCAAGGCAAACAGAACAAACTATAAGAGAAAAAATCATTAAAGATAATGCAGTTGATGTTATGGTATCAGTTGGAAGTAATATGTTCCACAACGTAACATTACCTTGTACTCTTTGGTTTTTGGATAAAGGCAAGAAAAATACAGATAGAAAAGATAAGGTTCTTTTCCTTGATGTAAGAGAAATTTATAAGCAAATTGATAGAGCACATAGAGAATTTACCGACGAACAGATAGAATTTATTACAAATATTGTAAAACTTTACAGAAACGAAAAACCTGATTATAAATGGGGAAGTAAAAAATTAACATTAGAAAACTTCCCTGATGAAAAATATCAAGATGTAAAAGGTTTGTGCAAAGTTGCAACAATAGAAGAAATTGAAAAACAAGGTTGGAATTTGAATGCCGGTTGTTATGTTGGTGTGACAGAGATTAAAGAAGAAGATTATATTTTTGAAGAAAAATTACAAGAATTAAACTCTAAGCTTGAAAAATTGAATAAAGAATCCAAAGATCTTGAAGATAAAATTGCATACAATATTAAAGAATTATTAAGCTTGGGGGTAAAATGAAATTAAGCGATTTTTGTTATATCAATCCAGCGGAGCAACTAAATCGCAATGAAGAATATGAATTTATAGAAATGGCAGATTTAACTCCAGGGGATAGGTACGTTTTTTCAAAACAAAAAAGAATATTTAATGGCAGTTTTTCTAAATTTTCTAATAAAGACACTTTGATGGCAAAAATTACCCCTTGCTTGGAAAATGGAAAAGTTTCGCAATATATTGGAGAAAATAAAGCTTTTGGCTCTACTGAATTTAATGTTTTTAGAGAAAAAGAAAATGTTTCAAATGCTGATTACTTATATTATTTAATTAGCTCTACTCTTGTGAAAGAACCCGCAATTAAAAGCATGTCAGGGGCAAGCGGTCGACAAAGAGCAAACTTAGATAAAATAAAAGAAATAGATGTTCCAGAATTTAATATAACGACACAAGAAAAAATAGGTAAAATTTTATCAAACTACGATGATTTGATTGAAAACAATAATAAACGCATAAAAATCTTGGAAGAAATGGCACAAAAGATCTATAAAGAATGGTTTGTAGATTTCAAATTCCCAGGGTATGAAACTACTACTTTTAAAGATTCCGAACTTGGCAAAATCCCAACAGCTTGGGAAGTTATTAAGGCAAATGAAATTGCCAATATTTATATAGGTAGGACTCCTTCAAGAAAAGATTTTGATTGTTTTACAACCTGTAATAAAGATAAAAAATGGGTATCCATAAAGGATATAGGACTTTCAAATGAATTTATCTTTGATACATCAGAATATTTAACGGAAGATGCAATAAAAAAATATAATGTTCCATTAATTCCTAAAAATACTGTTATTTTAAGTTTTAAACTAACAGTAGGAAAAGTAACTATAACAACAGAGGAAATGACTTCAAACGAAGCTATCGCACAATTTCAAATAAAAGATAAAGAACAAATACCAACAAATTATCTGTATCTTTATTTGAAAAATTTTGAATATAATAATTTAGGAAACACCTCATCCATTGGAAATGCTATTAACTCAACAATAGTAAAAAATATGCCTATAATGGTACCCCAAAAAGAAGTAATAAAAGAATTTAATAAAAATATTGCAAGTCTTTTTGACCATATTAAGAACTTGACTTTGAAAAATATGAATCTCAAACAAACTCGTGATCTACTTTTACCACGTTTAATCTCCGGTGAAATTAATGTTGAAAAAATGGAGATTGCATAATGTTGTTATCAGCAATTTCTCTTGAAAAATTAACTAATATAATTACAGGATATGCTGGTTTAACATCAAAAATTAACAAATCAGAAATTGATGCGATTACATACACTTCTGGAAATGAAGATATTATTTGTACATATGAAGAATGTTTCGCAGATCATCCTGATATTATAAATAATCCATTGTATTCAAAAACCGAATTTAAACAAGAAAAATATGTTAGATTGCAACTCGAAAAAATAAATGGAACTTCAAGAATACATGACTTTATCATAGTTTATTTTAAACATATATACGATTATGCTAATGAACCAGAAGAAGTTGCAGAATACTTAAATAGATATTTTGATACAGATGTGTATTCAATAGAAAAAATAGAATCAACAGAGGAATATAAAATATATTCTTTAGATGATTGTTTAGTCAATTATAATTGTTTATTTAAAGAATCAGAGCGTGGAAATTATATATTAATAAACGAACATAATGAAAAATGTTTTAATAAGATTAAATCAGGGGACTATTCCGGTGCGATAACTAATTCGCGTTCGTTATTGGAACAGCTTTTATGCGAAATTAGGGCAGAAAGATTAAGAGCTCAAAGTAGACGAGTATCCGGTTACAATGGAGATATTGGACAATTAGTAGAAGAAACTTTTCCATTAATAAGTTTTCAATTAGGGCAAGTTGGTGGGGCACAGAGAGCCTATGAAAAATTAGAAAACGGTTTTAAAGACTTAATAAGTGGACTCGCCATTTTAAGAATAGGAATGAGTGATGCTCACTCAATTACATATGTGCCAACTCAAAAGGATGCTATTTTGGCAGTAAACACCGTCAAGACTCTTTCTAATTTTATAGTTAAACATTATTTTGAAAAATTTGTAAACGCAGTGTAATTTACAAGTCAAAAAATTTTTTATTTTGCTATATACTATCAATATAGGTAAAATATGACTCGTAAGAATATTTTTGAACTTATAGATGAAAAATATGATCTTAAAGAAGAAATTGGAAAAATTGATTTCTTATTTAGTAGTGCTCTTTTGGTTATCAATAACAATATAACTTTTCAACAAGGACAGGGTAATGTTGAAGCAGTTGTTCAGGATAGTTTATTTTATAATTGGAAACAGCGCGGCTCCTGTTTAAGTTTTGAGGAAGTGCGAAGAAAATCAGGAATCGATTTAAGTAAATTTGAACACGAAGATATTATAGTACGTTTAGAATATTATTTAAATGTTATAAATTTGGCGAATACAAAACTTACATACCCTAGTTGTCAAAAAACTCAACAGTTTATTATGTTAGAAAAAAATATTGAAATATTATTGGATCATTTAAATTATGAATGTTTAAATATCAAAGAAGAGGAAAAAATCCTTTTAGTACCTAAAAATCCAGCGGCAACTTCGGTTGCAGAAATATCAACAAAAGATACTGCAACTGCAATATTAATGTATAACCATTCCTCATTAAAAGGTGATTTGAACCAAAAACAGAGTTTATTATTAAAAATATATTTAGAATACGAAAAGTTACTCAAAAAACCAATTGATGGGTTTTCTGAATTTTTTGATAAAACAAGGGGATTGGTAAATAAATTAAATATCAAACACAACAACAAAAAAGAAATTTCAGATATAGACAATGTTCAACTCGAAGAATGGTATGATGAATTATATCAATTATTATTGTTTTGTGTTTTAATAAAAGATAATGTTGAACGAAAAAACAAGGCTGAAACTTTTCTAAAAAATTTAAAAAGATAAATTGATATTATTAAGGTTATATGCATAAATTATCAGAAGAAGCTTTAGAATTTGATTTAATGGCTGAGTGTGAAAAAGAACTTGGTCATAGACTTTTTGATGCGACATCTGAAATTATCGGAGGTGAAGATTCAACATTTGGCAGACAAACAACAGATGAAGTAATTCTTTCTAAAAATCTTCGTACTGCTCTTAAAGAATTAAACCCAGAGTTACCACAAGAAGCTTTAGATAATGCCTATTATGAATTAACACAGGATTTATCAACTAAAACAGCAATTGGTGCAAATAAGTATGTTTATTCTTTATTAAAAGATGGCGTGAAGGTTCAATTTAAAGATAACAATGGAATAGATACAACAGACATTGTTAAAGTTATCGATTTTCAAAAACCAAGCAATAATGAATATTTGCTTATCAGACAGTTTAAAATATCGGGTGAAAGATATAATTGTAGAGCCGATTTAATATTATTTGTCAATGGTTTACCTTTAGTATTTATAGAGCTAAAAGCAACTCATAAACATATTGAAAACGCCTTTAATGATAATGTTAAACATTATAAAAAAGAAATTCCACAAGTATTTTGGTATAACGCATTTATTATTGTATCAAATGGAACGGATGCTAAATTTGGGACAATAACATCTAAATGGGAACATTTCTCTGACTGGAAAAAGATCGACGAGAAAGGCTCTAAAGGAATTATTTCAGCAGATACTTTAATGAAAGGTATGTGCAAACCTGAGAATTTGTTGGATATTATTGAGAACTACACTCTTTATCAAGAAATTAAAGGTGGAATGATTAAAATCTGCGGGAAAAATCATCAATTTTTAGGTGTTAATTCTGCTATTGAAAATTTTAAAACAAATACGGATGGAAAACTTGGTGTTTTTTGGCATACACAAGGCAGTGGAAAAAGTTTTTCAATGATATTTTTTGTTCAAAAAATACTTAGAAAAATTAAAGGCAATTGGACTTTTGTTGTTGTCACAGATAGAACGGATTTAGATGAACAAATTTATAAAAACTTTGTTTCAACAGGAGCAGTTACAGAACAGAATGTTCAAGCTACAAGTAAAGAACATTTAAAACAGTTATTAAAAGAAGATCATCGAACAATTTTTACAATGATTCAAAAATTTAGCACAGAAGAAAAAGGACAAAGTTTTGAACAGATTTCTGATAGAAACGACATTATTGTAATAACTGATGAAGCACACCGTACGCAGTATGGCACATTAGCAATGAATATGCGAGAAGCTCTTCCAAATGCTAAATTTATTGCTTTTACCGGCACCCCCTTAATGAAAAGCGATGAAAAAACAAAACTTGTGTTTGGTGATTATGTAAGTAAATATACATTTAAACAGTCAATAGAAGATGCAGCAACTGTTCCTTTATATTACGAAGCTAGAATACCTGAAATGCAGATAATAAACGAAGATTTAGAAAAACAGCTTCAAGATATTATTGATTCTGCTGATTTTACTCAAGAACAAGAAGAACAATTTGAAAAAGAATATGTAAATATGTATCAAGTAATTACAAGAGAAGATAGGCTTGATATAATAGCAAAAGATGTTGTCGAACATTTTGTTAATCGGGGTTTTATGGGAAAAGCAATGTATGTTGCAATAGATAAGGCAACTGCGATCAAAATGTATGACAAAGTGAAAATTGAATGGGATAAATATATTAAAGTCCTTGAAAACAAACTATTAACTGCCAACAAAGACAATAAAGAGGTTTTGCAAAATCAAATTAATTATATGAAAGAAACTGATATGGCGGTTGTTGTTTCTTCTTCTCAAAATGAAGATGAACAAATGAAACAAAAAGGGGTTAATATTGCACCACACAGAACAAGGATGAAAAAAGAAGATTTAGCTACTAAATTTAAGGATAAAGAAGATAAATTAAGGCTAGTTTTTGTTTGTGCAATGTGGGTTACCGGTTTTGATTGTCCAACTATTTCGACCCTTTATCTTGATAAAATTTTAAAAGAACATACCCTAATGCAAACGATTGCAAGAGCAAACAGAGTAGCAGAAGATAAATATAACGGCTTAATTGTCGATTATATCGGCATATTTAAAGCATTGCAAAAAGCACTAGCGATATATGGCGAACCTGCCAATGGGGGTGATTCGGAAGAAGATCCTGCAGAAACAAAAGCTGAATTGATTGGACTTTTAGATGCCGAAGCTGCAAAAATGAAAGATTTTCTTGATTCAAAAAATATTAATGTTGATACAATTTTTGATACCAGAGCTTTAGAGTGCATAAAAAGGACAGAAGAATCCGTTAACACAATATTAGAAACGGAAAAAAGTAAAACTGAATTCATAAAAGGAACTCAAAACCTAAAAGTATTATTTAAAGCAATTTTGCCTGATAGCGAAGCAAGAAGATTTGCAAAATTGGTTTTTGTTTGCTCTATTCTGTATGCAAAAATAAGAGAGGTTACAATTAAATCTATTGACAATACAGAAGTTAAAAAACTTGCTCAACAAGTAGAAGAACTACTAAATGAATCAATAAATCTTAAATCTTATGAAATAAAAGCTGGTGAAAAGCTTGATTTAAGTAAAATAGATTTTGAAGAATTGCAACGAAGAATTTTAAAAGAAAAGAAACTGGCACTACTTGAAAAACTGAAAGCAACAATTACTTCGAAATTATCTGTAATGTTAAAAATTAATGATATGAGAAAACATTTTCAAGAAAAATTTGAGCGTATTATTGATGAATATAATGCTGGAAAATTAACAATGGAGCAGATGTATATTCAGTTGGTGGCATTAACAAATGAATTAACTGCTGAAGAAAAACGCCATCTTGATGAAAATTTAACAGAAGAAGAGCTTGCAATACTGGATATTTTGACTAAACCCGAACCAAAACTTTCGAAAAAAGAATTTGAAACAGTAAAAGCTGCTGCGCAAAGGTTAGTAAAAGTTATAAAAAAAGAAAAATTGGTTTTGAACTGGCGCAAGAAACAATCTACAAGGGCAAAAGTCAAAGAGGCTATTGAAACAATCTGCGATGAGGCATTGCCTGAAATATATGATAAAGACTTATTTCAAGAAAAATGCAATAATTTATATGATCATTTTTATGATTGTTATAATAATGGCGATGATAACATATATAATGTAGCGTAGTTCTATCTAATTTATTTTCAACTTCAAGTGACTAATGTAATACCTAAAAAATCGTATATGAAGAATCAGATTAAATATTACTATAAATTAGATACATTTTCGACACAGAAATAAATAAACATTCAAACTCATTTCAAACCCTGTTCAAAAAGTGTTCAACTCACTCGTTAAGGTGGGGTTAATCTGATTTATATATAAATACCTATCGAAAGATGTTTTAACCCTTAAAAAACATCTTTGGACAAAATTATTCATCATAAGTTATGCCTAAAATCTTTTCTTCAATTTCTCTAATAATGTCAGCTGATAATCCGACAGATTTTGGTTTTGCCGTTTCGCAATTTTCGGCTGTAACTTTATCCTCATAAGTTTTTACGTTTTTGAGCATATTCATAATTTTAGTTAAGGTGTACATTCTTGACGGCTCAATCTTTTCACCGTTTTCCATATCTACTTTTATCGATTCCAAAAGAGTCTTACCAAAATCGCACAAATCCTCATGAAATGTTGTTTTTGCTTGTATATGTTTAAATCTTTTTTCATCCCAATTGCCCTCTGCTTTCCAACGGCTAAGTGTTCTTTCGCTTACGTTTAATTGTTTTGCAATATTTTCTAATGTCATAAATTTTTCAATATATAGATTCGCAGCAGAATCTGCCAATATTTGCTTTTTCATAATTGTTCCTTATTTTTTCAAAATCTTATCGAGCGGATTATAGTAATCTTCTTCTTGTTGTTCAATTAAATTGCGATAAACCTTAACAAAATTAGTTATTCCGTAGTATCCGAGTGATTTTTGAATATAAGTAAGCGGAATATTTTGTTTTATACACAGATTAACAAAATTATGCTGAACATCACTCGGATTTAATTTTGAAACACCGATTTCTTTTGCCAATGACAACAAAACATCTTCTTCAATGTATTGTTGAGCCTGTTTATTACTCTCAAATTTAAAAACAAAATCATTAGGTTCAGGTTCTGTTATATGGTATCTGTATTCAAGGTCCTCACTAATGTTCCAATCTATTTTTAATCTACGCATTGTAGAATTGCATTTAGTCATAACGAGTTTATCACCATATAGGAAGTATTTTAGAAAAATTATTTCATTTCTAAAATCAATTCTATCCCAAGTTAATCCCAGTAATTCAGGTATGCTTGCCCCTGTAGATAAGGAAATATACAAAATTGGATAGACTTCAGGATATTTTTTATAACAAATATCCAGTAATCTTGAAATTTGCTCTTCGGTTAATAAATTCATATCCATAGCATAAGCATTTTCTCTAAGACTTTTGCTTCTTGATACAAGATAATTTGTTTTAGGACAAACGGCATTAATAATATTTTTAAGAGTTAGAATATAAATATTTACGGAAACAAGCTGGTATCCGCAATCAAACTGTTTTTGTTTAAACTTTGCCACAACTTTATTTGTGATTTCTCTTATCCGTAAATCCCCGAAATATTCTTTCAAATGATTTTTATAATCTGTTTTTTGATGCATTATTCTCTCAAGCTTGTTTTCTGTTTTTAGTCTGTTAAAGTAGATTTTTGCTGCATCTTTAAACAACATATCCAATGGTTCTTTTTCTTCTTTTTTATTTTCAGATTTTTCTTTTATCGGAGCTATATTGTTTCTAAAATATTTAATTTGTTGCGGACTGAATTCTGACTTTAATTTCCTTAAAAATGCACCTGATGTATATGCGTATGGTTGTTCGATTTTTTGTTCCTTTTGCAATTGTTTTTGTGCTCGATAAATTGCATCTGTTGCAGATAATTTCTCGTTAGTTAAATAGTATTTTTTAAAATAATTATATAATTCGTCAGGTATGGAGCTTTCAACATTGCCGGCACTATACACAGGTAAAATACCTTTAAAACCATATCTTTTATAATTTGTTCGTATTCTGCCTAATGTGCAAAGGGAAATATTCTTGTAACCCGATGTTTGATTAAATAATTCAACAAGTTGCTTTGAATTTTTGCCACCTGCCTGATTTGCAAAGTTTAGCAAATCAATATAACTTCTAATCCGTTCTTGGGTATCTTTATTTAGGGTAAGAAAATAATCATAACCTTCTTCTTTTTCAATTATGATTGGCTTAATCTCCCTTTCGGAGGCTGTCTTACCTTTTTTGCTTTTGTTTTTAATATTAAAGAAGTAAGTATTATTGTTTTTTATAATTATTTTTTCATTTAATAATTCCGATAAAATATCTTTAACTTCTTGTTCATCAATCTCTGAAACCAAGATTATATCATCAAGAGTAAATTTATCTAATCTTCTTGCTGATTTTATAATTAAATCTCTATTTTTCAATGGTTAGTCCTTTCACTTGTTTTACATCAATTTTATTTAACCCGTTTGTTTTTGCTAAATTTTCTAATGTTGCAATTCCTTTAATTGCTTGGCGAAAACGGTTTGATTTTTCAAAAAATATTTCTTTTGCCTCGTCTGTTATTTTAATTTCGGATAATTCTTCGACAATAACTTCCATATCGTCTTTGGAGAATGTTTTAAATTCTACAATTTCAGAAATTCTGTCGTATAAGTGCCTAAATTTCCCAAGCTTTGTTTTTACTTCTTGCATTCCGATTAATACAACAGGCGCTCCCGTTAAATCGTGTAAATCTCTCAATGTTTCGATTGTTTTAAAACGGCCTATAAGATAGTCAACTTCATCAATAATGATAACTTGTGGATTAAGTCTTAAATGCGCAATACATTGTTTCATTAAGTCCGTAGATTTTTTAGACGGAGCTTCACCCAGTTCTTCAACAACTTTTTCCAGTATTCCGTGACTTGTCATATTATTTTGAGCTCTTACATAAACTGCATCATTTCTATTTGCCCACCAAACTGCAACTCTGGTCTTACCTAATCCGGGATCACCATATACCAATCCCATTTTTGGAACTTCATTAGATTTATCAATAAGGTTATTCATTAACTCTACGAAGTTTTTGACATTATGGGTTTTTACAAATAATTTACGCATTAAATACCTCCTTATTATCTTCTTCGCCATATATTTGTTCATATTCATCCGTTAATTTATATTCTGCAATCCAGTCTTGTTCGCTTTTGGTAAGATTTTCTTTCTTAATCAGGTGCTCATATTTTTCAAATCTTGTTCTAAAACAACCGTTGAAATTTTCCGCTTGAAAATCGGCCTTTATTTCAAGACTAAATTGTTTTATTTCATCTTCCTTTTGTTTTTCAGGTAAATCCATTGTTAATAGCGGAGTATAAACCTGATTTCGTTTTAGATGATTTATGTATTCTTGTTCTGTTCTTTTTTCTAATTGTTTCTTTAATTTTGTTTTTTGCTTTAAATCTTCTATGTCTTTTGCTTCACCCAAATAATTTGCTAACGGATGAACAGGCTCAACTCTTTTGGCAGTGCATATAAATTCCCCGTTTAATTTGTAAACTTTAATTGAGCTCAAATCGAACAAGCTGTATTTAATAATTACTTTCTTTTTATAACCAAATAATGCTTCGTCATAATAATTATTTTTGAGGAATAAAATTCCGTTCCTGTAAATGTTTTTAATTTCACGAGCCATCATGAGGTCATCTAAAGTATCAATATTTACCCCTTCACCTCTACCACTTTCAAGAACTTCACCTATTGTTTTATTTTCGATATGTGGACATTTTTGTTCGTAATGATATTTTTGCAACCAGATCTCAAGAACTCGTGTAACTTGCTCTATTGTTGGAATATTAACTTTAAAAATCTCTTTATGGAATTTCTCATTCCTTTTTAATTGAGCGGGCTTTTTGACGATACTTGTTCCTGTATATGATGGAAGCATTACTTCAAAACTGTCTTGCAACTCTCTAAATAATCTTTCAATAGGCTTTGCCTTTGCGTTGTAAGGTTTTGCATAAATTGGCTGAATACCAAGATTAGTAAATAATCCGGTTATTCCGTTTTCGATAAAATATTTTGCCTTAAAAGCCTTACCATTGTCTTGATATACAAATTTTGGAACTTTGCCTAAATTTATTATTGAGTTTCTTAATGCACTTGCAATACATTGGGTATTTTCTTCTAACATAATTTCAAACCCAACAAAGCCGCCCGATTTCCAATCTTGATATGCAACCAATGTCGGTCTTACAGGATTCCCTGTATAAGGATGCTTAACAAAAAATGCTAATTTGTGACCATCTCCAACAATTACATCTCCAACTTCCAGTTTTGAAATATCTCTTGTGATATATGGTAAAACCTTATCGTGCAGAGCTTTATTACCTTCTCTTGCCTCAACCCAAATGTTATAATGTTCATTTTTGTAATTATTGGCAAATCTTCTATATGTTAAATCGCAGCATAAATTTTTAAATCCACGTTGGGTTAATGCCATTTTTGTATATTTTATTGCTTTTCCAATGTTTAATTGGTTTGGATGAAGAAGATTTTTCAAAAGTTCAGACTTTTCTTCTTCTGATAAATTAGATTTTTTGGTTTTTTCACCAAAAGTATAATTGTTAATCAAACAATGCCAATCGTCATTATTGATGCGGAGTTTCTTATGCCATTCATAAATTGTTCCAATGGCAACTTTACCGACAGTATTAAATAAATCACTACAAATGCAGCCGTTATTATATGCATCAAGAAAATCTTTTCCTGCTACTGTTTTATTTTTCTTGACTAATCTAAATTCATCCCATTTTTTGATTAAATCGTATTTTGCAAGAGCCAATTTCTTTTGAACTTCTGGTACAACATAAGTAATTCGCACAAGCTGAGTAGATTTTTCTTTGATTGATGTTACTTTTTCTCTAACATTTTCTTCCAAAGATGTTACTAGAATTTCGTAAGATTTTGAGCATTTTCTGATAACATATTTATTTTTGCTTATTGCCTTACGAACCGCTCTTTCAGATACACCTTTAATTTCGGCAAGTTCTTTAGTTGTAATCCAGTAATCATTTGAGTTTTGCATAATTGTCTCCTCTCACACATTAACTCTGCTTGAGAGATATGTGTAGTCAATGTATCCATATCGAAACATATCAACAACTGCCACTTCAAACCCACAAAAACATTGTTTTTCTGATATTGCAAAAGCAAAATATTTGTTGTATTTTAGGAAATTTTTCAAACGGAACCAAACGGAACCAAATCTGGTTCCGTTTGTACTATAATAAAGAAAAGGAGTGATATGATTAGACACCAAGAATCAGAAGAACCCGCATGGGCAAAATATATAACAGAAGATAATCTGCCGACCGAAGATTTGCAATATTTATGCTCAATCATTGGCTTAGAAGCCACAAAGAAACTAATGTTCAAAGCAGCAGGAGAAAAGTTTTCCATCCATGCTCATTGCAATCAAGCATACAAAAGACAATATATTTTGGAGCATTTTGATGGCACCAGAAGAAGTATGTTCGACACTATTCGGGCTTGTAAAACTACTCAGAGATATGTTTATAAGGTACTTGAAGAACGGGGTAAAGTTAAGAGGGATAAATAATGTATGCGAATTATTTGGCAGAATTGAGAATTGATTTAGAATTAACCGATGAGTATGAAGAGTTGTATAAGCCTTTTGGAAGAAATGACATTATACTAATTTTATCTACTCTTCACTCTTCTCTTTTAAACTTATTTAAGTGTATGAACGGAAGATTGCCAACAAAGGATTATTGTGCACACTTTTGGGCTGAACCAAGTAGAGAACTGATGGATACAATAGATAAAATAGAAACATTGCAACGCAAATTAAGTAAGTCAGAATACGCTTTTAAAATTGAGGATTACAATCAAAGTATTATTAATAAGTGTAATGAATTTTTAAGCTCAAGTGGTGGCAGCGCAATTCCTGAAAATATGGATAAAATAGAACTATTTTATGTGAAACCAATTTTTATAAAATGCAATACAATAAACGTAAAACATTCAAGTGAAAATATCGTACATGATTTAATGTCACTTGGAGAAGGTTCATATGCACTTACTTATAAATATCATGATGATTTTTATAATAAGGATTTTGTTGTAAAAAAGGCAAGAAAAGGATTATCCGAAAAAGAATTAAAACGATTTAGGCAAGAATTTGAAATAATGAAAAGTTTAAATTCTCCTTATATTGTTGAAGTTTACTCTTACAATAGTGAAGAAAATTCATATATCATGGAACATATGGATTATACTTTGGATAAATTTTTAAAATTAAACAATGATAAAATATCTTCAGGAACTAGAAAATCATTAATATTACAACTACTGAAAGCTTGTAAATATCTGCATGAAAAAGGATATTTGCATAGGGATTTATCTCCAAGTAATGTCTTAATTAAAGCTTATGATGATGTATTAGTTATTAAAATTTCCGATTTTGGTTTAGCCAAAAACCCTAATAATGAATTAACAACAGTGAATACTGAATTTAAAGGCTATTTTAATGATCCAAATTTAAAACTTGAAGGTTTTAACAATTATGATATGCCGCACGAAATATATGCACTTACAATGTTGATATATTTTATAACCACAGGAAAAACTAATACAACCAAAATTTCTGACAGAAATTTGAATAATTTTGTAAGAAAAGGACTTGGCGAGCAAGTAAACAGGTATAAATCTATAGATGAACTATGCGAAGCATATAAAAATTTATAGGTTCCGTTTAGTTCCTTAAAAAGTTCCGTTAAGGTTCCGTTTTGCAACAGAAAAATATTTTTTCTGGAACCTGTGTTACTTTTTGAATGCCAAAAGTCCTATGATAGTCCATCGGCATTCCCTTACATAAATAAGACTTTGTGGCATATTATTCTATAAATTTAGACTTTTACCGGACACAATAATGACGCAAATCGGACATACCGGACTTTTCTGTAACCCTAAACTACTCCTAAATCCCTTTAAGTTTTGGGGCTTTAAGGCTAGTTCCCCTTTTCTGTATTGTCCTGTTTCTTAATAACTTTAAAACAGGGTCTAAACTTCCGCCATTACTATATAAAAGCAAAAGTCAATTCTTAGACAATAAATTGACAGCTAAACGACTTTTCATGACTTTTGAAATGATTATTTTTCGACACTTCCGACCGCTTAAAACCTAAACAAAAAGCCCCTTTTGGGGCAATAATCTTTTTAACCGTACATAATACTTTTGTCCGTTAAAATACAACTCTGCCGACGAGAAAGTGCGTTGAATCGCACTTTTGAGGAGAGGGTGACCTTTTAAGGTCGCATCCCGAACGGGCATTAAAAAAGAGTCGTGAAGACTCTTAATTTATATTTGGGCCCGGAGGGATTCGAACCCACGACCAAGGGATTATGAGTCCCCTGCGCTACCGCTGCGCCACAGGCCCGTGACGACTTTATTAAATTTTCATTTTGTCTTGGGCTTGCGGTAGCTTCGCACTACCTTTCCTCTCCTCAAAAGCAAGGTATCTTGCTTTCTCGTCGGCAGAGTGCCACAGGCCCGTGACGACTTATACTCCAATTCTATCAACTAAATATAATTTTTCAAGTTATTTTTCATTTTTAAATATGTTAAGAAATATTACAAAAATAAAAAGTATGGGGCAATTTTCAAATCAAAAAAGTTTTTATTATAATGTAAGGTTAGTTTATATTTTAAATAGGGGTTTGTAGTTATGTTATTTAATTCATCTACTTTAAATACGGGAACGTATTATGGAAATGGTTACGAATCATCTGCAAGTGGTTATTCTGCTGGTGGAATTCAAAGAAGAGCAACAACATCATATTTAAGAAATATGTCAAATGTTAATGCTGCAGGTTATTCTACAAAATATAACCAAGTTAGTCAGTATTTAGCTGATGGAGAAACAAAAAAAGCTTTAGAATTAATGCAAGAAATTGAAGCTGATGTAAAAAAATCAGTAG
Source organism: uncultured bacterium (assembly GCA_947428835.1). Classification (GTDB taxonomy): domain Bacteria; phylum Cyanobacteriota; class Vampirovibrionia; order Gastranaerophilales; family Gastranaerophilaceae; genus RUG14156. Next base: position 3,170 of record CANENE010000011.1, on the reverse strand, counting down.
AAGAAACAAATACAAACGTATATCTAAGCGATTCCGACATTCAATCTCAAGTAGAAAATGGTTTGATAGCATCTACCGGTTATACATTCGACCAAGCTGCAGATTTAGATGGTGAATTTACCCATGAATTCAAAAAAGCAATTCCATTTGTAAGTTTATTTACTTCTGACTGTTCCAGAGAAGAAGCTCTAGCCCTAAGAACCGGAGGCGAAATAACTGACAAAGCAAAAACTAGAGGCACATTGGGTGCAACATTGGGCGGAGCAACAACCGGAGCTGCAATAGGTGCTGCAGTCGCATTGATTCCGGGTGTTAATATAGCAGCAGGTGCATGTGCAATTATAGGCGGTCTTGCATACGGTGCATTTAAATTTATCCAAAAAACAGCTTCTTAAAAAGAATAAATAAAATCCTATCTTAAACCTTATAAATATAAACTAAAAAAGCTCTAGAATTATCTAGAGCTTTTTGATATTCAATTTATAATTATATTTTTTCTTCAAGAGCACTCTTTTTGGTTCTAAGATTAATATAATCATCATTTAAAGGTATTACCATATCACCCGTCAAAAGAATATAGATTGTAGAATTATCTTTAATTTTATATTCCATAATCGGCAATCTTTGATGTGCACATGCAATTAAGTACTCTTTTTTAGACATTTTGTAGTTGGCAAGTTTTTTTGCTTTTCTTGCTTTAGTAAAGTCATCAAGGTAGACAACTTCATTATCCTTTGTAAAAGGAACGCCTGCCATATCGTATGTTTCTCCATTTGGAAGAGAGTATTTAAAAAATACTGTTGCACTTTTTTCAGGTTTAGAGCGCCAGCTTGAATAAGCTATTTTTTCGTCTCTAGCGTAGAATTCAGTTCCTTTGGGATAAACAAAAGCACCTTCTGTTGTATAAATATCATTTGGTGCACTAAATACATACTGCTGACCGGCACCGTCTCTTCTTGAAGAAACAGGCGTCAAGGCAGTTCCGATAAGAACATTTCCGGCTTCAATTATTTTTTTGTTGTCATAAATTTTAACTTTGTTATTGAATGCAAAACCTGCAGTGCCTAATGTACCATCGCCTAAGAAAACTGCTTTTTTAAGCTTGTTTTCATCTGATAAATCATCATACAAATCTCTGTATTTTTCTTGAATAAGATCTAAATTAGAAGCAATTTTATCAAGTAATACTGCTGCTTCTGCTCTTGTAAGAGAGTTTGTAGGCGTAAATTCGTTTTCGTTTGGATGATTTACATATAAGCCATTTGCAACGTTTTTGATGTAAGATCTTTTTGCCCATAGGGGAATTTCAAGATAATCTGCAAAAACTGTTATATCTGCCGCTTTAAAATCACTTTTTGTAATGTTTGCAATCATACTCATTGTTTCATTATGGTTAATTGCAACATTTGGCTTGAATGTTTTATCCGGATATCCAAAAACCATTCTTATTTGCTCTGACAATAAAATATTTTGTTCATTTGGAGTTCTATAGTTAACATCTTTAAAAGATGTTTTTTGAACAACGGGTTCATTTTCTCTTCTTATTGCTTTTAAAAGAGATGTAACAAATTCGCTTCTTGTAATTGTGCCTTCAGGGTTAAATCTGTTACCATCTATAACATTCAAAAATCCGTTTTGAATGCTTCTGATAATTTCATTGCTTGCCCAATAATCGCTTTGAACATCCACAATTTCAAGAGCGCTTGCAAAGCTAGTGAGCAGAAATGCAAATGATATCACTAATAGTTTTTGAAATTTTTTCATTTATACCTCTTATTCTCTGACAACAGCCTTAAATATTTCTACAATAATCTTACAATAATAACAGCTTAAAATCAAATTATGTTTTTTAAGATCAAATCAGGGTCAATATTCAGACATATTGAATTATCGCAGTTATCACTGCGTCTGTGCCACAGACAAGGCCGGCAGGGAATATTATTATGAACTAAAATGACATTTTGTCTATCAGGAATTAATTTTTTGTTGTTTGTTGGCCCAAAAATTGCAAATACATTGCAGTTAATGCCAACTGCAACATGCAAAGGTGCACTATCTACACAAATGACATTGGCTGAATTTTTCATTATAAAAGCCATTTCCATGATATTTTTTGTTTTATTAAAGTAGTTAATAAAATTTGGATGATTTGAAATCTCTTCATTTTTCAAAATTTTTTCTATCAAGTCTTTATCATCTTGCGTACCCAATAAAATAATTTGCTTGTTTTTTTCAAGTAAACCTTTAATAAGCTTGAGCCAAAAATCAATGCTTGGGCATTTTAGAATATTTTTTGAAACAGACATTTTGGAAACACCTGGATGTATAACAATATACTCGTTTTGTCTAAAATTGTCACCAAGTTTAAAATCGCCCGTTATTTCAATATTTGGATCGCAATAATTATCATTAAAAGGCTTTACAAGGTCATGGTACATTTTTGCGGCATATTGATTTTCATTAAGCTTAATTTTTTGGCTTAAAAGAAAATCAAGTTTGGAATTATATCCAACTCTTGTCTTAATTCCCGTTAAAAAAAGAATTAGTGCAATCATTGGACTTTTTCCGCTTGAAATAACACAATCAAATCTTTTAAACCAGCAGATAATTATAAAAAACAAGATATTAAAGTATTTTTTAATTCCCGAAGCTTTTATATTAACCCCTATTGTATTATTAATTAAATTTGTAAGGTCTTTTATACATTTTGACCTGGGTTCAAGGGCCAAAGTGATTTTTGCACTGTTAAATTTTTCTTTCATAGATACAATAGTCGGAAGGAAAAGAATTTCATCTCCAATTCCTCCGAAATTGATAAAAAGAATATTTTTAAAATCTGTATTACTCATATATTTATTATCTGTTTTATTTTTTTTAAAGTCAATGTATTGACTTTAGTGCATGTTATTGGTAATTTATTGTTTGTGTCTTTTGACAATTAAATATCGAGATGTAGCACTCTGCCGACGAGAAAGCAAGACACCTTGCTTTTGAGGAGAGGTGGTAGCGCAAGCTACCAAGCGGCATAGTGATACATGACAACTGAATATCGGGATGTAGCGCAGCTTGGTAGCGCACCTCGCTTGGGACGAGGGGGTCGCAGGTTCGAATCCTGTCATCCCGACCATTTAAAGAAGGTTTTTTATACCTTCTTTTTTTATTATGACAGG
>CANENE010000010.1 GCA_947428835.1 uncultured bacterium | reverse complement strand
ACCACGTCGACATGGTGTGTATTCAGTTATCAAGGTTTTCTATGTCTTCGTGGTGGAGCAACCGCTCCGCTTTTGCCCTCTCTTCGAAAGCAAGGTGTCTTGCTTTCTCATCGGCAGAGTACCACGTCGACATGGTGTGTATTCAGTTATCAAGGTTTAAATGCCACACTATATCTATCGTCATAAAAACCACTCAAATCCAAATAAAAAATCTCCTAAGTAAATTCCCGCACCCGCATATTCTGCCTTAGGGCTGCTATGTTTCCATCCTGACCCGGTTGGGGCGAATGTACGCCACAGAAATTTAGATTATCAACAATTTTTTAGTTTTCAAATTGCAATTTTATATGCCTCACAATATACTCTGCGCCCGACATAAGCTTTCGGTCAAGGAGATGCAACCCCCCACGAAGTGTGGCATAATTATTCTAACATAAATTATCTTATTTTAAAATTTATTTGTCAAATCTTGACTTGCTGTAGTATATCTGCTACATTATAAATATGAAACAGATTGAATTATATACGACTTCTGACGGCAAGTGTCCTTATCTTGATTGGTTTGATTCTTTGAGTGTGGTTTTTTAAGCCAGAATATATAAAAGATTAAACCGTTTCTAAGATGGAAACTTTGGAGATTGCAAACATCTACAGAATAGCAAATTAAGCGAAATAGGATTTAATTTTGGAAAAGGATACAGAATATACTATAAAGAACTTAATGATATAATAATACTTATTTTAGCAGGAAGCGATAAATCCAATCAGAAAGCTGTTATAGCTAAAGCAAATGAATATTTTGAAGACTATTTAACCAGGAGCAAGAACAATGACTATAAATTTTGAAGACGATTTAATTAAGAGATTACAAAATCCCGAATTTCAGCAAGAATGGCTAAGACGAACAATTCTTGAATATATTGAAGATGGCGATTGTGTTGAATTTTTTAGAGCTTTAGAACAAGTTATAAAAGCTCGCACAACCGTTAGCGAATTTGCTAAGAAAGTTGGCATAAATAGAGTCCAGCTTATTGATATACTGCATGGCCGCACCAAAACACCAAGTTTGATTACAATTGGAAAGATATTATCGGGATTGGGCTATTTAATAGATATTAAATCTGCATAAAATCTTCCATTAATTTCAAAATTCATATATAATAGTTGTAATAATAAAACTTTAGGAGAATATTAATGACAAAACAACCATCAGATACAACACCTGTTGAAGTTTTTATCGTAACGGAAGACCACGAAATTAAAGGCACCGTTTATGTTTCAAAATATACGAAATCAAATCGTGAATTAACGGAACTTTTAAACGATAAAGAAAGAAGATTTTTGGCTGTAACAAATGCCGAAATCATAAGAGTCGGCAATAACTCCACTCCTAAAAGATATGATTTTCTTGAAATTCACATAGATTCAATTATAATTATGCATCCTGCTTCTCAAACATTATTTAAAGAGGGCTCTAAGGCACAGGAAGATATTGCAAAATTCAGAGATCTTAGAAACAGATTATCTCAGACGAAACCGTTTTAATTATGATAGACAGATATTCTTTGGATGAAATGAAAAATATATGGGAACTTAAAAGCAAGTTTTCGTATTATCTTGATGTTGAGCTTGCAGTTGTCAAAGCGCAGGTTAATCTTGGCAATTTTTCTGCTGATGTTTATGAAAACATTAAAAATACTGCAAAATTTGATATAAATAGAATTGATGAAATAGAAAAAATCACCCGTCACGATGTTATTGCTTTTTTGGAAAATGTCAACGAAAACGTCGGAAGAAAGTATTCTCCCTATATTCATAAAGGCTTAACAAGTTCGGATGTTATTGATACCGCTTTTGCGCTTCAAATAAAAGATGCATCAAAAATCATAAACAAAGATTTAGATATATTAATAGAGGAAGTTAAAAATCTTGCAAAAGAACATAAATATACAGTCTGCCTTGGAAGAAGCCATGGAATCGGCGCAGAAGTTATAACATTTGGTTTTAAACTATTAAGTCTTCTTGACATGCTAATAAGAGCAAAAGAAAGATTTAATTATGCCTTAGATGATATTTTGGTTGGACAAATTTCAGGCCCTGTCGGAACATATTCAAATATTAACCCTGATATAGAAATTGAAACTTGCAAAATACTGGGGCTTAAGCCTGCAAAAATCTCAACACAGGTTATAGCGAGAGACAGGCACGCTTTTTATATAACAGCGCTTAGTCTTATTGCAAGCGCTATTGAAAATTTTTCTGTTGAAATAAGGCACTTGCAGAGATTTGAAGTAGCTGAAGTCGAAGAAGGTTTTTCAAATGGACAAAAAGGCTCTTCTGCTATGCCTCACAAGAAAAACCCAATTGCAAGCGAAAACCTTTCAGGACTATCTAGAATAATTCGTGCAAATGCTCTTGCATCTGCGGAAGATATAGTTTTATGGCATGAAAGAGATATTTCACATAGTAGTGTTGAAAGAATAATTTTCCCTGATAGCACGATTTTAATAGATTATATGCTAAATCGCTTTACGGGTGTAATCAAAAATCTTGTTATCAAAAAAGAAAATATGATAAATAATGCCAATAAATATGGCGGCATAATATATTCCCAAAGCTGCCTTTTAAAGCTTCAAGAGCACAATATGACAAGGGAAGAATCATACAAAATCGTTCAAAAAGAGGCACTTGATGCTTTTAATAATGGCGGAAGTTTCATTGAAAATATGAAAAAACATCTAAATGAAGACGAAATCAAAGACTGCTTCAACCAAGAAAGATATCTTCAAAATATAGATAAAATCTTTGAAAGATTTGGCCTATAATTATTACAATTTTCTATGAATTAAATTGCCAGTTTAAATCTTTGTATTTAACATAAATTGGGTATTTATCCAAATTTTCAAAGAAGAAATAGAAATATTGGCTTCTTCTTGGGCTGATTGTTGCAGAATATTTAATAGAATGTTTGTTTATGCCGTTTCCTATTGTTTCAAGTTTTGAAAAGGCAGATTTGTTTGATTCTTGCGAATTATTTTGAGCAATTGATTGATTGTAATCATTGTAATTTGCTGTCATTCCTGTCATTGTACTTAAAGAATTTCCAACCATTCCCATAGCTGCCATTGAACTTGCTTCTTGTGTCTGCCAAATATTTAGGTAGTTGCTTGAAGTAATAAATCGAATTTCTTTTTCATTGTTGCTTAATCTTAAGTTTTCAACTTTAAAAACATAAGGTGTTTCGTAGGAATAATTATTAATTTCTATATAAAGGACAAGAATTTCAGGAACCGGGGTTTTAGTGATGCCTGTTTTGATGCTTATATTTTCGGCACTTTTTTTATATACGCTAAAAACAAGTTCTTCATCAGTCTTAACTGTCTGAAGATTTTCAGGATTGTAATCTTCTCCGGAATAATTTAATGTTGCACAGCCGCTTAAAATAGCAGTAAAAGTTAGTAGAAACAATATAGTAAATATTTTTTTAATCACTTTCATAAATCCCCATATAATGATTTATGATACATTAAAAGTCGACTTATGGCAATAAAAATGCTGTGTTTGATTAGAAACACAGCATTTTCTATTTTATATTGGAATGTATTACTGAATAGAAGCTTTTTCTTCTTCTGTAACACCTTTGATAGTAAGATTTACTCTTCCTTTATCGTCAATTTTTTGGACTTTAACGATAACTTCTTGCCCTATTGAAAGATGTGGTTCAATTGTTTCAATTCTTTCGTTGCAAACTTGAGAAATATGAACCATACCGTCTTTTCCGGGAGCCAATTCAACAAAAGCACCGATTGGAATAATTCTTACGACTTTACCTTTGCAAATCATTCCGGCTTCAGGTCTGAAGGTTAAATCATTAATCATTTTCTTCGCCATTTCAGCGCCTTCTTTGTCATTAGATGTAATTGTTACTTTACCATCGTCTTGAATGTCAATTTCAGCACCTGTTGCATCGATAATTCCTCTTATAGTTTTGCCGCCGGGTCCGATGACCGCTCCTATATCTTCTGTTGGAATTGTCATAGACAATAATCTTGGAGCATTGGGCGAAATTTCAGCACGTGGAGTGCTGATTGCTTCTTTCATGCAGTTCATAATATGAAGTCTGCCATCTTTTGCTTGAGCTAATGCCCTTCTTAAGGTTGGATTTGAAATACCTTTAATTTTCATATCCATTTGAAGGGCAGTAATACCATAATCATTACCTGTAACTTTAAAGTCCATATCGCCTAAAAAGTCTTCAATACCTTGAATATCGGTTAAAACGATGTCAGTGTCGTCTTCGTGGATCAAACCCATTGCAACACCACCTATCATGCATTTAACAGGAACACCTGCATCCATCAATGCCATTGAAGAAGCACAGGTTGACCCCATTGAAGTTGAACCGTTTGATTCAAGTACATCAGATGTCACTCTTATTGCATAAGGAAAATCGTCTTTGCTTGGAAGAGCAGGAATATTAGCGCGTTCTGCTAAATTTCCGTGACCGACTTCACGACGGCCTGGACCTCTTAATGGTTTTACTTCGCCGACTGAAAATCCCGGGAAGATGTATTTGTGCATATATTCTTTTGTTTTTACAGGATCAACCCCATCAAGTTCCTGTGCCATTCCGGGACCTGCCAAAGTTGCAACAGAAAGAATCTGTGTTTGACCTCTTGTAAATACAGCTGAACCATGGACGCTAGGAAGAACGCCAACTTCGCACCAAATAGGACGAACTTCTGTAGTAGAGCGACCATCAGCTCTAACGCCTTCGTTTTTAATCATTGCTCTCATAATTTTCTTTTCAAGATATTTGAATTCTTCTGCGACGAAATCAATTCCTGTTTCTTCAATCATTTTAGCGATTGGATGATCTTCGCCAAGGCTTTCAATTCTTTCTTTAACTGCTTCTTTTGCTTTATCAAGTTTTTCGTTTCTTTCGTCTCTGTCTGTTGTGTGATAAGCATCAACAACTGTATCATAAGCAATTTCTTTAATGATAGAAGCAAGTTCTGATGTGTCATATGGGTTTGTGAATTCTTGCTTTACTACGCCGCATTCTTTTGCAAATTCAATTTGCGCTTCGCATTGTTTTTTAATTTCAACTTGTGCGAATTCAACAGCTGCCATAATATCATCTTCTGTTACAAAGTCGCAGCCTGCTTCAACCATGATAACCGAATCATGAGTTCCTGCTATAACGATATTCATATCAGATTTTAAGACTTCGCTATGAGTAGGGTTTGCTATCATTTGCCCGTCTATTCTTCCGACTCTAACTGCTCCAACCGGTCCTTCAAAAGGTGCACCTGATAACATCAGGGCAGTTGAAGCACCGATGATTGATAAAATATCGGGTTGTTGTTCCTGGTCGTATGCAAATAACTGCGAAACGATTTGAACATCATTTCTATATCCTTTGGGCCATAAAGGTCTAATTGGTCTATCGATTAATCTTGAAACCAGAATTGCTTTTTCAGAGCTTCTTCCTTCTGTTCTTGTGTATCCGCCGGGTATTTTACCGATTGAAGACATTCTTTCTTCATAGTCTATTAATAGAGGGAAAAAGTCTATTCCGACTCTAGGTTCCTTGCTAACTGTTGCATGGACAAAAAGCATTGTTCCTTCGCATTTAACTGTAACGGAGGAAGTTGCTTGTTTTGCGTATTTTCCTGTTTCTACTTCTATGGTTTTCCCACCAACCATAAGAACCATTTTTTTGCTTTCAGGTTTGTTCATCTTTTTCTTCTTTCTATACTTATAATTATATAAGAATTTTATAATAAACCTTTTTTGTTGGCAACGTTTAAGATTTTTGTGTTTTAATACGATATAATGAAATTGAATTCGATTAATAATTTTAACTATAATTTTTGTGGTGTTGCAAAAGTTTCAAATGTGCCTAATTGGGTTGCAAAAGATTTGCAAAATGCGCTAAACGGTGCAAATTCGCACTTTTATACAAAAAAACAGGTAGAAAATTTTAAAAATTTGCTCAAAGTTAAGTTGAAAGATTATAACCCGAATCAAGGTGCTGTTGTTGCAAATTCGGGAAATGATGTATGAAAATGATTATATTAAATCGCTTGAGAATTATTCTAATCTAAATGCCGGAGCGGGTATAAAAGGTCTTCAACTGTCAAATTCAAAAAATATCTTAGAATCGCAAATAAGAACAGTTGCAAAAGACTATCTTCTAGCTTCAAATAAGCCTGAAAAAATTGAAATGTAGTTGGTTTTAGTATAATTTATAGAAAAATGATTTGTTTTGTGTAGAACGAATAATTAATTTTTTGTTAACAAAATTAAGATTTTCAAATTTTGCTTATATTATAATAGTATACAAATGGATAACAATATAGGAGGATATTATGATTAAACCTTTAGCAGACAGAATTGTAATCAAGGTAATTGACGACGCTCAACAAACTTCAGGCGGAATTTTTATTCCTGATAGCGCAAAAGAAAAACCACAAAAAGGTGAAGTTGTAGCAGTTGGAACAGGCAAAACCATGGATAATGGCGAAAAAGAACCAATGGAAGTAAAAGTTGGTGATGTTGTTCTTTTTGCAAAATACGCAGGAGTCGATATCAAAATGGATAGCGTTGAATACAAAATCATTTCAACAAAAGATGCATTAGCTATCATTGAATAATATAGATATTAGAGTAAAAAGGAAAATAGAACTATGGCAAAAAAAGTTGTTTTTGATACATCTGCAAGAGAAGCTCTCTTAAATGGTGTTAATGCCGTTGCAGATGCCGTAAAAGTTACACTCGGACCAAAAGGCCGAAATGTTATTATTGAAAAAAAATTCGGTTCACCTCAAATTGTAAATGATGGTGTAACCATTGCAAAAGAAATCGAACTTAAAGACGGTCTCGAAAATGCAGGTGCACAATTGCTTAAAGATGTTTCATCCAAAACAAATGATGTTGCAGGTGATGGCACAACAACAGCAAGCGTTTTAGCGCAGGCAATATTCAAAGAAGGCATTAAAAACCTGACAGCGGGCGCTAATCCCATGGGAATCAAAAAAGGTATCGCTTCTGCTGTTAAAGTTGCGCAGGAAGAAATCAAAAAAATGTCTAAATCAGTTGATTCTAAAGAAATGCGCGCTCAAGTTGCTGCAATTTCAGCAGGCAACGATAAATTTATAGGCGATTTAATCGCAGATTGTATGGAAGTAGTTGGTACCGATGGTGTTATCACTGTTGAAGAATCTAAGACATTTGGAACTGATAAAAAAATCGTTGAAGGTATGCAATTTGATAAAGGTTACATTTCACCATACTTTATCACTGACGCTGAACGTATGGAAGCAGTTTTGGAAGATGCTTATGTTCTTTGTGTTAACAAAAAAATCAATTTAATTGCTGACCTTGTTCCAATCCTAGAACAAGTTGCACGCGACGGCAAATCCCTTCTTTTAATTGCCGAAGATGTTGAAGGCGAAGCTTTGGCAACTTTGGTAGTAAACACTATGAGAAAAGTCCTAAGAGCAGTTGCAGTAAAAGCTCCCGGCTTTGGCGACAGAAGAAAAGCAATGCTTGAAGATATTGCTATTCTTACAGGTGGTCAAATGTTCACCGAAGAACTTGGTATCAAATTAGAAAATATCACAGTTCAAATGCTTGGGCGCGCTAAACGTGTTACTGTTACAAAAGACGAAACAACAATTGTTGTTGGAGATGAAACAAAATCAGCAGTTGCAGAACGCGTTAATTTGATTAAAAAACAAATTGAAGCAAGTGATTCCGAATACGATAGAGAAAAACTTCAAGAACGTGTTGCAAAACTATCAGGTGGTGTCGCTGTAATTGAAGTAGGGGCTGCAAGTGAAGTTGAACTTAAAGAATCAAAACTAAGAATTGAAGATGCACTTAATGCTACCCGTGCTGCTCAAGAAGAAGGTATTGTCCCTGGTGGCGGTGTTGCATTATTAAGAGTCCAACAAGTACTTGAAAAAGAACTTGCATCTAAAACATTTGATAGTGATGATGAAAAAACAGGCTTCAAAATCCTAACAGCAGCGCTTGATATCCCTGTTATTGCAATTGCAAATAACGCAGGTGCTAAAGGTGAAGTTGTAGTAGATGCCATACGAAAAGAAAAAGGCTCCTATGGCTACGATGCTATGGCAAACAAATATGTAGATATGTTTGAAGCAGGTATTGTAGACCCTGCAAAAGTTACTCGTTCAGCTTTAGAAAACGCCGCTTCGGTTGCTTCAATGCTACTCACTACAGAAGCTGCAGTTGTAGAAATTCCTGAAGAAAAGGCTCCTGAAATGCCTCCAATGGGTGGCGGAATGGGAATGCCAGGAATGATGTAGAAATAAACTATATTATATCTATCAAAAACGGCAGGTTTTACCTGTCGTTTTTGTTTTGGGTTTTCTGTAATAACGTATACAAGTATTAATGTCTACATTTGTCATGCTGAACTTGTTTCAGCATCTGATGTGTTGAGGTGTAAAAAACAGACACAACTCCCGAACTTGGTTAGACCCTGAAACGAGTTCAGGGTGACGTATGTTTAATCACTATACAATAATGATAAACATAAAAAAAAGGGTGGCGAAAATTGCCACCATCTAACACAAAAAAATAACATGAAACCTGTTTTTATAATCTATTCTTTCGTGCAACGCACGCCAAAGGCAACCGACTTTTCACACGTTTCCACAATCCAACTGCCATCGTATAAGTACCTGCACTGCACAGCATTGCTGCCACTGTCACCGCGAGCCCATAAGCCATTTGGACTGCAGCCACCGCTGTAAGTACCGGGGCAGCTTGCTATAGGAGCACATTTGGAAGCTGAAGCACTAGACGTCGAGTGGTCGCATAGCATCAAGCCCGTCGCAGCTGTAGAATTATTTGGGTACCAATTAGCCATAGAATTTGATGTATCAGGAAGCTTCCAGCCATCCCCTATTGATTCACAAATCTTTTTTGCTGCATACCACTTACAGACGGTCCTATTGCAGCCTGAATATATGCCACCTACATTAGTACATGTGTTTCCAGCAGCAGTTACTCCATACCAGCAACAAAGTTCACTGCTGCAATTGGTTCCAACCGGAACAAAAGTCACCCCTGACATCCCCTCTATTACACTTCTTGGACAAGCAGGATCATCTCCCATATTATATTGGGTTACTTTCATATTTGTATCACTCAATGTAACAGTTTTAGGGTTACAGGTTTTTTGGGATTGTTCAGGGTCGGGGTCTTTTTCTGCAGGTTTTTGAACAATTTGTGTACTATTTAAGCCGTCGTAGACGCATCTGACCGATGCTGCAAAATCGCCTTCCAAAGAGTGGGCAGTTACCGTGAAATAATTATCCGTACCTATAGCTCCAAACCCTACAAAACCTGTACTTGCATAGGAATTAGGTGCACTTATTATTGTAGCGGTTTTCAACAAATACGGATGACAGTTATTATTTTTAACAAAACTTGTCGTTTCATTTTTGCAAGAATTATACAGCCAGGAGCATCTGTCTACACCGTCCGTTGCGTAAGCGCTGCATAATTGCAGTCCGTTTTCACCTTTGTTGTTGTTTAATAGAGCGATATTTTTGCCCCATCCTTGTGTTTCAGATATATTCGGAAGTCTCCAGTCGCCTGCTTTGGTTCCATTTGGTGCATAGTTATAGCAGGCATTTTGTGCAGGTATTAAATGACACACTGTTCTATTTTGTGTGCTATAAGTGCTTCCTGAATTTCTTCCTGTTAAATACATTTCTGCAGTCTGCCCTTTCCAGCAGCAGTTTCCGTAGCTTGTGCAGGTTTGTCCGACATTAACAATTTGCGTGCCGGAAGCCAAGGGAAGTCCGGCATCTCCCATATTCCATTTGGTTACACAGATATTATTGGTGCCATCGTTCGTATTTGCAGGAATAAATAAAGCATTGAATTTATCACAATCAGCTTGTGATTTTGGAGCGTTATTTTTAAGCTCGATTTGCTGCTCTGTCGTTTCGGTAACCGAATCTATGACGCAACGCGCTGAAAAAGCACCTGAATCAATTGTTTTGCCTTTTATAAGTTGTTGTTTTGTATATGAACCATAAAGCCACATATACGCACTATAAACATTGCCATCGCTTATCTGCGGTTCCAGCCATAAATGCATAGTCCAGCAGTTATTTGGCAGGCAGGCATTAAGATTTTGCGGATAACATATATCAACATTATTTAAATTGGGCGAAGTAGACCTGCACAGCTGCAGTCCATTTTCACCTTTACCGTTATTTAAACTTGCCATATTATCAAACCATCCGCTTATTTCCGTGTCTTTTGGAAGACGCCAATCGCCTGCTTTTGAACCTGCAGGTGCATAACTGCTACAGCTTAATTTGGAAGCATTAAAATTGCAGTTGGTCCTGGTTTGCGTACTATATGTGCTATTATTTTTATTTGTTGTATAGTAACCGTTTGTTATTCCCTGCCAGCAACAAGAAGCACCATCGGGGCACGTTTGACCTGCTTTTAGTGCTTTTACGCTTTTTGCAATCGGTATTCCTCCATCTCCGACATTAAATTTAGTAACACAAACATTTTTGATGCCATCATTCATAGATGCAGGGATAAATAAAGCCTTCCAGTTCTTGCAGTCTTCTTCTGTGATTGGTCTTTTTATTGTTCCATAGGCGTTACCTTCGCTATCACCTTTACCAAAGGAGCCGACAACAATATCGCTTGCTTTCAATTTCTTTGTGATAATAGGGCTAAAAGCTCCGATTAGAAGCGAGACAATAATCAAAGTAATTAATAATTCAATTAAAGAAAAAGCTTGCAGCTTAACATTGCCATCAAATGGCAAAAGATTTTGTGTTAAATTTTTCATAAAATCTGTTTTATCCTTTTTTTGTTTGTTAGATTTAATTTTTAGCACAAAAAATAAGGCAAATTTTGCCAAAATCTGTGCTAATATGTTATAGTTAAAAATATACAGGCAATGAGAGTAGTAGCTAATTGCCTATAATAAATATTATACACATAATGGTAAATATAACAACACATGTTGGTAAATATTTACAAAATTTAATACAATTGGACTAAATTTATGTACAGCTTAAAACTCAAGGAAATCAGGAAAAGTCTTAAACTTTCCCAAGAAGATATGGCAAATCAAACCGGGACCACATATCGTGCATATACGAGTTATGAAAGAGGTGACAGAAAACCTTCATTTGAATTTTTAGAAAAGCTTGTTCAAAATTTTGATGTGAATTTAAACTGGTTAATTGCAAATAAGGGTGAAACATTTATATATAATATTAAAGAAAAAACTTCCGATAATATTAATTATAAAAACATATATAATAATATAAGAAGTGATATTTTAAGCGATGTTAGAAATATGCTTGTTGAAGATGGTTTGCTAAAAAGCATATAATTTATATAAACATACAAGATATATTTTTTAAATTTAAACCCTCCTTTATTATTCAAGGAGGGTTTAAACATATCTGTAAGTTCTAAATACTATAGAATATTTGATGTAATCATAAAGTGGACTCTGAAGCTTGAAGCATCTTGTGGTCTGTTTACGATTGGAATACCGAAATAGACGTTACCTGATAAGTACCTTGTCATTTTCAGAATTAAACCGCCGCCGACACTCATTACAAAACTTGAATCCGGAAGGTCTGCTGAATAATCGCCAAACCAACCCATATCACAGAATGCAGCTAGTCTGATTGAATCATCAATGAATCTTAGCTTGTCAGGTAATCTGTTTAAGAATGGAACAGGGGCTCTAAGTTCTGCAGAACCTGCTATACCATAGTCTCTTAAGAAGTAACCTTCTTCGTAGCCTCTTAGCATAGACATACCACCTAATTGCATTTTATCAGAATACCAAACGTTTCTGTTTGTCCATTGGCCATTAACAGAGAAGATTCCCATCATTCTCCATGGCAATACCTGTAAACGTGTAACAGATGCCTGAGCTTTAAGCATTTTGTTTGTAGGTGTTTCCTTTGTATAAACGCCATAAGCATCATTTGAAGCACCAAATACGTCTATACCTTTTGCAAGACCGATGTTTGCAAACCATTTACCATACATATCGTCTTTAACGTTTGTTAAGTTTGCTTTGATTGATCTTGTTTTATATCCATACAGTTCAAAGCCTCTTAAGGTTGTACTTGTATTTCTTAAGTCGAATGCTATATCTCCATATAATTTATAGTTTTCTGTTTTAACAAGTCTTCTTGACAAATCTACATAAAAACTGTGAGATTTACCTTTAACGTCATAGTCTTTGAGTTCGCCTTTATCAAGCTTTGTACCTGAATAAGAGTAACCTAAATTTAATTTAGTTTCGTGGCGGCCAATCGGAACAGAGTAGAATACACCTTGACCAATTGTACTTCTTGCAATAGAGGTTGTAGACAAAATCTGATCACCTAAACCTGTTAAATTGCTCATACCTGCAAACAATACAAAACGGTTTAAACCGACAGAACTTCTACCTTGGTTGTCAAATCTCAAGTCAAGGTCGATTGGAAATCTATCTTTAACTTTTAATGTTAAATCAGTATATTGTTCAGAATCTTCGTTGTCTTGAAGGGCTACTGCGCCTTTGATATAATCTGTTGCGTTTAATTCACGAAGAGATTCTTGAATGTCTGCAACATTTAGTACTTTATCTTCCTGAATATTTTTATCTTTCAGGAAAGTTGCATTTAAATATTTTTTTCTTGCCCATTTATTGCCTTCAATTGCAATGTTTCCGTATTTACCTTCCAAAACAATAATTTCAACATTACCATCTTCAACTTTTTGCGGCGGAAGATATGCAGTTGTCGAAATATAACCATTTCTTTGATAATATTCGGTAATTGTATTTGCCATACCGATTAAATCTTCGATTGTAACGGTTTCGCCGATTCTTTGACAGATAAGATTCATAAGCTGTTCTTCTGTATATTCGGTGTTACCCGTGATATGGACGGAATTAAGAGTAAAGCTTACCGCGCTGTTTGGAAGGTCTTGTATTTTTTCACGCAGTTCTTTATTCATTTCGATTTTTTGATCGTAATGCTCTTCTTCTTTGTCGTTTCTGATTCTTTGTTTATAGTCTTTGATTTGCCTTAAGTTTGTTTGGTCGACAACACCTGCATCAAAGTTGCCGATACCGCTGGGGATTGCATCTGAACCGGCTTCAGGACCTGCTATTGCATTGGGCATAATAGCAAAGCACATTGCAAGAGCAATAGAGCCTAATTTAATGCTTTTAAAGTTAATCTTGTGCACTTTCTTATATTCCTTTATATAATATATAGTATTTTTTCTGGAGAATAATGTCGCACAATTAAAATATTATATTGCGCAATATTATCTTAATGCATTTAATTTAATATGACAATAAATTAAATTGATGATTTTTATAATACTATAAATAAAAAACTAAAAAACTTTTTTATTGCGTCATGTTACATTCTGTTAAATTTTTATATATATAGTATATACTTTGCAATTTTTGCTTGAAATTTTTTTTTGATTTTGATAATATGATTTAACGACACGATTGTAAAATTTTGTAAATTTTATTTGTCAATTTGCTTAATTTTTAAATTTACGTGGTTTTTATTAATTGTATAAGCATATGGATTTTGATAATTGTTATATGAAAGGGAACATTACAATGAGTCAATTTAAAAGGAAATTAACAGCATTTAGTGCAATGTTAGCATTTCTTTCTGTGTCCACTGTAGCTACTCTTGGTGCCGAAGTTGGCGATGTTATTGGCAATACAGGCAACATGAATATATCAGGTGGCGGCAACAACTTAGACGTTAGCTTAACCGATAAAACAGCAGGTGCTGTTGGTCAGGTAGATTGGAATAAATTCAATGTACCCGGTAACCAAACAGTTAACTTTGGTTTTGGCGGCGTATCTCAAACTATCATCAACCGCGTATTAGGTGGTGAAAGTTCAAAAATTCTTGGTCACTTAAGAAATAGCTGTACAGGTGCTAACTGTACAAATAATGCTTTAACAGGCAAAGTAATCTTAATTAACCCTGCCGGTGTTTTATTCGGTGCAGGTTCAACTGTTGACTTGAATTCATTTACAACTTCAACTTTTGACATCAAAGGAATTAAAAACTTAAGCGATGTTACTGATATGGATGCATATCAAACAGGCACTTTGAATCTATATTCACCAGTTGCCAGTGTTAACGATGAAGGTAGAAGTTATGCTAAGATAGAATTTGATTCAAAATATCAAGATAACTTTAAAGATATTCAGTTTGCTACAGGTAAAGTAAAATTTGATGGAGGTACATATGATGCTTCAACTCCTGGAAAAATTACTTTAAACGGTACTCATTTTAACAAATTTGTTAATGGAAGTACTACTGAAGTAGATGCGTGGAATACAAATAAAACAACTGCATTTATTGCAGACAATATTGATTATAAAGATTCAA
The DNA here is from genome assembly GCA_947428835.1 of uncultured bacterium. Taxonomy (GTDB): domain Bacteria; phylum Cyanobacteriota; class Vampirovibrionia; order Gastranaerophilales; family Gastranaerophilaceae; genus RUG14156. Next base: position 55,082 of record CANENE010000010.1, on the reverse strand, counting down.
TTATTAAAACAGGTACTAACTACAACTATTTAGCAGGTGGAGCTAAGAACTCATATGGTAACGTACAGTTAATTACTGCAGATGGTGCCACATTTACTTATCTTGCTCACGGTTATTCTTCATCCACAAAAGTTGCTGATGACAGCAGAACTGATGTAGTTAGAAATATAAATATTGATAATTCAGGTTTAGGTGCCGACCAAGTTGGTATCCAATCCGGTGTTGTCGATATTGTTAATAAATCAAAAGCAGACGGCTCTAATATTAAAATTAAAAATGCCGTTGTTAAAGGTACAAAACTTGTAGATAATGAATCGGGTATCGTATTGATTGATGGTTCTCATGATGTAGATATCGAAGGTTCACGTATTCAAAGTACCAATACAAAAGTTACTTATGCAGGTGAAACTACTAATACCGATAAACAAGTTGGTGGTCAAGTTATCATCAAAGCTGGTGATGGATTAAAGGTTAAAGATTCATTAATCTATTCTGCCGGTTCTAAAGGTTCGCAAGCTGACAATATGCACGCAGGTATTGTGCAATTATATGCATACAATGGCAATATTGATATGACGAATTCACAAGTTCTTGCTGAATCAGATGCTGATATTATTGCAAGTAACGAAGTCAATATTACAGATTCATTAATTGAATCTTCAAATTCACTTGTTGAAGATAAATTAAACCACATTAATATTGTTGGTTATGATGGTGTTAATGTTACAAATTCTACACTTTCTTCTAGAGGTGATGTAAATCTTCACTCTGTTGCTTCTGCTGATAATTCATTACGTGCAGACGTAAATGTTAAAAATAGCTTTATTCGCTCAAGCAACGGAAAATTATCAATCAAAGGTGCAAATTCAACAATTGATAATTCAAACTTAGCTTACAATACAATTTCTTTCTACGGTGACGGAACTACAGGTTTAAATAACGTTACTGTTAAAGGTGATTCAACATTTACTCAAAAACTTGCTGATGGAAATGTAAGTCCTGATGTTATTCTTGAAACAAACGGCAACTTCACAATGGATAATGCCACTATGAAAACAGCTGATGTTTCAATTGCTTTTGACAGAGATGCTGACGGTAAATTAGTTGATGATGGCACTCAAAGAAAAATCAACTTTACAACTACAGCTACAGGCAAAAACGCTAATAATGTAAATGTTAAATCTACTCAAGGAAGCGTTACTGCTAAAAATAACTCTAATGTACAAGCAAAAGACACTATTGCATTTACTGCAAATACTGATGTTAATGTAGTAAATTCTACCTTAGGTACAACAACAGGTGATGTAAGCGGTGATATTACATTGACTGCTACAACAGGCAATGCTAAGCTTGACGGTGCTTCAATTGATTCTGCTCACAATGTTACAATTTCTGCTGCAGCAGGTTCCTTAGAAGCTAGAAACGGTTCAAATATCGTTGCTGTTAATGATATTAATGCAACTTCATTAAACGACATTACTTTTGCTGATGAAGAAGGCACCGGCTATATTACAAGTGATGTTTCGTTTACAGCTTCAAATAATATTAATTTCACTGCTACTGCAGGTGATATTACAGCAGAAAATGCAACTGCAGGACAAATGGCTTCATTAACTTATGACGGCAGATTGAAATTTGATGCAGTAAACAACAACTTCAATGCTGCTTCATTAAAATCAGTAAATGTTGATTACGTTGCTTCTGCTTCTAACAATATTGTTACAACAGGTGATGTTCAATTTGTTAATTCAACACTTGAAGGTCCTCAAAACAATATTACATCAGGCAGCGATGTCATTATGAACAACTTAACAATTGTTGATAATGATGCAACTACAACAATTATCGCAAAAGGTGATATTACAACAGCTGACGTAACAGGTACATTTGATGCTGATATGGCTGCTGGAACTCATACATTCCCACAGACAGTTGATGTTAATCGTGTAACACCTGTAAATGCTTCAACACATTTAGACTTAAATGGTTCAAAACTTATCGCTAAAGCTCAAACAGTTAAAGATGCTGCAAATCCAAACAAAGGAAGCATTACTCTTAACTTGAAAAATGCTGATGGTGCAGGTATTGACTTGTTAGCTGAAAATGTTGATGCTGATGGTAACCACTTATGGGATTCTGATATTAATGCTAGCCAAGGACCTGAAGTTCACTTAAAATCAGCAGATGGTAAATCAATCGCTGTATCTAGAATTGTTACAGATAAATTATTTATCGATGAAAATACAAATATATCAGCTGCAGCAGTTGAATTGACTCCTGATCAGTTGGCTCATTTTGAAGGCACTGTTACCAATGACAATGCTAAAGGTTATATTGAAATTAGAGACAAAGGCGGATTTAACCAAGACGCTAGCTCTGATTTAGAATCTACTCCTGACGGTTTTGTATATGACGAACACTTCGAAAGAACCGATACCGAAGGTGAAGATGGCGAAGTTACATCTAACTATGGCAGCCACACTATAGTTTACAATCCAAACAAAGGCGGCGATCAGTTCTTGTTAGTTTATGAAAAAGAAGGTCAAACTTGTGATCCACTTCCAATTGTACCTCCAAACGTAGATGGTGGAACCTCTGGTGTTGATCCTGACATCGACTCTATGATTAACAACGTTAAGATTCCTAGAGAACAACAAGGTACTTCAATGGTATCAGTTGTAGGCGACGCCAGCGCAGACAGAATGGCTGCCACACTTTCAGCAGCTGCTAAGATTGATGTCGGCGAAGATGCTCAAGCAACATATACATCAGACGACGATGAATATGCTGATGAAGACTAATATACAGCTTTAAGAATTAAGCTTATATAATTAAAAGATGGTCATTAGAGAAATCTGATGACCATCTTGTTATTTAAATAAATAATAAAATAAACTATAAAAAGTTATTGTTGATAAATCCAAACATCATAACCTTTGGACTTCAATGATGCTGCAGCAGATTTTGCAGTTGCAAAATCTTCGTATGAGCCCATTTGAATACTGAATACATCACCAACTTTTTTAACATATGGGGTTGACTTTGGGTTATTTTCTTTTATTTCATTTTGTTTCTGAAGTGCCTCATCAAGTGTTGTAAATTTGCCAACTAAAACCTTGGAAGCCACCACGATATTGCTTTGAATATAATTTTCGTTTTTAATTCTCGGTTTCAATTTTTTTTCTTCAACTTGTTTTTTATTTATAAATTCATCATCTTCATCTTCAATATTGCTTACCTTGTTTTCTGAATTAGCAGCTGCTTTTGCTTGTTCATATCTTTCAAGTTTTTTTTGCTTTTTTTCTTCTTCAAAAAATGAAGGATTGACTACTTCTTCGTTATCATATGTTTCTTTTGCAATAATTTTTGCTTCGTTTGGAGAGTTTTCTTCCTGCTGAATTAGAATGAGCCTTTTATCGATTGGTCTTTGTTCATCAGAATAGGTTTCTGTTATCCTGTCTAATGCAGCTTGGGTTTCGTTTGTGGTATCGATATTGATTTTTGAAGAATATTTTAAAATACTTGCAACAACTGCAATAAATATAGCTATGAATGTTACAAGAAATATTTGAACTGCTATATCAAATTTTGAAGAGTATTTAAGGCTTGATACTTTGTTTTTCTTTTTGTTTGTATAAAATTCTTCCGAGTTAAAGCTCATTATTCTATAACGCCTCTTACTTTGTATGTTGCATTTTTAATGCTTTCGTTTTCTTTTTTGTAGTTATCCATAATTTCTTGTGCGAATTTTTGGATATCTTTTATTCCCATTTCAGTCAAATCAGAAGCTTTTATGGGAGCACCTTCTTTTATTATATTCAAAGCGGTATGAATTAGGCAAGAAGTTATAGATTTTGTTGCAATTGAAACTGATAATTTTCGGTTATCATAAAACAAATCATCGCCGTGTCTTTCAATTTTTATACCTCTTTTTTCAAGAGATTCTTTAATAATAGAAACAAAAAGTCTTTGGGCATATACCATACCATAAAGGCTGATATCATATTGTTCTATAATAAAATTAAGCATTTTTTTTGAATATATAGGCTCAACATTTATAACATCTTCTATATCAACCATTTCATCAAGTTTAACGTCGACTTCGCCAATGAAAGAAACCATGCTATCTCCAATTAAACGAAAATTCTTATATATCCAATGCGGCGAAAGTTCGCGTCCTTCGTATTTTATTTCTTTTTCAATAAAAAGTGTGTTCAAAATATTTCTCCTAAAAGTTCTGGTTTTTTGCTGTTTATAATTGCATTATACAATAATTTGCAAGACATACATTTGCCGCAGTGCTTTTTGTTATTGCTGCTTTTATCGTAGCAGCTTTTAAGATAGTTTAAAGGCAGATTATTTTCAATTGCATAATTGATGATTTCAATTTTATCCATTTCAAGACAAGGAGCAAATACTTTTGGTTTGAAGCTTGTCGAATATTCAAAAAAGGTATCTGCAGCTTTAATAAAGTCTTTGGTATTATCCGGAAATTCTCTTCCTTCTTCTTTGTTTGCGCCAAGAATAATATAATTATAATTAAACTTATCTGCAAAACAAGCTGCAATATTTAAAAAAAGGCCGTTTCGATTTGTTATCCAAACGTTTTTTAAATTATTAAAATCGTTATTATTATCATCTGTCAGAGCATTTTTATTAATTTCTTTCAAAAAAGGTATATCTATTACTTTGTGTTCAATGTTATAGTATTTTGTTATATTTAAAGAAGCTTCATTTTCATCTTTAAATGCTTTTTGGCCATAATTAAAAGTAAGAGCAAGCTCTATATTAATATCTTTTTTTAGGGCAATATCCAAGCAAGCAAGGCTATCCAAGCCGCCTGAAAGCAATATAATACCTTTTTTATTCGTATTCATCTATTATTTCCTTTGCGTATTTTTTAAGGTTCCAATCAAATTCGCCTCTAATTACTTCATCAAGGATTTGTCTATCTCTCATATTATAAAGAGCAACAAGTGCGTTTTTTTTGACTTCCAAATCGTCATCTGAAACTAGTCTATCGTATATTAATTCATAGGAATTGTCTATTTCGCTGTTCATCAAAGTTTCAATTGTGCTTATTCGAACCTGGGGACTGTTATCTAAAATGGATTTTTTTAAGATTTCATATGCTTGTGTATCTTTTGAAATTTCAAGTTTTGACATAGCCTCAATTATTCTTTCTTTTAGAAAGGCAAATTTGCTTTGAAACATTTCTTTTGTGTTGATGATAGTGTCAAAAACACTTATTGCTCTTTTATCTCCAAGCATTCCAAGTGCGGTTACTGCTGATTCTTTTATATAAGTTGATTTTTCTTTATTATCTTCAACAATATTTTTCAATGGCTCAAAAGCGACGGTGTCTCCGATTTTACCCAAAGCTTCAGCTGCAGCTAAACGGATTTTGTAATTTGAATTTTTGTCATTTAGACAATAAAGCAAAGCAGGCAGTGCGCTTTTATCTCTGTATTTGGAAATAGCTTTGATTGCAAGAACTTTTAAATCTAAAATAGTATTTTCGTTGTTATTTTTAAAAAGAAAATCAATTAAAAGAGGAAGATAGGCTTTGTTTTGTTCGTTGTTGATTTTTTTAATCACATCTTTAAGCTGATTAATATCAGTTTCGTTTTCCAGAATGTTTTTAAAATTGTCGAAATTTTCCATCAAAAACCCTTTTAATATACAAATTTAAACATAAAACAAATGGGTTGTAAACTTTTTTAACAACTTATATAAAATACACTTTAAAAGTTTATGTTTTGGTGTTAAAACAAAGCAGAAAGTAAATTAATATTAGTAGCATGTCGGAAGTTTCATATCAGCAAGCAGTCGAGGATATTAAAAACCGTTTAGATATAGTAGAAGTTATATCTAAATATGTTGTGCTCAAAAAAACCGGAAGAAACTATCAGGGGCTTTGTCCTTTTCATAATGAAAAGACGCCTTCTTTTGTTGTGACTGCCGATAAGCAAATTTTTAAATGCTTTGGCTGTGGCGAAGGCGGTGATGTTTTTACTTTTTTAATGAAAATAAACAACCAAACATTCGCCGAAGTTATTGAAGAACAGGCGGCAAATCTTGGAATAGAATTGCCCAAGAAAAATCTTAAAAATATAACCGAAAGAAAACATGAAAAAGAACGCTTGTATGACGCAATGGAGCTTGCTTGCAAGTTTTTTAAGCAAAATCTTTTAAACAACTCAAAAGCTCTTGAATATCTTGAAAAGAGAGGAATTACAGAGGGCGCAATTGAGATGTTTTCACTGGGCCTTGCTCCAAAAGGAAATAATGAAATTAAAAACCATTTAACTAATCTTGGTTTTACTATTGATGAATTAAATAAAGCAGGGCTTGTTTATGAAAAAGAAGGCGCTTTTTTCGATAGATTCAAAAACAGGATCATAATTCCGATTAAAGATGTGAACTCTAATGTAATTGCTTTTGGTGCACGCGCGATTTTAGAAGGGCAAATGCCAAAATACATAAATTCCCCTGAAAGCAGTATATATAATAAAAGCTCTGTTTTATTTGGATTAAATAGTGCAAAAGATGCTATAGCTGAAAAAGACAGCATAATTTTTATGGAAGGCTATTTTGATGTAATTTCAGCACAATTGGGTGGAGTTAAAAATGCTGTTGCAACCTGTGGAACAGCACTGACGCCTCAACATATTAAGCTTATTAGCCGCTATAGCCGCTCCAGAAAAATATATTTAGCATTTGATACTGATGCTGCAGGAAAAAAAGCCATAGACCATGGTGCAGAAGTTATTAAAAATATTTTTTGTGCGCTTGGTAATATCAAGCAATATGATTTTAATTATGCCTCAACAGAAGATGAAAATGTTTGTGAAATAAGGGTTGTACAGGAAATTGAAGGAAAAGATCCGGATGAATACATAAGAGAATTCGGCGGAGCCCAATATCTCGAAAAAGTAGAAAATGCCCCATTATTATTGGATTATAGATTAAATCAGATATATTCATCATTGGATACCAACATCTCTCCTCAGGAAAAAAGTAATCTTGTCATCCATATAGCCGATATTTTGGCAGAAATTAAAAATCCTGTAATTTTGGACGAATATATAAAAAGGGCAGCTTTTAAACTTGATGTAAAAGAAGGCATTATCAAAAATCAGGTAACATCTAAGCAGCAAGACGATTTTGCCCAAAATTTTGCGTCGTTGCAAGAGCAAAATAAAAACAAAGGAAAAGTTTTAAACATAAAAAAGGATATTCAATCAAGATTGGTATCTATGGAAGAAAACTTAATTAAACTGGCATTTGCTGCAACGGATAGCGAAAAACAGGAATATTTTTCCAAAAAAATAAAAGATTATGTTCCGATTGATAAGACAAATTTAATGTTATTAGAAGGTATAAGCAAATGCATAAGCGAGGTGAGCAACACAGATGAACTAGCAAAAAAACTTTTTTTGGGGTTTTATAATGAACAGCAAATGCAGAAAAAAATTTCTGATAATATTTTTTCTTCGCATGAGTTTGTCGATTTAGACCAGGAAAAGTACAAACTAGCTCTTGATGAAACCTTTATGAGGTTAAACAAATTAAAAGAACAAAACAAAAAAGATGAATTGAAAAGAAAGCTTATGGATGATAGTTTATCAGCCGAAGAGAAAATGGATATTTCATCAAAAATTTTTCAACGCAAACAATAAAAGATTGGAGAAAACTTAATGAGTAGAAAAAGAAATTCTGAAAATTCTGTAATAAGCGTTATGGATAAATCAGAAATCATCGAAGAGGAAGAGTATTTTGAAGGTACAGGTTTAGAAACCGATAATATTTCAAATATAATGCAAAGACAAGGTGTAAGTACCGTAGAAACATCTTTTACTCCAAGTTTTTATGATAATTCCGAAGATGAAGAACAACAAGAAAACGATATCAACCCTCCAAGAGGTGTGGCTGTTGATGACCCTGTAAGAATGTATTTAAGAGAAATTGGTAGAATTAAGCTTTTAACTGCTGATGAAGAAATTGATTTGGCAAGAAAAATTGTTGCAGGCGGCAATAGTGGCGCTGTTGCAAAAAGAAAACTTGTCCAAGCAAACCTTCGTTTGGTTGTTTCAATAGCCAAGAAATATGTAGGTCGCGGAATGTTATTTCTTGATTTAATTCAGGAAGGAAACCTTGGTTTAATCCGTGCAGCTGAAAAATTTGACCACGAAAGAGGTTATAAGTTTTCAACATATGCAACTTGGTGGATTAGACAAGCAATTACCCGTGCAATAGCAGATCAGGCAAGAACAATCAGAATTCCTGTTCATATGGTTGAAACAATCAACAAACTAAAAAAAGTTACAAGAAAACTTGCTCAGGAATTAGCCAGAAAACCATCCGAAGAAGAACTTTCACAAGAAATGGGAATTTCAATTAATAAATTAAGAGAAATTATAAAAGTGGCACAGGAACCATTATCTCTTGAAACTCCCATCGGAAAAGAAGAAGACAGTCGTCTTGGAGATTTTATTGAAGATAAAGACGCTGATGCTCCTGTTAAGACAGTTGCCCATGAGCTTTTAAGAGAAGATTTGGCAAATGTTTTATCTTCATTATCTAACCGCGAAAGAGACGTTTTGAGACTTCGCTTTGGTATGGATGACGGTAGACAAAGAACTTTAGAAGAAGTTGGACAATTATTTGGTGTAACACGTGAACGTATTCGTCAAATAGAAGCAAAAGCTCTAAGAAAACTTCGTCATCCAAATCGTTCTAAAAAATTAAAAGAATATGTAGAAGTTTAAAACATATTAATTTTTTAAAAGCCCTCAATATAAAAGAGGGCTTTTTAATTTCTATAATGACAATTTAAGCTTTTAGTCGTATAATTAGGTAACTAAAATTTTATTTTGGAAAATTTATCTTATGAAAAATAAAGCAAAGTTGATTATATTTACTGGGCCCTCGGGTGTTGGCAAGGGCACAATTTTGGCTGATTTTTTTAAAAAAGTAGATAATAACATAGTCTATTCTGTTTCAAATACCACAAGAAAACCCAGAGATGGTGAAATAAACGGTATGCATTATTTTTTCATTTCTAAAGAAGAATTTGAAGATTTAATTGAAAAAGATGAATTTCTTGAATGGGCAAACTATAGCGGCAACTATTATGGCACAAATAAGAAGTTTGTAGATGAAAAAATAGCTTCAGGAAAAAGCGTGCTATTAGAAATCGAGCTTCAAGGAGCCTTGTTGGTTATGAAAAAACGTCCTGATGCTATTAGTATTTTTATTACTCCTCCCACATTTGAAGAGCTTGAAAAAAGGCTTCGAGGAAGGCATTCTGAAGATGAAGAAAGTATTTTAAAAAGACTTGACGCATCAAAAGAAGAATTAAAAAACACAAACAAATTTAATTATGTAATAGAAAATGATGTTGTTCAAAAAGCAGTAGATAAGCTTATTGAAATATACAACAAGGAGACAAAATAGATGAAAAATATTTTAATCGGGATAACTTCATCTATTGCATCTTATAAAATTTATGAGCTTATCAGGCTTTATAGAAAAAATGGCTACAATGTAAAAGTTGTTGCAACCAAAAATGCGCTTAATTTCGTATCTCCATTGGTTATTGAAACATTATCAAATAACAAGTGCTATTATGATGAATTTGCACCAAGAGAAAATGTTGAACATATAGAGCTTTGCAGATGGGCAGATATTTTAGTGGTTGCACCGATTAGTGCTAATACTATTTCTAAAATTGCAGCAGGTATTGCAGACAACCTTTTGACAAGTATCGCTTGCGCTTATATAGGAAGCAAAAAGCCGATATTGATTGCACCTGCCATGAATGATAATATGTGGAATAATCCTATTGTTCAAAAAAATCTCGAAACACTGCACAGTTTAAATATTAAAGTAGTTGAACCTGCGGAAGGTTTTCTTGCCTGCGGCACATCTGCTAAAGGAAGACTTGCAGAAATTGGTTTAATTTATGAAAATTCCTTGAGATTGCTTTTTCAAGATAAAAAAAATAACAGTAAAAAAATTCTTATAACTCTTGGGGGTACAAAAGAAAAAATAGATAATGTAAGATATATTACGAATCTTTCATCGGGCAAAATGGGTATTGCGCTATGCGATTGGGCGTATAAATTAGGGTATGATGTTTGTGCTATTGCAACTATTGATATAGATAAGCCATATAAAACTATCAAAGTAAATAGTGCGCTTGAAATGCTGGAAGCTATTAAAGCGGCAGATTTTGATTATCTTATAATGGCGGCTGCAGTTGGCGATTTTAGAGCAGCAAATGTATCTGATACTAAAATCTCAAAAGAAGATATTAAAGATAATTTTTCTATAGAATTAACTAAAAATCCTGATGTTGTTAAAGAAATTTCTAAAAATAAAAAAGGAAATCAAAAGATAATAGGTTTTTCTTTAACAGATAAAGATATGATAGAAACTGCTCAAAGAAAGCTTAAAGACAAAAACCTTGATTTTATAGTTGCAAATGAAATAAAAGTTGCGCTTAATTCCGATAAAAATAAAGTTACAATTATCGGCAAAAATGGTAAAATGATAGATATAAAAGAAGATACCAAAGACAATATCGCAAAAAGAATTTTGGAGGTTGTTTGTGATTAAAACGGATTACATTATTTCAAAAATAGAAAAATATGCTTCATTAGAACTTGCAGAAAATTGGGATAATTCAGGTTGGCAGGTTAATTTGCACCATGATTATACAAATAAAGTATTAGTTGCACTTTCTGTCACAAAAGATGTTTTAGAGCAAGCGATTACAAACGATTGTGATTTGATTATCACTCATCATCCTTTAATTTTTAATTCCATTAAAAAAATAGATAATCCATTAATTACAGAAGCCATTAAAAATAATATCTGCATATATAGCGCACACACTAACCTTGATAAAACCTATGGTTCCACAACAGATGCGCTTTGTGGAGTTTTAGGTATGCAAAATTTGGTAACAGTTGAAGATTATATTAAAATTACACACCTAAAAGACGAACTTGCAATTGAACAGCTAACAGACAATATTAAGCAAGCTCTTGGCTTAGATAGTGTTAAATTAATTAATCCTGATAATATTTCTATTGTTAAAAATATTGCAATATGCGCAGGGGGCGGCGGAAGTTTTATTGATAAATTAAGAGATTATGATGTTGATGTTTATATAACAGGTGATATTAAATTTCACAAAGCCCTTGAAGTAGAAGGCTTTGCAGTTGTAGATATCGGCCATTTTGAATCAGAACTTCCGGTTTTGCCTTTAATACAAGGCTTAATTGCAAAAACAAAAGTTGAAGTAATAATAGCTAAAGAAGAAAAACCCTGGGTAATGGTATAGGTATGGTAATAAGATTTTTAACATCGGGAGAATCACACGGTCAATGCTTAAATGCTATTATAGAAGGCATCCCCTATGGTTATACTTTGGATTTTAACTTTATAAATAATGAGCTTTCTCAAAGGCAGCAAGGCTACGGCAGAGGCGGCAGAATGCTCATTGAAAAAGATAAGGCAAAGATATTATCAGGAGTTTGCCAAGGTATTACAACGGCAAGTCCAATTTCAATCGAAATAGCAAATAAAGATTGGCAAAATTGGAGTGTTCCGATGAGTGTTGAAAAAATTGACTTAAATTCATTGGATGAAGTTTCAAAAGCTGAAGCAATCAAAAAAATCGAAGAAAAGAAAATTAATAGATTTCGTCCTGCACACGCTGATTTAGCAGCCTATCTAAAATATGGTTTTGATGATATAAGATATTCTCTTGAAAGATCTTCAGCCAGAGAAACTGCAACACGTGTTGCAGTCGGTGCAATTTGCCAAAATATTTTAAAAGAATACAACATAGATTTTTCTTTTGAAATATTATCGATTGGTGAATGCAAAGACAAAAATGAATTTGAACAATATATCAAAAAACATCAGGAGCTTGGTGTGAGCCTTGGAGGCATAATAAAGCTCACTATTAAAAATGTTCCAGCGGGTCTTGGAAGTTTTGTTCATTGGGATAGAAGATTTGATGGAAAGCTTGCCGGAGCTTTGATGTCTATTCCCGCTGTTAAATCTGTTGAGTTTGGACTTGGAAAAGATTATGCAAACTATAGTGGTGACAAGGTCCACGATGAAATATATTATGAAGATAGCTATAAACACAAAACAAATAACTCTGGCGGCATCGAAGGCGGCATAACAAATGGCGAAGATATAGTTATAACTTGCGCTATGAAACCGATTCCAACTATGAAAAGAGCTCTTGATTCTGTTGAGATGAAAACGCACAAAAATTCCCCCGCGCACTTTGAAAGAGCAGATAGCTGCGCTGTTTATGCTTGCGGTGTTGTTATAAAAAATATGGCTGCAATTATGGTATTGGATGAATTTTTGGAAAAATTTTCAAAAGACTGTAAACAAGATATAGATGAAGCTTATCATAGCTATTTAAAGAGGCAAGATGCGCAATAAAATAATTTTTATTGGTATGATGGGATGCGGCAAATCGGCAGTTTCTTCTTGTTTGGCTCAAAAAACAAAAATTCAAAAGTTTGAACTGGACGAAATTTTTGTTCAAAAATATGGAAACATTGCTGATTTTTTTAGAAATTTTGGCGAAGACGAATTTAGAAAAAAAGAAACCGAAATCTTAAAAGATACCTTAAAAAATAGAGAATATATAATTTCAGCAGGTGGCGGAGTTATCCTTTCTCAATCAAATAGAAGCCTCATTTTTAATAATGAAAATTTGGTTATATATTTAAAAGCGCAAGCTGAAACAATATTTGAAAGAATTAAAGATGATACTGCAAGACCTCTTTTAAAAGTTGAAAATCCAAAGCAAGAGATAAAAAACATTTTGCAAAAACGCCAAAAATACTATGAAATGGCAAATATGGCAGTATCTGTCGACAATAAAACAATTGAAGAAATAGGAAATGAAATATGGAAAAGATTGTAATTAAAAATCAGGATGAAACAAATTCTGAAATAATTATTGAAAAAGGACTTGTAAAAAACCTTGAAAATTATCTAAATGAAGATAAAAAATATTTTTTAATTACAAATACAACCTTATTTAAGCTCTACCCTGAAATTATTGCAAAATTTGATAAAGATAGAGTAATTGTAGTAAAAGATGGGGAAAAGTATAAAAACCAAAAGACTTTTAACTATATTACAGATAAACTTTTAAAAGCAAAAATTGAAAGAAAAGATGCAATTGTAGCACTTTCTGGAGGAGTTGTCGGAGATTTAGCAGGTTATGTTGCTTCAAGTATTTTAAGGGGAGTGGAACTTATTCAAATTCCAACCACACTTCTTGCTATGTGTGATTCTTCAATAGGTGGCAAAACAGGATATAACACAAAATATGGAAAAAACCTTGTTGGCTCTTTTTATTTTGCAAAAAAAGTCTTAATTGATACGGATTTTTTAAAGACATTAAAAGAAAGTCAATATAAATGCGGTTTAGGTGAAATTGTAAAATATGCATTCATTGAAAAATCCTGTAAACATCCTGTCAGCTATGGATTATTGGATATTTTATATGAAAAATCTACTTACGACATTAAGCTTGAAATTGATAAAATCGTTTCTATTTGTGTAAATTTGAAAGCAAAAGTGGTCGAACTTGATAAAAAAGAAGGTGGCTTAAGAAAGGTTTTGAATTTTGGCCATACATTTGCTCACGCTTTTGAAACTCTTTCAAATTATAAAGGAATGTGTCACGGCGAAGCTGTCGCATATGGTATGAAATGTGCTTTTAAATTAGCAAAAGAAAAAGAATTCATAGATGAAGAATATTATAAAAAAGCGCTATGTGTGATAGATAAATTTAAGCTCACCACAAAAGAGCTCAAATTTAAAAAAGAACAGATTATTAATTTGATGAAACAAGATAAAAAAGTTCTTGATAACAAGATTAACTTAATTTTACCCGTGGAATCTGCTCTTGTTGAGATTTTTGATAATATAGAAGAGCCTTTTGTTGAAGCTTGTCTGCCTTAGCAAAATTGCCTAATCTTCTCATTACAATGGCGGCTTGTTCGTAGTTATGTGCAACTTGTTCGCTTGTTTCATTATCTTTTTGGAAATAATTTTTAATTGCATTTTTGTAGCTATCCAGTGCAAGTTCGTTTTCGCCAAGGTGTTGATAGTTTTGTGCTAAAGTGGAATATGTATTTGCAATGATTTCAGGGTTATTTGTATTATTTGCGCTATCTATTGCAAGGGATGAGTATTCTTTTGCATTTTCTTTATCATATTTTCTTGTATACAGAGAAGAAATTCTCGTTAAGACCTTTGCTTGCGCCGGAATATTATCAGCTTCGCTTGAATAAGCTACACTTGAAAGGTAATTTGAAAGGGCGGGAGAGAATTTATTGAATTCATCATAAATAGTACCTGATTTATAAAAAGCATTTGCTTTTAAATTCGGTTCATTTGCTTTGCTTGCTTCAAAATAATCCCTTAGAGCATAATCTACATAATCATAGTCATCAAAAACTTTCCCTCTTTCTAAGTGGATGGCTGCTTTGATATTAGGATTTGCGTTATTATCCTGTGCTAATATTCCAAGAGCTTCATTTAAAAGATTAATTTTATCGGCACTTCCTTTGCTATCCGTTGGAGCTTTTTTTGCTTGACTTAAAAGCTCTTTTGCCTGAATATCGTTTTGGCTGTTTGGGCTAAAGGGTGTTAGTTTTTTGGGGGCTTCTCGGACTTCTTTTTGTTCTTGTTCAATAGCTGCTTGGCTTTTATCCGTTAATTCAAGCGAGCTTTGAACCTCGACTTTTTTATTTGTAGTTTGAGGTTTAAGCTGAGGCTGAACTTGGATTTCCGCCCCTTGTGTTTTTTCTGCTTTTGATGCTATAGGTTTTTCTTCAACAGCTTGAGCAGATTCAATATTGTTTTTAGCTACTGCAGCAGAAGTACTGATATCATTTTTTTGAATATTATCAGTTGAAGTGACTATTTGTTCATTTGCTATAACTTGCTGTTCTTTTTCTTTTTGTTTTGCTTCATCAATTCTTGCCTGCGCTTTTTGCGGGAATTGAAGCTGAAAATCGGGGTTGATTTCATTTGGGTCAGATTTTAGGTTTATATTTTGTAAAAATAAAGTATTAATCCAATTTTCAACGACATTAGATTGCTTTCCAAGGGCGGAAGCTATAAAATTATCTGAAATTTTAGAAGCATTTCTTAAGTTTGAAACTATGATTTCTTTTGAAGGGTTTTCTTTTTTGGATTCTTTTTCTACAAGATTAAGATAAATTGAAACTTCGTCTTCAACTTCTTTTGGAGCGTTGATTGCAAGGATCGTACTTCTAAAATCCGTCAATACCTGGGAGATATTGATTTGTTTTGAATAGTCTATTGCAACTTTTGTACCATTGGGAAATGAGTTTGTGTTTTGATTTTGTGAAGTTACTTGAGATTGTGCATCACTTTTATTTTGCGCACCATAATTTTTAGCACCATTACCCTGTTGGTATTGGTTATATTTATGATAATTTATGTTTGTCGGATAAATTGTATTATACAAAATAAACCTCAAGTATCTCCCACTAATATTATAGGGAAAAACGCATTTTCTTTATTCATACATATGTATTAAAATTAGCTTAAGTCTAATAAATAATTTAATATTTTTTTAAAAAAAATCAAATATTTTGCCTGTGCGTCGAATTTTTTATATAATACTAAAATGAATTATATCTTTATTTTTATGATTTTAATTTCATTTGTCTGTGCAATTTTTACAGGTAATATCGCAAATACTTTTGATGCAATGCTTTTGGCTTCTAAAAAAGCAGTCGAATTTGCAATTTCTCTGATTGGAATAATGGCTTTTTGGCTTGGGATAGTGAAAATTGCGCAAAATTCAGGATTAATGGAAAAATTTTCCAAATTGATTAAAAAACCTTTAGGCTTTTTGTTTCCGGATTTAAAACAAAACTCAGATGCTATGTCTAATATAGCTCTTAACGTTAGCGCTAACGCTTTTGGTTTGGGTAATGCTGCGACTCCTTTTGGGATAAAAGCAATGGAAGACATGCAAGAACAAAACAAAGATAAAGAAACGGCGACAAATTCTATGTGCACATTTCTTGCAATGAATACGGCAGGGTTTCAAATAGTGCCTGCGCTTGTAATTGCAATTCTGGCAGCAAGTGGAATGGAAAATCCCGGGCAGATTATACTTCCTACTCTAATTGTTACATCAATTGCTTTTGTATCTGCGATATTTTTCTCAAAATTATTGGAAAGGTTTAATATAAAATGATAAAAATTTTAAATAACCTTTCTATAATGATTTTACCTGCTATTATCGTTTTTATTCTGATATATGCGCTATGTACCAAAACCAAAGCTTATGAAAGCTTTATAGATGGTGCAAAAGAAGGGTTTGATGTAGCAGTTAGAATAATTCCATATTTGGTTGCAATTATGGTTTGTGTGGCGGCTTTTAGAGAATCAGGTGCAATTTTAATTATAGAAAAAATGCTAAGGCCTCTTTTAGAATTCTTTAAAATCCCTGTTGAGACTTTAACCATAATGCTTACCCGTTCATTATCAGGCTCTGCAACACTTGGAGTATTATCTGATATTATTAACCAAACCGGAGTCGAATCGTATGCAACAAAACTTGCAGCAGTTATAACAGGCAGCTCTGAAACAACATTTTATGTGGCAAGTGTCTATTTTGGAGCAATCGGAATAAAGAAATTCAGGCATGCACTTTTAGCAGGCATCTTGGCTGATATTGTCGGAATTGTTGCTGCAATTGGAATTTGCAGAATTTTCTTTTTATAGATATTAAAATTATTCAAAGTACCCTACAAAATCAAGATTTCTATAGTATTCCTGATAGTCTAAGCCAAAGCCTACGATAAATTTATCATCTATATCAAAAGCTGCATAATCAGGCTTTATATTGTATTTTCTTGCACATTTTTTGTCAAAAAGAACTGCAAGTTCAACATTTTTTGCTCTGCAATTTTGCTTGATAAAGCGGATTAAAAAATCAAGCGTAAGCCCCGTATCTATAATATCTTCAACTATTAATATATTTTCATTTTCATATGTCGGCAAAGACAAATTTAATGACTTTACTTTGCCTGAAGAATGAGTCGAATTTCCATAGCTTGAAAGGCTTATAAATTCCATTTTAACAGGCATTTTAAGGTGTTTTGCAAGTTCCGTATAAAACATAACAGCACCTTTTAAAATGCAGATGACATTTAAAATTTCGTATTTATTGTAATTGGAATTAATAGAGTCGGCTACTTCCTCTATTCTTTTTTGAATAGTATTTGAATCAATTAAGACTTTTAAATCTTCTAATTTTTTATCCATTTCTTTTCTCCCAGCTAAGCTTTATTGCTTTATTATTTTTTGCTTTAAATTTTTCTCCTGTTTCGATATCTAAAATAAGGCAAATTTCATTTTCTTTTGTAATTAAAAGAAGCTTATCTTTTTTATCTTGTCTGATTTTTTGCTTTATAAGATATTCTTTAAGTTTAATTGGCCTTTTACGTCCTATGGGTTGAAATATATCCCCGTTTTTTCTGCTTCTTAGGATAAAAGGAAAATCTATATCAATATAGCAGCTATTAACAGGTTTTTTAAATGTTTTTGGGATATCTTTTGCTTTTTCAACTTTCAAAATAATATCATCAAAAACATAGCTTCCTATTTTCGAGATTTTAAGCTCATTATTATTTTTAATCGGCTTTTTTTCAATATATATTCTGTTATTTTTAATTGCAAGATATTTGTCTTTGGTTAGAGAAGTTCTTTTTTTATTTTCAAAAATATATTTATCAAGCTTTAAAATAGTTTTGTTGTCTCTATTTTTTAACTCTTCATTTAATTGTTCTATTAAGTAATTATTTAAAAACTCCAGCCTTATACTATGTTTTAGTTTCAAGTATTCGTTAAGAATAATTTCATTATCAGCCATTATCTTTTTTTTGGTTTTTTCTATGACATCATCTATAATTTCTTTGGAGTTTATAGAATTTTTAATTAAAATATCAATATTTTCGATAAAATTCGGGTTAATTTCACTTAAGATAGGAAAAATCTTTTTTCTGATTAGATTTCTTTTATATTTAGTATCTTCGTTGGAAGAATCAATCATAAATGAAATATTTTTTTCTTTTAGTTCATCTAAAATCTCTTCTTTTGTGGTATTTAAAAGAGGGCGAAAATAAATATCTCTTTGAATCGGAATTGAACATAACCCTGATATTGAAGTACCTTTTATTATTCTATACAGAAGTGTTTCAATGTTGTCGTTTTTGTTGTGCCCAAGTAGAACTACATCTGTTTTGAATTTTTCCGCTGCTTTTTTATAGAAATCATATCTTAATTTTCTTGCAGCTTCTTCTGTTTTTTTGGCACTTTTTGGAGCTTTTTGGACAAAATACCGCAGATTTAATTTTTCTGCAAGCTCAATTGTATATTTTGCTTCATCATCCGCTTCTTTTCTCCATCCGTGGTTAAAATAAGCAAGAATGATTTCAAGATTATATTTTTCTTTTAATTCGTTTATTTTATAGAGCAGATAAGTACTATCAGGTCCTGTTGAATAGCCGATAATTACGGGTTTATTTTTGATATTGTGTTCTTTTAGGAATTTTTCAACTGAGTTATCATTATTTATGTTCATAAAATTCCTTTACGCTAAGGACAAGCTCTTTTGCTTTATTAACATCTTCGTTGAATAATTTTCTTGCATAACTTCCGAAAGCTAAAATATCAGGCTTTAAATTAAATAATTTGCAAAGCTCTACTGTTTTGTTATTAAGCCCTCCCGATATAATTGTTTTAATATTTTTAAGATTTTTTATGCTTTGGCTGATTTCATTATAAAAAGCAAGCGCTTCAAGATTGGATGAATACTCTAAAGAAGCATTATTTATAGAGCTGCCGTCCGCCTGCACATAAAAAATAAAACCGTTATTGTATTTTAGAAAGATTTCATATAACTGCTTAATTATTTTAATTGCTTTTTGGCTGCTTAAAAATTTCCTCGAAAGACAAATTGAAGTGTCTCCATTATAAATTTTCATTATATTTTCAAAATATTTTAAAATTTCTTTTTTCTTTTTGATACTTAAATGCACTTCCAAGATATCGGGTTTATTATTTCTAATCTGCTCAATATCATCAGCCAAAAGGTTTTGTTCGTAAATATCAATTGCGTTATTGTTGCAGACTTTTTTGCAATTTTGGCAACCTGTACATTTATCATAACTAACTCTCAAGATGCCATCTTTTTCTTCAATTGCGTTTTGAGAACATTTTTTATGGCATTTAAGACATTTTTTGCAGTTATCATTTATTTTTGCTTTTTTATTATGAATATCTCCAAAAAGCGCAACTGATACGCAAAATTTGAGATTAGGGTTATTTTGTTTAAGTTCAAGCTTATATTTATCTGTTAATTTAGAAAATAAATAAGCAGACATATCAATAATATCAATTCCAAAATTTGCATAGTTTTTTGCAATTTTGTATGAAGTATCAATATCTTTATTTCCAAGCCCTAAAATAAGCTTAAACAACGGGCAGGTCCCCTTTGACATCTGCAATTTGTGCTCCATCAAGCTCAAAAGCATGAGCTAGTGCGATAGCTGCAGATGTTGCATATTTCTTTTCAACCAAACAGCTTATTTTAATTTCGCTTGTTGAAATCATTTTTATGTTAATTTCTTCAGCTGCAAGTGTATCAAACATTTTAGCTGCAATGCCGGGTCTATCTATCATACCGGCACCTACTGCCGATACTTTTACAATATCTTCATCAATAAAAATATTTCCCGCTTTTAAAATAGAATTGATTTTGTCTTTCATAGAATTAAATTTATCAATATCGGATTTTGCAATTGTAAAAGCAATATCGTTGGTATTGTTTGCGGTTCTTGCATAAGATTGAATAATCATATCAACGCTTAAGCCTGCTTCGGCCAATAAATTAAATAGTTTTGCAGCATTTCCCGGTCTATCTTCGATATCACAAATAACAATTCTCAATTGCGAGCTATCTGTTGCAATTCCTGTAACAGGTTTATTTAATTCCATTTCTTCGACTCCTATTATTAAAGTTCCTAAATCATCAAGTTTAAATGAGCTTCTAACTCTCATTTTCATATTATAAAGTTTTGCGGTTTCAACAGACCTTGGATGAAGCACGTTTGCGCCAAGGCGGGCAAGTTCAAGCATTTCATCATATGAAATTTTATCCAGTTTTTGAGCTGTTTTAATTATTCTTGGATCTGCTGTGTAGACTCCTTCAACGTCAGAATAAATATCGCATCTTTCGGCATTAAACGCGCAAGCTAGAGCAACTGCAGTTGTATCAGAGCCGCCGCGGCCAAGAGTTGTTATTTCATTTCCCTTGCAAACACCTTGGAAACCTGCAACAATTACAATATTACCTTCTTTCAAGTGTTTTTTGACCCTGGTTGTTTCAATATCAATGATTCTTGCGCACATGTGGCAGTCTTCTGTTTTAATTCCGACTTGAAGCCCTGTAAGGCTGATTGCCTTATGTCCCATTTCATTTAATGCCATTGCAAGAAGTGACATTGAAATCTGTTCGCCTGTGGATAAAAGCATATCCATTTCTCTTGCGGAAGGTTTTGAAGTAATTTCACCTGCAAGTTTTATAAGATTATCTGTTGTGTGTCCCATAGCAGAAACAACAACAATTACGTCATTTCCATTTTCTTTTTCTTTAATTGCGGCACGTGCAACATTTTTGATTTTGTCGCTGTCTGCAACGGAAGTTCCTCCGAATTTTTGAACAATAATCCCCATCTATTTTTTCCTTTAAGTTTTCCTTTTAAATTGAATACATTTTCTTAACTTCATCAACAACAGTACTGTCGTTAGATATCTCTTGTATTTTATCACAAATTTGTCTTATTGTGTCTTTTAATTTGCAAATATTTTCTTCATCATTTTCGCTTTCAAGCAATGCTGCATAAGCAAGCATTTTTATTGTCAAGAAGTCTTTATTTTCGCCTATCATTTCTTCGTATTTTTGAATGTATTCAAAAGCACAGTCTAATTCTTTTATTTTGATAGAGCTTTCAATTATTCCAAGTATTGCAGGGGTATAATTTTGCTCAATATTAAGCGCTTCTTCAAATTTTTCTTTTGCTCTATAAGATTCATTGAGTTTTAGAAGAATAATCCCGTATTTTAAACAGGCTTCTTTATTATTTTTATTAATTTCATATGCGCTTCTTATAAATCTTAAAGCCTTTGTGTTATCGTTGTATTCATTTGAATATGTTATAGCTAAATTCATGTGACTTTCAATGTTATTTGGCTCGTATTCAATGGATTTTTTCCAGTATTTAATAGCGTTTTTTGTATCTTTAAGGCAATGATAGGCTCCCGCTATATTGAAATATGCTTTTTTTAAGCTTGTATCAATTGAAAGAGCTTCTTTGAAAGAAGTTATGGCATCTTCATATTTTTTTTGTTTCATATAAATTTGAGCAAGATTATATCTGCAATTTGCAAAACCGGGGTTTAATTCAAGTACTTTTTTGATTGCAACAATTGCTTCATCTAGCCTTTCTATGCTGATTAGAGAATACGACAAGCTATTATATGTTGTAAATTCATCATCTTTAAGTTCAATTGATTTTTGAAATTTTTCTATTGATTGTTCCCAATCTTTGAAAATTTGGCAAGCTTTTCCCCAGGAATCATAAAATTTCCATTCTTTTGTGCATAGATTTTCATATTTTTCATAAGATTTCAGTGAATTTTCTTTATCGTTTAAATTTAAATAGCTTTCTGCAATTAAAATATAATTTTCAATTTTATTTGGGTCAATTGATGAGCTTTTTTTGCAGTATTCTATGCATTCTTTGAAATTTTGAAGCTTATAAGAAGTTAGTCCGCTTAGATACAGGGCTTCTTTATTAAAAGGTTCCGTTTCTACAATTTTTTGAAATTTTAAGTAAGCTTCATTGTTTTTCTGTTCTCGCATTAAAATAATTCCAAGCATTAATAATGCTTGACTATTTGAAGGTTCAAGCATATATGCTTTTTTAAACATAATTTTTGCAGTTTCTTTATTATTGCATCTAAGTGAAAAAATACCATAATTTAAATATGTGCAAGGATTCATTTTGTCAAGTTTTAAGGATTTTTCAAAGGCTGATTTTGCAAGATTGTTTTCATTTAATTCACTATAAACTCCTGCTAAATACCCCCAGGCGCGGCCATTATTTTTATCTATAATTACAGCTTTTTTAAAATATTTTAAAGCTTCTATAAAATTTCCTTCCTGGCTATAGGCAATTCCAAGATTCATATAAACTTCAGGATTGTTTTTACTCATTAATATGCTTTGGTTAAGTTTTTCAATCCCTTTTTCTTTGCTGCCATTATTTATCAAATACAAGCCCCAATTTATATAAGCCCAAGATGGCAGCGCCGGCTCTTTTGAAATCGACTTATAATCATTTATCTGTTTATTAAAATCTTCAACAGAATTTAAAAGATTATTAATGAATTTTGTTATTTTCAAAAACATTTTCTTTTGTTATTTCCAAACCTAAAATATTATCTACTACTTCCCTTATGGCGCCTTGGCCTCCGTAACTATTTGTAATTTGAAGATTTGCTACTTTAAATTGCAAAACAGGGTTAAAGTTTTTTGGTGCAATTCGATATTTGACAAGTTCAAAAGCTGAAATATCATTAATGTCGTCACCTATATATAAAACTTCATTTGGTTTCAAATTCTTTCTTTGCATAATATCATTTAAAACTATGCCTTTTTGTCTGATTCCTCCGTGGAGCTCTTCTATTTGCAGTTTTTCTTTAAAATAATTTAAGATGTTGCTTGCCTCTCCTGATATTATTCCAAAGTCTATTCCTTCTTTTTTTAAAAGGAAAACTCCCATGACATCTATAAAATTAAGTTTTTTTTGTATTTCATTATTTTCGTTGATATAAAAGGAGCCATCCGTAAAGACTCCATCAAAGTCGCTTATTACCATTTTTATTTCTTTTGAAAGTTCAAGTGTCATTGTTATTTTAACCTCCAAAATTCGCCTTGATTATATCTGAAACAACAGGAAGTTTCGGCTTGTATCCAAAAAGCGAAATAAGAGCCAAAAGCGTTATAAAAACAGTGACTATTAAACTTGCAAGTGAAAAAGTGAAAAATACAGGTACTTTATTTAAAATTGTATCAAATACTTTTGCAAGATTAGATATAATTGGAATTATGTTCATCAATCCCATTGCAATATCATATACAAGCGAAATAACTGCAAAAACTATAGATATAAAAATTGCCTGATAAATGTTATAAGACAAAAAAGGTGTTACTTTTCTTTTTATTGCATAGGTGAAAATCAGCCAGACAAGGCCGAAAATTCCAAAAGTATAATATGAAATAAAAGAAACAACCCTATCTTCAATACTTGGTGTCATATTATTTTCCTTTAATTTTTTCATTTATATAATCATTCATCATTTCTATGTAAATAAGCTTGATTTCATTGTCTTTTGGAGCTTGTTTCATAGCTTTTTTATAGTATTTAACAGCTTGAGCATAGTCATTTAGCATAATATAGGCATTAGCTATAAATGTTGAAATTTCAGGACTATTTATAAGAATTTTTTGAACGGTTTTATATATTAAAATCGCTTCTTCATATCTTTTTTCATCCACTAAGATATTTGCTAAAATTATATAGGCATTTGATTTATCGGGATCAAGTTCTATTGCATGTTTAAGATTTGCTATTGCTTGTTGCGTGTCGTTATTATCATAGTATGCAATAGCCCTGCATACAAAACTTGAGTAATTAAGAGGATTGAGATTGACGGTATGTTCAAAACACTGTTGTGCTTTTTGGTAGTTTTTAAGTGCTGCATAAGCATTTGCAAGACAAAGTGATGCTTTAACATCATTTTTATTTAATTCAAATGCTTTTTCATAGTGCTCAAGAGCTTCTTGCAATTTGCCTTGTTTTTGTTTGATATTTGCAATATTTATATAA
Organism: uncultured bacterium; assembly: GCA_947428835.1. GTDB lineage: Bacteria > Cyanobacteriota > Vampirovibrionia > Gastranaerophilales > Gastranaerophilaceae > RUG14156. Next base: position 31,026 of record CANENE010000010.1, on the reverse strand, counting down.
ATTTCGCTATTTGTTTTATCAAGCTCAAGCGCTTTTTGATAATATTCCATGGCCTCATCATAGTTATCAACATCTTGATATAAATAGCCAAGAGCTGTATGTATATCTGTTTTATCCGGATTTAATTCAAGAGCTTTTTTGTAGTTTGTATAAGCAAGCTCAAAATTATCAATTTCGGCATATACATTTCCAAGGTTGTAGTAACCTGCAAAGTTATCAGGCTCTTTAACGGTTGCTTTATGATAGCAGTCTATTGCTTCTATGTAATTTTTTTTGTAAAAATATATGCTTCCGAGATTAACCAATGACTGGTAATCATACGGAACAAGTTTTAAAATTTGCTTATAAATACCAAGTGCGCTATTTAGGTCTTCGCCTCCGATATAATAATTTGCAAGATTTTTATAGTTTTCGATGTTATCGGGTTCTTTATTAATTTTTTCTTTTAATTCGGCGATTATATTTTCCCTAAACATCTTATCCTCTTTTGCAATTTAATTTTAATTAATAAGATTATACACTAAAATTATTATTTGATATAATAGTTTTATGCATAACATACTTATAATTATAGACGAAATTGAATTTAAATACTTTGAATTTAACAAACTTGTTACTAATTTTTGGTTTGTGTACGAATATCTAAAAAGAGGCAATAAAGTTTCAATCACAACTAAAAATAAGCTATATTTAAAAAAAGACCGGCCGTTTGGTTTATGTTTTGATACTTATATTGAAAGCAACAACATAAAAAAAGTACAAAGTGCTGCAGTTCAATCATTAAATGATTTTGATATTATATACTTTAGATCCGACCCGCCTGTTGATATTAATTACATTAATGCGACATATATATTATCATATATTGATAAAACAAAAACCTTTGTTATAAATGACCCTATAGCTTTAAGAGAAAAGAATGAAAAGCTATATGTTAATGAATTTTGCAAATACGACGGGCTGATTCCTGACAATATTGTTTCAAGCGACGAAAAAATAATCAAAGAATTTTTGTTTGAATATGGTCAAATAGTTTTAAAACCAACTAACCGCTGCTTCGGCTCAGGTGTATTTTATTTGAATGACAAAGACAAAAACATAAATACCATAATATCAACAGTAACCGAAAACTTTAAAACTGCTGTTATGGTGCAGCAATATTTACCTGAAATTAAAGAAGGTGATAAAAGACTTATTTATGTTTGCGGGGAAATCTTTGAATATTGTGTCCGAAAAGTTGCAACAAATAATGACTTTAAGTTTAATGAGCACAACAAAGATACTCTTAAATTTACCGAACTAACCCCGAAAGAAAAAACAATACAGGATTTGGTCAAAGATAAATTTGAACAAGATGGCATATATCTTGCAGGATTAGATGTAATAGACGGCAAAATAATAGAAATAAATATTACAAGTCCATGCTTTTTTATTAATGAGATTAATTCAATATTTAATATTGAATTTGAAAAAATTATTATAGATAAAATAGAAAAATATATGGATTCCAAAAGCACTCTCAAAAATAGCGTTTTGCAGATAAGTTAAAAAATATTTAAAATTTTTATTTGTAATAGCAAAAAAATAAATTCACAAGTTTTGTATAGGTACCATGAAAGTAAACATAGAAAAACTGTCTTTAAAAAATGGTAATCATAGCAATATTGAACTGCGCAGAGTTGGACAATATGCGATTGATAAGGATAAAAGCAAGCAAAATTTGCAAAATAATAATATAAATAGACCCGCACAGGCGATAAGCTTTGGCGGGTCTACAGTTTCAGCAGCACAAACACTGGCTGAAAAAACAGGAGATTTTATTGCAGGAAGAAAAACATTAAATAAATTAACAAGTTTTGTAAGTGATAATGAAGTAGCATACAATGCAATATATTCTTTGATCATAGCAGGTATTTTAAAACCTGTTTGCGTAGTTAAACAAAAAGGTACAGCAGATAAAAAAGATAAACAATACATTGCAACAAAAAATTTCTTACAAGCTTTCATTGGTAGTTTTCTTGGTATGACAATTGGTGGAGGCCTTATTAAAAAGGGCTTTGATACCATGAAAAATAATATTGCATTATTAAATGTTGAGCCTGATGGCAAAACATTATCGCTTCTTCCCTATGACCATAGAAATGTCAAAGAAATTGCACAAAAACTCGTAACTAAAGAAAAAACATCCTTTGCTTCTAAAGTTTCTCTTGCAAAAGAAGAATTTGCAAACAGGGAAGGCATTGGTAAAATTACAGGATTTGTATCAACCTTATTTAAAAAGATAAAATACAAGCCAAATAATGATGAAATTATTGCAAAATCAAAAGAACTTGTAAAAAAAGCGGCAGACCATAAACCAATATTTGAAAAGGCTCCGGAATTTGTCAAAGCTTTAAAAGTAGACGAACTTGTCGCTAAAAACCGCTCTATAACAGGCGATGCTTTTGAATCTTTCTGGAAAGGTTCATCGGGTTGGATTACAACTCTTATGAAAGCAAAAATTGCAAGCTGGATGCTTCCTGCAGTAACTACTTTCTTATTTGTTAAAAAAGGCCTTGATAAAGCGAAAGATGATGAAATTAAACAAATAAACGATAGAATATATTCGCCATTGCTTGTTTCGAATTCTTTTAAACAAGATATGGGCAATTTTAAAGATTTTTCAGGTGATAAAACAAATACCTTATCTTTTAATGGTTCAATTCTTGAAAGCGGAATAGATAATTTTGCTAAAGGTTTAGAAAAACTTGCAGTTTCGGGATTTGGTCAAGGATGCACCAATACAATGGCAAGACTCTGTAAAAAACCTTCTCCAAGAATGGGGGATTTGGAATCTTGGCTTTTAACCGGATATTGGGTTGGAAGCACTACAATGTCTAAAAAAATTGAACCCGACCAAAAACTTGGCATGAATGTTCATACGGTATCGGTTTCAGCAGTTTCAAGTGTTCTTGCACTTCTTATAGATAGCGCTCTTGATCCACTCATAAATATGGCTAAAAACTCATATAGCAGACAACTTACAAGTGCTGCACAAGATGTTTTAGACAGAATTAAATCCGGAGAAAATATAGATGCTGCTGAAACCATAAAACAAAATTGTTCTAAACTATACCATATAAATGGAGCCGTTAAGAAATTGTTTGAAGATGGAAAAATGTTTGAAGGTCCTGAATTAGAACAAGCAATTAAGAAGGTAACTAAATCCTATGGAAAAGATTTAGGCAAATTTAAGTCATTAACTATATTTACTCTTGTGGTTCGTTTCCTTGTACCGGTACTTATGGTAGAAGCAAGTGCAAAAATCAAACAGGCAATCAAGAAAAAAAGACAAGAAAAACAAGAAGCGAGTCAAATTAAAATAGAAATTAAGCCTGAAAAATCTGAAAAGTCCGAAAAAACAGAAAACGCAAAAGTAGAAAAAGATGACGAAGATGACGAAGATGACGATTAAGCTGTAAAAAAACCCCTTAAAAATAAGGGGAAGTATAGCAATCAGAAGAGTTGAGGATTTATTTATATAATATAATTTGTATTATTTAAAAAATAATTGGATTTTGTGCTAATCTTTTAGTTGCAGATAAGAATGAAAAAGAGGGGTTAATTGATGAGATTGGATAATAGAAAAAATGATGAATTGAGAAGAATTAAATTTACAAAAGACTATACAATGAATGCTAAAGGTTCTGTTTTGGTGGAATTTGGAAATACAAAAGTTATAGTTTGTGCAAACTATAAAGAAGAGCTTCCAAAATTTATGGAAAAAGATTCACCAAAAGGCTGGCTTACGGCAGAATATAGCTTACTTCCGTCAAGCACCAATACAAGATGCGAAAGAGAAAGAACAAAGATTTCAGGAAGAACTCAGGAAATCCAAAGATTAATCGGACGTTCTTTAAGAGCTTGTATTAATCTTGAAGATATCAAAGGAAAAACTTTTATAATTGATGCTGATGTTATTCAGGCAGATGGCGGCACAAGAACGGCTTCTATTTGTGGAGCTTTTGCGGCATTAAAAATCATGATTGAAAAACTCCTTCAAGAAGGCAAATTAGAAAAAAATCCTATAATAGAACCAATTGGAGCAATTTCGGCAGGAATTGTGAATAATGAAGTTATGGTTGATTTATGCTATCAAGAAGATTCAAATGCACAGGTTGATTCCAATATTGTTTTAACAAAATCCGGAAAAATTATAGAATTTCAAACGACTGCTGAAGGGCTTCCTTTTTCAAAAGATAAAATGGATGAAATTTTCAACCTTGCAAAAAATGCAATAAATAAAATTATTGAGATGTATTAATATTTTGTTATTTTATGGCAATTTTTGTTCTCAAAAATACTTTATTAAATAGTAGTGTTAGTTTTAAAAAGGTAGAAAAAATTGTCTGATATTATTATGCTGATTCAAGCTATCGCCTTAGTATTTTCCGGCATGAACAAATTTGCATATCAACAAATTGAAATCAACAAAGACCAATATTAATTTATTGGTATTTGTTATATTTTATTAAATACATTAAAAAAGCGAAGTTTTAAACAACTTCGCTTTTTAGTAATTCATCTTTTATTTTATCAAGCCCTGATTTAATTATTCTTGAAATTCTGCTTGGAGAAATTGAAAATTCATCAGATAATTCATGAAGCTTCTTTTCTTTGAAGAATTTAGATTCAATAAGCTCCCTTTCTCTTTTTGGAAGAGTGGTAACAACATTTTTAATTGTTTGCGACAGCATTGAAAATTCGCAGTTTTCTTCGGGAGTTTTTCTTATGTCTTTTATTTCAAATGTTTTTTCGTTGTCGTACATTTCGTCTGTCGAAAGAACGGTTTTGTAAATTGCTTCTCTAAGTTCGGTCATGTTTTGTTCTGTCATATTTTTGTTTTGACGAACACCATACCAGCGGTATCTGTTTCGAAGTTCGTTTCTTATCGCCCATTTGATGGCAGTTGCAAGATATGATTCATTGTAGGTTTCAAAATCCTTGTTTTCACAAAGCACATTTATGGTCTGAAAGCCAATATTAATTAACTCACTAAACTCAATAAGGTGCTGCGAACCCATTGATTTGTATTCTACTTTGGCAATTTTGTTAATTAAATCTAAATAATGTCTTAACTGGATGTCTTTTTGAATTTTTTCTTTTACGTTTTGCATAAGCTTTCCAACCGGACAATCATATTATCATGATTTCCGTTCATAATAAAGTACAACTTAACAATTATTAACGTTTAAATTTTTAACAACTGTATTGGTTGATTTAAAAAAGAATGCTCAAAAAAATAATTGCCTAAAATTTATGAAATATTAAAAAATATTAACATTTATTTGACATAAAATATTGATTAACTATTATTGTATATGTACCCGAGACGGTTGGTGATTTTTTAAAAGAAATCTTAATTTCCAATCCAGGTTCAAGAAAGATAATATACTTTTATTTGAACTGTTTTGTAGGTACATCACTTGCAAAACTTTTTTAGTTTTAGCAAAGTTCAATAGAAAGGAGAATTATTTTAGAAAATGGCAACAAAAGAATTTAAAAATGAAAAAATAGAATACTATAAAAAGCAATTCGAGCAAGCTAAAGTTGCTGTTGTAGCTGAATATAGAGGTTTGTCTGTTGAAGAAATTACTGAATTAAGACGTGCTCTTCAAGCTCAGCAAGCTGATTTCACAGTTACAAAAAATACTTTATGTAAAGTTGCTTCTAAAGGAACAAACTTTGAAGCAATAGCAGAACTTATGCAAGGACCAACAGCAATTGCTTTTGGCTTCCATGATGAAGTTGCACCTGCTAAAGTTCTTACAAAATTCATTAAAGAAAACAAAAAAGGAGAAATCCTTGGCGCTGTTTTGGATGGTAAAGTTTTATCTGCTGATGAAGCTAAAAAACTTGCATCAATACCCAGCAGAGAAGAACTTATTGCAAAAATGCTTGGTTCAATCAACTCTCCTGCAAGCGGCTTAGTATACTCTGTAAACGGAGTAATGTCTGCCCTTGTTAGAGCAATTGCTGCAGTACGCGATCAAAAACAAGCATAAAAGTTAGTAAAATTATTTAAGAAAGGTAATAATAAAATGAGTAACGTAGAATCAATTTTAGAATCAATTGAAAAATTAACATTAATCGAAGCTGCCGAATTAGTTAAAGCTATGGAAGAAAAATTTGGCGTATCTGCAGCTGCTCCTGTAGCTGTTGCTGCTGCTCCTGCAGCTGGTGCTGCTGCAGCTGGCGAAGCTGGTGATGCTCCTAGCGAAGTTACAGTTGTATTGGCTTCTGCCGGCGCTAACAAAATTCCGGTACTTAAACTAGTTCGTGAAATCACAGGTCTTGGCTTAAAAGAAGCTAAAGATTTAGTTGATGGCGCTCCTAAACCAATTAAAGAAGGTGTAAAACCTGAAGAAGCTAAAGAAATGAAAGCTAAATTGGAAGAAGCAGGCGCAACTGTTGAAATCAAATAGTTGATTTTTGAATAAAATCTACAAAAGACCGATACTTTATAGTATCGGTCTTTTTACTTTAATGTTGTTTTTAAAATATTTATTATATAATTATCTTATGAATAGCAATGAAAATAAAAAGATTAAAGTATCATTTCCGCATATGGGAACAATATATGTTGCCTGGCAGATGGCGCTTAAAACAATGGGAGTGGAAGCTTTTATTCCTCCATATACAAGCAAAAAAACACTTTCGCTTGGAACAAAAAATTCGCCTGAAGCAATCTGCCTTCCTTATAAACTGATTTTAGGTAATTTTATAGAAGCGCTTGCTGGCGGTGTGGATTATGTATCTATGATAGCATCTCCCGGCATCTGCAGACTTGGTGAATACGGAAGAAATATTGAACAGGTATTGATGGAGCTTGGCTATAAGGCTAATTATATCGAACTTAATTTATATGATGGCTTTAAAGGCATGGTGGATTATCTTCATAGAGTTACCGGTTCAAAAAATTATTTAAAAATGTTATATGCAATCTATCTTGCAGTAAGAACTGTTTTTGCGGTGGACGAGCTGCAAAGTTTCTTATCGTATTATAGGGCTAGAGAAATCAACAAGGGTGATGCTGAGCGTGCTTTTAACAAAGCAATTAAGCTTGTAAAAGATGCAAATAATTATAAGGAATTATCTAAAGCTTTGAAAGATGGTTTGAAGGATATTTCAAGTGTTAAAATAGACAAACAAAAAGATGTGCTCCATGTTGATTTAACAGGTGAAATTTATATTGTAAATGATGAATTTTCAAACCAATATATGGAAAGAGAACTTGGTGCAATGGGTGTTCAGGTTAGACGTTCGCTTACAATATCATCATTTTTAAAAGATGCAATTATTCCAAAAATATTTAAAAAAGGCGAAACTCACTTAGAGCGAGCTTACAGGCTTGCAAAACCGTATTTAATGAGAGATATTGGAGGCGATGCACTGGAGTGTGTTTCTGATGTATTATATGCAAAAGAAAGAAATGTTGATGGTTTAATCCATGTTTCACCATTTACCTGCATGCCTGAAATTATGAGCCAAAATATTTTCCCGAAAATGAGAGAAGATACAAATCTTCCGATTTTATCTTTGATTATGGATGAACAGACAGGTCGCGCAGGTTATATAACAAGGCTTGAAGCTTTTGTTGATTTAATGAGAAGAAAGAAAAATAAAGCAAAGCTTCAAGAAAGACAACAAAAAGAAGCTCAGAAGGTATAGTCTATTTTATGCCCTGTGTGTTCTTCATTTTGGGCAATTAGTTTTTCCATATTTTTTCCTTCCAAGGATAAGTTCTTTGGTCTTTTAGGAAGGGGATGGCTTTTGAAATGGCTCTTGTTGTAAAAAGGAAGAGCGTCTTCATATTGGAATGGAACTGCAAGAATATTCAATTCCTCTTTTTTGGAAAGGTTGCATAAAAAATTAATAAATGTTTCTCCTGTATATTTATATCCTTTTGCTTTTGCACTTGGACATGTTTCAAGATAAATTAAATCCAGTCTTTTATATTTTTCTCCATACCGTTCCCTTGCCCTTGCAAGAGCAAGGCAGTTTTCTTTTTCATCTTCTAAGGTGTAAATACTGCCACAGTCAAAATTGTCTCTATGGGAAAAAGAAAATTTTACAGAATCCCAAAGTTCGGAATTTTTCCATTGTTTTATTCTTTTTTTATTTTTAAAATATTCATTATCTTCATCTGTGAGTTCGTATATGTGACATGGAACTGCTTTTTGATTTTTTAAAATCATACAATTTGCTTTTAGCTGTTTGCAAAAATTTATTTTGTTATTAATATTGCTGAAGTTAATTTTCATAATTATTTAAACCTTACAAATATTTTGAAAAGAAGTTTAAAGTACATAATCTATTTTATTTTTTGTATGTTCTTCATTTTGGGCGATTAGTTTTTCCATATTTTTTCCGTATAGCGATATGTTATTATCACAAAACATTGTAGGATGTGCTTTGAAATGGCTCTTGTTATAAAACGGCAAGGCATCTTTTCTGGGAGATGGAACCGAAAGCATTTTTGTGCTTTCATTTTCAGTATAACCGCATAGAAAATTTATAAAAGTTTCACCTATATATTTGTATAATTTCTTTTTGAAATTCGGAAGTGCTTCAAAATACATCAAATCCAGTTTTCTTTTGTGGAAATTTGAAAATTCCGTACTTGCAAATGCAAGACAATTACCTTTTCTATCTTCCATGATGAAAATATGTTTGTTGTCAGATAAATTGTCTTTATCTAAATCCTGAGTTATACAGTCTAAATAACAGGAATTTTTCCAATCTTTTGCTCTTTGTTTTGTTTCAAAATAATCCCTGTCTTCTTGTGTGAGCTCGTAAATGCTGCAAGAAGCAGGTATTTTAAATTTCAATACTTTGCAACTTGCTTTTAGTTGTTTACAAAAATTTATTTGATTGCTTTGATTTATTCTCATATTCATTAAAATCTTGTAAATAATATTGTTTGCCTGATTGGAATATTATATTTTACCTTTAATATGTTATAATCAATTTCAAGATGGAAAATATTTTAGAAATTAAAAACCTGAGTGTTGCTTTTAAAATAGAGCTTAATCGTGTTGAAAATTATTATTATGCTTTGAAAAATATCAATCTTTCTTTTGAAAAAGGCAAGATTCATAGCATTGCAGGTGAGTCCGGATGTGGTAAATCCGTTTTGATTAATACAATTTTAAATCTGCTTGCAAAAAATGCGTGTGTTGAATACGAAAGCATTCTTTATAATGGAGTTGACATAAGAAAACAGGATATTTTAGGCAAATCCATATTTCTTATTCCGCAGGATCCTTTTATGTCTTTAAATCCTCTATATACAATTGAAAATCAGATGCTGGAAGTAAGAGCGCTAAAAGGAATAAAAAGACAAGATGCTGTAGAAAAAATTAAAAAATCGCTTGAAGAAGTGAAGATTTTAAATATAGATAATGTTTTAAAATCCTATCCACATGAACTTTCTGGCGGAATGAAGCAAAGGGTTATTATTGCAATGGCGCTTTTAGCGGAATCTGATTTGATTTTAGCAGATGAGCCAACAACGGCGCTTGATGTGAGTGTATCTAATTCTATTTTAAATATTTTGGTTGAACTTAAAAATAAAGGTAAAACCATAATATTAATCACCCATGATTTATCGATTGTTTCAAATTATACAGATACTGCAACTATTATGTATTTGGGAAATGTTGTAGAGGCAGCTTTAAGCAAAGAGCTTTTCAAAAACCCGCTCCATCCTTATACAAAGGCACTTTTAGGGGCACTTCCAAACGAAAAAGGCAAAAAACTGGAAAATATAAAAGGACAGATTTCTCCGATAACTGAAATTATACAAGGCTGCAAGTTTCATCCAAGATGTAATTGTGTAATGGATAGATGCAAAATAGAAACCCCTATGCTAAAACAAGTCTGCTCAAGTAAAACTGCCTGTTTTTTGTATAAATAAATAATTAAGCTTGTTTTTTAAACATGCTTAAAAAAGGAGATACAGGAATATTTGTATTTTTATTTGACGTATCTTCTTGTTTTGTTTTATTTGAATAGTCGGCAAAATGTTTATAATCGTCCATTTCTTTAATTGCAAGCATATTTGCAACCCTTGAAGCATTTTTTTGGTCTTTTGTAATTAAGATATTTGCTAACAAAGATGGAATAAATGCTAAAAAGATTGCTCCGATTGTTTTTGGATTTGCTTTTCCGCTTTCTGCAATTTCTTGTCCTAATTTTCCGGTTTTAATACTCATAAAAATTGCAGGTGCAAGTGCAATATATGTTTGCGCAGTTTCACCAATGGCTTCTGAGGATTCAGAATATGTTTGTGATTTTTCATCCAATTTATTAAACATTTTAAATACATTTTGCTGTAATTGATGTGCTCTTTTTTCCTGCTCTTTGGTCAATTCAATCTGTTCTTTGGCTTTTGTTTTTTTCTTGTTTTCAAGTCCGTGGATTTTTTGGTATTCATTGTATTCTTTATTGTCTTTTAATACCCCAAACAAGAATTTAAAGAAATTTTCTTTACTCCCCCCTGATTTGATAGCAGCATTTTTATCGGGTTGGATTTTTTCATCATCAACATAGATAAGCTGTTCGGGGTTTTTCATAAGCTCTTCTTTAACTTTATGTCTTGCAAGTCTTGAACTTTGTTTTTGAATTTTTGCCGCATAAACACTTCCTGTAATCATTGTCAGAAATCCTGCAATCAATGAAATTACTCCTGCTCTTTTAACATTCAATGATGTTAAAATTTTATGCATACCAAGCCCCAAAAGTCCGCCTGAGCCGAGTGCCAAAGTATTTATTGTGCTTGTTGCAAGTTCTACGTTTTCAGCGTAATCTTGGGAAGCTATATCGATTTTTTCTACAATATGCTGAATTAATTGCTTGTCTTTTTTGGCTTCAAGAATTTCTTGTTCGCTTAATTTAGCTGTATCAAATTTTTCTTGGTTTTCTTTATTTATTTTTTCTATTTTTTCTAAATAAACCTGATACTCAGGGTCGCCATCTCTAAGAAGCTTGAGTGTCTTTTTAAGGCTTGAACCTTTAGCAACGTTTCCTTTATGTTTAGCTTCTTTTTCTTCAATTTTGATATCTTTTGCAATTTCATCCAGTTTCTGTTGCTGGTTTTCATCTAAAATTGCAAATTGTTTAACGGATGCAAGCTCATTTTCCATAGCTTCAAGCCTTCCCATCCTTGATGCCTGCAATTCTTTTTTGCATCCCCAAGCACTCATAATAGGAGAATACGCAAGAGCTACAATAAGTGCTGTTGCTCCTGTAATTCCAAAATGTGCCCAAAAAGATGCACTTTTTGCATCTGTTTTTGCAAACTTTTCAATATTTTTTGCAACAAAGTTATTCAGGGGTTTTACCATACTAATCAAGGCGCCAACACCATACGATATGTATGATATAGGGGTTGATAGTGTGCTTGCTACAGCCTGGACTGCAACTTCCATATCTTCTGCTCTTGTTTGGGAATATTCATCCATAATATCAACTGCATTTAAAACAGCCTGCGCTCTTTTAATATCTTGCTGTTTTTGATGTTCGTCGATTTTACTGTTCTTTATATAGTCAAGCTTTGCCTGTTCTTTGATATTTCTATCATTTTTCCAGTCTTTATATTCAGGCTTATGCTTTCTATAGTCTATATAATTACTGATAATTCCCATATCTAACCTTTAGTTTGCCGCATTTAAATAAGAGTGCTAATAAATATTATTTGCCAGAATTGCCTTAAAATGTAACACTACTTTATATAAGAGCCTATTGCAATTATACTGTTTTTTAGATTTTGTGTTTTTAAGTTGATTAAATTTTGTAATGTATCTTTGCTTAGGGCAAATACTTCCGTAGGGGTTAGTTTTAGTCCTTCGTAGTCATTTTCTATATCGGAGCAGACTCTTATAGCTTTATTTATCTTATCTTCGCTGATTAATTTTTGAGTCAATACTGATAAGCATTCTTGTCTTTCTTTGAATTTTTGCTGAGTCATATAAGAAGCATAAAGATCTTCTGTCGGAAGATGGCATATGTTTCTTATCTGTTCATCTGTTGCGCCAAGCTCTATCGCTCTATCTAAATAGCCAAGACCAATAAGGTTTTCTATGGTGTTTTTTGCGGTTGGAGCTTGTATGTTTGAAGCGAATCTGACATTATTTCTATAGTATGCAAAGTTATGAATAGGATTTATTTTCATATAAAAATTCTCTTTAAGTGTTCTTATAAAGCTCGTGAAAATTTTTCTTTGCTTTTTTCAAAAAGTTTAAGAGGAAAGCCAATTACATTATCCATCTCGCCATCAATTGAAACTACAAAATCAAAATTGTCATCTTGAATGCCGTAGCTTCCTGCTTTATCAAGAGGTGTTTGTTTTTCTATATAATTTTTTATTTCGTCGTCACTTAGATTTCTAAAAGTAACATAGGTGATTTCAGTATCTGTAATGATTTTGTTATCTTTTATAAGACAAATTGCAGTCGCAACAAAATGAGTTTTATTTGATAAAGACTTTAGCATATCAAAAGCTTCTTTTTTGTCTTTTGGTTTTCCAAGAATAATGTTATCTAAAACAACAACAGTATCCGCTGAAATTATAATATCTTCTTTTTGGGCTTTATCTGTTATATTAAGCGCTTTATTTTTTGCACAGTTTTCAACAAGCATGCGCGAAAAATTGAGTCTTGAAATATGTTCATCATAATTAGAAGGTATAATTTTAAAATCATACCCTGCCTGTTTTAAAATATCTTTTCTTCTTGGCGAATTACTTGCAAGTATAAGTGTCATTTAATAATTATACATAAAAATAGCAGGATGAGAAAATCCTGCTACCCATTTTGATGTTTTATGTAATTTCTATATCTTTTTTCTTTTATTTAGAATATTTAAAATAACCTCTTCTTCCTGCCCTTTAATTCTGCCTGAATTTATCATAGCAATCAGCTGTTTTGAATTTTTTCCTAAATATTTTTTTTCTATTCTTTCAACCTCTTTTTTAGATTGTCTTTTTATTGCATTTTGTTTCTGTTTTTCAATGTTTTTTAGATAATTTGGGTTTTGGGTTACATCTATAGCATTTTGAGATTTTCTTTTTTGCTCTTGCTTTATAATGTTTTGTCTAAAGAGTCCTTTTGCTTTTGTCTTTTTGGCTTCAATTTGAGCAGCAATTGCCTTATTGTGCGCTCTTTGAGCATAAAGTCTTTGCTTGTGCGTTCCTTGGGTTTTATATTTTTCGAGGCTTTTGGCATTTTCCTGTGCTTGTTTTGCCATATTGTTTGCGATATCTATTTTTTCTTGTATTTGCGAAATATCATTTGAATTTTTTATTCCCTGTCTTATATTTTTTGCGATTTTGTAATCTTTGATGGTTTCATTTACCAAATTTGAAATTTCATTATTTTCTCTATTGATATTTTGATTTTTGGTTATTTTTTGTGCACTTTGTTTTGCTTTTTCTTCTTGCTTTAAAACCTTCTTTTCTATTTGTTTTTTTCTTACATCTGCGGCAGTTACTTTTATTCTTGATTGTGAGGTAGTATCTGATATATTATTGATTATTTCTGATGTTTCTTTTGCGGGAGCCTGATTTGTTTGCTGCATTGCTTTCGAAGTTGCATCAATGGAATCTTGCAGCATATTTTGAGCTGTCGATGGATTTTTATGCTTATAAATTGCAATACCTGCAATAGCTGCCACACTTAAAATATTCAATCCTAAAATAATTTTTTTGCTGCTATCTGGGATTTGTTCTATTTTTTCTTTGATTTTGCTTTTTTTATTTTCTTCTTTTTGTTCAATTGTTTTATTGTATGTGCTTGTTGTCGGATTTATTTGCTGCATAATATTCTCCAATAATAATGTTATACATGTTTATTAAAACATAAGAAAAATAAAATTTGCTAAAAAAATCTATATAATACATCTAAAAATAAAGAAAAAAAGATATAGCGCATCATTTCAGGTTAATATAACTTAATATATTATGATGGAGTGTATCTTATTTTTCAAAAAATATGATGTAAATATTCAAGGAAATAAAAAGTGAATATAAAAAAAGAACTCGGCGAAAAAATTAAAAGATTGAGAAAAAGCAAAAATTTAACTCAAGAACAATTTTCTGAAATAATTGAAATTTCTCCAAGAAATTTAAGTGCAATAGAATTAGGTGTAAATTATCCAAAAGCGGAGACGCTTGAAAAAATAGTGCTTGCTTTAGGTGTTGATTTGACCGAGCTTTTTTCAAATGACTATTTGCAAGACGAAAAAGATTTAATTGTATATATTAATGATGCCATAAATCAAATTAAAAAAGACAGGTCTAAACTTGAACTTGTTTATAAGTTTATAAAATTCATAAAAAATTATTAAGTTTTATTAAATCTTAATTTCAGAAATGTTAATAATAGGCTAATTAAAGTAATGAAAAATCAAGAACAGCTTTCTAATCAAACTATATCATTTCAATAATTTCATCTGTTGTTTTGCCATTTAGATAATTTGAATAGAGTTCGTTGATTTCCTTTTTTGCCCATCCGTTTGAGAAAAATGGACTGTTGCTTTTGCTTGTAACTGCGCCCGTATCTATGCAATAACCATTAACCCAGGCATCGGATTTGCTATCTAGAATAAGTAGACCTTTTTCATTGAGCCAGTCTAAAAATTTCAAACCTTCTTTAGATGGCTCTTTGGCTTTTGCATCTTCAACAATTGTCCAGCCTCCAAGAAACTTGTCTTGAGAGTTATATTTAACCGGCTTGAATATTGGATTTGCTATATATAGTTTAACAGTATCGCTTACTTTTTCGTTATTTGCTTCCATTAAAACCGAAAGATTTCCATATAATCCCATAGGAGCAAAACCGACACCGCTTGTTGTTGTATAGTCGCTTTCGGCGTAATAATTCTTAAAAATTACAGGTTTTTTGTTGTCGCCTTCAATTCTGTATACTGAACCTTCAATGCCGCTATTGAGTGCGGTTAGGGTATAATTCTTGTTTTTTATTTTAATATTTATTTTGCTTCCATTTGGAAAAGTCTTATATTGATTGTTTCTTGTGTGCAAAGTGAGAGTGTCAAGCGCTTCAAAAAGTTCTTTTTCATCAATTCCTTCAAAAATTTCAGGAATTTCTTGTTTAATATAGGCGCTTCCCTTTTGATTTAGCGTATTATAGCAGCTGCTTGCAAATTTTAAAGGCAAGTCATAAGGATTTGATTCAGAATATTTTTGCTCAATTAAAGAAGCAACGTCCAATGTTAAGCCTTTTGATTTTTGAAGAACGCTTTTTAATTCGGCAGGTACAGTTTCGATTCTATCTATTTGCGCAATTGAAGGCGAGATTCCTTGTTTGATTTTTTCTAAATCAGGGTTTAAATTTGCCTTCTGATTAAAGAATAAATCATTTAAGAAACTATAGCCTCTTTCTTCTTGTGCTATGATTTTTAGCTCATCAAATAATTCTTCTTGACCCGAAAAAGCCTTTTCTAGAGAATTTTTTGATAATCCATTTTCTTTGACGTATTGAAGAATTTTATAATATTGCCTGTTTGTAAGTGAGCAGTCTTTGGGGTTGTTGTCGTTTACAAGGCTTACAATTGATTTACATAATTCAAAATCATCTATTTCTTTAGTTGTTCTGAATTTTTCCCAAAAAGGATCTGTTTCTTTTGCAATAAAAGCTTCTACATCTTTTTTAAGTGATGCAATATCAAAACAAAATGTTCGAGCTTTGTTAATCTGATGAAGTGTATCAAGTGTTTTTTCAAGACTATCTGAAGTGGAAGTATTAAAATTAAAACTTGATGAAACAATTTTTGGCGCAGGTGCTGCTTTATATAAATTAAAAACTATTTTATTTATACTCATAGTTTTTTAAAACCGCAATATATAAAAAATTGCCATAAAAAAACAGCGCCTTTAAAATAATTAAAATAAATATCTAATAACGCTGTTTTTATTCTTTGTTTAACTTTTTGTTGGCTATTAGCCTTTGATTTGGCTCATAACTTCATCTGCAAAGTTATCTTGTCTTTTTTCTAAACCTTCGCCCAAAACAAATCTTTCAAATCTAACGATTTCACATTTGCCTTCGATTAATTGTTTAACAGTTTGATTTGGGTCTTTAACAAATGCTTGATCAAGTAAGCATTTTTGAGCCATTAATTTATCAATTCTGCCTTCAACAATTTTTTCTCTGATGTTTTCAGGTTTTTTGGCTAAATCTTCTTTGCCCATTTCGATTCTTTTTTCTTCTTCAATAACAGAAGCTGGTATTTCAGCTCTTGAAATGTATTCAGGAGCATTTGAAGCGATATGCAAGCAGATGTCTTTTGTTAAGACAGGGTCACAATTAGAGCATTTTGCTTCTAAAAGAACACCGATTTTGCCGTTGTGGATATATGTATTAACACAGCAATCAGCGTCAAATCTAACAAATCTTCTGATTGTGATTTTTTCTCCGATTGTTGCGATTTTTTCTTTGATAACGTCGCCGATTGGTTTTTTGCAAACAGGGCAATTCATTTCAAGCATTTTTTCAGGATCTGACGGATTTAATTCTAAAACAGCTTTTGCCATCATATCAGCTAATGCTTTGAAATCGTCATTTTTAGCTACGAAATCTGTTTCACAGTTTAATTCAATCATAGCACCTTTTTTGCCATCTACAACAGAAGCAATTGTACCTTCTGCAGCGATTCTTCCCATTTTTTTATCGGCTGATGCCATACCTTTTTGTCTTAAATGTTCAATGGCTTTTTCCATATCGCCATTTGTTTCTACAAGAGCTTTTTTGGCATCCATCATGCCGGCGCCTGTTTTGTCTCTAAGCTCTTTTACCATAGAAGCTTTTATTTCCATTTTATTTTCTCCTAATTATAACTATACTTGAGCAGGTTCAGCATTAGCATCTGCTGCTTCAATTTTTTCGATTTTGTTTGTGTTTTTGATGTTGTTTGCTCTTAATTCTTTTCCTTCTAAAACAGCATCAGCCATTTTTGAAGCAATTAATTTAATAGAACGAAGTGCATCATCGTTTCCCGGGATAATATAGTCGATGCCGTCTGTGTCAGCATTTGTATCAGCCAAGCAAACAACAGGGATATTTAATTTATTTGCTTCTTTGATTGCAATTAGTTCTTTCTTTTGGTCAACTACAACTAAGATATCAGGCATACCTTTCATTTCTTTGATACCGCCCAATGTTTTAGAAAGTTTTGCAACCTGTCTGTTTAATTGAGCAACTTCTTTTTTAGGAAGCTTGTTAGCAGCGCCTGATTCAAGGAAGCCTTCCAATTCTCTTAATTTATTTACTCTTCCTCTGATTGTTTCAAAGTTTGTCATCATACCGCCAAGCCATCTGCGATTGATATAGTATCCGCCGCATCTTGTAGCTTCCTGAGCGATAACATCAACTGCTTGTTTTTTTGTACCTACAAAAAGTACATTTTTACCTTGAGAAGCGTATCGTCTGACAACTTCATAGGCTTTATCCAATAAATCGGATGTTTTTCTAAGGTCGATAATGTAAATACCGTTTTTTGCACCAAAAATATATTGTTTCATTTTTGGGTTCCATTTTTGGGTTTGGTGTCCGAAGTGTACACCTGCATCTAGTAATTCTACTAAAGTAGCAACTGCCATAGTTTCTTGTCCTTTCTATTTTTCGGCTGTGTCCTGACCTCTAGGCAAAAGGCTGGCTAAAATGCCATTTGGAGTATATTTTAAAAATATATAACCGAAAAGGTAATCTAATAACACCAAAATTCTAATATAAACATATTTTGAATGCAAATTTTACGATTGAACTCTTATTTATTATTGCGGAAATTAATAAAATGCTATTTCATTTGTTTGGTGTAAATTTGTTAAAATCCCCCTTTAATATTGCGCAAATGATGTTAAAATAACTTTATATTTCCCTATTTTGCATTTTTTATTTGAAGAAAGGTTTAAAAAGCTGATTTGGCAACTTTTATAGACAAAGCAAAAATAAAAGTAGTTTCAGGTGCGGGCGGCAATGGCACCGTTGCTTGGCGCAGGGAAAAATATGTTGATAAAGGAGGTCCTGCA
Organism: uncultured bacterium; assembly: GCA_947428835.1. Classification (GTDB taxonomy): domain Bacteria; phylum Cyanobacteriota; class Vampirovibrionia; order Gastranaerophilales; family Gastranaerophilaceae; genus RUG14156. Next base: position 12,941 of record CANENE010000010.1, on the reverse strand, counting down.
GGAGGAGACGGCGGCAAAGGCGGCGATGTCTTTTTTGTTGCAACAACCGATATGTCAACTTTATTGGATTTTACGCATAAATCCGTATATAAAGCCGAAAGAGGTGAAAACGGCAAAAATAAAAACTGCCACGGTAAAAACGGAAACGACTTAATAATCAAAGTTCCGGTAGGAGTTGTTGTAAAAGATTTAAAATCAAATAAATTAGTAGCCGATCTTGATTTTGACGGCAAAAAAGTTTTAATAGCAAAAGGCGGAAGAGGCGGCCGCGGCAATGCCAGATTTGCAACACCTCAAAAAAAAGCTCCTGAATTTTGTGAACCGGGCGAACCTTCTATTGAAAGAGAACTTGAGCTTGAACTAAAATTAATTGCAGATGTCGGGCTTTTAGGGATGCCAAATGCAGGAAAGTCAAGCCTCATTACTGCAATTAGCGCAGCACGCCCAAAAATTGCCGATTATCCCTTTACCACCCTTGTTCCGCATCTTGGAGTTGTAAGAAAACAAGATGGCGATGGTTTTGTTGTGGCTGATATTCCCGGTCTTATTGAGGGCGCAAGCGAAGGTCTTGGGCTTGGATATAATTTCTTAAAACATGTTCAAAGATGCAAACTGCTGTTGCATGTTGTAGATGCTTCCGTTGAAAATTCAATAGAAAATTATAAAAAAATTAATAATGAACTAAAAAAATATGACAAAAACCTTTTCTTAAGGCAGCAGATAATTGTTTTAAACAAAGCAGATATCATAGATGGCGAACATGTTGAGGAAATTAAAAAAGAATTTAAAAAAATATTTGATATTAAAAATGAAATTTTTATTGTTTCTGCTGCCACTAAAACAGGCACCAATGAATTAATTAATTATGTTTCGAAAAAACTTGATGAAATAGAAGATATTAAAATAGAGCTTGATATAGAAGAAGATTTTGCTTCAACTGATAATAATGACTCCGATTTTGAAATAACCAAAATAAATAAAAATACTTTTAGTATAAATGGAGGAAAATTAAAAAGACTTGCAAGTGTAACCGATATTAAAAATATTGCCTCTATAAGGCGCTTTGAGAACATTTTAAAATCCATGGGGGTTTTTGATGAACTCATACGTAAAGGGGTTAAAAATCAAGACACAATGATAGTTGCAGGCATAGAACTAGAGTATAATGATGATTATTATTAAAAACTTTGACAAATATGCAAAAGTCATAGTAAACTTGTAGTAACGATGGTAAAATTAGTATTAGAAGTAGAGTTGAGAGAAAATGTTTTTTGATGATGAAAAAGATATGAATAATGCATCCAACAACAGCATGGGTTGGGATGATGTATTAAGCGGCAACGATGATAATTTTCTTGAAAATACATCTGTTGATGATAGCGATGTACTTGGCAAAATTCATAGTCTGAAAGACGATGAATTTGACGAACTTAACCTTGATGCAGATGATGTTGATGACATTGATGATGTAGACGATAGTGAATTTGAAGAAATTTTGAAAAATGATGCTCCTAAACAAAGAGCTTTTGATGCTTTTGGAACTTCACGTGAACATATTCCAAGCTCTGAGCCTATGGAAACTGTTTATGATGTTGAAGAACAGTTTGCAGGTGTCATAGACGGTGATAATGTCGTTCGTAAAGTAAATAGCGAACCCGGCCCTATTCTTAAAGAAAAAACTCCAATGAGAAAGAATATGGAAGTAGTTAAAAAACAATTTAAAGTAAATCCTGCATTATTGGTACTTTTCCTTCTTGTTGCAGGTGCTGCTTACTATTTCTTTAGTGATTATACAAATAATATAAATGCTGCAGGTAATTTGATTTCTAATTTTTCAAAAAATGCTGAAGTTCAAAGCAATGTTCAGCCAGTTACCCGTATTAGCGAAGATATTCCTGTGGTAAACGAAGAAGAAACTAAAGCCCCTGAAGCAAATGTGCTTCTTGGAGTGGATAAAAAAGAAAAAGTTGATGTTCAGCAATCAGGAAGAATAAATCCGTTTTTACCTGATAAAAAATACATAAGCCAATCAATCAACTACAGCGCATCAGGTCTTCCTGCTCCGCCTTCTGCTTACGGTGAAGAAAACGAAGTTACCGATAAAATGCTTACAATTGCTGTTTCGGGTATTATGTATGATGATACAAAGCCTTCTGCAATTATTACTTTCGATGGTAACGATTATTTTGTACAAAAAGGCGACATGCTTGATGATTATAAAGTAATTGATATTTCAAAAACCTATGTTGCAATTTCTTATGGTAAAAATGTTTATAAGGCAAAAGTTGGTGAAGAGTTTAAGATTACTGCAAGCTTCCCGGGTTCTGCCCAGTATAAAACAAATGGCGGTCGTCAGTACTATTCTGTTAACCATGATGCAAACCAAGGTTCCGGTTATGTATCAGACGGCGATGTTACAATAAGATCAAGATAGAATTAAGTCTAGGAGAAAATATAAAAATGCTAAAATTAAAATCTGCAAGCGTAAATAAATTTTGCTTAACGCTTTTGAGTTTAAGCCTTTTAACTACAACAGTATTTGGCTTAGAAAATGATAATGCTTCATATTTAGATAGTGTAACACCTACTATGGCTTACACAAGCACTGAAAGCATCTTAAATTTAACATCTGATGATGCAAAAGGCTTTGAAACAACATTAAGACTTGATAGCAGTGCTCCAATTACAAAATCAAATGCAAAGGTTAATTTGTCCTTGCGTGATTCTGATTTAAAACAGGCACTTAGAATGCTTGCTCAAAAAGCGGGTGTTAATATTGTTTTTGATGAATCGGTTGATGGTAAAATTACACTTGATTTGAATAATATCAGTGTAAATGATGCTTTTGCCGTTATATTTAAATCTTCCCAGTTAACATATACCGTAGATGGTAACACCTTAACTGTTATGACTCTTGACGCTGCAAAAGATGTAGCTTACACAAGACAAACAATGACAGTGCTTCCTGTAAGATATGTAAATTCTGAAAACGTTGCAGAATTTTTAAATGAAAATTTATTTAAATCTAATATCTTTGGTTTATCTTCAAAACCTGTTGTAACAGCAAATCCAAGAACAAATCAAATTGTTATTTTTGGTACTCAGCAGGATGTTATTGCAATCAAAAGAGTACTTCCGGTTTTAGATACTAAACCAATGGTAAACACATTTAAAGTAAGCCATACTACTCCTAAAGAAATGGCTGCATTAATTTGTGATTCTTTATTCTATACTTCTGAAAATGGTAATAGCTCTACCGTTAGCACTTCTTCAAGTACAAATGCTGAAAGTGATGAAGTTATTTTAGGCGGCGGCACAATTGCTTGTCGCGATAGACTTGAAAGCGGTAGTTCTTCAGGTACTGAAGAAGGACTTGCTACATTTAAAACCAATCCAATGACCGTTACATACTTCCCTGAATTGGGTCAAATTGGTGTTTATGGCGGTTCTGTTGAGCAAGTTGAAGTAATTAAACAATTTATCAAAGATCATGATAAAAAACAACTTATGGCTTATGTTGAGCTTTCTGTTATTGAACTTAACGAATCTGGTTCAAAAGAATTTTCAAATGAATGGAACTTATGGACGCCGTTTGTTTCATTATCATTCACTCCTGATTCGGGCTTACAAACCTCAAGTGAAAACCCGCTTTTCGTATGGGGTAGCCAATATAAAGTAAATGAAACAACTACTTCAGGAGAAGGTTCAAGCACAAGCGAAAGAATTGTTACAAAATCAAATAACAAAGCTTTGGTATACAGATTAAAATATCTTGTTGAAAACGGCAACGGAAGAGTTTTAACTAACCCTAAAATTATGGTTACAAGTGGTAGAAAAGCAGTTATAGATATGACTTCTGACTATGTAAAATCTGTTACAAGCCAGGTTCTTCAATCATCAAATGCAATTACTGCTGCTACTCAAAAGACTTATGATATAGGTTCTGACGAAGGTTTAAAAATTGAAATAGTACCTTTTATATCTCCGGATGGATATGTTTCAATGAATATTACTCCTGAGTTTGCAACAATCAAACAACAGTTGACTTCTAAAAATGAAAATAATGAAGAAGAGCTTGCTGCAACATTATTGCAAAGACGTGACTTAGAACTTAAAAACATAAGAATAAAAGATGGCGAAACTCTTGTTCTTGCAGGTTTGATTAAAGAAAACGAAACCCAAACAGTAAGAAAAATGCCTTTCTTATCAGATCTTCCTTTTATAGGTGTTTTCTTTAGAGGTAATACTACAAGAACAGCAAGAGAAGAGCTTGTAATCGTAGTTACTCCTCATATTGTAAAAGATACCGCAGATGCAATGAGTGGACAATACGACCTATAGAAACAAAAAACAAACAATGGACAGCAATTTAATTAAAAAGTTAATAAAAAAAGTCAATTTGGATATATTATCCAAATTTGACTTAAATAAAACAAAAAGCGCAGGATTTATTCCTATCAATATTCAAAACGACATTTTCTTTGTTGCAATTCATCCCAATTGCAACAAAGGGGTTGCTGCCCAATGTATTAATGAAATTTATCAAAACAAAATCGAATTTATATACTTAAATAAAAACAGCTTTGATGTTTTATGTAAATCTATTAATTCAAATGGGACAGTTACCGAATTTGAAGTTTTTGATAATATTTTGGTAGATGATTCGAACGATCAGTTTTCAATTAATGAAGTTGAATATAATCGTGAGCTTGAAAATAATTTTAGTGAGGTTAATTTAAAAATGTATTCTAACTCATCTTCAGAACCGCAGCTGCAGGAAAGACATGTTCAACCTGCGCAGGCAAAAAAAGAATATGGAGAAGATGGTGCACCAAAAGCGGATATTTCGAAAGTGCATTCGCCTCAAACTAAAAAGCTCGGTCAAATACTGATAGAAGAACAGCTTATAACTGAAAAACAGCTTGAAATTGCGTTAGCTGAAAGCAAAGCCCAAAGGATACCCCTTGGTTCAGTTTTAGTTAAAATGGGTTTTGTGAGAATAAAAGACCTTAAAGAAGCATTGGGTGCTCAAATGGGTCTAAAATATGCGACAGCAGAGCAATTAAAAGCACTTCCTACTGCTATATCAATTCTCCCTGAAGATTTTGTTAAAGTTAACAAGGTTATTCCGTTGAGTATGACGGAAAAATCCCTTGTAGTTGGTATGGTTAATCCAAACGACAGAAAAGTTATCAACGAAATTGTTTACCAAACTGGCTTGAAGCCGACTGTAATGCTTGTAACCCATGTTGAATTTGAAAACTTTGTAAATACTTATTATAATACAGACGAAGAAGACACAAATGAATTATTAGAACAAATTGATGATGATAATCTTGAAACAGGCACTGAACTTTGGGAGCAGGTTGAACAAGAAGTTCAGGATGCTGATGGGGCTGTTTCGCAACTTGCAAATAAAATTATTGCGATGGCTATAGACAGGCGTGCATCAGACGTGCACCTTGAACCACTTAGTCAGGGATACAGGGTTCGCCTTAGAATTGATGGTTCTTTGCATGAATTGATTAAAATTCCTCCAAAAACAGATAGTGCTGTGATTTCAAGATTTAAAGTACTTTCCAGAATGAATATCGCTGAGCATAGGCGTGCTCAAGATGGTTCATTTACAATGAAATATAAAAACAGAGCTTTGGATTTCCGTGTAAATACTCTTCCTGTATCAGGAAAAGAAAAGATGGTTATCCGTATTTTAGCTCCCCAAATGAATTCCAAAGAAGCAAAAGCAGATAGAATAGATATACCGGGAGCCAGCGCTGACGATTTAAGAAAAATCAGATATTTGGTAGCTTCTCCAAACGGCATTATTCTAACTTCCGGTCCTACAGGTTCCGGCAAAACAACAACCTTATATTCTGTTTTAAGATATGTGAATTCAGATACAGTTAATATTACAACAATTGAAGATCCGGTTGAAATCCGTTTGGAAGGTGTCAATCAATCTTCGATTAATACAAAAGCAGGAATTACATTTGCAAATTCATTGCGTGCGATTTTAAGACAAGACCCTGATATTATTCTAATTGGTGAAATCCGTGACTACGAAACATTAGAAGTTGCCATTTCGGCTTCGCTTACAGGCCACCTTGTTTTGTCAACAATTCACACAAATTCAGCTGCTGCAACGATTACGCGTTTAATTGAAATGGGTGCAAAAGATTATTTGATATCTTCTACAATTTCAGGTATTATTGCGCAACGTCTTGTGAAGAAACTATGTCCCGATTGCAAAGAAGCCTACTATCCGACAGCTGAAGAAGCAAGCAAAATATTGAGTGATCCTATAGAAATTCAAAGATTGACTCAAACAAAAATTTATAGACCAAAAGGATGTCCTCATTGCAAGAATACCGGTTATCTTGGTCGTCTTGCAGTTTTGGAAATTTTGGTTATCAACAATGAAATAAGAAAAATGATTGCGCAGCGTGCTCATGATGTCGAACTTGAGGATTATGCAATCAAACAGGGCATGAAGACATTAAAAATGTCTTGTCTAAAACATATCTTAGAAGGCAACACTTCTATTGATGAACAGGTTAGAATACTTGGTTTGGCGAGTGAACAATAATGACTACATATAACTATACGGCATTAAGAAATAATAGTACTACAGTATCCGGCAAGGTGGATGCGGCAGATCCTGCTGAGGCTAGGCAGAAAATCAAAGCAATGGATCTTATCCCGACTTCTGTTGTGGATATTGAAGCTGAAAAAAATAAGAAAAACAGAAATCGTATAAATAAGTCTAACGTCCTTAGCTTAAGGGAAAAAATAGACTTTACTTCAACGCTTGAAATCCTTACTTCGACAGGTATCCCGATAATAGAAGCACTATTATTTATTGAACAAAATTCTGATTCCAAAAGAGTAAGAAAAATTACCCATGAATTTAGAAGACAAATTATTGGGGGTTCGACACTTGGTGAAACTCTTGAAAAATATAGAAATACATTCGGAAGAGTTTATATTGGTCTTGTAAAAGCCGGTGAAGATTCCGGGGAATTGGATAAGACTTTAGTTAGAATGCTTGGTCTTTTAAAGAAACAAGAAAGCACAAAAGGCAAAGTTGTCGGTGCTTTAATATATCCCGGTGTTGTAATTTGTCTTGCAATAGTTGCAGTAACTGTTATGCTTGTTTTTGTATTTCCGGCATTTGCGGAAATGTTTAATGACATGGGAAAAGAGCTGCCTTGGCTTACAAAGACCTGTATGAATATGGGTCTTTTTATGAGAAAATATTGGTTTTTCTGTCTTGCAAGTGTCGTTGTGGGTATAATTTTGATTTCCCAAGCAATGCAAAGCCCGGTTATCAGAAGAGTTATTGACAGGGCGGTTTTAAGAATTCCAATGTTATCTGAGCTTTTGAGATATTCAAATTTCTCAAACTTTATTGCGGTGCTTCAAGTATCATATGAGGCAGGTATTCCTATTGTTGATTGCTTGTTTCTTGCAAATTTGACAATGGACAATTCAGTTTTAAAGACAACTATTATGAATGTTGCAACTAAAGTGCAACAAGGTACACATCTGTCAGTTGCTCTAAAAAGTGTCAATCAGATTCCTGCGATGCTGACATTTATGATTGCAACAGGCGAGCAGTCAGGTCGCTTGGGTGATTCTTTATACCATTGTGTAAGTTTTATTGATAAAAAATTAGATGCTGTAATTGATGCTTTTACAAAATTGATTGAACCGTTATTGATGATTTTTATCGGTATTGTAGTTGCGTTTTTGGGATTGTCTTTATATCTTCCGTTATTCCAGGCTTATCAGGGATAAAACTATACCGGTTCCTATCCTGTGTATGCTTTTATGATATTTGCAGGGTTGCTCATAAATTTATTAATTGCGCTTTGCGCACTTTCAGGCAGATTCTCATATCGGGCAGACAATATAGTTCTTGCGTTGTCTGCTGTTTTTGCAAGGCCGGTATTATTAATAAGACAGGATTTTGATATTACTTCACCTGCTTCATCAATTAAATCCAACATGTCTGGGCTTGGATCGGCCGATAATATTTTTACACTCATTTTTGCGGTATTATCAATTTTGCTTTGCATTGCATGGTTCATTGCAGCAAGAACTTCTCTTTTTGTGTATTTTCTTCTGACATTAACCCCATTTTGGGATAGTTCTTGCGCAAGCTTTTGTGGAATTTTTGTAATATTGATTTTCTTATTAATTCCGTTAAATGTTTTTCCAAGGCAATCATCTGCATGTTTTGCCAAATTTATCGCGACATTAGAAAAATTCATTAAATAACTCCTTACTTATAAATAAAAACATTTATAAATGAAAAATTGATACATTTTCGAAACTTGTTTATTTTATGATTTTATGCTAATTATAAAAATAATAAGGAGTATATAATAATGAGATTGGCAATTTTAGGTTATGGAAATTTAGGGCGCGGTATTGAGGCAAATGTTGCTTTGAATGATGATATGGAATTAAAGTATATTTTTACTCGAAGAAATCCTTCCGATATTAAGACAAGCTCTAATGCAAAAGTAGTCTGTTCAAGCGAGATTGAAACATATAAAGACGATATTGATGTTTTAATTTTATGCGGCGGAAGTGCTACGGATTTACCCGAGCAAACTCCAAAATACGCAAAAATGTTTAATGTCGTTGATAGTTTCGACACCCATGCAAAAATCCCAGAACATTTTGATAAAGTTAATTCTTCCGCAATTTCCTGCGATAAAGTTGCTATAATTTCTGTCGGCTGGGATCCGGGGTTATTTTCTTTAAACAGAATGATAAGTAATGCAATTTTACCAAAAGGCTGTGACTATACTTTTTGGGGAAAAGGCATAAGCCAGGGGCATTCTGATGCAATAAGAAGAATAGAAGGTGTATTAGATGCGCGCCAATATACTATTCCGATCGATGATGCCATAAATACGATAAAAGATGGCAAAACTCCAGAATTTACTGCAAGACAAATGCACAGAAGAGAATGTTTTGTTGTGGTTGAAGATGGTGCTGATAAAGCAAAAATAGAACAAGAAATCAAAACAATGCCAAATTATTTTGAGCCTTATGATACGTCAGTCCATTTTATATCAGAAGAGGAATTGAAACAAAATCATTCTAAAATTCCTCATGGTGGTTTTGTTATAAGAAGCGGTCAGACAGGATTTAATTTTGAAAACAAACATATTATAGAATATAATTTGAAGCTTGATTCTAATCCGCACTTTACTTCATGTGTACTTCTTGCGTATGCAAGAGCTGCATATAGATTGTATCAGGAAAAAGATTATGGCTGCAAAACAGTATTTGATATTGCCCCAAAATATCTTATTAATAAAAATGATGATTTCTTAAGAAAAACAATGTTATAGAAAGAAACTAATTATGAAAAAAAAATTAATTATTATATTTTCTTCACTTTTGCTGGCTTTGGTTTTGTTGACTGCAGGATATTTTATATTTTTGAATTCAAGAACATTAATTAACGTCTGCAAAGATGGCAGATGGGGCTATGTAAGCAAAAGTAATAAAACCATAATTTCATTTGATTATGATTGGGCCGGCGAATTTAAAAATGGTTTAGCAATAGCGCTCAAAGGGCCGAAATATGGTGTTATTAATAAAAGAGGAAAAACCGTCATTCCTTTTAAATATAATGAAATTTTGTCTTCTGATAATAAAACTTTTCTTGTTTTAGCAGGTCAAAAGTTTAAATTTATTAATAAACGCGGGAAAGTACTTTCAGATGGTTTTCAAGCCGCAAAACCTTATGAAGATGGACTTGCCGCAGTTCGAATAAAAGGCAAGTGGGGATATATTGATAAAAAAGAAAAAGTTGTTATTCCTGCTGTTTTTGAAGAAGCACAGTCTCTTATTAATGGCATGGCGGTTACAAGATATAATGGTGTATACGGGGTAATGAATAAGAAAGCGAAAAACATTGTTCCGTTTAGATATTCTTTTGTTGAACCTGCTCAAAAAAATAAATTCGTTGCCTGTACATTGATTGATGATTTCGGTGTTATTAAAAACTGCGGTGTAATAGATGAAAAAGAAAATGTCATAATTCCTCTAAATAATATGGAAGTTAAATATGTTCAAAAAGATACTTATGCTATAAAAGATAATGATTTAAAATGGCATTTTGTAGATTCTGATGGAAAAACCAAGTTTGATGACAGTTTTGAAGTCGTAAATGTTTTTGAAAACGGATATGCAGCTGTATGTAAGACATCATATCAATGCGGAGTAATTGATAAAAAAGGAAATGAAATTATTAAACCCGAATTCCTTGCAATAAGCGGATATAAAAATGGACTTTTCGCTGCTATGCAAGATGGCAAATGGGGATTTATAAATAAAAAAGGCAAAGTCATAATTCCTTTTGAATACGATTGGACAGGATATATATATTAGGCTTATATTGTAAAAGCTGTCATTGTGTATTATTGCATTTTACTTGTAGCAATGCTTGCAGATATTATAAGTACAGTAATCATGCTGAACTTGTTTCAGCATCTGAGGTGTTGGTATGTAAAAATAGATGCAATATCACAAATCTGCCCAGATTATGAAATAAGTTCAAAGGTGACAGGTGATAAAAAAAGAGGCTTAATCAACAAAGAAAAAACCTCGTAATCTAACACAAAAAATAACATGAAAATCTGATTATAATTTTTTATTATAGAATTCCAAATTTGTTTTAGCTATCGCCTGAGTGGTCAATTCCATCATATACACAACGCACCGAATACGCATAAATGCCGTTGATTGTGTGATTTTCTTGAATTGTAGCTATTATATCTGCTGTTTCGTTTGACCCGTAACCAAGTATGTAATTGATTCCATTGTCAAATCCATATATATTGCTGTTGTGACAAACATCTTCGCCTGCACCTGGGCATGAGCCATAAAAGCATTGCTGGTCCCCGGTTTTAACAGTATACCTGTGATAATTGCAGAATTGTAATCCTTTTGAACCCAGTCCTCTTGAAATTGTTGGTACTCCTTTAAAATCATACATCTGTACTGCAAGCACCCAACCGTCTAGTTCAGCTTTTTTAGGAAGCCTCCAGTAGCCTTTGTTTTTTCCGTTTGGTGCCCAGTCTTTACAACTTTGTTTTGCGGCTTCAAATTGACAGGCTGTTCTTTTGCAGCTACCGTATACACTATCAGCATTTTTTCCGCTGCAGTAGCTTGCATTGGCTGTTTGAGTATTTGACCAGCAACAGTTTTTAGCTGAACATTTCCCGCTTGCTCCTTGAATTACACCTGTTCCATATGGAGGACCTCCTGCGTCTCCTACATTGTATTTTGTGACACAGACATTGTGAAATCCGTCATTGTATTTTTTGTCTATAAACATCGTGTATGGTGCAACTTTATCGCAGTCTTCCTGATTTTTAGGCGAATAGTCTTGCGGATTTTTTTGTATTTCTTCTACAGTATCAAGTACGCATCTTACGGCCAAAGGTGCGTTATTTGGTAATGTGCCTCCTTCATAACTGAATTTAGGCGGCAAAAAGTAGGTGTTATAATATCTGCTTTCATTGTATTGGCTTGATGTCCAATGCTGATAGGAGCGGCCATGGGTGTCATAAGAACCGAGGAAATGATTTCCGTAGCCATTGCATTGATCAACACCTTCTATAAGGCTTGTTGTTCCAAAACAAATTTGAAGTCCGTTTTCTCCTTTGCCATTATTTAAAGTATTTAAATTATTCATCCATCCCGAGTATTCTTCGCGCTTTGGCAGTCTCCAATGTGCTGATTTGAGTCCTGAAGGAGAATAGCTGTTACAGGATTCATATCCCGCTTCCCATTGGCAAATTGTTCTGTTGCATCCGGAATAAGCTCCATTTCTGTTTTCTGTGCATTCACCTGCCGTCTTTCCTTGCCAACAGCAAAACGGGCTTTTTGTGCATGTTTCGCCTGAATATAGTTTTGTAACATTAGCTGCTAAAGGTATGCCGCCATCTCCTGCATTGTATTTTGTAACACAGATATCTTTTAGTCCGTCATTCATTTCTTTCGGTATAAATAAAGCATCAACTTTGTCACAGTCCTCTTTTGTCGGGGGTCTTGAAATATTTTTTTCCGCAGTTTCTTCTTTTCTGTTGTCAAAACTTCCGACTGTGACATCAGTTGCTTTGAGTTTTTTGGTGATAATCGGGGCAAATGCACCGATTAAAAGTGAGATAATGATTAAACTTATTAATAACTCAATAAGAGAGAATCCATTCAATTTTTTCATAACAATAATTTTCTATTTTATTTCTATGTCATAACAGTTTTTTATACATTCATGTCATGATATAGAAAGATTGTCAAGAAAAATTGTTCCAAATTAGCATGAAAATATATAAGAGTTACTATATATTTTATTTGGAGATATTAAGTGGGCATTTTAAGTAAAAAAGTAGGACAAAGAATAAAAGAAATTAGAGAGTCAAGAGGAATTAAGCAATGCACTCTTGCAGTAAAGCTTTATATGGAGCCGTCTAATTTAACAAGAATCGAAAATGGCCATCAGTTTCCAAAAGAAGAAAATTTAGTTAAAATTGCTGATATTTTAGGCGTCGAAGTTAAAGATTTATTTGATTTTACATCAGATGATTCAAGACACAAAAAGATTGAAAATATAATTTCTCAAGTTAGAAGTTCGAACGAGAGCCAGGTGGACTTTTTGGAAAAATTTGTAAAATTATATACACTAAATGGTTAAAATTGTGAATTTTTGTAAATTTTAAAAAAAACATGTTGAAATAATTTTTTGAAGTAATATGATGATGATTGTGAAGCAAATCGCTTCGAGTACGGTGAAGTTAATTTTTAAGTATAGTTGAGAAAAGGAAAATCACCGTTAGACCTTGAAAAAGGTTGTTTATAACTGCACATTGAAAGTAGAATATCATGTCTGTCAATTGTTATGTTGAAGAGACGGA
>CANENE010000009.1 GCA_947428835.1 uncultured bacterium | reverse complement strand
TTCAAGCAGTGCTACAAATTATTATAATTTCCCTACAACTACAAACGGAAGCCTTACGACAGCAGATTATAGTACAACGGCAGCATTAACTGCCAGATGTGTATACGATGGTATCACAAAAGCTGATAATTATAGTGAAGATTTAAGTGATTATGACGACAGTAATGCTCCAAAGGATGAACCAAAATCACAGGCTGATTGCGATAAATTAACTGCTATTTTTATACATAAAAAATATGCAGGGGGTTCAAGAAATCTTTGTATGAGTAAATATAATGTAGGAGATTCAGGACCAAGCGGCTCGGGTCCTAAGATTCCTTCCACCTATAATAATTACATAATGAATGTAGGACAAAAATGTCCAAATAGCGGCTATTGCTGCTGGAGGGGAAAAACCGCATTAGCTTGCGGCATTACAGGAAATGCGGGAGCTAATTATTCAGGCTGCAACAGGACTGTCTGCCAATGGGTGCCTTCAAATGAAAGCTGCTTAAGCTGGACAGTAAATGGTAAAACACAGCCCGGTTCCTGGAGACTTCCAACAAGTGCCGAACTTACCGCGATATCCGGTTATTTAAATATTATTAATAACGATAGAGGTAAAGATGGCCTCCAGTTGTGTTCGCATTATGGTAGTTCGGGTTTTGTACAGTGTGAAAATAGCAGCAGCTGCACCGGGGCTGCAAATAATAGCGGCTGTTATCCTCATCATATTTGGAGCGGAACTTCAAGCAGTGCTACAAATTATTATAATTTCCCTACAACTACAAACGGAAGCCTTGCGACAGCAGATTATAGCACAACGGCAGCATTAACTGCCAGATGTGTATACGATGGCACAGTCAGAAAGATAAATGAAGATGATTATGATGATATAAATGCCCCTGCCGATGAGCCTAAAAGCCAAGCAGACTGCGATAAATATGTATCAATATTTATTCATAAAAAATATTCAAGTGAAGGAAGGAATGTTTGCGTCACAAAATATAACGTTGGAGATAGCGGTTTAGACGGTTCAGGCCCTTCAATTCCAAATGAATATAAACAATATTTTTTAAATACGGGTCAATATTGCGGCAAGGCAGGCTATTGTTGCTGGAAAGGAGCTACTTCAGGCACATGCGGAATACTTGGTAATGCAGGAGCTAATTACTCGGGCTGTAATCGAACAGTATGCCAATGGAATATAGCAAATGCGGCTTGCAAAGCTCATACTGCAGGCGGTAAAACACAAGCAGGCTATTGGAGACTTCCGAGAAGTGCGGAATTGAATTCCTGGGGACAAAATTTATCTTCCATAAATAACAACAGAGGGACTTTGGGATTGCAATTATGCTCGCATTATTCTTATCTTGCAGGTTTTGTACAGTGCGTAAACGGCAGCGGCTGTGCCGGGGCTGCTAATAGCGGAGGTTGTTACGCCCATCATATTTGGACGGATACCAATGTTGGAGGGAGTAATTATTATAATTATTGCACGGATCCAAAAGGACTGATTGCGCAATCATACGGATATACGGCAGCACTAACTGCCAGATGCGTTTATGACGGCTTGAATTACTCAAATTAAGTTTTTCATGTTATTTTTTGTTAGATTATGAGGCTTTTTCTTTGTTGATTAAGCCTCTTTTTTTGTGGATTGCCACGGTCTCTGACGTCCCTTTGTAATGACATATCGGAAACTCAAAAAATTAAAATATAATTAATTTTTTGAAGATAGTAAAAAAATCAGTATAGAATAAAAATATGAGATTAAAAGGAGGTTAAATATGTTTGATAACCTTACAGATTCCACCAAAGAAATTATTCTAAATGCGCAGAATTTAGCACTTGAAAACCATAATACCACAATTAACCCCATTCATATTTTATCGGCCATTGCAACTTCAAATGTCGAAGTGGCGCAGGATTTATTGAAGGAATTAAAATTAAATAACAACCTATTCATATCAGATATTAATAACATCGTTCAATCGCTTGCAAAGACGCAAAGCCCGAACCCTCAGATATTTTTCGATAAAAATACATTAAAGATGATGGAAATTGCAAATGAAAAGGCAAAATCCTTAAAAGATAAATTTATATCTGTTGAGCATATAATGCTTGCGCTTAGCCTTCTCGATGATGACGATATCAAAAAAATCGTCAATAAATATTCAATTACTGAAGCAAAAATTTTAAATGCCATGAAACAAATAAGAGGTGATAAAAAAGTGGATACAAATAACGCCGATGAAGATTATAAAATACTTGAAAAATATTCGACAAATCTAACCAAGCTTGCACTTGAAGGCAAGTTAGACCCTGTTATAGGCAGAGACGAAGAAATAAGAAGAATTATTCAGGTTTTAAATAGAAGAAGCAAAAATAACCCATGCCTTATAGGCGAAGCTGGTGTCGGTAAAACCGCAATAGTTGAAGGGTTAGCCCAAAGAATAATTAGAAAAGATGTCCCTGAAAGCCTTAAAGAAACAACTTTAATCTCGCTTGATATGGGCGCTTTGATTGCAGGTGCTAAATATAGAGGCGAATTTGAAGAAAGACTTAAAAAAGTTTTAAAAGAAGTTGAAAAATCAGATGGCTCTATCATTATGTTTATTGATGAATTGCATACAGTCGTTGGTGCAGGCGGACAAGAAGGAACGTCAGACGCCGGAAACCTTCTAAAACCAATACTTGCGCGCGGTGCAATAAGAACAGTAGGCGCCACCACAATCAATGAATATAGAAAATACATTGAAAAAGACCCCGCTTTAGAGCGTCGTTTTCAGCCGATTTTAGTAGAAGAGCCAAGCGTTGAAGATACAATTTCTATTCTAAGGGGCCTAAAAGATAAATACGAAGTGCACCACGGAATTAGAATCAAAGATTCTGCCCTTGTTGCAGCGGCCAAATTGTCTCATCGCTATATCACAGACAGGTTTCTTCCTGATAAAGCAATCGACCTTGTCGATGAAGCATCAAGTGCTATTCGTATAGAAATTGATTCAATGCCCGAAGAATTGGATAAATTAGAAAGGCAAAAGCTGCAATTGCAAATAGAGCTTGCCTCCATCAAGGATGATAACGATGAAGAAAAAACGGCAAAAGTACAAAAGATGCTTGATGAAATTACATCAAAAGCCGATATTTTAAAAGCTCAATGGGAAAAAGAAAAATCCGCTCTTAAAGGCGAAAGCACAATAAAAGCTGAAATAGAAAAGGTTAAACACGAAATTGATAAGGCACAAAGAGAATTTAATCTTGAATTAGCCGCTAAATTGCAATACGGGAAATTGCCGGAACTTACGGAGCAGCTTAAAAATTGCAAAGAACAGGAACATAATAATACTCTTTTAAAAGAAGAAATAGATGATGAAGATATCGCCCAAATCATTTCAAAATGGACAGGCGTTCCTGTAGTTAAGCTTGTTGAAGAAGAAAGCCAAAAGCTTCTTGAAATGGAAGATGAACTTCACAAACAAGTCATAGGTCAGGATGAAGCAATAAACGTTGTTTCAGATAGTATCAGAAGGGCAAGAAGCGGCTTATCTGATCCTAAACGCCCGATTGGAACATTTCTTTTCCTGGGGCCGACAGGTGTCGGCAAGACTGAACTTGCTAAAGCATTAGCTAAATTTATGTTCTTAGATGAAGATAGTTTAGTTCGAATTGATATGTCTGAATATATGGAAAAACACTCTGTTGCAAGGCTGATTGGAGCACCTCCGGGGTACGTTGGCTACGACGAAGGCGGCCAATTAACGGAAGCCATCAGAAGAAAACCATATTCTGTTATTCTTTTTGATGAAATTGAAAAAGCCCACAGTGACGTCTTCAATATAATGTTGCAAATATTTGATGATGGAAGACTAACTGATTCTAAAGGAAAAACAGTCGATTTTAAAAATACAATTATAATTTTAACATCAAATATAGGTTCAGATATAATCCTTAATAACACCCTTGAATCAATGGTTACACCGAAAAATAAAGAGCAGACCAAAGAAGAAATTATGACAAAATTGAGGGAACATTTTAAGCCTGAATTTTTAAACAGAATTGATGAAACAATCTTCTTTGATGCTTTGACAATGGATAATTTGTCGCATATAGTGGATATTCAGGTTCAATATTTAAAGGAACTTTTAAAACAAAGAAAAATTGAAATTGAAATAACGCCTGATGCTAAAGACCATCTTGCCATGCAAGGGTATAACCCTATTTATGGCGCAAGACCACTTAAAAGAATAATAAGACAATTAATTGAAAATCCATTGTCTAAAATGCTTTTGAAGAGCGAATTTGTTGATGGCGATAAAATCAAAATTGATTTTATAGATGATGAACTTAAATTTTCAAAGATATAATTGTTTAAAAATTAATTTTCAATTAAAGAGAAATTAGAAGGCAGATTGTCTTCTATTTCTTTTACAAATTCGTGGGGACGGACTCCTAAAGCCTCTGAAAGCTTAAATATAGTGCTTAACTGAGGGTCTTTAAGACCACGTTCGAGGTTACTTAGAAGGGAAGTTGAAATATCGTATTCAGCACCTAAAATATAATTACTTTTTTTACCCCGATATTTTTTTAAAACCTTGCCACAGGCAAGATAAATCAATTTTTTATTATTTATTTCTTGCATTTTCTAAATAATAAGTGTAATATGTTTCTATCACGTTCACGAACGTGATAGAATTTTAATCTAATACAAAATAAAGGTAACATGAAATGAATAGTTATTTAATTAGCGGCTTTTTGAAAGCCTTGCTTGAGCATACAAATAAGCGTATCATATTTTTAAAGAAACTTAAATCCTTCTCGCTTATAGAAATTCTGATAAGTTTAATCATCATCTCTCTTTTAGTTGCAGCATTTACTCCGATTATAACAAAGAAATTGAAAGCATCAGATATATCAATCGGAAGTTTTGGAAGCGGAAGTAATGTCAATATGACGCTCGAAAGACAAGTTACAAAAGAGGATTGCGATAAATATGGGGCACTATTCATCCCTGCAGCAATGAACGGAGGCACAAGAAACCTTTGTGTCACAAAGTATAACATGGGAGATAAAGATTTACCTTTAGCTGATAGTGTTAAGAAATTATCTGTCGGACAAACATGTAATGACCACCTGAACTGTTGTTGGAGCGGTAAAACTTCAAGTACATGTTCCGATAGCAATGGAGATGGCGATTATTCGGCATGTAATAGAACTGTCTGCGGATGGGTTGCAGCAAACGCTTCTTGTGCCTCTTATGCTCCAAATAATGAAAATGAAGGACATTGGAGACTTCCAACTATGGAAGAATTTGGAAACTGGTCTGCAAACATGCCAACAATTAATGTTAATAAAGGCAAAAATGGTTTGCAGCTTTGTACACATCTTAAAAACCAAGCAAGTATAGATGGTGTATCTGTGTGCAAAAGAACAAATGCAAATACGGAATGTACAGATAGTGGTTTTGCCAACAACTATTGCCATGGATATTTTTTATGGTCAAGCGAAAACTACAATGCATATCACTATACCGATGGCAAATTTCAAGCTCATAGTGAATCGGAAAATAATTATGCATTTGGTGCAAGATGCGTCTTAGATAGTATCGCAGTTGATATCTCGGAATTGCCAAGTGGCGGAGGAATAAAAGACCCGACCACAAACCCTTTTTATGGTGAACCCAAAGACCAAGCAGACTGCGACAAGATTGTTGCAATATTTATAGATAAAAAAATGTCAGGAGCAAACAGAAACATCTGTGTGAGCAAATACAATGTAGGTGATGCAGGTCCAGATGGCTTTGGACCTCCAGTACCACAGAATTACACCCAGTATATTATGAGTATCGGGCAAGCTTGTCCCTACTTGGGAAGCTGTTGTTGGAGGGGTAAAACTGCAGGCACCTGCGGGCTTGATGGTAACGCAGGAGCTAATTATTCAAGCTGTAATCGGACTGTATGTCAGTGGGATGCAGCAAATGCTGCCTGCAGACAATATAATGCCTTTGGTGCAACCGCAGTTGGAGCTTGGAGGCTGCCTAAAAGCTCTGAAATATCAGTTTGGGCACAGCATTTAAATGAAATTAACAGCAACAAGGGTGCAGGTGGTTTACAACTTTGCTTTGAAGGTGCTACTTCGGGTGCTCAAAGATGCACATACGTAACGAATTGTATAAATGCAGCCGGAAATCATTGTATGCCGGGCAGGCACTGGTCTGAAACAGACACAACTATTGCCTTTACACAAAATCTTGGAGTTGCAGCCGGGTATAGCAGCTATCATGCATTGACAGCAAGATGCGTTTATGACGGCATCACAAAAGCTGATAATTATGCGGAAGATTTAGATGATTATGATGATAGTAATGCACCAAAAGATGAACCAAAGTCACAGGCAGATTGTGATAAATTGACAGCTATATTTATACATAAAAAATACACAGGTGGTTTTAGAAATATTTGCATGAGTAAGTATAATGTAGGAGATAGCGGTCCAAGCGGCAGCGGACCTACAATCCCGTCAACTTATAGGGACTATGTTATAAATACGGGACAAGCTTGCCCAAATATTGGTTTTTGTTGTTGGAAAGGTGATACAGCAGGCAACTGCAGTTTTACGGGAAATCCGGGGGCAAACTACAGCAGCTGCGGAAGGACAGTCTGCCAATGGATGCCTGCAAATGAATCTTGTAAAGCTTATACGGCAGGTGGAAAAACTCCGGTTGGCAGTTGGAGACTTCCAACAGACGCAGAATATTCAAACCTGTCTCTTAATTTGAAAATATTCAACAACGACAGAGGCAAAGACGGCACGCAGCTTTGTTTTGAAGGTGTTACACCCGGCGTACAAAGATGCACATACGTAACGAATTGTATAAATGCAGCCGGAAATCATTGTATGCCGGGCAGACACTGGTCACAGACAAGTACAACTACTGCTTTTACTCAAAATTTATCTTCGGCAGGCGGGTATGACCATAATTATGCATTGACAGCAAGATGTGTATATGATGGTTCAACAAGAAGCGTACAAGATGCAAGTGATTATGATGATTCAAACGCACCAAGTGATGAACCAAAGTCACAAGCAGACTGCGAAAAGTTAACTTCAATATTTATACATAAAAAATACACAGGTTCTTCGAGGAATATCTGTGTTACCAAGTATAATGTAGGAGATAGCGGTCCAAGCGGCAGTGGTCCTTTGGTTCCGTCTGAACTTGGCCAGCTTATAACTGTGGGTCAAGCTTGTTCAAAAGCCGGATACTGCTGCTGGAAAGGCGTGACAGGGGCAAATTGCGGACTTGTTGGAAATGCAACTGCAAATTATTCAAGCTGTAACAGAACCGTGTGCCAATTTCATATTGCAAATTCTGCTTGTAAGGCTCACACTGCGGGAGGTAAGACTCAAGCAGGCTATTGGAGACTTCCGACTGTAGTTGAAATTGGAGAATGGGCCAAATATTTAGATATTATAAATAATAATATAGGAAAAGATGGTTTGCAGCTTTGTTTTGAAGGTATTACACCCGGCGTACAAAGATGCACATACGTAACGAATTGTATAAATGCAGCCGGAAATCATTGTATGCCGGGCAGACACTGGTCCGGTACAAGTCTTGATACTGCTTTTACTCAAAATCTTGTCTCGGCGGGAGGATACAGTTATGCCCACGCAATGACTGCAAGATGTGTATATGATGGCACCAAAGCAGAATAAATAATTTTATTTAATTAGTGTTAGATTTGAGGTTTGTCTTGATTGATGAGCCTCTTTTTTTGTGGATTGCTACGCATTAATGTTTCAATCTGTCACTGCGAGCACGAAGTGTGCGGCAGTCCGGTTCCCAAGTGTTTAGTAACTATTCACAATAATTTATACAACTCGTACCCTGAACTCGTTTCAGGGTCTCACCGGGTTTGTGATAGTATATAAAAAATCCATTATTACATTCTAACGCCTCAGATGCTGAAACAAGTTCAACATGAGTTCTTAATCCCCTATTGTATAAACTTTATTCGGGTCTAATTTAACATGCCCGCCTCTTATAGGCAAAATCAAAAGTCCGAGCCCAAAAAACCAGCTCAGGCCACAGCCTGCAGGATATACCCAAAGCGATCTGTCTGCGCCTTTTTTGATGTAGTTTCCGTTTAGTGCAATATTTTTTCCATTTGCAACTAAAACAAAATTATCCAAAACCAAATCGGCAGGCACGCCAAAAGCTCCGTTTTGAGATACATTTTCAACTCTTGCTTTGACTTTTTGACCTTTTTTATAAATAACATCATTGATTTTAATATCGGAAGCTAAACTAAAATCAATAAACCTGCCTTCAATAAGGTTATTTTTGGTTGTGTAGTATTGTGTAGGGATGAGTTTTATACTTCCATAACTTGCTGATGTTTTGTCATTTAAATTCAAGCCGTCTTTATAAACAACTTTTTTAACAGGCGCTACTTTTAAGTTTCTATTTAATGTTGAAAGGGCAAAGTCATCAACAATTGGTTTTTGTTTTGGGGTTATAACTTTTATGCTGTCTTTATTTATTGAATTTATAAAATCATCGGTAAATACAGGTGCTTTAATATTTTCTACTTTTAAGTTTTTATCTAAAGTCGAATTTACAAATTCATCTACAATGGCTTCATCAGCTAAAACAAAATTAAGCCCTAAAATATTAAACAGTATTAAAATGCTAATTATTCTTTTCATTACAGATAGTTTACGCTTCTTGTTGAATTACTTTTAACTTTTTGCTCAAATTTCTTTCTGTTTTCTTTAGTAACTAAAAGGAAATTTTGGTAATAAACATCATCTTTGTATTTATTATCTACCAAGTATTGCGGGTATTTTGTATAGATGTATTCGTAGATTGTTGACATTCTTCTGGTTGTTAACGGATGAGATGCATACCAGTCATATCTGTGCTGAGGTGCAATTTTATTAAGAATAACAATTGAAGCTACAGGATTGTAACCTGCTTTTACAAGATAGTCAACCGCTCTTTTATCTGCTTTGTATTCATATTTTTTGGGACTTAAGCCTGCCATAAGATATGAAAAATACCCTTTCAGTGCGCCTTGTCTGTAGTCAACAGCGTGGGATATTTCATGTGCCATAACTGCTGCAACTTCTTCTAAACTGCCCGCGTACAGTAAAAGACCTCTATAGATAACAATCGAATTATTTCTATAATGCGTGCAGGCATTAATATCTTCTTTCTTGCTTACTTCAAAAGTGACTTTATATGGAATTTCATTGGCATTTAAAATTTTATGCCCGATTTCATTAATACTTTGCTGGGCACCTCCATCTTTTCTGCTGTCTAAAATCAGCGCAAAAGCAGGATTTATAAATAACATCAATAAAAATAACGCAATAATCTTTTTCATTTTTCATACTTTCTTTAAGCTATTCTTTTTGGATTATAAGCTATTTAGAATTTTTTGGGCAAAAAATTTATGATAATTTACAAATAATAAGACTTATTTTTGTTTGTGGTATTATAAATCATGCTTTAAAAAGGAGATAAATAAGTATGCTTATAGTAATGCGCCATGGGGCAAGCGAACAACAGATAAATAACGTAGTTGAAGTTATAAAGAAAAAAGGCAGAGATGCCCACGTTTCAACAGGTGATGTTCATACAGTCATTGGCGCAGTTGGTGCAAAGCCCGTTGACCCAAGGGACTTTGAATTACTTGATGGCGTTAAAGAAGTTTTAAAAATTTCATCAAGCTATAAGCTTGTAAGCAGAATATTTAAACCCGAAGATACCATAATTGATGTTAAAGGTGAAAAATTCGGAGGCGGCAATATAGGGCTTATTGCAGGACCTTGTACCATTGAAAGCGAAGAACAAATTGAAGCTGCGGCATCTAAGCTTGCTTCATACGGGGTCAAAATCATAAGAGGCGGTGCTTTTAAACCAAGAACTTCTCCGTATTCTTTTCAAGGTTTAGGCGAAGAAGGCTTAAAAATCATAAGAAAAGTTGCAGATAAATATAATCTTGCAGTCACCAGCGAAGTTATGGAAATAAGCCAAATACCGATGTTTTTAAAATATGTTGATATTTTGCAGGTAGGGGCCAGGAACATGCAAAATTTCAATCTTTTAAAAGAACTAAGCCACATTAATAAGCCCGTTATGATTAAAAGAGGGTTGTCCGCTACAATTGAAGAGTGGCTTATGGCAGCAGAATACATTCTTTCAGGCGGCAATATGGAAGTAATCCTATGCGAGCGCGGCATCAGGACCTTTGAAAGAGCTACAAGAAATACTTTAGATTTATGCTCAATTCCTGTTGTTAAAAAAGTCAGCCACCTGCCGATTATCATTGACCCGAGCCATGGAACAGGTTTAAGAGACAAAGTTGTTCCGATGTCTTTGGCTTCTGTTGCTGCAGGATGTGACGGGCTTATGATAGAAGTCCATGATAATCCCGATTGTGCTTTATGCGATGGTGCCCAATCTTTGTATCCTGAACAATACAAAGATTTAATGGAAAAACTCGCTAAAATTGCGCCCGTTGTGGATAAGAAAATGAATTATTAATTTTAAAATTTCAAATAAAACGAAAGGGCAAAAATATTTTTGCCCGAACGTTGTAGGAATAAGATTTAAGCCAAAATAATAAGTGTTGTTAGTTAACTAGAAAGAGCAGGACTATGAAATTAAATGCAATTACCTCTATTTCAGCAGCTTCTCCGTCATTCAAAGGTGTATATGTGACTACTTCAACAAAAAACCACGGAGATTATGTTGATAATGAAGCAATAAAACCATTCAATTCAACTGCACAAAAAATTGCTGCCCAATACGGTAAAGAGTTTGAGGATATTATACACAATACCAATACATTTGTGCTTGGTGCTGGTTCAGGTTCAAGATTTATGAATCTTGCACATAAGCAAGGCGATGAAGTTAATAAAATTAGTTTTGCAATAATGCAATTAAAATCCGGCAAAAACCTTCATATGTTGGATTTACCTATGGCTATGGCTTCTCCGTTAATTGATGAACGCGGATTAACGCGAGTAAATGCAGAAGTTGCACGTGGTTCTTTTGCTGAGGTTGTTAAAGTTGCCCAAGATTTAAGAAACGAAGGCAAACCTCAAAAAAATGTTATAGTTATGTGTGGGGACAATTTATTTGATGCTCCGAAAAATAATCCTTTTGAATTATTACATTTTGCGCAAGATATAATAAATAATCCTAGTAAGCAAATGGGGTTAATCGGCGTAGAAAGAGAACCCGACGAAGTTGTAAATAAATTCGGTGTTTTAAAAGTTTCACCATCTGGCGATGATGATATTATGCAGCTTGGTGGTTTCGTAGAAAAACCAAAAACAATAGAAAAAGCTCGTGAATATGAAACACCTGCTGGTAAATGTATTGCAAATACTGGCATGTTTATACTTAAAGCAGAAGCTATGGAATGGCTGTTGGACGAATTAGAAAATGACAAAACATTCCTTGCAAAAGTCGACAAAGACGGCAATAAAGACAAAAAAGAAATATATGATTTTGCTAAAGCTTGCGAATTAGTGCAAAGTAAATATGGCGATGCTAAATGTGATGTTAAAATTGTTGATACTTGGGAAGACGCAGGGGAACCCGAAGCATTATATAGAACTATAGACGAATTCAAAAAAGGTCATTTTCTTACTTGTCTTCCTGATGACATGCAAGAAGATATTAAACGTACAGCTGCAAAAATATATGATGGCACATCGTTACTTGCAAGTTCTGAAGCAGTAGAAAGATTTGGTACTGCAGAAAATCTTACTAATAAAATCAATGAACTTACTGGAATCAGAACAAAGCTTTCTCAGGTTGACGGCACATTTGTGGCTTCAAATAACCTAGATTTAAGTGCGTAAATATAACAATTTTTTTGCAAAAGCCGCCAAATCCAAAAGGCGGCTTTTTGTTATGCATACAAATCTATTATAACTCACTAACACCTCAGATACGCAAACAAGTTCACTTTGGCAAATTAGAAAATCACGCACACTTAATAAGCTTATCTCACGTAGGGATTGTCTGAGGCTTTAGCCGAGTTGCCCGTAGTGAGTAAGCGAATTTAGTGTGCCAAAAGTAGCTAACGCAAAAACAATAAAGAACTATAAAAATTAAAGCAAACAGTTAAACACTTTGGAACTGGATTGCTACGAGGCAAAAAATTTGCCTCTCGCAATGACGCAAATATAAACGCATAAAAAAAGGGAGTTAATCAAAACCCCCATTTCCCCATTAAAAATATTATTATATTTCCTAGTTGTTGAAATAATAATCTCAACAATAATATTGTACTATAAACCGGTGAATTTGCAAATGAATTATAAGTATTTATAGTTTATACCCGAAACTACTTTTTTTCATCCCACATACAAAGGATTTTTGTTTCTTAAAGAAAGTTTACAATTTATATTGGGGCTTTATGGATAATTTTAATTTTAATTCAATAAGATTTAACGCAAGTCAAACTAATACTCAAGCAGGGCTGGTTAAGGGTTTTCAAGATATTGCAAATATGCCAAATACCTCTCAAATTCAAGCTCAGGGACAAAATCTTCCCGCCTTTCAAAATGCTCAAAATGTCCCTATTTTAGACTATTCAATGCTGAGTGTTGAAATACCAAAGATGGAATATGAAACTGTTTTGAAATATCTTCAAAATATGCTGAATCTTCCAAATTCGATGGATAAATTTATAGGGGAGCTTAAAAACCCGGATAGCCAATTTATCAAGCTTCTTGTGGAAAATTTAATCAGCACAAAGGCATTGGGCGAATTTTTAAATACAAATTCAAAAGAAGCAATTTTAAAGGTATTAGAAACCATTTCAACATCACTTAAATCAGGAATAAAAGATGTAGGTGACCTTAAAGAAATACTTAGTTTCTTAAACGCTATTCAGGTCATTTCAAAAGACCCTAATAACAACTCTTTAAAGGAGTTTTTGCTTTTATATATTCCTTTATCTGTTCCTGTTTTTGAAAAAAAGCTTGAATTTAGTGGACTTTCAAGCGAAGCTCAAAAAGAAATTGATGACTCCGATTTAAGTATTCTTTTTGAAACGAAAAATTTTTCTAATATGCTTATTGTTTTAAATGATGCGACATCGGGTGTTTTGGTTGATATTTATTCAAACAAAGATTTTCCAAAAGAAAAATTTTATTCTGTTTTAAAGCAATCCGCTCTTGATGCTTCAATTAAAATTCTTGCTGAATTTAAGGAAATAAAAACCGAAAACAAGGGTGAAAAAGCTCAAAATTTTAGCATTATTTCAAGCGATTTTATAACCCCAAATGTGCTTTTAATTGCCCACATTATAATCAAAACAATTATAAAAATAGATGATGATTTTGAAACTATTTAATTTTTCTTAAGCTTGATAAGAAATTATTATTTTCAACATCGCCTTCAACTCTTGTTAAAAAGACCTGCGTTCTTTCGTCCGGCAGATTAATTGCAGGTAAATCTACAAGTTCTGATGCATAATAATTAGCATCGTTTCTGTTGTTCATCTGAACCTTATTTGCAAGAGCATTAAGGGATATATTTCTCAAAAACCCGAACATAGATTTTTTATCTGTTGAAAATCTTGTATATATTCTTAAAGATGCATCGTGTCTTTCCATATCGAAACGTCCTCTGATAAGAGCGGATAAGGTATCAGAGTATGATTGGATAAAGATATTATGCACAACATTTTCTTTAATTACGATTGTTCCTTTGATTTTATCGAACTTCCCTTCGGGAATTGAAACAATATCCATAATTGTTGTAGGGTTCACCATTACAATCGGGTTTCTAAATAATGATGCAATTTTTAAAACATATTCAACAAGCCCGATTTTACCTATAGTACCGTCATTTACGGTAAACTTAAGTTCTCCGTTTAATTTCATGGAGCTATCGGTATTTAGATTAATAATTCCTGATGCCAGACCTGTTATTTCTTTATCTAAGTTAAAAAGAACCTTTGCCATAAGATTTGAATCAATATCTTTTGCTCCAAGAATAACGTTATATTTTAGATTTTTTAGGTCGCAGACAACTTTAAGCCCTGAAATTCCTTTTGCAAAATCAAATCTGTTTGATTTAATATTCAAAATCCCTTTGTCATCAAGAGTTAAATCTGCTTTTAAATTTCCAAATTCGATTTCTTTATAGTGCCCTTTATGCAGGATAAAATCACAATCTTCTATTCTCAATAGATTTGTGTCAAACATAAAGTCATCGGTATCATCATCGGCATCATCATCTTTAGCTTGTGTTTGTACTTGCTGATTATTCATAGATGCCAAAAACCTTTCAACATCGATTTCATCCACTTCAAGTTTTAGATTTTTGATTATATATGGCGCAATAAGACCATTTTTGATATCGCCATCGAATTTATAATTTGCTTTTTTAAATCTGCCTGTGCTGTTTAGATGAATATTATTTTGGGTTGTATGAATAGAGGCAGAAGATATTTTTAATCTTTGAGATGGGATAAATGTATCTTTTAGTTCCATATTTGAATCCAAATAAGGAACATCGTCTTTAAATTCAAAATGCAAGTCGCCTTTGATAGTACCTTTTTTAAATGTGTTTGACCCTACGAAAATATTCAAGAATTCGCTTGGCATTTCTCTTCCAAAAGAAAAACCTGCTTTATATAATTTGCCTTGAAAATCAGTAAGCCCGCTTATAACTATAATTGGCTTTATATGCATTCCTTTTTCGATTGAAGAAGCTATATAATAATTAATGTTTCTGATTTCAATTTTGTCGCCTTCAATATGAAAATCGCCTTTGACTGCCCTATCGTAGTCCGAAAGGGCTGATTTATTTTCATCAATTCCAAAATTAACGCCCTTACTTATTTTTGCAAGCCAGGTTACATCCATTATGCCATTTTTTGCTTTGTATAAAATTCTTGTGCCTGATGGTTTTGAAACAAAGAGCTTTACATTAATCAATTTTTGAAGGTAATTATGGAAAAATTCATTTGTGATAACAGTATCTATGGTTAAATTTGAATCAAATGACTTATAGTAATCTTTGATGTCGCCATATATTTTGATACCGTTTTTCTTGTTTTTGCCCCAAAAACCTTCTAAACCTATAAAATCTATTTTATCTTTGGAGATGATAATTTTACCTTTATTTATATTTAAAGGTATATTTGTAAGGTCTTTTAGACTTGCTTTTGTGTTATTTAGATTGATTATGCCATCAAGTTCGTTATTTATACTATTAACATCAAAAGCAACATTGCCATTAGGTTTTATTAATGGTGCAAGTAAAATTCTTCCATCCGGAATAATAAAATTAGAATTTATAATATCAAATACATCTTTTAAATAGAATTTATCAGATTTTGCATTGATTTTGATATTTTTTATATCACAGGAAGCTGCAATTTTAATTTTTGAATTGTTAACAAGAATATCAAAATCTTCTACTGTTATTTTATCATCAAAGACTTTAATTTTATCTTTGGCATCTGCTTTGACTGTTATATAGTCTTTGTTTTCATTTTTAACTTTGATTATGCTTTCAAAATCCAAAGTTTTATGACTTTCTCTTTCGTTTATAAAAATATCATTAGCTAAAATCTCAAGCAGATTTTTGTTTTGAAAATAACTGATATTTAAATATTTTAAGCCGATACTTGCCTTATAAAAATCTATTTTATAATCAAATTGCGCATTTTGCTCTTGCTCTTTAGGAAGTGCTTCAAGCAATTTGTCTGCTTTTAGAGTTAATTTTTTTGCAAATAACCTGTTCAGTTTAATTTGTTTTTTTAAAATTTTTCCAAAAGAAACAGAAGTTTCAAAGTCTTTTAATTCAACTATTGTTTCATTATCTTTGGTTAAAATCAAATTTTCTATTTCAAAATTTATTTTCGGGCGGACAAATGTTTTTAAATTAGGATTTTTAATGATTAAATCCATATTAAGTGATTTTTTTACTTCGTTTTTTATAAAATTCTGGGCTTTACTGTTTTTAACTATATTGGGTACTGCTGCAAGCCAAAATGATAAAATAAGCCCAATAATAAGTAAAATTGCAATGGTAATTGATGAAGCTAAAATTATAATTTTTTTCTTTGTCATAGCGATAAAATTATACCACAAGAAAAATCTTAGTATTCACTTATTTGTTTTATGTTATTATATTTTGTATGAGAAGAATTGTTTTATCATTAATTTTATCATTAATTTTATTTAACTGCGCGGCAAATGCAATGATTGGAACATACACCGAAAATAAAAAATTCGGGCTGGTTGATTTAGACACACAAGAAAAAATTACAAAACCCGTCTATTCAAAGCTTATTCGTTTGGGTGATGAGTCTTTTCTTTTTATGAAAAAAAGCAAATACGGAATTATTTCAAATGACGGAACAATTCTTGTAGAACCCACTTTTACAAATGCCGAAAGACTTGCAAACAGATTTGCAAAGCTTGGCAAAAAAGGCAAATATTGTCTTTATGATGAAAAAGCAAATTTAATTGCAGGTCTTGAATATTCTTCAATTTCGCTTTTATACGGAAGAATGTTTCTTGTTCAAAAGAATTATAAATACGGCCTTATAAGCTATGAAGGCGATATTTTAATGGCGCCTGTTGCAGATGACATCTATATGCCAAAAGCCAATATTCTAAGAATGTCTTATGAAGGGCAATGGGTTGAAATTGAAACTTTAAAAGGCGAAACCTTGTCTTTTCCTAAAGAAATTGCACAAAGTCCTGAAAGCGCAGGGTTAAAAGTTACAACTATCATACAAAATCCCATTGCTTCAACAGGATATGGAATTGTAAGTTTTAGCGATTATTTTATTAAGCTTTTTTCTTCAATTTCGCCATCTTATGAAAAAACAATAGATGAACTTGTACTTGAACACGGCGCAGATACTGCCTCTATTTTGATGAAATCAAGCTGGCTTGTTAAGTTTCCTTTTGTGTATGGAAAAAATTATATTAATAATTTAAAAGCCCCCAACAACGGACCATTGTCCGATGTGAAGGCTAATTTGAAAAAACAGCTTGAAAAACAAGACTAATAAGAATTTAAATAAGCATCAATTTCCCATTGGCTTACATAGGTTCTGTATCTGTCCCATTCAATCTTCTTGGCTGTCACAAATTCATTCAAGATATGTTCACCTAAAGAATCTTTTACGATTTCATCTTTTTTCATATGATAAACGGCTTCTAAAAGGGTTCCGGGGAGTGAATCTATTCCTGCCGCTTTAAGTTCTTTCGGTGTCATTTCATAGATATTTTCTTCAACCTGTTTAGGGGGTTCAATTTTATTTTCAATACCATCTAAAATAGCGCCTAAAATAGCTGCAAGTGCAAGATAAGGATTGCAGCTCGGATCAGGTGAACGAAGTTCTATTCTTGTTGCAATGCCGCGTTTGGCGGGAACTCTTATTAAGGCCGAGCGGTTTGCAAGGCTCCAGGCAAGATAAACAGGTGCTTCAAACCCGGGAACTATTCTTTTATAGCTGTTTACGATAGGATTTGTAACGGCTGTAAAAGATTTAACGTGTTTTAAGACACCGCCGATTGAATACAAAGCTTCTTTAGATAGTTGGTAATCATCTGTAGGAGAATAGAATACATTTTCGCCATCTTTGAATAATGAAATATTACAGTGCATGCCTGAACCATTGATGCCGTAAATTGGTTTCGGCATAAATGTTGCGTGTACTCCATATTCATTTGCGATACTTTTTACCGCATATTTAAATGTCATGATATTATCTGCAGCAGCTAAAGCGTCCGCATATTTAAAATCGATTTCGTGTTGTCCTTCGCTTACTTCGTGGTGGCTTGCTTCGATTTCAAAATCCATCGCTTCGAGATTTCTTACAATTTCGCGTCTAATATCTTCGCCAAGGTCAGTTGGCGCTGCATCATAGTATCCGGCATCATCATGGGGAATAGTCGTAGCGTGGCCGTTTTCATCAAGTTCAAACAGGAAAAATTCAGCTTCAGGGCCAACATTCATTTTATATCCAAGTTTTTCAGCACGGGCAAGCATTCTTTTTAAGTTGCATCTGGGGCAGCCTTCAAATGGAGTCCCGTCTGCATTATGGATATCACAGATGATTCTTGCTACATTTTCACCGTCTCTATTTGCCCAGGGAAGAATTGTAAATGTGTCAAGGTCAGGATAGAAGTACATATCAGATGTTTCAATGCTTCTAAAACCTTTGATAGAAGAACCATCCAGCATAATTGCATTGCTCAAAATTTTATTCAACTGGCTTACAGGTAGACACAAATTCTTCATAGAACCGTTTATGTCGCAAAACTGTAATCTTACATAGCAAACATTGTTTTCTTCGCACAATTTTGCAATTCTCTTTTTCTTCGCTTCGGTATCTGTCATACTTCCTCCTTAAAACTATTAAATTTATTAAATAATACTATATGAAAAAATCGAAATTTGGAAGTTTTTTAATACAAACTTAATATGCTCTTTAATAATCTTTATGTTATCTTTATATTATGTTTACAGGTTTAGTTGAAAAAGTTGTTCAAGTTGAAGATTTTATTTTGACCTCAAATGGTGCAAAAATTACTTTCGATGGGGATTTTGATACTAAAATCGGGGATTCTGTAGCAGTCAATGGCGCATGTCTTACTATTTCTAATATTAAAAATTCGGCTTATGCGCTAGATATTATGAAAGAGACTCTTTCAAAAACAAATCTAAAAGACCTTAAAAAAGGCTCTTTAATTAATATTGAGCGTGCAATGAAATTAACGGACAGACTGGATGGTCACATTGTAACGGGTCATATCGATAATATTGCAGATGTTGTTTCTATTTGTGATGAAGGAATTGCCAAAAGAGTAGGGTTTTGCTGCAATACTGATTTAATCGTTGAAAAAGGCTCAATTGCAATAAATGGAGTAAGTTTAACCGTTTGCAATGTTCAAAAAGATTATTTTGAAGTATCTTTGATACCATTAACCATTCAAAATACAAATCTTGTGGATATAAAAATTTCAGATAAAGTTAATATTGAATATGACATAATTGCAAAATATATTAAAAAATTCACATCAAATAATGAAAATTCTAAAATTACAATGGAATTTTTAAAACAAAATGGCTTTTAAAGGAGAAAGGTAATGTTTAGCACAATAGAAGAGGCTCTTAAGGATTATAAAACAGGCAAAATCATAATCGTTGTTGATGATGAAGACAGAGAAAACGAAGGCGATATGATATGTAACGCTAAATTTGCAACTCCTCAAAATATAAATTTTATGGCAAATATGGCGCGAGGTCTCATTTGTGTTGCAATAGATAAGACTATTGCAGCTAAAATGGAACTTGAACAGATGGTTAAAGATAACACCGAATCAATGAAAACAGCTTTTACGGTTTCAATAGATGCAGATAATAAATTTGGAGTCACAACAGGAATATCGGCATTTGATAGAGCAAAAACAATAGAAGTTCTTGTGGATAATTCTTCAAAACCATCTGATCTTGTGCGCCCGGGGCACCTTTTTCCTTGTGTGAGCAGATTAGGGGGAGTGCTCGAAAGAATTGGCCACACAGAAGCTGTTGTAGATTTAGCAAAAATATCTAATATGCAGGGAATGAATTTGCCACTGGCAGGTGCTATGTGTGAAATTATGAAAGATGATGGCCATATGGCAAGAAGAGACTATATTTTAGATTTTGCACAAAAAAATGATATAAAAGTAATAACTGTAGCAGACCTTGTAAAATATAGAATTAAACAGGAAATGTTTGTAGTTGAAGAAGCAAGAGCAAATTTGCCAACACAGTTTGGGCATTTTACGGTAGTTGGCTATAGAAATACATTGAATAATATGGAATATGTTGCTTTGGTTAAAGAAGATGGTTCTGATAAAACACCATTAGTTAGAGTACACAGCGAATGCCTTACAGGAGATGTTTTTCACAGCTTAAGATGCGATTGTAACTATCAGCTTCAAAGTGCTCTTAGAATGATAAATGAATATGGAAAAGGCGCACTTATCTATATGAGAGGCCACGAAGGAAGAGGAATAGGTCTTATTAATAAAATCAAAGCCTACAGCCTTCAAGAACGCGGCGAAGATACTGTTGAAGCAAATGTATCATTGGGCTTTAAACCTGATTTAAGAGATTATGGAATAGGCGCTCAGATATTAAAAAGGCTTAATTATTCAAAATTCAAACTTCTAACAAATAACCCGACCAAAATAAAGGGGTTGACGGGTTATGGTCTTGAAGTAGTTGAAAGGGTGCCAATTGAACCAATTATTAATGATTACAATAAAAAATACATTGAAACCAAAATTGAAAAAATGCACCACTTAATAAAAAATTAGTTTTAAAAAAGCCCCGATTTTAATATCGGGGCTTTAAATATTTATTATTCCTTTTCAGGTATTAACATACAGTAGAATGACCTTATTACAAAAATCATTGCAATAATCAAAAATACGACACCTGCAAATTTTGAATATTGCTGGAATTGGGCACTGATTGCAATTTCCATTGCAAGCAATCCAAATAAAGTTGTAAATTTGATAATAGGATTCATTGCAACTGAAGAAGTATCTTTAAACGGGTCTCCGACAGTGTCTCCGACAACGGAGGCATCGTGAAGAGGCGTTCCTTTTTCTTCAAGGTCTACTTCAACAATTTTTTTAGCATTATCCCAGCATCCGCCTGCATTTGCCATAAATACAGCCTGGAATAAGCCAAAAACAGCTATTGCAATTAAGTAACTTACAAAGAATGAAACAGGGGCATTGCTGTGGCTATCAGGTGATGACAAAAATGCAAAAGCTAAAGCAAAAGAAAATAGTGCTGCAAAAATATTGAACATACCTTTTTGGGCATATTGTGTACAAATTTTTACAACTTCTTTTGAATTAGTAAGATTTGCTTTTTTGTCGTCAGCTTCTCCAAGTTTGATATTTTTCTTGATGTATTCGGTTGCACTGTAGGCTCCTGTAGTTACTGCCTGCATAGAAGCACCCGAGAACCAAAATATAATGGCTCCGCCTGCGATAAATCCAAGAAGGGTGTATGGATTTAAAAGATTTAAGATGCTTTCAGGGCTGATATTTAAAGTATCTTTGATAACTAAAATCAAAGAAAATATCATAGTAGTTGCCCCAACAACAGCTGTTCCAATTAGTACCGGCTTACTTGTTGCTTTAAAGGTGTTGCCTGCGCCATCATTTTCTTCAAGGAATTTTTTAGCATTTTCAAAATCGGGAGTAAAACCGTAATCTCTTTCGATTTCTTCTTTAATGCCTTCTTTTTCTTCAATTAAAGATAGCTCATAAACGCTCTGCGCGTTATCCGTAACAGGGCCATAGCTATCTACTGCAATAGTTACAGGGCCCATTCCCAAAAACCCGAATGCAACCAAACCAAAAGCAAAAACGCTTGGATAAATCATTACATTTGGGTCAATATATGTGCTTGTAATATAAGCAAGTCCCATCAAAAGAACTACAACTGCACCAATCCAAAAGGCGGAAAAGTTGCCCGATACAATTCCTGATAGAATTGTTAAAGACGCGCCGCCTTCTTTTGAAGCTCTTACAACTTCTTTTGTATGTTTTGCTTTTGGGCTTGTGAAGATTTTTGTAACTTCAGGAATTAAAGCAGCTCCTAATGTGCCACAAGAAATTATCAAAGATAATACAAGCCACAAGTTATTTGGCATTTGGCCAAGCAAGCATTTGCTTACTGAAAAAGTCATTATTATGGATAAAATTGATGTAAGCCAAACAAGGTTGGATAATGGAAGCTCAAAATCAAATCTTTTGTTTTGGCAAGAGATTTTTTTAGCATAAGCGCAAGTTACAAGATTATTAATCCAATATGAAACAATGGAAGTTATAATCATTAAAAATCTCATTGTGAAAATCCAAGCTAAAAGCTGAATTTGATATTCAGGATTAAATACGGCAAGCAAAATGAAGCTTACAAGTGCAACACCTGTAACTCCATAGGTTTCAAAGCCATCAGCGGAAGGCCCAATAGAATCACCTGCGTTATCTCCTGTACAATCTGCAATAACGCCCGGGTTTCTTGGGTCGTCTTCTTTAATTCCGAATTGAATTTTCATCAAGTCTGAACCGATATCGGCAATTTTTGTAAATATGCCGCCTGCAACACGAAGAGCAGAAGCGCCTAGGCTTTCACCTATTGCAAAGCCGATAAAGCAAGCACCTGCCAAGTGCCCCGGAACAAATAATAAAATTACAAGCATTAAAATTAATTCAACGCATACTAATAATACGCCAATGCTCATCCCAGCTTTTAATGGCAGATTTAGGCAATTAATAGGCTTAGATTGTAATGCTTGAAAAGAGGTTCTGGCATTTGCCAATGTATTCATTCTGATACCAAACCAGGCAACAAAATAAGAACCTAATATACCAATAACCGACCACAATAGAATTAAAAGAGTCCCATTTAATCCCATATGCTCAAGATGGCCGAAATAATAACAAATACAAAGGGCAATTAAAACTTCTAATATTATAAGAAATTTTCCCTGCTGAACAAGATATGTTTTGCAGGTTTCAAAAATAGTAGTTCCGACATTTTCCATCATAGGGTGAACTTTGATATTTTTGATTTTGATAAATTCAATAAGACCAAAAATTACACCTAAAACAGATACAATAATTCCAGCCACAAGAAGGTTGAAACTCATTGGATGTTCCTTAAAATTTGGAACAACGAGACTTGCTTCGCTTGCAAATGCGCTTGGCATAAGGCTTGTAAACAGAGCAAGGATTTTTGGAAATTTTTTCATCTCTTTCCTCTTCCTCTTTAAATAATACCTAACAGCTATTATATTATTATTTTTCACAAAATAACTCAACTATTTTAATTATGTTTATGATAAAGTGATAAAAAAGTCGGACGGTAATTGCGCTAGAATTATTTTAGTGAGGAAAGTCCGGGCAGCCAAAACAGCAGATTGCTTGGGAAAGCCAAGTGTCCGCGAGGGCGAGGAAAGTGCCACAGAAAAAATATTACTGTGCATAAGCATAGTACAAGTGCAACGGCGAGGTAAAAGCTCACCGCATACATTGTGAAATGTATGGCAAGGTAAACCCCAATCGGCTGCAAGCTTAAAAATTGCAATCAGGTGCTGTTTCCGTTTTAATTTTTAATTAAAAGTTGCAAGATGAAAGCGCTTAGACAGATAATTACCTTATTACAGAACTCGGCTTATGCTCGACTTTCTGCCTTATTATTAAGGCAGTTTTTTAATACGCACATAATACGCCATTGCAGGACTTTTGAAAAAGCTTCGGTAATTTGAATTATTCTAATTTTACATCCAATCATTAGCCTGTGCTTTTGTTTCATTTTGAGCACAAATGCTGCAAAATTCGCAATCAAGATAATTAGTATCTGAAAAATCCTCAAGACTGCTTCCAACCCTTGCTCTATAATCATTTGCAAGCATCGGGCAGCTATATACTCCCCCTTTTGAAACTACTCTTGAATTAGAGCAATCAAGGTTTCTTATTTGATTATCAGATATAGGTTCAATATCTTGCATCTGCATATTTCTTTGAAAATAAGGGATAATTTTAAGGTTGATTTCTTCCATCGAAAAGCCTCTTTTTTTGAAATAATTTCTAAATTCTTCGAAAATTTCTTTTTTATTCCTGTTTTTATAATTCACAGCTGCAATAATGGGATTAAATTCGTATTTTAAAAGAGATGTTATTGCAAGAAGCGCTTTTCTAAAGCTGCCCCTGCCTCTTAAATTGTCATTTTCGATTTCATCAACAGTATCCAGGCTTATTCTATAGATTGTTTCAAAGGAACTTTCATCGTCGATTTTTCTTAAAAATCTGGCTTTTTTATCATTTATCATGGTTCCATTTGTAATAACCGTTGTTGTTGCAACTTTAAGGCACATTCTAAGTATCTTGTTAAAATCAGGGTGAAGCATAGGTTCTCCGCCTGTAAGATAAATTGAAAAACCTTTGCCTTTATTTTCATGTTTTATTTCTTTTGCAAAAGACAGCGCTTCTTTTATTTTTTCAAGCTCAATAAAATCAGGTTCGTTTTTATAAGACTTTTCTATATAGCAATTTTTACATTTTAAATTGCAGGTTTTAGAGCACAACTCTAAAAAAAGGTTGTCAAAAGATGTCATAGAAACTTTTGGAGCCGTGACAAGAACTGAATTTTGCATATTTTTTCCTTTCAAGTTTTAGTTTTATTCAAATATTGTAAGAATTAAGAATGTAAACTAAAATTGCCCACAAGGGTATAATTAAAATTTTTGTGGAATTAAATTTTAGGATTTGCTTTCCAATTTCTAAAAATTTTGCTATACTATGACACAGAAAGGTGGATTAAATGAGCGAGCAACCTAATTATTCAAAACGTTGGTATGATAGAGACCCTATTTTAAAAGAAGCACTTGAGTTACTTAGAATTTCTAATGACGAGCAAAAAGATAAAGCTAAAGATTTCATGATGAAATTACAAGAAGACGTGGCACAAGACGTTAT
Source organism: uncultured bacterium (assembly GCA_947428835.1). Taxonomy (GTDB): domain Bacteria; phylum Cyanobacteriota; class Vampirovibrionia; order Gastranaerophilales; family Gastranaerophilaceae; genus RUG14156. Next base: position 67,694 of record CANENE010000009.1, on the reverse strand, counting down.
AGAAAGAATTTATCAAATTGTAACTCAATATCAAGGCAAAGGTAATCGTTGGTATGATAATGATCCTGTTATGATTAAAGCTGTTGAAATGCTTCGTCAGGCAGATCCTAAAACACAAAGAGTTGCGGCTCTAAAACTCCTTCTTGCACTTGAAAAGAACAGTTTTGAAGACTAACCATTTTAAATGATAAAAGATGTTCAAAAACAAAGGGATTTAAGAAACATTCCTATCCAAAAAGTTGGCGTAAAAGGAGTTGAAATCCCGCTTGAAATCGAAAGAAAATCAAAAGACGGACTGGAAAAGATTGTTTATGCTAAAGCTGATATGTCCGTTGATTTGCCTGCGCATTTCAAAGGGACGCATATGTCCCGCTTTATTGAGATATTAAACGACTATCGAAGAGAATGTCTCAAATCGGATGACATTGAAAAAATTCTTTTTGAAATGAAAAAAAGGCTTGAGGCAAATAGTGCTTATCTTAAATTTTCTTTCAAATATTTTTTGCCTAAAACTGCACCGGTTAGCAAAAAAACATCTTTAATGTGCTATGACTGCGCATTTGTTGGCGAAGTTGACCAAAATTGTAATTTTAAATTTTATTTAACAGCAAAAGTACCTGTTACTACTCTTTGTCCGTGCTCAAAAGAAATTTCAAGTTATGGCGCACATAATCAAAGAGCCCTTGTCAAATTAAAAGTAAGTTATGACAATGACAAGCATATTTGGCTTGAAGATTTAATTGAAATTATTGAAAGCTCTTCAAGCAGTGAAATTTACCCTCTTTTGAAAAGAGAGGATGAAAAATTTGTAACGGAACAGGCTTATGAAAACCCTAAATTTGTTGAAGATATTATAAGGGATGTTGTTTCAGGCTTAGAAAAAAATGAAATAATCAACTTTTACGAAATTGAAGTTGAAGCCTTTGAATCTATTCACAGCCATAATGCTTGGGCTTATCAAAAAAACCAAAAAGGATAAAAGCAAAAATAATGTTTGAAATTAAAAACATAGTTTTTACAAATTATAAATCAGACGAAAAACAAGCATTTTTAAAGGCATTTGTTCGTTTTTTTAATTATCTGTTTCCTTTAAGATTAAAATTTCTAAATGAAAGCTTTGTTGCTCTTAAAGATAGCAAACCTACGGGTCTTATTACTTTTGATAAAGATTCAAAAAGTTTTTCAAGATTTAAGATAACAAAATTAATTTTGGAAGATGAGGCAATTTTTACAGCTTCGAGGCTTGTTAAGTATGTAACAACAAGATATAGGGCAATGGGTGCGCAGTCTTTTTATGTTGTTTTTGATGAAACAAGAAGTGATTTAGCAGGAATTTTCAAAGACGAGCTCAATTTTAGAAACTGCGGCAGTGAGTATTTATATAAAATTTCAAATATACAGGAAAAAAATGCCACAAAGTGCTCGTTTTTCCTAAAACCATACAAAAAAGAAGAAGGAAGAACAGTTTGCAATTTTTATAACGAAAATATAAATTCGTACAATAGGGTGCTTTTTTCAAGAGAAATATATCAATTTTCAAACGGGTTTGAAAAATTTGTTTTTTATAATGAAAAACAAGATAAAATTCTTGGCTATTTTGAAATTGCAACAAAAAACAATATTGATTTTTATATTAATTTTTCAATTGATGCAGCTTATAATATCTATATTATTGATGCAATCAAATTTATTTATCTGAAACTCAAACAAAAATACAAGAAATTTAATTTATATATTAAAGTTAAAGATTATTTTATGAATTCCAAAGAAATTCTTACTATTTTGAAAGAAAATAATTTTGAATTTGTTTCAAAAAGCCATATTTTTGCAAAAGATTATTTGAGAGAAATTAAAGATATGTCTTTGTTTAAAAATACAAAAATAATCTTTAATGACCCGACAACTGCATAAAATTGTTTAACTGTCATTGCAAGTGTCTTTGGCGCGCGGCAATCCATAAAGATACCTAAAACAAATCAAAACACATCAGAGCTTAAATATCTGCTGCCGCTATCGGGGAAAAAAGCTACAATATTTTTATTTTCATATTCTTTTCTTTTTGCAAGTTCAATTGCCCCATAAAGGCTTGCCCCTGATGAAATTCCAACCAAAAGTCCTTCTTTTTTGGCAATTAATGCAGTAAGTTTTATTGCATTTTCGTTTGTACAGGTGATAATTTCATCATAAATTTTTTGATTTAAAATTTTTGGAATAAAATTAGCTCCTATTCCTTGAATTTTGTGTTTGCCTGCAATGCCTTTAGATAGCAAAGGTGAGCTTTCAGGTTCAATTGCAATAATTTTAATATCAGAATTTTTTGACTTTAAAAATTCTCCAACGCCTGTTATGGTTCCACCTGTTCCAACAGGAGATATAAATGCATTAATTTTACCTTCCATACAGTCATAAATTTCTTTTGCTGTTGTTTCAAAATGAGCTTTTGGGTTATTTTCATTTTCAAATTGAGAAGGAATGAAGCTATCTTTGATTTCTTTATTTAATTCTAATGCCTTATCAACCGCTCCTTGCATACCTTTTGAACCCTGCGTTAAAACAATTTTTGCCCCATAAGCTCTTAAAAGCGTTCTTCGCTCAATACTCATCGTTTCGGGCATTGTAAGGATTATTTTATATCCAAGATAAGAAGCAATAGCAGCTAATGCAATTCCGGTGTTGCCGCTTGTGGGTTCAATTATTGTAGTAGTTTCTTTTATATGGCCTTTTTCTATAGCATCTATAATCATATAATAAGCGGCTCTATCTTTAGAGCTTCCCATCGGGTTAAAATATTCAAGTTTTGCAAAAATATTTGCTTTTAAATTGAATTCTTTTTGAATTTTTTTAAGCTGAACAATGGGTGTATTTCCGATGAGCTCAATTACGCTATTGTATGTTTTCATTTTTATTGCCTTTTGTTAATATCGGTATTCATTTTAACATAAATGTGAATAATCATCATTGCAAGGCAAATTTTCAATATACCGTGGCAATCCAGGCTCCTGTGGGTGTTTCGCTTCTTAATCTCGCTATACCGCTCGAAAAGTTCAACATCCTGTGTCGCCTATCGACAGTTTCAGCTAAAAATGGCAAAACGTTGAGTTTTACCATTTTTTTTAACGCTTCAACTCCGGCAGAAGCTTTCAAAAAAAGAGGCTTATCATTAAGACAAACCTCAAATCTAACACAAAAAAATAACATGAAACTTTTAATTTGTTGCAAGAGAATAATCAAGCCCGTCATAAACACATCTTACACTTGCAGGTTCTGCAGCATAGTATGAACCAATTCCGACATTATATAGCATATAATAATAGCCGGAGCCGGATTGTGTGCTTGACCAAATTCCGTAACTATGGCAGGCTGCATTATGGCTGTTTGCACAAGCTCCATTCCAATTGCACTGAACAAAACCTGGTGTTATGCTGTCTAAACACAACTGCAGCCCGTTTTTGCCTTTGTTGTTATTTACAATATCTGCATTAGCTATCCAGGCTGAAAGTTCCGCTGAAGTCGGCAATCTCCAAAAACCTTTTTTGTTTTGTCCTTGGGCGATATATTCGCTGCAGCTTGCATTTGCTGCATACCATTGACAATTTGTTCTTTTACATCCGGAGTAGTTGGCATTAGCGTTTCCTGCAAGTCCGCAAGCGCTTGCAGTTACTCCTTTCCAGCAGCAATTACCCTGTGAAGGACAAGAGTTGCCTGCACCTAAAGTATATTTTTTATAGGCCTCCGCTATATCAGGGCCTTTCCCATCTGCTCCGACATCACCAACATTATATTTACTTACACACAGATTTCTGCTGCTTCCTGAGTATTTCTTGTGAATAAAAATTGCAATTAATTTATCACAGTCCTTTTGGCTTTTTGGTTCATCATCAGGTGCATTTGAATCATCAAAATCGCCTAAATCCTCTGTTTTAGGGGATTTACCATCATATACACATCTTGCACTTGCAGGTTCTGCTATATTATAAGGTGCTAAACTTCCTGTATTATATAAACCATAGCGCTTGCCTGAACTTTCTGTGCTTCCCCACAGCATAAATGAGTGACAGGCTGCATTATAGCTGTTTACGCAAGCTCCATTCCAAGGGCAGGTTACAAAGCCTGTTGCAGAGCCGTCTAAGCATAATTGAAGCCCGTCTTTACCTTTGTTGGTTGTTATTTTTGCCATGTGGGTGCTCCAGGAGCTTAATTCAGCGCTTGTTGGAAGTCTCCAGTCTCCCGGGTTGGTTAATCCTCCTGCTGTATGAAGAGCACAGGCTGCGTATGCTACATTCCACTGGCAATTTGTTCTTGTGCAGCCGGAGTAATTTGCTCCTTCATTGCCGCTCAAACCGCAGGGGGATTTGGCTGTTGTCCCAATCCAGCAGCAGTTACCGTTTGAAGGGCAGGTTTGATTGGCGCCAAGTTTATACTGCTGGTATGATTCAGGAATCAAGGGGCCATATTCGCCATCTACAAAATCGCCTACGTTGTATTTAGTTACACATATATTTCTGCCTGCTCCTGAATATTCTTTTGAGATAAATATTGCAGTCAACTTATCGCAATCCGCCTGGCTTTTCGGCTCTCCTTCAAATGATGATATTTGTTTATCATCGTCTTTGCTCGGAAGCTCTGATATATCAACAGCAATACTATCCAAAACACATCTTGCAGAAAAAGGATATTCAATAGAATATGCGTTTTGCACATCTTTTCCATTGTCTATTGCAGCTGCGTAGTATTTATCTGTTGTATCTTGTGATATAGTCCCCGACCAAATACTGTTTGAAAAACAGTATGATGTTCCACATTTTGCTCCAAAGTTACACTTGACCATACCGTATTGGTCACTTGTGTAGTCACAAAGCTGCAGACCTTCTTTTCCTTTATTGTTATTTATGCTTATAAGATTTCCCATCCAGTTGTTGAGTTCATCTTTGTTTGGCAGTCTCCAGCGCCCTTCATTTTCATCATTTGGAGCATAATTGGCACAACTTGCATTTGCTGCTTGAAAGTTGCAGACCGTTCTGTTGCATCCTGAATAGTCACCTCCATTATTACCTGTATTGCTGCAGTTGTCTGATGTTTGCCCCTGCCAACAGCAGTTTCCTTTATCTTTGTCTGAACAAGTATTCCCAACTGATAGCTTTTTAACACTATCGGCCAAAGGAAGTTCATTATCTCCCATATTGTATTTAGTAACACATAAGTTTCTTATACCTCCATTAAAACTTGCAGGAATAAACATGGTGTCATATTTGTCGCAATCTTCTTTTGTAACTTGTCTTTCCAGTGTCATATTAACATTACTTCCGCTTCCAAAAGAACCTATTGAAATATCTGAAGCTTTAAGCTTCTTTGTGATAATCGGAGCAAATGCTGCAACAAGAAGTGATATTATAACCAAACTAATTAAAAGTTCGATTAAAGAAAAACCTTTAATTCTCATATTATTTTCCTTAAAATTTATTTTTTGTATTACATTACGAATTCATAGATATTGAAATTACGCCAAAAAGGCATCAAAAAATAAGGCAAAATATTGCCAAATTTCTCCATTTGTGTGGTATAGTTAATAATAAAAAAACTACTCTTACACTTTTAATTATATACAATTGCAATAAAAAATCAAGTGCAATTGCATATATTTACAAAACTTAATTTATTTGGGGTATAAATGGAGACAATTATCTTACAGGAAAATTTGAAGAAAATAAGGAAGGATATGGGTTTATCGGTAGCTAAGTTTTCTGAAAAGATAAATATTCCGGCTGCAACAATCGTATGTTACGAAAGAGGAGAAAGAACCCCTTCTGCAACTTTATTTATGCAATTGCATAAAAATTTAAATGTTAATCTTAATTGGTTTGTCTCAGGTTTGGGTAAAATGTACAATGAAGATAGCTTCAGGCAAGATAGAGAAAATCTTGTTTTGGAAATCAAAAAAGTATTAAAAGAAGAGGGCATTATTAAATAACCCTCTTCCTTTAATTTTGACTATCAATCACCTATACGGCAACAAGCCCTTCTTTAATGGCTTTTACTGCAGCTTGAACTCTATCATCAACGCATAATTTTTGTAAAATTGAACAAACATGAGCTTTCGCAGTGTGCACCGAAACGATAAGTTCCTGTGCAATTTGAGTATTCGATTTGCCTTGCACAAGAAGCTTTAGAACCTCTTGTTCTCTTTCGGTTAATTTTGCTTTGTTATCGTTATTTGATGTTGTGCCTACAATTTCAGTATTTTCAGGTTTTGGGAAAAATTTAAGTGCAAGATGGGCAACATTGCTATCTATCCAACAAGCGCCTTTTGCAACATTTTTAATGACATTTGATAATGTGATAGGATCAATATCTTTAAGACAATATGCATTTGCTCCGCTTCCAAGTGATGCAAGTACTTCTTCTTGTCTATCGTGGCTTGTAAGAATGATAATTTTTACATTCGGATTAATTTGTCTTATTTGATTTGTTGCAACAAGACCATTGATGCCTGGCAGACCCAAATCCATCAAAACAACATCAGGATTTTCTTCTTTTATGATATCAAGTCCCATTTCGGCATTTGCACTTTCTGCTACTACCTTTATGTTTTCGATTTCATTCAAAGCACATCTTAAGCCTACTCTTGTAAGCTTGTAATCCTCTATAATCACTACTTTAATGTCTTTTTGCTGTGCGTTTTTCATAATCGTATTTTGACACATTTTTTAAACCTCTTCTTTTAGTTAATAGCCTTTACGAATTAATACTAGCTTTGACATAAAATTTAGTTAATTAATCTTGTGGTTAAAAAAGAGGATAGTAAAGAAGACTAAATTAATACGGTAATAAAGCTAATTTTCTAATTGCTGTTTTTAGATTGCCGCAGGCTAAAGATGCTTGTAATGATGGTTATTTTACAATTCCTTTTGCAAGATAAGGAATATCAAGATAATCTGTAAAAAGCTCTATATAACACATTTTATCTTCGTTTTCTTTTTCAATTTCTTTTAAAGCCTTATCAAAATCAGCGTTAGTTTTAGCGTTTGCAACGTAGCAGTCGCCTTTAAATACTTTTGGAAGCAGGCTATAGTCCCAATGCGCAATATTATTATATTCATAATCAACATCATCGCAAAGTATTCTTTCAACACTATACCCTGAATTATTAATTACAAAAATAATCGGCTTCAAGCCATATCTCATCATTGTTGAAATTTCCTGTGCAGTTAGCTGATGAGAACCATCTCCTGTCACAAGAATTGTTCTTCTTTTTTCATTTTTAGATGCAAAAGCGCATCCTTCAGCAGCCCCTGTTGCCCAGCCGATTGAACCCCAAAGCATCTGATTTTCTATAGTAATACTATTAGGTAGCTTCATTGGCATTTGCCCAAATGGAATCAGTCCCACTTCTGTTACAAAAATGTCGTTATCGTTTAAAAAATCCTGAAGTTTGGAATAAATATAATCACAGCTTAATTTATCGCTTGCTTTAATGTCTGTTTTTTTATAACAAAAATCATTAATGATTTCCTTTTTTTCAATATAATTGATTTTTTGAGCTAAGGCTTCTAAGATATCTTTAAGCTCTATATTATCAAATTTTTTACCTTTGACAATTGTAAAATGAGGCTGAATTATAATATCACCTTTAGATTTATAGCTAAAATTCATTGTATTCAAGTCAGATATAACACACCCTGCTTCAATTATGCAATCGCTTGTATTTAGCATGTTATATGCCTTTTTGTTATCTAAAGTGCCACCATAAATTCCAAGATAATTTTTAGTATTATATTCAATAATACCTGCTCCTCTTAAAAGCGCGCAAGATATCATATTTGTTCTTTGAAGAAGAGAATTTAAGGCAGCTTTTCCGTCAAACCTTTTAGTTAAAATGTCTGCTAAAATCATCGGATTTTTAGATTTTTTGATTGTTTCGATAATCATATCAGCTGCTTTTTCAACCGCTTTTTTATCTGATTTAGGAATATTTAAGACAAAATCTTTTTCGTTTTCTTTTATTTCCATATCGCAGACATCAACGGGCAGCGCAATATAAACAGGCTTTTTGTATTTAATTAGAGTATCTATAGCATTATCAATTGAATTTTTAATATTTTTTTCATATAAAAAGAAGGCTTTTTGAACAACATTTTTATAAGCATCGTAAAAAGCTTTATAATTTGGTTTATTGTTAGTATCGACAATATTATGATGAAGCAGGGTGTTATTTTTAATATGTTTTGTTTTTGGGACGCCAACTATTTTTAAAACAGCATTATTTTCTGCCATTGACCCTGCTATAGCATTTATTGCAGATAATTCTCCAACACCGAAAGTTGTAATAATTGCGCTATAGCCTTTAATTCTGGCGTAGCCATCTGCAGCGTAGCCTGCATTCAGTTCGTTTGTGGAGCCTACCCAATTTATATTTTTATTATTTAAAACGGATTCAATGATTTTGAAATTAAAATCTCCCGGTAGCCCAAAAACTTCTTCAATTCCCAATGTTTCAAGTTTTTTAATTAAATAATCCGATGCTTTCATATTGTTTGCCTCCTAAAATAGCTATTTTATGCGTTTCTTTATAATTTCTTTATATGCCCTTATATTATTTGAGACGGCAATATTGCCGTCTCAAAGATGTTTTGGATTTTATTTTAAAGTTATTTAGCTAATGCTTTTTTAACTTCTTTTTTATATTTTTCAACATTTGGCTGTAAAACTTCTTCAAGTGCTGTATTTGAATCAGTGATATTGCCTTTTGCTGCTCTTAAAATCCAGCCTGTGTATAAAGTTTCAAAGTGTTTTAGTTCGATAAATCTTGCAATTGATTTCATAGATAAATCTTCTAAAACAATTTTAGATACAGGATGCTGTGCACTATAAGCACTGATGACACCTTCCATAACAGCATTCATTACTTTATCGTCCGTTTTTACATAAACAAATGTAAAGAAGCTATCTGTGTTTTCAACATCAAGGTCAGCTTCTGCGTTATAGTGAAGATACCCGGGGCCTACGTTTGTATCTGTTGAAATTCGTGCTTTTAGTGATTCATTTTTTAACTGTTTTTCCCAAAGAGTTGTACCGAAAAATTCGTCACCAAAATATTCAACAAAGTGTCTGCTTTTGCCTGCATTTTTAGCTTTAATATTAAATTTTGCAAGTTGTAGGGCTTCATTTTCATCTACATTTGGATTTAAAAATTCTTTTTGAGCATCCAATGAAGCGCTTAAAAGTTCTTTAACTTCATCAACTGTCTTTCCAAGGAACAACAATGTAAATATTGTTGCATCATCAAAGATTGAAAATCTTCCGCCGACATCGTCGTGAACAAAACCTGAAAGTTTGATTTCACCACTTTCAACAATTCTTCTAAGTGCTGATTTTTCGGCATTTTTATCTGTCATTGCAACAAAATTACTTGATGTATCTTTTGAACCCAGGTGTTTTTCGACTGCAGCTTTTGTTTTTTCGTAGCCGACTGTAGTTTCTAATGTTGTACCTGATTTTGAAACAACGAGGAACAATGTTTTATCTAAATCAAGTTTTTTGATGAATCTGTCAAAGCTGGTTGGTTCAACTGATGAGAAGAAATGAATTCTATCATCTAAATCTAATAATTTTGTAATATTTTCTGTTGTATGACGGGAGCCGCCTATGCCAAGAATAGCAAGGTCCGTGAATTTATTACCTTTTGCAGCTTTTACCATTTCATTCATTTTGTCTAAATTTTGAAGTTCAATGTTTGGTAAAACTTCAATCCAATTTAAAAACTGGCCTTCTTTTCCTGCGCGCGCCTTAATATCTTCAACAGCTTTTGAAGCAAGTTGATTAAACTGTGCGCAGCAGCATTTTTTAACTACTTCTACCGTGGAATTTGACATAATAATTAATTCTCCAAATCTGTTATCTAATGAAAATAAGATAACACAATTAAAATAAAAACAAAAGAATCTTTATCAAAGCTTTATATTTTATGCTGCGGGATTTGTATATTGTTTTGTTATTTTGGAAGTATTTTCGCAGTTGATTTTAATTTTGTTTAATACTCTAAAATCAAGCCCCGATGGGATTTTGCCTTCCATATTGCAATTTTCAATTGAAGGAAGTTGTGATTTGCTTTTGTCATTTGTCGGTTTCTTTTTCTTTTGGAACAAAAATGCTTTTTTCGTATATTGAACAAAATCTTCTTTTAAATTTGGATAAGCAGGGTTTTTCATCTGTTCTTTAAAATATTTTACAAAAGGAGCATAAGAATAATCGCCGCTTTTGATATCTTTTCCGGCATTTATTTTATAGCACAAATCTTCAAGTTCTTTAAACTGGCATACATCCTGACCGATAAATTGGATTTCTCCATGGTAGCCGTTTTCTTTTACTTTGAAATTACTGCTTGAAAGGTCTATATCGAGATGAAGTGCCATATATCCTGACGGCTTTGCTTTTGTTTCAACTGCAATCGGCTTCAATCCTTTAGATGCTCTTTGTTTATTTGCAGCATTGTGAAGGGCTTTTAAATCAGCTGCAGAAAAGTATTCTTCGGTATCGTTTTCATTTTGAGCTATATAGTGTTCAATTTTATTTACTTTCAGCTTGCCGCTTTCAACATCTTTTAATAAGGCTTTTAGAATTTTGCCGCTTTCGGATTTTGTTTCTTTTGCCATAACTATTCTTGCACCGATTAAATCCGTGCAATGCACTTTGATTTCCTCTGCTTTATTTGGGTTAAAAGCAAAAGGTTCATCGGCAGTTATCGCGGCGCCCAATTGACTGGCTATTTTTTCTCTGATGCTATCCGGACTTTTTATTCTTATGTCAATAGAAGAAATGGAACCGTTTGGATTGTTCTTGATTAAAAAATTAGATAAATTTCTATTCAAAGTTTTTCTTAAATAATCTCTTGCAAATTTTGCATTATCGTAGACCTCTTTACAAACGGCAAGATTATCAAAGGCATTCATTAAATCTGTATTCAAGGTCTTGGTCTTTGTATCTTTGGTAGGTTCTACACCCCCCCCTTGCCGTGCTACGGGTTTATTTCCATGGGGTTTGGATGTAAAAGATACAGTATCCAAGCCAAGAGGCGCCAGCCTGCTTTTTGGATAATAACCTCTGTTTGCAGAGTTATTTTTGTATTGAATATTATTTACAAAATTTTTGAATGTTATATTATTAATCATAAGTTGCCTCATTAATTATAACGTATCAAAATAAAAAATTTTGTTAAAAAAAATAAAAAAATTTTTACATATAGAAATATATTATTTACAATGAAATTTTGTTATTGCAAAATGAAATTTATGGGCAAATGTAAAAAAAGAACACTTCAAAACAAAAATTCTACATATTTTATGACCAGAGAAGATGCCGTAGGCAAGGTTTTAAATATATTTGAAAATAAATCCCCAAATCATATTGAAGCAATTGAAACAATAAGCCTTTTTGGAATCAGCGCCGAAGAATTATCTGAAGCAGGGCTTTCGTATGAAAATCTTAAAGCGCTTGATGTGCATATAAATTAGACTACATATTCATATAAAGCTTATTTTCTTCCATTTTTGCAAGCTGCTGTCGAAGTTCCTGCTGCTGTATAAGAGCTTGCTGTTCAGGAGAATTTTCGTTATTTACCTGATTATTTTGGATTGTGTCGGATTGTGTTTCATCTTCGGCTCCGATTGCTTTATCAACCGTTTTTGTAATTTTGCCTCCAACAAACATAGAACCTACCATATCGCCGATTGCTGCACCTATTCCGGAGCCGACGCCCGGGCAGATAACAGTTCCTATAACTCCTCCTATGGTTCTTCCGATAGCACCTCCCAAGCCATAAGAAACAAAATCTGTTGCTGCCTGAACAACTACTTTTCCTGCTTCTTTGACCCCTGCTACAATGCCTTTTTCTTTAAAAGTTGGAATTACGGTATTAAAAATCTTTGGCACATGGGTCAGTGCGGTAATAACCATATTGAATTTGCTTGTCATTTCTTTTTTGAACAGAGATTTAACGCTGTCTTTAAACCCTGCTTCAAGTGCTTCTTTTCCAACTTTGGCAGCTTTTGTGCCTGTTTGGATGGCATTCATTGCATCATCTGCGCCATTTAGTGCTTTTGTTGCATCTTTTGCTTTGGTTTTAATTATTTCACCTGTTATTTTGTTTTCTGATTTTCTAAACAGGTTAAAGAACCTGTCTTTTAAAGGTAATTTTCCTTTTTTGACTGCTTTTAATTTATTGTTCCATTTATTAAAATCTTTTACCAGACTTTTGTGCTTTTCATATTCTTCAGAGAGTTTTATGCTTTTTGTAAAAACGTCGGTGTCAATTGAATTTGCAAGCTTTTTGAAGCCTTGGTGGTTTTGGAGTTTGATTGCATTTTTAATACCTCTGGCTCCTGTTATACCGTGAGCAGCACTTATCCCTGTTGTTATTGCAGGAAATGCTGCATAGGTCATTATACTTGGTTTATTGTTAATTTGTTCACCTGACATTGTTAAGATTAAACTCCTTAAAATAATAAAGTATTTTTTGTATTGAAAATTGCTTAAATGTAACATTTTTTGTATTATTTTTTTATGGAATCCGATTTGAAATACAATTTAAAACACTATGCATATATAGGTGATGCTGTATATGAGCTTTTTATAAGGTCTGTTGTTATAGATAAAACCGCTCTTCAAAATAAAATGCATCAACTATCTACAAAATATGTCTGCGCTCAATTTCAGGCGGATTTAATTATAAAAATTGAAAAATATTTCAATGAAGATGAAATTGGAATTCAAAGACGTGCAAGAAATATAAAAATGACAATAAATAAAAAAAATAACCCGAAAGTACATTCGCTTGCAACCTCTTTTGAAGCGGTTATAGGTTATTTATATTTAAATAATAAAAGCCGTTTGGATGAAATTTTTGATATAATAAAAAAAGAAATAGAAATATAAGTCGTTTTTATGAAAGAACAAAATATAAAAGAAGAATTTATATCTACGCTATCTCATGAGATAAGAACGCCTTTGACAAGCATAAAGGGGTTTTGTCAGACTCTTATAAATTCTTTTGATAAAATCGATGATGATAAAAAGAAGCAGTTTTTAAATATTATGCTTAATCAATCTGAAAGACTTATTAAGCTTACTGAAAATATTTTAAATGTTGCAAAGCTTGAAGATAAAGAAAATAAAGCAGTTTTTTCAAAGCTTGAAGCTAACCAATGCATTCAAAATGCAATAAAGCTCACAAAATCAAACTACAAAGATTTTAATTTTAATATTGAAAAACCTAAAAGTTCTCTGTATTTTTTGTCCGATAAGGATTTAAGCGAGCAGATTTTTTTAAATATTTTGGATAATGCCTGCAAATATTCAAAAAATTCAGATAATATTGATATAAAAATTTTTCTAAAGCAGGATTTTGTAGTCTTTTCCATTAAAAATTATGGTGTAATTATAGAAGAAAAAGATAAAGCAAGAATTTTTGAAAAATTCACAAGATTGGATTCATATATTTCTACAACAACGCAAGGAAGCGGTTTGGGGCTTTATATTGTAAAAAATCTTATAGATAAAGTTAATGGTAAAATTGATGTTCAATGCTCAAAGGAAAATCTTGAAACAGAATTTTTGATATACTTTCCGATTTATGAGATAGAAAGTGCAACGAAAAGGAAATTTGAAAATGTATAAAACAAATAGCCTCATAATAAGCACAAGAAAAGAGCTTTCAATTAAATATAAGAAACTAATTGAAGCCTTAGGACAAAATGTCCAATACACAGATAATCTTTCTTTGGCACTTTCGATTATTCAAAAAGAAAATATAGAATTTATTATAATTTCTGATACCATAAAAGAAAAATTAAGTGATTTTGTGCAAAAAATCAGGGTTTTAACTTATAATAATCACCCTATTATTATTGCAATATCAAAATCAGATGACCTTGAAGACAAATTGAAAACGCTTGAAATGGGAGCGGACGATTATCTTGAAGATGCTATTTCAAAATCGGAATTCCAAATGCGCTTTAAGGCTCATATAAGAAGATATCTTGAAAGCTCAATTAATCCGACAACAAGGTTTTTAAATAAAAATATCACCCTAAAAGCAATTGATAAATCTTTAAAAGCAGATGATGATATTTCCTATCTTTTAATAAAAATAAAAGGAATTGAATTATATCAAAAAATATATGGTGAAATTGCCTATGAAAAAGTGCTTCAGACACTGGGTGCCATAATAAGTTCAATTCTTGCGCCGGATGATTATTGCGGGCATATTGATGAAAATGATTTTATATTAATTACGCAGACTATTAAAGCTGAAAAAATTGCAAGCTTTTTGACTTTTGGCTTTGATAATATCTTAAATAAATTCTATTCAACAAACGAATTTAATGATAATTTTACGATATGTTCAAGTGATGGAATTTGCGAAATTAAACAGGGTTTGATGAAATTGAATATAGCTTCTTGTGAAAAAAATAAATTCAGCTCATACAAAGACATTTTAAATTCACTAAGAAGCACAATAAAACTTTGTAACAGTGATGTTTCAAGCTATGTGATAGATAGGATGAAATTAAAAGGCGAGGTTTCAAATTACTGTGAAAACAAAGAAGTAATTGTTTTTGAGCCGGATAGCTCTCTTGCATATCTTTTAAAAAATATCTGCGAATTAGATGGAATTAAAATAACAACTGTAAGTAATATTTCTGAATTTAATAAAATTTATGAAACCTGCAGGCCTAAAGTTGTTCTTCTTGATTGGGCAAGTGATGATAATTGTCTTGAAATTGCAAAAAAGATATCTGATGATGGAATAAAATTGATTTTTTCATCTTCTTATCTCAATAAAAGCGAAATTTTAAAAGCAGGAGCTGATCTTTATCTTCCAAAACCTTATGAAGTTCAAGAAGTGCTTGACTGGATTAAGAAATTTATTGAAATGTGATTAATTCCTTTGAGGGCTTTACGCAAAATTATTAGCAAGTTAAAATAAAATTGTCTGAATTATTCTAAGGTTTAAAAGTTAATGATAAGGCTTGATTACGTTAATATTTCAAATAAAATAACGAGTGACGCAGGGTTGGATATTGAACAAAAATTCAGCGAATATGCTCCAAAAATTCAAGAAATTATTACAAAGCTTAATATGAATAAAGACAAACCCGGAAGTTTTCTTCAATGGATGAATTTAGGCTACAATGAAGAAACCGTTTGGTATGTTAAAGAATTTGCCGCTATGGTTGATGGCAGATTTGATAATGTGTTAGTGCTTGGAATAGGAGGCTCCATATTTGGAGCAAAAGCTCTTGCCAATGCGCTTTTAAAACCCTATTGGAATTTGCTTTCAAAAGAACAAAGAGATAATTTTCCAAAAATATTCTTTTTAGACAATATTGACCCTGATGAAATAAAAGGGCTTTTAGATGTTTTGGATCTGAAAAAGACGCTTGTAAATGTTATAACCAAATCAGGCTCAACGATAGAAACTATGAGTCAGTTTATGGTAATTAAAGACAGGCTCTATCAAGAACTTGGTGATGACTACAGGAAAAATATTGTTGCAACAACAGACAAACAAACAGGAATTTTAAGACAACTTGCAAATGAAGAAGGCTATAAAACATTTGTTGTACCTGACGATGTACAAGGTAGATTCAGTGTTTTTTCAGCAGTTGGGCTGGTTCCATTGGCACTTGTCGGGCTTGATATAGATGAAATTATTAAGGGTATAAAAATTATGGATTTATCCCTTAAAAATACCGATATCAAATTAAATATTGCAGCACAAAATGCACTCATTCACTACCTTTTAGATATTGAAAAACACAAATATATTTCAGTTATCATGCCGTATTCATCCAGATTAAAATATCTTGGCGATTGGTATGCACAGCTTTGGGCAGAATCACTTGGAAAAGAACTTGATAGAGAAGGAAACAAAATAAATAACGGTCCGACCCCAATTAAAGCGCTTGGTGCAACAGACCAGCACAGTCAAATTCAACTTTACAACGAAGGCAAAAACGATAAAGTTATTACATTTATAAGAGTCAAAGAATTTGAAAACAGCGTTGAAATTCCAAATATTTTTGAATACACAGGGCTAAATTACTTAGGCGGCAAAACAATCAACAAACTAATAAATGCTGAAGCAGATGCAACAGCAGCATCTTTGACCAATAATAACCGTCCCAATTTGACAATAACTTTGCCAAAAATCAACGAATATTATTTGGCGCAGCTGTTTTATATGTTTGAAGTTGAAGTTGCAATTCTGGGAGAACTTTATAATATAGATGCATTTAACCAACCCGGAGTAGAACAAACCCAAAACTATACCTATGGCCTAATGGGAAGATTGGGCTATGAAGAATCTGCAAGAGAGCTTTTAGAAAAAAGCACTGCTTTTGAGGAAAATTAATGAAAAAAGACTTTATGGCTCCAGGGCCTTTTTTATCTAAAGATTTTATAGGTGCAAACGATGATTTTGAAAGCTCAAGGATAGTTTTGCTTGGAATGCCTTATGATTGCACTTGTTCAAATAGAGCAGGTACGCGCTTCGGCCCTCAGGCAATGAGGCTTGAAAGTATCGGAATTGAGACTTATTCACCTATATTTGATATGGAAATGGAGCAGGTCAAATTCTATGATATCGGGGATTTGGAATATCCTTTTGGAAATGCCAAAAAGGCTCTTGAAATAACCGAAGAAAATGTCGATTTTATTTATAATAACAATAAAAAACTGCTCGCCCTTGGCGGAGAACATCTTATAACGCTTGCAAGTGTTAAATCTGTATTAAAAAAATATGATAATGTTGCAGTTATTCAGTTTGATGCTCATACTGATTTGAGAAATCAGTATTTAGGCGAAACCTTGACCCATAGTGGCGTCATGTGGCAGATAGCCCAATTAACAGGTTTTGAAAATATAGCACAAATTGGTCTTAGAAGCGGCGAAAAAGAAGAATTTGAACTGGCTAAAACCCATAACACAATTCTTTATAAAAAAGAGCAATTAGATAAATTTAAAGATAAAAATATATTTTTAACAATAGATTTAGATGTATTAGATCCTTCTTTAATGAGCGGAGTCGGAACCCCCGAAGCCGGCGGTTTCAGTTACAATGAACTTATATGCTGGCTTAAATATTTAAAACAATTTAATATAATAGGAGCTGATATTATGGAACTTGCTCCTGATATTGATATTACAAAAACAAGTACTGCGACAGCTTGCAAATTAGTCCGTGAAGTCTTAATGCTTCTATAAAAAATTGTATTAATTAGTAAATTGTGCTATAAAAAAGAAAGTTTTAAGGAAGAACAAAGATTATGGCAAAAGCGACAAGATATATAAGAAATTTGGCACAACAAGGACTAAGTCTTGAAGAACAAGATAAATTAATGAATGCTAAAATTCTTATTATGGGAGCAGGAGGCTTAGGTTCCGGTGTTATTATGAGCTTGTCTGCGCTTGGTGTCGGCGAACTTAAAATAATTGATGGAGATATAATTGAAGAAAGCAATTTCAACAGACAAATTATACATAAATACAGAAGTATAAACCGTGCAAAGGTAATGTCTGCAAAAGACTGGGTAAGTGAATTTAATCCCGATATAAAAGTGGATATTGAAAAAGTCC
This sequence comes from uncultured bacterium, assembly GCA_947428835.1. GTDB lineage: Bacteria > Cyanobacteriota > Vampirovibrionia > Gastranaerophilales > Gastranaerophilaceae > RUG14156. The sequence goes on along the minus strand of CANENE010000009.1, from coordinate 50,063 downwards.
GTCTGAATGAAAATAATTATTTAAGAATTATTCAAGGTTATGATATTATTGTCGATTGTTTTGATTCTTACGACAGCAAATATTTTTTAAATGAAATTGCAATTCGCCACAATAAAATTCTAATTCATGGTGCAGTTCAAGGGTTTAAGGGACAAATCACAACAATTAATCCTGAAAAAACAGGTTGTTTGGCTTGTATTATGGAAAAACCTATGGTTAATGATAAAGAAGTATTTGCTTCTCTATCTCCTATAGTAAATACAATTTCGTCTATGCAAGCGCTTGAAGTCTTAAAGATAGTTACAAAACGAGGAGTTCCTTTGTATAATAAGCTTTTAACTTTTGATGGATTTGAAACAGAGACAAAGCAGCTTTGTTATACAAAAAGCTTTACTTGTGAAGTGTGTTCTAAAGCTCCAAAATTTGAAATATAATTTTAGACAGAATAATAATTTTCAATTATTTTTTCAATATAATCGCAGGCTATACCGTCACCATAAGGGTTTACCGCTTTAGACATTTTTTGGTAAGCTTCATTGTCATCAATCAGATGTTGAACGCTTGAAACAATCTTTTCTCTATGAGCTCCAACTAATTTCACTCCTCCATATTCAATAGCTTCGGGGCGCTCTGTTTCATCTCTTAAAACAAGAACAGGAACACCAAGCGAAGGTGCTTCTTCCTGGACACCTCCTGAATCAGTGAGGATTATATGGGATTTTTTCATCAAAGAACAAAACGGAGCATAATCCAAAGGCTCAATAAGTTTTATTCTTTCTATTCCTTCAAGTATCGGCTTTACTGTATTTCTAACATTTGGGTTAAGATGCATCGGATAAACTACCTGAATATCTTTGTTTTTTTGTATAAGTTCTTTTATTGCCCGACATATTTCTTCCAAGGGCTTTCCAAAATTTTCTCTTCGATGGGAAGTTAGAAGAATAGTTTTTAAATTTGGGTCTAAGCCTATAAAATCAAGATTTGCTTCTTTATTATTTACAACATATAAAAGAGCATCAATTACAGTGTTTCCTGTTTTATAGATGCCTTTTGAAATTCCCGATTTTTCAATATTTTCTTTTGCTTTATCGGTTGGACAAAACATTAAATCGGAAATTGAATCTACAAGGACTCTGTTTATTTCTTCAGGGAAAGGGTAATCTTTGTCAAATGTTCTAAGTCCTGCTTCAACGTGACCTATTTTAATTCTTGAATAAAAAGCAGATAAAGCACTCAATCCTGCTGTTGTTGTGTCTCCATGGACAAGGACTAAATCGGGTTTTGCCGTGTCAAATATTTCTTTTGTTCCAAGAAGAATATTACTTGAAAGCTCCCATAGATTTTGGTTTGGTTTCATCAAATTTAGGTCGTAATCAGGAACAATGTCAAAAAGCTTTAAAACGCTATCAAGCATTTGTCTGTGCTGGGCGGTAACCAATACTTTAGCATCAAATTTCGGATTTTTTTGGAGCTTTTGAACTAAAGGGCACATTTTAATTGCTTCAGGTCTTGTTCCAAATACAAGTAATGTTTTTATTTTTTTATTCGACATAAAAATTCTACCTAAATATATTTACCAAATAATGAAGTGTAATAATCTATGGCATCTGAAATTCTATCAAGACCCGTAACCCAGGTTAGATTGGTTTTTTTATCGTAAAGAAAATCGTGAAAACTTATTCCATAGCTTGCTTGTACTGCCATATCAATCCATAAATTATTTTGAACCCCCCCCTCTTCACTATAATCAGGAATATTTTCTTTATAGTATGGAAGAGCATTTACAAGTGTGTTTACAAAATTTCTTCTTCCTGAATGCATCAGGTAGTTTTTTCTTGGTTCATATTTATCTTGATTTGTTAAGACCTTGTGAATAGTGTCAGCAAGGCTTTCGGGGGTAAATTCGGGAGCATATTCTCCGGAATTTCCAAAAAATACAGGGTAGTCGCCACGGGCATATTTATTGTGGTCTTTAAATACAACTACAGGGACGTTGCAGCTCATTGCTTCATTTATAAATCTGTTTTTTCCTTCCATAAGAGAAGTTAAAACAGCGCATCTTGAAGACGAGTAGTATCTTGCAATATCTTTATATTCAATGTAAGGGTGAAAATCAATATATTTTTCAGTATTTATTAATATTTCATCAATTTCTTCAAGCTCGGCTTTTGCATCCCAACGGACTTTTGAATAGTCCATTGTTCCGTCTTCAAGCTTGACTGCGTCCCTATTTCCTATGGCTACTGTGCATTTTAATATTTTATTGTATTTTGATTCATATGCTTTTAGTGCTTTTGCAAGCATAGGCAGGTTTTTGACAGGATATGCAGTTGATATACATATTACGTCGATTTTTTTGGGCGTGTTAAGGGTTGGCCCTATATAATATTCATTTGTATAATCGGCCGGCTGTAGTGGCACAAGTGCGATATGGCTTTTGTGGGGATATTTTTTCCTAAAGTATTGTTCCCTTGCTTCATTTTTATAGCAGGCAAAACAAATATCGGCACCATCACAGTGCGAATAGCTTGAAAACATAGTGTGTGCAACAACATTGAACATTTTTTTTAAATTTGGAAATTTTGCCAAAAGAGTATCACACGCTTGGGAAAAAAACATCCCTTTTAAAAATTTGCCATTTAATTCCATTGGCGGAAAAGGCACAATCATATAAATAGCATTATGATGGTCTTCCCTGTTGTAATCATCTTCAAAACTCCAGTTATCTATATCATCCCAAATTTGTTCAAGCGAATTATCCGAATGTGGGGTGTGAAAATATTGTGTCGGCCAAACGCCCATTTCATATACTCCTTTTTTATAATAATATATTGAAATTTGATTAAAAACAAGTTAAATAATACTTTTGCTTTATTGGTTTGTTTTGGGTATAATATAATTATTCTAGACTATAAGGAGTTTATATTTTGGCTCAGACAAGCTTATTTGATGATGGAAAAATTGTTCCTGTTAATATTAGAGAAGAGATGAAAAGATGCTATATCGACTATGCAATGAGTGTTATTGTGGGTCGTGCATTGCCTGATGTAAGAGATGGCTTAAAACCTGTCCACAGGCGTATTCTTTTTGCTATGAATGAGCTTGGCATGACGCCTGATAAACCTTTTAAAAAGTGTGCCCGTATAGTTGGGGAGGTTCTTGGTAAATATCATCCCCACGGCGACAGCTCCGTTTACGAAGCGCTTGTTCGTATGGCACAAGATTTTTCAACCAGGTATTTAACTGTAGATGGTCATGGAAATTTTGGTTCAGTCGATGGTGACGGTGCCGCTGCAATGCGTTACACGGAAGCAAGAATGCACAAAATTACAACTGCAATGCTTGCGGATATCGACTGCGAAACAGTTAATTTTGTTCCAAATTTTGATGGTTCACTTGAAGAGCCTTCAGTGCTTCCTACAAGGCTTCCGATGTTATTGTTAAACGGAACATCAGGTATTGCCGTTGGTATGGCAACAAATATTCCGCCTCACAATCTTGATGAAGTGGTAGATGGCTTAATCGCGCTCATTGATAACCCTGAAATTACAACAGACGGGCTTATGCAATATATTAAAGGGCCGGATTTCCCGACTGCTGCAACAATAGTTGGCACATCTGAAATCAAAAAAGCCTATGAAACAGGCAGAGGTTCAATTAAAATGAAGGCCGTTTCATCTATTGAAGAACTCCAGGGAGGTGGCGGCCGTCAGGGAAGAAATGCAATTGTAGTTACTGAAATTCCATATCAGGTTAATAAAGCCGAATTAATCAAAAAAATAGCAGAACTTGTTAAAGATGGTAAAATTCAAGGCATTTCAGATCTTAGAGATGAATCGGACAGAGATGGCATGAGGATAGTAATTGAGCTTAAAAGAGATGCTAAACCCGATGTCGTAAGAAATAATTTATACAAACAAACTGCTCTTTCAACAAGTTTTGGTTTTAATATGGTAGCGCTTGTCGGCCAACAGCCAAGACTATTAAATCTATATGAAGTATTATCTGAATTTGTTGAACACAGAGTCGATGTAATTACAAGAAGAACAATGTTCTATCTTAAAAAAGCGAAAGCAAGAGCTCATATTTTAGAAGGCTTGATGATTGCACTTAATTCGCTTGATGAAGTAATTGAATTGATTAAAAAGTCTCCTACAACTGAAGCTGCCAGAAATGGTCTTGTCAGCCGTTTTGGTTTGGATGTTGAACAGGCAAATGCAATTTTAGAGATGCAATTAAGACGTTTAACAGGATTAGAACAAGATAAAATTAGAAATGAACATGCCGAATTATTAAAGAAAATTGAAGAATACGAAGATTTATTATCTTCAAGAGATAAAATTCTTGCATTAATTAAGCAAGAGTTGATGCAAGATAAAGAAAAATACGGTGATGAAAGAAAAACGCAAATTATAGCCGAAGAAGGCGAAATGAGCGTTGAAGATTTGACACCTAACACCCAAATGGCAGTATTTATTACTCGTCAAGGTTATATTAAAAGAATTTCTCTTGATAGTTTCACCCGTCAAAATCGTGCAACACGCGGAAAAGGCGGCATGAAAACCAAAGAGGATGATGATGTGGCGCATTTCTTCACTGCAATGATGCACGATAAAGTATTGTTCTTCTCTTCTAAAGGGCTTGTATATTGTTTATCTGTATATGATTTTCCTGAAGGTTCGCGTCAGGCAAAAGGTCTTCCTATAATTAATCTTCTTCCTATTGAACAAGATGAACAAATAACAGCAATTGTTCCTGTTAGCGAATTTAAAGAAGATATGAACCTTATAATGCTAACTAAAAAAGGTTATATTAAAAGAATTTCTCTTGATAACTTTAAATCAATCAGAAAAAATGGACTGATTGCAATCGGTCTTGAAGAAAATGATACATTGAACTGGGTTAAACTTGCTAAAGGTAATGATGAAATAATAATCGGAACAAGCTGCGGTATGGCAATAAGATTTCCGATTGAAGACCTTAGACCTCTAGGTAGAACCGCAAGAGGTGTAAATTCGATGAAACTTAGAACATCTGACGAAATTATAGGATGCGATGTTGTTCCAAAAGACTATGATGCAGATTTACTTGTAATAACTTCAGACGGTTTTGGAAAACGCTCAAAGATTTCGGAATTTAGAACTCAAAACAGAGGCGGTTTGGGACTTATTGCAACTAAATTCAAATCATCTGCTTCAAGGCTTGTTGATTTAAGTATTGTTAAAGAAACAGATGAAATTATGGTAGTGACTGCAAACGGAATTGTAACAAGAGTTATAGCTTCTGCAATTTCTCGTCAGGGAAGACCTGCTACAGGTGTTAGAGTTCAAACACTTGATGGAAATGATCTTGTTGTCTCTGTCAATAAAATTGTAAATACGAATGAAGAAGATGAAGTGTCTAATGTTGAACAGGCGAAAGAAGAACTTAATAATTCTATTCAGCAGGCAAACATTTTTGAAAGTGCTTCAACTTCAAGCGATATAGAATCGCAAGAATAGAATGTAACTATATGGCTAATTAAATTCATAAAATTTTAATATTATTTTAATTTTATGAAAATAATATTTTATAATACCAAACCTTATGAAAAAACTTTTTTTGAAGAAAAGTTCAAAGAAAGGTCCGATATAGAAGCGATATATTATGAGTTTCCTTTGTTGGATGCAACATATATAGATCCATCTGTCAAAGAAGCACAGGCGTTAAGTATATTTGTGGATTCTTATCTTACAAAAGAGGTTTTAGAGAATTTTGAAAATTTAAAATATATTTTTCTAAGATGTGTCGGCTATTCTAATATTGATTTGGATTATTGCAGGCAAAAAGGCATTAAAATATTTAATGCCAGAAACTATGGTAATTCTACCGTTGCAGAGTATGTTTTTTCTCTGCTTTTAGCTTTAGCTAAAAAAATAATTCCTGCTAAAAAGGATTTATTGGATGGTGTTGTTGAATATGATGAAATTGAAGGGTTGGAGCTTTGCCATAAAACGCTTGGTATAATCGGGCTTGGCGCAATAGGTAAAAAAGTTCAAAAAATTGCCAAAGGCTTTGATATGAATGTTATTGTTTATGATATCAACAAAGACGATGAAAATACTAATTATGTAGAATTGGATGAACTGTTGGAAAAATCAGATTTCGTTACTGTCAATTGCCCCTTGACAAATGAAACAAAAGGATTAATCGGCGAAAAAGAATTTAAAAAGATGAAAAAAACTGCAATTTTAATTAATGCTGCAAGAGGCGAGATTGTAAATACGGATGAACTTTTTGCTGCGCTTAAAAACAAAGAAATATTGGCCTCCGGAATAGATGTTATTGAATGTGAAGAACAACTATGCGCATATTTTAAAAAATGCGAAGTGGAAGAGCATTATGAGCTGCATTGCCTAAGGAAGTTTCTCTTTGTCAAAGAAATGATGGAATTAGATAATGTTATAGTAACTCCGCATAACGCTTATAACACAATTGAAGCCAAAAAAAGAATTTTAGAAATCACAATAGAAAATATAAATTCTTCTTTTGATATAAACCCTAGCCCAAAAAACCTTGTTTTGATATAATAGTTTTTATGGAAACTGTAAATAAATATATTGAACATACTCTTTTAAAAGCGGATGCTAAATCAGAAGATATTGAAGGGCTTATTAAAGAAGCAATAGAGAATAAATTTTTAGGGGTTTGCATTAATCCCAATTTTGTTAAATTTGCCCATAATATGCTAGATGGAAGTGATATTAAACTCGTTACGGTTGTAAATTTCCCGCTTGCATCTAATACAATTGAAACCGTTCTTTTTCAAACAGAAGCCGCTCTAAAAGATGGTGCCAATGAAATTGATACGGTGATTAACCTATCTTCTTTAAAAGATAAGGATTATAAAAAAGTAGCATCTGACATTCAGCGTACAAAAGAAATTGCAAAAGATAACATCTTAAAAGTAATTATAGAAACGGATTTGTTAAATCAAGATGAAATTATAGCTGCCTGCAAATGTGCAATAGAAGGCGGTTGCGATTTTGTTAAAACTTCAACAGGTTTTGTAAAAGGCGGGGTCGGTGCTAAAATTGAAGATGTTGAATTGATGTATAAAACAGTCCACCCTTATGGACTTAATGTTAAAGCTTCCGGTGGTATAAAAGATTATAACAAAGCATTGTTGCTAATTAAAGCAGGTGCCATAAGACTTGGAACTTCAAGCGGGGTACAAATTATTTCAAAATAAAAGGACAAATAAAAATGACAAGAGAAGAAAACAAAATTACCATAAGATCAGATAGAGATACAGACTATGTTTTTATGTATAAAGGTGAAGAAGTGACTCTTAAAGCAGGAAGTGTTGTTTCTGTTGCAGACGGACTTAAAAACGTGGTTTTCCCGACAGTTAAGATGAAAATAATGAATAATCTTATTGTTGTTAAAGAAGATTGTAAATAAAAAGGTATAACTTATGAGTGAAATAATTATTACTGTCACAGGTGTGGATAAAGTTGGAATTGTTGCATCTATTTCAAATTATCTGAAAGATAACAATGTAAATATTGAAGATATTAAACAAAGCATCATGCAAGATAATTTTGTTATGATAATGCTTTGCAGTATAGAAAAACTTCAAATTCCATTTAAAGAATTCAAAGAACACTTGATTGAACTTGGCAAAAGCCTGGGGATGGAAATTTGGATTCAAAAAAAGGATATATTTGATAAAATGCACACTATATAGTTTTGGGAATTTTTAATGTTAAATTTTAATCAAAGACAAATACTTGAGACAATTGAGATGATAAAAATACATCATCTTGACATAAGAACAGTAACGCTTTCTCTTTCTTTAAGAGATTGTATAACAACAGACAGCACTACAACCGCAAATAAAATATATGATAAAATTTTAAAATACGCATCTAATCTTGTGTCTTACGCAAACGAGCTAGAAGATGAGTATTCAATTCCAATTGTAAATAAAAGAATAGCACTAAGCCCTATTTCAATAATAGGGGAGGCAAATACAGATTGCGATTATGTTAAAATTGCAAAAATGATAGATAAAGCAGCTGATGCTGTTGGGGTTGATTTTGTTGGAGGCTTTAGTGCTCTTGTTGATAAGGGCTTTACAAAAGGTGATTTAAAATTTTTTGAAAGTATCCCGGAAGCCCTTTCTTCTACAAATAAATTATGTTCATCCGTTAACCTTGGCACATCTAAAGCAGGGGTTAATATGGATGCTGTTTTGAAAACGGCAGAAGTGATTAAAAAAACAGCTGAACTTACAAAAGACCTTGATAGCATAGGGGCTGCTAAATTTGTCTGCTTCTGTAACGCGGTAACCGATAATCCTTTTATGGCAGGAGCATTTTGCGGGGTTAATGAAGCAGAATGTGCATTAAATATCGGAGTATCAGGCCCCGGTGTTGTAGCGTCCGCTATTAAAAATCTTGATAAAACCGCCGATTTTGGTGAAGTCTCTAATTTGATTAAAAAAATGGCATTTAAAATCACAACCACAGGCGAATTAATCGGAAGAAAACTTGCAGATAAAATGAATATTCCTTTTGGCGTTATTGATTTATCGCTTGCGCCGACTCCTGCAATCGGAGATAGTGTCGCTGAAATTTTTAAAGCAATGGGACTGGAACAAGCAGGAGCTTCGGGTACCACTATGGCGCTTGCAATGCTCAATGACGCAGTTAAAAAAGGCGGCATCATGGCATCAAGCTATGTAGGCGGCTTATCAGGTGCTTTTATTCCTGTTTCGGAAGATTCGGGCATGATAGAAGCCGTTGAAAAAGGTTCTTTAACGATAGATAAGCTTGAAGCGATGACAAGCGTATGTTCTGTCGGGCTTGATATGATTGCAATACCGGGCGATACTTCAAAATATACAATAGCAGGTATGATAGCGGATGAAATGGCAATCGGTATGATAAATAAAAAAACGACTGCCGTAAGAATTATTCCTGTTGTTGGAAAAACAGTCGGCGATACGGTTGAATTTGGCGGCTTGCTTGGCTATGCACCGATTATGCCTGTAAATAGTTTTTCAAGTGAAATTTTTGTAAAAAGGGGTGGTAGGGTGCCTGCTCCCTTGCATAGTTTAAACAACTAGATAAGATAATTTATAAGGAAAAGATGTCAAACAATAAAATCGTTTTTGCTCAATTGAATCCTATATCAGGTGATGTTGAGTATAATAAAAATAAAGCAATTGAATATATAAAACGCGCAAAAGCTGAAAAAGCGGGCTTGATAATTTTCCCTGAACTTTTTTTAATCGGCTATCCTATAGGTGATATCTTAACAAGATACCCGAGCCTTTTAAAACAAACGCAAAAAGCGCTTGATGAAGTAAAAAAGCATTCGGATAATATTTCAATTTTAATCGGCTATCCGCAAATTAATAAAGATAAAATCGGAAAACCTTATTATAATAGCGTTTCATTGATTAAAGATGGTGAAATTAAAAAAACAGTAAGAAAAACTCTTCTTGCAAATTATTCTGAACACAATGATTATAGATATTTTGAGCCGTATTTTAAAGAACAAAACAGAATATTTGAACTGAATGGTGTTAAATACGGTATTATCATCTGCGAAGATGGCTGGAACGATTTTGATTTTTTCTGTAAAAATCTTTATAATATCGACCCTGTTCAAGAAATTGCAGATAAAATTGATTGTTTGATTTGCCTTGCTTCATCTTGCACAAGAGCTAAAAAAGAACAGCTAAAACATAACATGATGAAATTTGTCTCTAAAAAATACAAAATTAAATATATCTATGTTAATCAAGTTGGTGCAAATGATGAATTAATCTATGACGGGCTATCCAGAATCTATGATGAAAACGGTGAAATAATAGCGCGTGCAAAAGCTTTTGAAGAAGATTTTTTTGTTGTTGATGATTTCAAAGGCAAAATTAATCCTCTTCCAACAGGTTTAGAAAAAACTCTTGATTCGCAAAAAGAATTCAGCCTTGATTATGAAGCAGATTTAGATAGAACATATCAGTCAATTATACTTTCAATAAAAGAATATTTTTCAAAAAACGGTATCAAAAGAGCAGTTTTAGGTTTATCAGGCGGGCTTGATTCTACAATTTGCGCCACTCTTTTGGCTGATGCCATAGGAAATAAAAATGTAATCGGGGTTTCAATGCCATCTAAGATAACTTCGTCTGAAAGTAAAAATGATGCTAAAGAGCTTGCCCAAAATTTAGGAATAAATTTCCTTGAAATACCCATTAAACAAGAATGCGATGTAATTTCCAATAAATTTAGCGACGTATTTAAAAAAATAGATTTGCCAAGGTATCAAGCGTCATATACAAACGATAATATCCAAGCAAGGCTAAGGGCAACAATCCTTTGGGGAATTTCAAACGAATTTGAATCTACTATTCCTATTGCAACATCCGATAAGTCAGAACTTTATATGGGCTATGCCACAATAAATGGTGATATGTCAGGAGGGTTTGCGCCGATAACTGATGTCGTTAAAACAAAACTTTTTGCTCTTGCAAGATGGATGAATGAAAATCGCTTAATAAAAAATTCTATTCCGATTTCAATAATTAAAAAACCGCCGGGAGCCGAACTTGCAATAAATCCTGAAACAGGAAAACCTTTGCTCGCCGAAGAAGCTTTAATGCCATATGAATTTTTGGATGAAATTATATGGAGACTTGAAAATTTTAGTCAATCAATAGATAATATGATGGAAGAAAAGTTTTTATATGAGACTAAACATCAAATTGATGAAAAAACTAAATTGATGTGGTTGAATAAATTTTTCAAAAGATTAAATAGGGCAATATATAAATGGTATATTGCGCCAATCGGGCCCATAGTGGATTCAAGAAGTATTAATAAGCAAGAATTCAAACAGCCGGTTGTATCCAATATAGACTATAAATAAAAGGAGGAAACATATGAAAAAAACACTAACAGCAATTTTTATTTTTGCTTTTGCATTTGGTTTGGGCTTTGGCTTAAACAATGTTGCTTTTTCAAGCATGGGTAATTTAAAAGTGGCTACAGTTAATGTGCCAAAACTTTTAGTTGCTTCAAAAACGCTAAAAGCTGCACAAGATGCCAGAGACAAACAAACACAAGAAATGCTTAAATGGTATAGCACAGCAAGCGCTGATATTGCTAAGCAATCTACAGCACAAGGCAAACAAGCATTAGTTAAGAAATATGAAGCACAGCTTGATGTTAAAAAGAAAGCCATCAAAGACTCTTACTCTAAGAAAGTAGCTGAAATTGATGCACAATTAAATTCTGCAATTACAACAAGAGCTAAAGCCATGGGTTATGATTTAGTATTTAGAAAGGAAAGCTTGCTTTTCGGAGGTACTGATATCACAACTTCAATTTTACCTCTTGTAAAATAAAAAAAGTAAAGTAAATTTTTTATTAAGTGTAAAAATCACTCTATATCGGAGTGATTTTTATCTTTTAAAAAATAATTTAAAAATTCATCATAATAAATGGTACTCATGCCATGAAATTTATAGTAAAATAATAAAAATAAATACAAGATATTTAAACAAAAAAAACGGTAGCAAAAGCATTAAAAAGACTTTAGGAGGAGTTAATGCAAAAGATTTCAAACGATATGTCATTAGGCGGTTCTATACAAGAAGGTGGCGTCCTTTCACAGCAAAATGTGACAGATGCTATTAAAGCCAATAAAAATGACTTTGTAAATGTCATTAACTTTACAAGAAGAAACATTAACAACATTACAATTGTTAAAAAAGACGGTACAAAAGAGAAATTCAATATTCAAAAAGTAATTGATGCAATCAGAAAATCTGCTACAAGAATGCTTGTTACTTTTACAGATAAACAAATCAAAGATATCTGTGCTTTTGTAAATCAATCTGTTCTTGAAATGGACACCGATTCAATTGAAATTGCCCAGATGCACAATATCGTTGAATCTGCTCTTCAGGCATTGAGTCCTAAAGTTGCAGAAAGCTATAGAAACTACAGAAACTATAAAACTGATTTTGTTTCCATGCTTGATAAGGTTTATCAGGAATCTCAAAGAATTATGTATATTGGAGACAAAGAAAATGCTAACGCTGATTCAACTCTTGTCTCTACTAAGCGTTCATTAATTTTTAATGAATTAAATAAAGAATTATATAAAAAATTCTTCTTAACCGTTGAAGATAAACAGGCTATAAAAGAAGGTTATATCTATATCCATGATATGTGTGCAAGAAGAGATACTATGAACTGCTGCTTATTTGATGTTGCAAGAGTCTTAAAAGGTGGCTTTGAAATGGGTAACATTTGGTATAACGAACCAAAATCATTAGATGTAGCATTTGATGTTATAGGTGACATCGTAATGGCTGCTGCAAGCCAGCAGTATGGCGGCTTCACGGTTCCTGAAGTAGATAAAATTCTTGCTCCTTATGCCAAGAAGACCTACGATAGACAATACAATAAATATATCTGTCTTGGTTTAAGCTTTGAAAAAGCAAAAGAAGAAGCTCTAAATGATGTCAGAAGTGACTTTGAACAAGGTTTCCAAGGCTGGGAATATAAATTTAATACAGTAGCATCTTCCCGCGGTGATTATCCTTTTATCACAGTTACAACAGGTCTTGGACAAGATGAATTTGAATCAATGGCAACTCTTGCATGTTTAAAAACAAGAATGGGTGGACAAGGTAAAAAGGATTGCAAAAAACCTGTATTGTTCCCGAAAATTGTTTTCTTATATGATGAAAACCTTCACGGCGAAGGAAAACCGTTGGAAGAATTATTCAAAGCAGGGGTTGAATGTTCTAAAAAGACAATGTATCCTGATTGGCTTTCTTTATCAGGCGACGGGTACGTTGCTTCTATGTATAAAAAATACGGAAGAGTTGTATCTCCTATGGGATGTCGTGCATTTTTATCACCATGGTTTGAAAGAGGCGGCGCAAAACCTGCCGATAGTGAAGACAAACCGATTTTTGTAGGTCGTTTTAATATTGGTGCAATCAGTCTGCATCTTCCTATGATTTATGCTAAAGCAAAACAGGAAAGCAAAGATTTCTATGAAGTATTAGACTATTATATGAATTTAATCAGAAAAATTCATATAAGAACTTATGAATATTTAGGAGAAATGAGAGCATCCGTTAATCCTCTTGCATACTGTGAAGGCGGATTTTTAGGAGGTAACTTAGGTCTCCATGATAAAATCAAACCTATCTTAAAATCTGCAACAGCTTCTTTTGGAATAACTGCCTTAAATGAGCTTCAAGAGCTTCATAACGGCAAATCTTTAGTGGAAGATGGTCAATTTGCAATAGAAGTTATGGAATACATCAACAAAAAAGTTGCTGAATTTAAAGAAGAAGATGGCTGGTTGTATGCACTATATGGAACTCCTGCTGAAAACTTATGCGGTCTTCAAATTAAACAATTTAGAAAAAAATACGGCATTGTAGAAAATGTTTCGGATAAACCTTACGTTTCAAATTCTTTCCATTGTCATGTAAGTGAACAAATCACACCTATTGAAAAACAGGATTGCGAAGGTAGATTTTGGGATTTAATGAATGGCGGTAAAATTCAATATGTTAAATACCCTATTTCATATAATACAAAAGCTGTTGAAACCCTAATCAGACGTGCAATGAAAAAAGGATTTTATGAAGGAGTCAATCTTTCACTTTCATACTGCGATGACTGCGGACATCAGGAATTGAATATGGACGTTTGCCCTAAATGCGGCTCTAAGAATTTGACCAAAATAGATAGAATGAACGGCTATCTTGCATATTCAAGAGTTAAAGGTGATTCTCGTCTTGCTGATCACAAGATGGAAGAAATTAAAGACAGAATCAGTATGTAAGTTAAACATAAGTTATAAAAATAGTCTTTAGATTGGATGTCTATGGACTATTTTTTTATGGAAAATAATAAATTTTTAAGATTTACTTTAATTTCTTCAGGCAGATTTATAATAAGTTCAAATAATTTTTCATCAATTGAAGTTTGTTTTTCTAAATCTTTTTTTAAAAATCCGAGCAAAAATTCAACAGATACGGATGTCTTTTGAATAATAGTGCATAATGTTGTGATATCGGGGAACGATTTGCCATTTTCTATTTTGGATAAATTTGCCTGCTCTATGCCTAACAAATAACTGAATTCTTCCTGGGTTTTTCCGATTTGCTTTCTATAGGATTTAATTCTTAAACCCAATTCTTTTTTAATTTTTGTATTGTGCATAAATATATTTTAGGCTATCGGGTTGAGTAATTTAATATCAAATGCGATATAATATTGACTATTTATGTTTCATGTAATATATTAATTAATAAGATTGTTTTTGGCAATATAACTAAAATTAAAGGAATTTCGTTGATGATTAAAATTAAAGCGTTTAGCCTGATAGAGCTTCTTATTACATTGATTATAATTTCACTTTTAGTTGGAGCGTTTGCTCCGATTATCACAAAGAAACTCAAAGCATCTGATATAACTGTCGGAAGTTTTTCACAAGGCGGCAGTAATCTTGAGCTTAAAAATAATGCGCCAAAATCTCAAACTGATTGTGATAAATTTAATGCTCTTTTTATCCCGGCTTCTATGAATGATGGGACTAATAATATCTGCGTCACAAGATATAATATAGGTGATAACACAGAAGATGGAGGAGTAGCTGTTTCTGGGCACGCGCAAGAGCTTTCGGTAGGGCAAACTTGTTCATTGTCAGGCAACTGTTGCTGGAAAGGTCAAACCGCAAACCCTTGTACTACAAATAATAACAGCATTTCATACAGCGGATGTACAAGAACTGTGTGCCAATGGAAAGCAGCAGATTTAAGCTGCGCACAATATGCCCCAAACGGAAGTAAAGCCGGATATTGGAGACTTCCAAATTCGGCAGAAGCACAAGGTTGGATTGAGAATTTTGCCACCTTGCAAATCGCTGAAGGCAAAAACGGTTTACAATTATGTAGTGATAACGGGCAATCAAGAGATGGAATGAACGGATGTATGTATATAAATGAAAAATGTATCGGTTCGCCATATGGAAGCTGCAGACCCGGATATACCTGGTTGTCCGAAAAAACAACATCAACAACCCATGCCTCAATGTTATCTTCTGTCGATAAAAAGATATGGCGTAGTGATGATAATTTGGCTATTTCTGCAAGGTGTGTCTATGATGGGTTAAATGATTATACTGTTGTCCAAAAACCCGATGAAGAAGAGCCTGAAATAAAAGCAAAAGAGCCTCAAAGTCAGGCGGATTGCGATAAAGTTGCACTATACACTATGTTTATAGAGAAGAAATATAATGATGGTTATAAAAATGTTTGTGTGACAAAATTTAATGTTGGAGACCCACAAGGCCCTGATATTGCAGCAAGTGTTGTAAATTTTCAAAGAAGCAAATATACTGTTTGCCCTAAAGCATCTGAAAGTTTATGCTGTTGGAATGGAAGAATGGGAGCATATTGTACAGATGACGGTAATTATTCGGGCTGTACAAGAACAGTCTGCCAGTGGGAGGCTGCAAGAAGGTCGTGCCTTGAGTGGAATTCTAATGATAAATATAAAGGCTATTGGAGACTTCCAAAAAGGATTGAATTAAACGGTTGGGCAAGAAATATAAATTATATTTCAAGAGGCAGGGGCAATAACGGTCTTCAATTTTGTGATGATGCATATTCTAAGCAAGATACTGTTGGATCTGTTTCAGGGTCAGCTGTTTGCTTTGGAATAGATGAATGTAAAAATACTTTTGGCGATTCTTTTTGTGAGCCAATGATGATATTGTCTATGGATTCCGTTAATGAAAATACAAAATATGCATATTATCTTAGGATGAATTCATTTACGGAATATACATTTCATAAAAATACAAGAGGTTTTTCGGCTCGCTGTGTTTATGATGGCGATGATTACAGCGGCGAATTAGATTAATAAGTTTCATGTTATTTTTTGTGTTAGATTGTGCACCTTTGATTTTCAAGGGTGCTTTTTTTATGGATTGTCATGAGGCAATAAATTGCCTCTCGCAATGACAAAAACATTAAGTATTTTAAAGTACTTTTATGGCATGTATTTTTTGCAATATAATAATAAAAAGGAGCTTATAAATATGAACTATCACAATATTACAAAAGATGATATGTTAAATGGGGAAGGTTTAAGAGTTGTTCTTTGGACTGCCGGATGTACGCATTGCTGCGAAGGATGCCAAAACCCTGAAACCTGGGATGTCGCAGGCGGAATTGAATTTGATGAAGCTGCCGAAAAAGAACTTTTTGAAGATTTAAATAATGATTATGTGGCAGGCATTACATTTTCAGGCGGTGACCCTTTACATCCTTTTAACCGCGAAACCGTTTTAAGGCTTGCAAACAAAGTGAAACAACAATACCCAAATAAGACCGTATGGCTTTATACGGGCTATCTTTGGGAAGAAGTTATAAAATCAGTTGATGTAAAAGATATCGATGTTCTTGTAGATGGCGAATTTGTAAAAGAATTGAATGACAACAACCTTCATTGGATAGGAAGTTCTAACCAAAGAATTATTGATGTTCAAAAGTCACTTCAAGAACAAAAAGTTGTGCTATATGAAAGCAAATAACATGTAAGTTATTTTTTATAAATTGCCTGATAGTTTGAAATATCAACTTTATTTTCTTGTATTTCAAAGGCTGATTGCGCTTCTATAGCTGCTTGCTTAATTTTGTCCTTGTCGACTTCATTATAGTATAGTTGTGCTAAATTTTCGCCTTCTTCAACAAAATCGCCGATTTTTTTATAAAGTAAAATTCCTGCTCCAAAATCAATATTGTCTGATTTTTTATCTCTTCCTGCGCCAAGGAGTTTTGCGCTATGTGCAATTTTTAGAGCATCTAATTTATTTATGTAACCTCTTTTTTGAGCTTTTATATTGTATATATTTTTTCCTACATTAAATAGGCCGTAATCGTCTACTACATCTTTATTTCCGCCTTGAGCTTCTATGATTTCTTTAAATTTCTCTAAAGCTGCCTTGTTTTCAATTGATTTATCAAGCATTTCTTTAGCTTCTTCATAGCTTTTAGCTTTATTACAATTAATCAAGGTCTTTGCCGCAAGTTCTAAAGTGACTTCGTATAAATCTTTTTTGCACATTCCCTTTAAAAATTCAATACTTTCAATGACTTCAACACTGTTTCCAATGCTCATCCCCAATGGCTGAACCATTGATGAAACAATGTAATCTATTTTTCTGTTTAAAAGCGATCCTGTTTTTTTCATTAATTCACCAAGCTCTATTGCTTCATCAGGAGTTTTAATAAATGCACCTTCGCCGTATTTTACATCAAGTACAATAGATGTAGCACCTGAAGCTATCTTTTTTGAAACAACTGAAGCACAGATAAGGGATTTATTATCGACTGTTGCTGTTACGTCTCTTAGAGCATAGATTTTACCATCTGCAGGGGTAAGATTTGGGCTTTGAGAAGATATAGCAGCACCTATGGTTTTAATTTGATTGAAGAAATCTTCATTTGTAAGTTCTGTCTTAAACCCGGGAATTGATTCAAGTTTATCTATTGTGCCTCCTGTAAAACCAAGACCTCTTCCTGATAATTTTGCGCAATAAATCCCAAGACAAGCTAGTATTGGAATTAAAACAAGTGTGACTTTATCGCCTACGCCACCTGTAGAGTGTTTATCTGCGGTGTTGTCGCATATATTTGAAAAATCCAAAATATCGCCGCTATCTACAAAGCTTTGGGTGAGATAAGCGGTTTCTTCGTCCGTAAGTCCTTTAAAGCATACTGCCATAAGCCAGGCTGACATTTGATAATCAGGCAATTCGCCTTTTGTATAGCTTGAAACCAAAAAATCTATTTCTTCTTTGGTGTGTTCAAAACCATCTTTTTTCTTTTGGATTAAATCAACTGCTCTCATATTTTCCTCGCTTTAATATTATTTGTGATACGGTTCATTGTTTAAAATTCTATAAGCTCTATAAATTTGCTCTATCAATATCAAGACTGCTTCCTGGTGTAAAAAAGTTAATTTTGACATTGAAAATTTAAAATCGGATAGTGCTTTGGTTTCTTTATTAAGTCCTTCTGCTCCGCCTATTAAAAATAAGATTTCATTATAATATCCGTCATTTTCAATTTCTTTTAATTTATTTGCAAATTCAATACTGCTTAGAGCCTTACCTTCTATTTCAAGAGTTATAATGAAACTATTTTTTTTGTTTTTAATAAGATTCAATATACTATCACATTCAATAATTTCAACTCTGTTTAAAAGACGCTTTTGGTATTCCAAAGCGCCTTTATGATAGAAACTTTCTTTTAACTTTCCTTCAAGAATAATTTTGATATTCAAATTTTATGCCTCTTGTTTTTCACTTGTTTCAAGAGATTTTCCCAAAAGAAGTTCATAATTCAGTTCATTTTCATTATCTGCAATAATTGCTGCAACAACAGCATCAGAAGTTACATTGCAGATGGTTCTTAACATATCTAAAAATCTCTCTAAAGTAAATAACAGCGAAAAACCAACTACAAGTTGTTCGGGAGTAAGGCCAATGCCATTTAAAATAAGGGCAATAGTAATAAGTCCGGCACCCGGAATTCCTGCTGAAGTGGATGAAGCGATAATTGCTAAAAATGCAATTTCAGCAATTAAAAGAGGAGTTAAAGCAATTCCATACATTTGAGCTAAAAATATTACAGCTATTGTTTGGATGATTGCGGTTCCGTCCATATTTAAAGTAGCGCCCAATGGAAGCACAAAAGAGCAAACTTTATTTGAAATTCCTTTCTTTTCGCAACAGGTGATTGTCAAAGGCAAAGTTGCGGAAGAACTTGCTGTTCCAAAAGCTACCATAATTGCTTCTGATATTGCAGCAAATAGCTTAAATGGAGGTACTTTTGAAAATATCTTAAGCATAAGGGGGTATACGATGAAAAATTGAATTAAAAGAGCTGCAACAATTGCAATTACATATTTAGAGATATTTTGAAAAACATCAATGCCGAAATTTGAAACAGATGCAGCAGTTAGGGCAAAAATACCGGGTGCTGCAAGATACATAATCCAATCCGTTACTTTCATTGTTGCGGCAAAAATACTTTCAAATAAAGATACTAAAGGTCTTGAGATTTCACCTGCTTTAGTTAAAGCTATTGCAAAAATTGTAACAAAAATGATAATTGGAATCATTTTACCTTGTGCAAGGGCCAAAAATGGATTTCTTGGAATTAAATCCATAAATATTTGGGTCATATTTTCCTTTTGATATTGGATTGCATCAGATACATATGTTTGAATATGTGTCATAATATCAGGGTTAATAAGTCCTTTAGCACTTAAACCCGGCTCTAGGATTATTGCAACAGCTGTTGCAATGGTGACTGCTAAAACCGTTATTATACCATAGTATAAAATCATTTTGCTTCCAAATTTAGTAAGCTGTTTAGAATCCCCTATATTTGAAATACCGATTATTATTGCACTTATAATTAAAGGCAAAACTACCATCTGTATTATATTGATAAAGGCCTGGCCTATGAAATTTAAGATATTATATACATTAGGATAGCTTTCATGGGGGAAAAATACGCCTGTTAAAATCCCCAATAGCAACCCTATAAATATATGTCCGTTTCGTTTTATACCTAGAAGAAGAGCAATAATTACTTGCATGTGAACGCCCATTGGCCAATTTACCTCATAATACTATGCTCATATATTTTACTACTTTTTGGTGTTTTTTGCAAAGAAAGTCAATAAAATAGCCTAGAATGAGGATAGTTTTGCCAAATGTTTTTATGAATTTGCAGCTTTCATAAGAAGTGCTTTAGCTATATCATCATCTATATTGCCGCATTGCCAGTTATAGAGAATATAATTTACATTTTTTTCGGGTGTATCATTTATTAAATATGTATCTGTCATATCCTGGCTTGGTTCTTTGGCTGATATACCACAGGCGGATTCAACAGAATTTAAGGCTTTAAGATATTCTGCGACATTATCTGTTGAGACATAGCCGTAATTTATTTTTAATGTCTGCATAAAATCATTTGTACCAAATATTTTGTTATATTCTTCTATATTATCTTTTGTAAATTCATCCTTTTTATAGTTAAAGATGCTTATCATCATATCTGTATAACCTGTCATGCTGTCATAAGAACTATAGTATTGGTATGGTTCTTCAATATCTGCAATTTTATTATATTCTTCAAGATAATTTTTGATATCTTCAAGACTGCTGTTGTTTTTTGAAGCTATGGATTTAACATCCGAAACCAAAGGTTCGCCTGAATATCCTTTAAGAATTTCACTCACCTGACTGTCAAATGCCTGGTTAGACTTTTGCCATTTTAAGACTTTAATCCTGTCGTCGGGTGTAAGCTCGTCTGCTACTATGCAAGCTCTTATATACACATCATCTCCGGGTGCAGATGTATAATAGTCTATTTTATTTTCGGAATTTTGCTGCACTTTTGCTTCTTTTACTTCACCGGCAGTGGCTTTTACAGTGTCATTTC
Source organism: uncultured bacterium (assembly GCA_947428835.1). Taxonomy (GTDB): domain Bacteria; phylum Cyanobacteriota; class Vampirovibrionia; order Gastranaerophilales; family Gastranaerophilaceae; genus RUG14156. The sequence continues at coordinate 29,512 of CANENE010000009.1, read as the reverse complement.
TATATGCAAGGGTATTAAATAAAGAAGTAATGTATTTTTCTTGTTCATCTTTTTCCAGTTCTCTAAAATTCTTTTCAATCAAGCCTCTTGCGCTATCAAGACCTTCAACCTGGGAAAGTAAATATATGGCTTCTTCATATTTTAGTCCGTCTTTACCGTTTTCAGCTGCAATTACACCATCTAAAATTGTTTTAAGCGTTTCTTTGTTATTTGAGCCTGTTAAATATTTTTCTTTTAAGGTATCTGCATTGCCAAGCGGGTTTTGTTTCGCCTGTTCGATTTGCTCATCATATCCTGTAGCATTGACAAGTTTTTTCAAACGTGTGGTTTCGTCCGATTTACTGTATTTTTGTTGAATTAAAACAGCAAGTTCCGGGATTGAATAATGAAGCGAATTATTTGCGTTATCTATATCTTTGAATTTTTGTTCGCTATCTTCATTTTCTGCTGCTCTTTCATAAATTTGAAGATAAATATCAACATATACTTTTTCTTTAATTTTATCTGTAATGCTATCGTCTTTTTGCAATTCCATATAGTAATTTTCAAAAGTAATAATACTTTCTATGGGCAAACTTCCTGTGTTAACATCATAAGATTTAAGCAGCTCTTCAAGGCCGTTTTTGAGCATAATATCATTGGTTGCCATAGCAGATTGGATTTCATCGCTGTATTCATCATTCAAAAGCTCTAAAACTGCCATTTTTTCCACTGCGTTTATGTCGTTACTTTTAAGAAGTTTTTTAATTTCTTTTTCAGGTTTTTTAGCATCTGCTATTTCATTTGCTTTTGTTTGAAGGCTTTGGGCATATTCAGGGCTATCTTTTGTAAGCGCGTTAAAATAGTTTCCATCAATACTTAAGCTTTGAGGAATGGTTTCTTTTTCGGATTTGATTTCAATATATTGCCAATTACCATCTTCATCTTGTTCAATTTTATGACTCCAGTTACCATCTGCTGCCTGGCTATAATAAAATACACCATCTTTTTCATAGGCTATTTCAATGTCTTTGCCATTCATTGTGACAACTGTTTTGCCTTCGTTGTATCTATTTATTGTTATATTGCCGTTTGTTTCCTGTGTTCCTATGGTATTTCCTTGTTCGTCAAGCAAATTTGTTATGTTTGCTTGATTATCTTTATTTTCATTATTTGTATTTGCAGTGGTATTAGCAGCCGATGTAGTATCGACAGAAGTTGTATTGTTGCCTGCAGAAGGTGTGAAACTTTGGTTTGAAGATTTTTTCTGTGAATTGTAGCTATATATTTTGCCGCCATTTTCTTCCATATAATCATCTACAAAAATTCCATTTATTTCACCGGTTTTATTGTAGTAGATATATAATGTTGTATCATCGGGTGCCGTTATTACTCTTGATAAGATTGTACCGGTGTCTGGCCAGTATCCGTCTTTAACAGTTACTCCTTTATCTTCGATATTATAAACATTATATGAACCTGATGCTTCAGATGGGGCATCTTTAATCAAATCATTTGATATGTCAAAAACTGTACCATTATTTAAAGTAACAGAAGTTGGATTGTTATTTGCATCCATTCCAATTACAGCATCTTTTGCTTTATCGCTTGTTGCCGTGGTTGATGTTTGGCTATGATGAGCAGCATTAGGGGTCATTGGGGTGATTTCAGGCTCTTTAGGTGTTTCAGCTGCTTCGGATGTTTCAGCTGCCGGAGTTTCACTTGTGCCAGCCGGTGCATAGTCAAATTCTGCATCTAAATCTTCAATGGAGAAATTATCTGCATTGTTATCAAAGTTTGAAATTTCGGTTAGGTATTTTTTGAAATCTTCATCATTTTCATCAAGAGAATAAAGCGTGCAAAGCTTGTTTGAAAAGTCGTCAAATTTGACGTTGCCACCATTTTCATCTTTTAGATTGTTAAAGACTTCGTCAATAGCTTCTTGCTTGATATTTCCGCCATTTAGCCTTTTGATTTCCTGAACCAGGATTTCTTTTCCGGTTATTCTGTTTACACCCATTGTTTTGCCTTTCCACTTTTTAAACAACCCTACATTACGATTAACGGCTGTTTGTGCAAAAACTTTAAGAAGTCTAGAATGTTTTGTATAAAATTTTACATAACTTTACACAACTTTTACTATTCTTCTCCTGCTTCTTCAATATCCCAATTTTCAAGCAAGTCTTCTCCAATATTATCTAAAAATCTTGAAGGTTTGGATAAAAACATTGAAGTTTTATAGTCATACATATCTATAGGGTAGCTTATAAAAAGGTCTTCTTTAGCACGCGTGAGAGCTACATACATTAATCTTAATTCTTCTTCAAGCTCGTCTTCATAGTTAAAAGAATATGTAGATGGAAATCTTCCATCGATTGCGCCTATTATAAAGACACTATTCCATTCAAGCCCTTTTGCGCTATGGATTGTAGAAATCGTTAAAGCTTCATCTTTAATATTGTTTTTGTAAATTCCTTCCATAGAATTATCAGGAGGCTCAAGCGCTAAATCCGAAAGAAAAGTATCAAGTTTTTTATATTGTCCGGTCAGATATGAAAAATGCTCAAGGTCCTTTTGTCTTTTTGTATAGTCATCATATTTTTCTTTAAAAATCGGAGTGTAGAAAGTAATTATGCTATCTGCCATAGCTTGCAAGTCCATATCTTTTGTCTTATCAAAAAGCTCTACTAAAGGATTAACAGTATTTGCATATTTGACAGGCAGTACGTTGAAATCTTTCTTTTGAAAGGCTGGAATAATTTTATTTGCGCCGCTTGAACCTATCCCTTTTAAAAGAAGAAGAATCCTATTCAGGCTTATAGTGTCATCGGGGTTTAAAATCACTCTTAAAAAGGCGATGATATCTTTGATATGAGCTGTTTCCATAAATTTTGGACCGCCGAATTTTTGAAAAGGGATATTATATTTGCCAAGCATTATTTCAAGATTAAAGCTCATTGAAGCGTTTCTTATTAAAACACAGATATCATTTAAGTTTATATCTTCATCTAGCAGCTCAAGTATTTTTTGACAAACGAATTCTGCTTCCATTTGTGAATTTATAGCTCTTATTAAAATTGGTTTTTTAATACTTTCAATTTCAGAAAATAACTCTTTTTTATAGCCTGTTTTGGCTTTTGAAATAACGGTATTTGTAAGTTTCAGAATATTTTGATTGCTTCTATAGTTTTGTTCCAGCTTAATAACTTTTGTATTTTCATATATCTTTGGAAAATCAAGAATGTTATTATAATTTGCACCTCTAAAAGAATAAATGCTTTGGCTGTCATCGCCTACAACCATAATATTATTGTGATTTTTAGCCAAAAGCTTTACAATATCTGCTTGAAGCGTATTTGTGTCTTGATATTCATCTACCATGATATATTTGTATTGATTTGAAAGTTTATTTAATATATTTTCGTGGTCATTTAAAAGAAATTTTAGATATAAAAGTAAATCATCATAATCTAAAAGAGAATTTTGTCTTTTATAATTGACATAAGCTTTATTTATCTCGATAATTTTATCTTCAACATCTAAAAAATTCGGATATTCTTTTTCAATTATATTATGCATCGGAGTTTCTTTGTTAACTGATTTAGAATATATTTCAAAGATAGTATTTTTCTTTGGAAATCTTTTTTCTTTTTTGGGATAAAGGTTATCTGTCAGATGCTTTATGATATCGGCACTATCAGAATTGTCCATTATTGTAAAATTATTTTTAAGCCCTAAAAGAGCGCTGTATTTTCTCAAGATTTTATTTGCAAAACTATGAAAAGTGCCGCCTTCAATATTTTCGCATCTTTCATCTAATATATTGCTTGCTCTTCTTAGCATTTCGTTGGCAGCTTTTCTCGTAAAAGTTAAAAGAAGGATGCTATTTGGATTAACGCCATCTTCAATAAGTCTTGCGGCTCTATAGGTTAGAGTCTTTGTTTTTCCGCTGCCTGCTCCTGCAATAACTAAAACAGGGCCTTCTTTTGTAACTACTGCGCTTAGCTGGCTTTCATTCAGCTCTTTAGAGTAGTCTATTTTATAATTTGTTTGATTTGGGCTTCTTCTTTTTAAAACAAATTTCTTTTTTACAATATTGTTTGTGATGTTAGTACTAGTTTCCGGCATGGGAAATTAAAATCCTCAAATTATTCTGTTTTTCCAAAAATATTATCAAATTTTATAAAGCTTTTTGGAGTTTCTTTGGTTTTTTCTTCTTGCTTGTGGCCTAAAATCCTAATCATATCTGCTTTTAGCTTGCCAAGGTCTTCATATTTTTTGAGTGTTCCATCTATTGCAACAGAAACATCTCCTGTTTCTTCTGAAACAACAATACAAGCACAATCAGGACAAGTCTCTGATACTCCGATTGCGGCTCTGTGTCTTGTGCCGTATCTCCAGGAAAGCTTGGGATCTTCGGTCAGCGGAAGCAACACCCCTGCTGCAATGATTTTATTATCTCTTATTACAACAGCACCATCATGGAGAGGAGTTTTTGGGAAAAATATTGTAAGCAATAGTTCTTGGGAAATATCTGCGTTAATTTTAACCCCGACATCAGATTGCATAAAAGAAGCTGTATCTTTCTGAAGAACAATAAGTCCTCCGGTTTTGGATTTTGAAAGATATTTGATTGTTTCAATAAGCTCTTTTGCAACGTCTGTTTTTTTGTCGTAGTTGAGTTCAATATTTGTCATAAATATTTTTTCAAAAAGATTACCTTGACCAATGTATCCCAAAAAGCGCCTTAATTCGGGCTGGAAAATTACAATGAGTGCAAAAGCAACTATTGAAACTAATGTTTTTAGAAAAACGCCAAAGATATTAAGGTTGATTTTAATTAAAAGTTCCGAAATTCCCCACATTACAATAAGAAGCAGAGAGCCTCTAACGAGATTTTCGCTTTGAGTGCCTTTGATAAATCTTTGATAAAGATAATATAAAATAAAAATTAAAACAGCTATTTCAAAGGCATTGACGATTATGCCGACTCTATCCATTTCTGAAAAGAAATGTTTAATTTGAGATAAAATAATGGCATCATAATCTGTAAAATTCACGTTTATATTCCTCTTTATTTTAATCTGTCGGGCACTATGTCGTTTTGGCTTAATTGTTCAAGGGTTTGTCTTTTAACAATTATATCGGATTTCCCGTTATTAATCAAAACCATTGCAGGCTTTAACATATTGTTGTAATTGGATGACATTGAATAACAATAAGCACCTGTCGCATAGATACACAAAATATCATCAGGTTTTGGGTCGTTTAAATCAATATCTTTAATTAAAATATCTCCTGATTCGCAGAATTTTCCTGCAATTGTAACTTTTTTAGATTTTTTGTTGTCTTTTGCATTTGCAATTTCGGCAAAATATTCAGCTTGATACATGGAAGGTCTCGGGTTATCAGCCATACCTCCATCTACTGCAATATAATTTCTTATTCCTTCAATTTCTTTGCAGCTTCCAAGAGTATAAAGACTCACGCCAGATGTGCAAACAAGCGAGCGGCCGGGTTCAACATATAAGATTGGCTTGTTTAAGCCTAATTTTTTGCAATTATCATCAATAGATTGTATAACAACATCTGCTATCTTATAAACGCTTGGAGGGTTGTCGCTATCTGTGTAGGTAATTCCAAGACCACCTCCAATATTAATTTCGCTTAATTCAATATTGAATTTATCTTTAATTCTTTTGCTTTCATTTAATAAAACACCGATTTCATCATAATATACCCGGGTTTCAAAGATTTGTGAGCCAATGTGAGCGTGAAGCCCTGTTAATTTTAAATTTTTATATTCATTTAAAATAAGATTAATGACTTCATCAATTCTGCTCAAATCGAAGCCGAATTTTGAATCGTTTTGACCTGTTTTGATGTAATCATGTGTGTGGCATTCAATGCCCGGAGTGATTCTTAAATGAATTTTTTGGATTTTATTTTTTTCTTTTGCAATTTCGTTTAATACTTTTAATTCATAGAAATTATCACAGCTAAAGTGGTCAATTCCGTTATCTATAGCATATTTAATTTCTTGTTTGCTTTTGTTATTGCCATTGAATGATGATTTGTTTAATTTGATTTTTGCATTTAAAAGCGTGTGCATTTCGCCCATTGAAACAACATCAAAACCAAGGCCTAAATTATCTATAATTTTTGCAATGGCTGAAGTCATAAGAGCTTTTGAAGCAAACAAAATATTTGTTTTTTCGTATTTTGAAAAAGCTTTTTTATAGTCTTCTATCATCTTTGTTAGTGTTATTTCATCTATAACATAAAGCGGAGTTGAGTATTTTTTTGCAAGCTCAACAATATCGCAGCCTGATATTTCAAGATTGCCTTTTTCATTCCTTCTTGTATTTAGTGGTTTAATGTTTTGGTTAATATACTTTTTTTCTGTCATATTAGATTAATTCCTTATTGCAAAAATATCAAAAGAATTATAACATAAAGAAAACAACATTATAAGGTAGATATAATATGCAAAATATAAAAATAATCAGCTTAAAAAATATTGTGGTATTTCTTATAATAATTTCGGTTTTGGCTATTGCTTTTTATTCAATAGATATAATAATGATGCTTTTTGCATCTTTTGTTATAACTTGTGCAATTAATCCGATTATCGGCAAAATGGAAAAGAAGATGCCAAGAATAGCAGCTGTTTCAGTTGTGCTTTTGCTTTTGATTATTTTAAGTGTTGCTGTTTTTGTTCCATTGATTGCAACTTGTGCAAAACAATTTGCCGCTTTAGTCGATAGCATTCCCGATACCTTTAAGGGTTTAGATGGAATTTTGGGTATAAAGATATTTGGAAAAACCATTGGCGAATTTGTGACCATTGATTCTATGGCAGATGCTATAAGTCAAGGAGCGCACAGTTTTTTGCAAAATTCCATTGTAGCGGGCAAAAGAATTGCAAGCATCTTAACCACGTTTTTTGCAATTTCAATTATGGTGTTTTATTTTGCATATGATGAAAAAAGAATTAAAGATAAGTTTATGGAATTTTTTCCTGTAGAAAAAAAAGAAATGGCTTTAAAAATACTTGATAATATTTCTTCAAAAGTCGGCAATTATGTTTTTGCACAAGGTATTGCGATGATTTTTGTAGGGCTTGTTACAACAATCGGACTTTTGATATTGGGTAATTCCCATGCATTTTTGCTTGGGTTTATTACCTGCGTTTTTGATATAATTCCGGTAATTGGCCCGACAGTTGCTGTTTTAATCGGTTTAATAACTTCAGCAAGCGACGGTTTTACTTATGTGCTTTTAACTTTTGTTGTTTATATGATTGCGCAATGGGCGCAAAATCAGCTTTTAAGGCCAATTGTATTTGGAAAGCTTTTAAATATGCACCCATTGATAATTGTTGTATCTCTTTTAATTTGTGCAAGGTTTTTAGGCGTGGCAGGTGTTATATTGGCTCCTGCTATAGCTTGTGTTATTTGTGTTTTGGTTGATGAATTATATCTAAATCGCATAAACAACAAATCTTAAAAAGAGGTAATTTAAGTTTGCAAGAAGTATTTTTATATGAAAGAAGAAAAGATAAAGGTGAAATCAAGCTTAACCTTGCTTTTGCTTTCCCTCAGATAGAAAGCTTTGCTCTTGCATCCGTTGGTTATCTTTCCATTTTTAAAATGCTTGATAATATGGAAAATATTTTTGTTGAAAGAATTTATTTAGATACAACAAAAACTGAAATTTTTTCAAATGAAATAGATGTAATGGGCTTTTCAATCAGTTTTGAAATGGATTTTATGTCTTTAATTAAGATGCTAAAAAAATACAGTATTCCTCTGAAGGCATCTGAAAGAAGGGAAAGTGACCCGATAATTTTTGCAGGCGGTCCTGTGCTTATGGCAAACCCTATTCCATATCAGGATTTTTTTGATTTTATTGCAGTTGGTGAAAAAGTTTGTCTTGTTGAAGCTATTGAGGTTTTAAAAAATAAAAGAACAACTAAAAAAGATGAAATTTTAAAACAGCTATCAAATATAAAAGGAATTTATGTTCCAAAATATCCAAAGCCGACTGAAATTGTAAGAGACAATATGGAAGAAGAGATTCTTTTTACTCCGATATTATCAGAAAAAAGTTTTTTTAAAGATACAATCGTAATAGAAGTCGAAAGAGGCTGCCCGAAGTTGTGTAATTTCTGCCTTGCAAGCTGGTTGAATTTGCCTGTTCGTTTTGTACCTTATGAAAAAATAATTAAAACAATCGATTTTGCCCTTCAATATACAAATAAAATCGCGCTTTTGGGGGCTTATGTCGCCGGGCATCCAAGGTTTGATGATATTATGAAGCACATATCTAATATTGCAGATATGAAGCAAATCGAATTATCCTTATCTTCTTTAAGAGCGGATTTAGCCGATGAGGATATTATAAAGACTCTTGTCAAATGCGGGCAAAAAACTGCGACAATAGCGCTTGAAGCAGGCTCAAAAAGATTAAGAGATTTTATTAATAAAAATCTAAGCGATGAAGATATTTTAAAAACAATAGAAATTGCCCAAAAAGGCGGCTTGAAGGGCATAAAAATTTATACAATGCTATCGCTTCCGACTGAAGGCGATGAGGATGTTGAAGCTCTTGTTGAGCTTGTTAAAAAAATGAAAGCAAAAATAAAAGAAAACATTAAACAGGGTTTTGATAATCTTAATTTAACGATTTCGACTTCAACATTTATTCCAAAAGCAAATACTCCTTTTGAAGATTTTAAGCGTCAGGATAAAAAAATTATTGAAAAAAGAATTAGCTATCTCAAAAAAGAATTTCATAAACTGGGTGTAAATTTTAGATGTTCAAGTGTTGATTGGGATGAAATTCAGGCATTTTTGTCTACTGCAAAAGTTTCTCTTGTTGATTTTTTGGTTGAAGTAAGCGAGCTTGGAGGAAACCTCGGCGCGTTTAAAAAAGCATTTAAAAAGTTTGATTTTGAAAATATACCTGAAAACGATTGGAACTTTATTTTAACAGGTGCAAACAAACAAAAAGAAATAGTAAAAAGCAAAATTATAGATGTTTAGGTTTTATAAAAGTAGTTTAGTAATTTTAAAAGAATAGTATAGTGCAAATTTCTCAAATTTCTTCATTTTATCCTAAAATGTATTTTGGCGCAGCATCAAATACAGTAAAACAAAATTTTCCGACCTGTGATAATATTTCAAGATAAGAACTTGAAGATTTGACAAAAGGTATGGGTTTGGGAGATGGTTATTACGACGATGCAATCTTATATGACAAATATAAGATTGATGAAAATGTCTTTTTATAGATATGAAACACTACCAAAAAAGGCAGAAATGGGCAATGAGGATGAGCATATTAGCTTCTGCTATATCTAAAATGCTTTGTAATCGCGAAAGATTGGATCGAGTTTTTCTAAAAATAGAAATTGGGCTGACTAGAATAAACGGCGAGCGAATTTATAGATATAACGCTTATGGGCAGGAAAAAAGAGACAAAATGTATGTTTCTATCATAAAAAATGAAAGAGGAGAAGAATACTATGATGATTATATGAAAAAATTAGAACAAGCAAAAACTAAATTGCCCGAAGATTATAAAAGAACTATAGACACATGCACAGATGAATTGTCTTACTTTTATCCTAAATCAAACGAAGAATATCCAGACGCACTTGTATCTAGAATTTGTGAAGCAGAAGAGAGGATTTTTAGTGCAAAATCAAGATGTATATTAATAGAAACACCCCATGATGAAGAAAAAAGTAATTTGGATTTAGTGAAGCAGGAATATTTTAAATTGAAACGCAATCAAAATCCGACTTTGGATGAAATTAATAAATCAGTTGCAACAATACATTGGCTTATTGCACAAGAAACTCCATATAGAAAAGGTTCAGATTCATTTGCCAACATTCTAACAAAAGTAATTTACCATAGCTGTGGAGTCAAGGTTTCTCCTTATAAAAAAGGAGTCAGTGCAGATTTTGAAGCGTTTTATTGTGATTTGGATGATTATATTAAAAAATACCCATCACTATTTAAAGAGCCGCCTGTCAGATACGAGGATGTTTAGATAAAATTCAACAAAAAAGGGAATAGATTATTCTATTCCCGAAAATGATAACATCAAAGCTCTCGATTGGGATTTTATTTGAGTGTTTTGGTGCTTTGAGCTTTAAAAAGCACCCTCAAATGAAATTCGTTCTATTTAACATAGATAAGTTATTTAATTCGGCACCTAATGAATTAAACTTCATATCTACATTTGAGCCGTTTCTTTGGAAATCAATATACATCTGAATCACATTGCTTTCCAGTTCATCAATCTCTTGTTGGAGTTCTTCGTCGACCACTCCAATCATGAGATTTTTGAGTTCTTTTTTTATATTTTCAATGTCGTCTGCCGGATTTTCACTGAATGACAAATCCAATTGGTACATAATATCTGCCCACGGGCGATCTTCATTGGCTATCTGTTCTTTACCTTCATTAACGTTTTGGCTGCTTAAGTTCTTTGCTCTTTGCAACAGTGCAATATTTAAAGACTCGTCATCTGTTGGGGTCAGTCCATACTTTTTCATTTCTTTAGCTATGGGGGACTTGTCTTTCTCTTGCTTTTCTTTGTTAATTTTGTAGTAATACTCGTAAAGAGAGATACCGTTTATCGCGTTTATAGACATAATTATATTTCTATTATTCCACGTTTTTTAAATTACTAACAAAAAATGTTTATATCATTGAATTTAGCTTTTCTTTATAAAACTCCATATTTAAATTCAAGGAATATCCGATATCAACAATAAGCTTGAAAAATTTTTGATTAGATAGATTTTCTTTAATCTTAACCTCTTCTACAAATTGTTCAAAATTGTCGCATACCATATCATAGAATATATTTTGTGCTGTAGATATTTTTGTATCTATTTCAAGTTTATTTAAAAGATTAAAGAATTTCAAAAGTTCTTCTCCTGCTTTAAGAGTTCTTTTGTTTTTAAAATCTTCCAATAGTTGAACCGCCTTTTTGGATAAAATTTCTTTTGCTTTGGGGTCGTTTAGTTTGATTGAAAATTTATCTGCCAAATGTTTAATTTCAAGTAATTTTTTGATTTTACCTTTGTCTTCAAGTGTTTCAAAATTTGAAAGTTCATCAACTAAATCGGATAAAAGCGTATATTTAGCGCATACTCTAAATCCTTCAGGTATTGTCATACCCAAATCTCTAAGATGCGTAATTGGTACCAGCAAAGTTTCATAAAGCTGCTTATATGTCATAGAAGCCTTCTGAATACGTGCAGTTATAAGGTCTTCTAAGATTTCTTTACGTCTGTCTATCGGTATATCTTTTATTGAATATAATCTGCTTCCGAAGTGTTTTTGAATTGTTTCTATGCACTTTTGTGCACTATCGTTGAAAGCTGAAATTATTTCTTTCTTTTGAACCGAATAATCATCTGCTGATTTATAATCTTTAACTGCGCAATAGTAATCAAATTTTTCATTTTGGTACATTGCAAAGACAAGTTCTTTCTTTTCAAGTGTTATTCTTGAAGTGATTTCAAGTTTTGCAAAAGAAACAGAAGTATTGTCTTTTTTGTGTTTTTTGTAGTTTGTTCTTTTGATGTGAAAACAGTACAAATCGTCATTGTTTAAATTGTCGGGAACTATATCATCATCAAAACTTGCTTCAATAGCGTATTGTGCTGCAATTTTTTCAAAACCGACTGCTGCAGGTTTTACCCAGCTTTTGAAGATATCTTTACCGTTTCCAAATTCCCTTATATTACTTTTTGCTTTTAAAAGGATGGAAAGAATTGGTTTTTCATAGTTTTCTTTGGTAAATTCCCCTGCAAGCTCCATTGCTCTATAGGCATATTTTAAAATCTGAGTTGTTTCAATTCCTGAAATATCAGCAAAAAACCAACCGCAGGAAGTATACATCAATTGTGCAAAACGCTGAATTTCCATTAATTTTAATGCTTTTACTTTTTCAGGGTTTGTAAGCTGCTTTTTGGCATTTTCTTTAAAGAATTTATCGATGTTTTCAAGGGAGCGGTCCAAAATTACATCAATATAGTTGTTTCTTGCCTGCCAAAAATCTTTGTAGTATTTTGTTCCTTCAATTGAACAAAGCTTAATAAGCTCATCTCTTAAATAGTCAAGTGCTTGTCGAAGAGGCTTTCTCCATCTTTGATTCCATCCGGGTTGTGCTCCTGTAGAGCAGCCGCAATCTTCCTGCCATCTTCCGACCCCGTGGGAGCAGCTCCAGGCGCTTACGGGTTTAATATCCACTTCGTATTCAGGAGGGGACATTTCAAGATATTGGGCATAATTTGTGATTTCAAAGCCAAAATCTTTAGCGCCCACCCTTACAATATAAGATAGTGCCATTTCGCCAAATTTTGTATGATGTCCGTAGCTTTCTCCATCTGTTGCAATATTGACCAGTTGAGAATGGTTTCTATCTTCTACGTAGCCATCATTCAGTCTTGAGGCGAATTTTTTACCATCCATCAAAAGGTTATCAAAGGCGACAGATTTTGAAATAGAACCATCATAGAAAAATAAATCTATATATTTTTCTTTTTCGCCTTCAACAAAGTATCTATATGGGCGCGATGGGTCAATACTTCCCCAGCTTACATCCTGCCAGTTGTATTCACCGATTTTATTTATGCATTTTGCCTGATGGGGAGATAGAATAGTGAATTTAACACCTAAATCTATAAGAATTTCAAGAGTTTGGGCATCAACTGCGGTTTCGGCAAGCCAAATACCTTCTGCGTTTCTTTTAAATCTTTTTTGAAAATCTTTAAGCCCCCAAATGACCTGGGTTATTTTGTCGTTTCTATTTGCAAGAGGCATAATTATATGGTTATAAACTTGTGCTATAGCACAGCCGTGACCGCCGTATAATTTTCTTGACTCTTTATCTGCTTTTATTATTCTATCATATGCTTTTTTGTCGTGAGCTTCCATCCAGCTTAATAGTGTCGGGCCGAAATTGAAGCTTATATATTTATAGTTGTTTGAAATTTCAATAATTGAGTTTTTATCATCAACAATCCTTGATGCCCCGTTTGGACCATAACATTGCATTGAAACTCTTTCGTTCCAATCATGGTTGGGATAGGCGCTTTCTTGTGTTTCAACTTCTTCTATCCATGGGTTTTCTCTGGGTGGTTGGTAAAAATGTCCGTGTATGGTTAAATATTTCTTGTTTTCGCTCATTTCATCTCCAAAACTCTTCTTATAATGGTGTGGCTATTTCTTTTCGTCGTCTTTTTTGGCTTTTTTGATTATAGTAAGGCTTTCAATATCAAGCCAGGGGTCATTTAGGGCATCAGAAAACACGTTTGCTATAATTTCAATTTTATCTCCTGTGTCTAAATCAATATGTTTTTGTGCCATATCTTTTTTCATAAAGAGCTTCATTTCAGATAACGGTATATCATGGTCTATTACATCATCTCTTTGAATTAAGATGCCAATATAGTCTGTGCTTTTTCTTAGGGCTTTATTATAATCTAAGCCAAGTGTTGAAAATTTATCAAATGTCGCTTGCATTTTGACTGTTTTATTTAAAAACTTTTTAGGATTGTTTACTATATTTAATGAAGTTGCATTTATTGCTCTGACAGGTGCTGCTTGTTTCGCTTGTGGTTTTGCTTCCTGTTTTGTTTGTTTGACGGGTGTTTTTGTCTGCTGGTTTGCCGTTTTTGAAAAAGCAGTATTATAAATAGAGCCCGTTACTGTAAAAGTTAAAAATATAGCCAATATTGAAATTGATAATTTTTTATTCATAGTCTTTTGCCTACCTTTATTTAATCTAAGCATTTATACTATGATATTCTAGCATAATTTTTTCTGCATTAAAATATCAACTTCGGCATTGGTTGGAGTAATATACTCGATTTGGTTGAGAAAAGCCATTTTTTTAATATCTTCTATTACTAAAATGTTATTTTCAACAAGATTTTTAGCAATTTCGTCAAGTGTTTTAATAGAGCCTGCTAAAGTTTCTGTTTCGTCTTTTCCATATTTATTTATTTTTTTTCCGCAAAAAACTATATCGTTTTCAAAGTGAGCGCAAGGAATACTGTCGCTTATTAAAAGCACTTTTTCTTTTGGTTTTGTTTTAAAGAATAATTTGAGAGTATCTTTAGAGCTATGGATAAAATCAGCTATAATTTCGCAGTAAATATCATCTTTTATAAGCCCTTTAAGAGCGATAGACGGGTTTCTATGATGAATAGAAGGCATTGCATTAAAATGATGGGTTGTTGCTTTTGTATTTTTTAAATCGTCTGCAGTTGTGTGTCCTGCTTGTGTTCTGATATTCTTGTCATTTAAATAATCAACTAAATCGATATCATTTTCAGGTGCAATAGTCACTATTTTTATAATATCTTCAAAATCTCCTGCAAGTTCCTTAAAATTTTTAACGGATGGAATCATAAAAAAATTTTTATCCTGAATACCTGATTTTTCTTTGCTTATAAAGCTTCCTTCCAAATGTACTCCTAAAACCAAGGATGTATTTTGATGATTTAATTGAAGCTGCTCTTGTTTTATTTTTTTAAAAATTGAAAGCTGTTTTTGTATATTTTCTCTGCTTTCGCCAACAAGTGTAGGGCAGATTCCTGCAATATTCCTTTCATACAATTTTTTTAAAACAAAAATAGTTTCGTTATATGTCGCATAATTAAAATTTATTCCATAGCATCCGTGAGTATGATTATCTATATATTTCAGATTTTGCATCAGGTGAATTCCTTATTTGACATTATCAATGATGTCATTAAATAGACTATGTAAATTATACAAATTATAAGAAAACGGAGTTAGAATGTTAATAAATGTAACAAAAATATTGTTCCCCCCTAAAGTAAAATTACTTTTCTGCCGTATAGCAATATATAAAGAGAATGGATAGAGAAGAGAAAGGTGTAGTGTTATGGGACTTGCAGCAAGTCAAGCGAGATTTTTAGGTTTAACTGCTCGCAAAAGTAATGTTGAATATCAAGCTCAACAGATAAATCAGGCTAGAACCGCTTTATCAAATGAAGTTATGGGATTGTACAGCGAATACAACAAACTAAGCGTTCCTGTACCACCTTCTGTAAATAACTATCAAAAGACAACATATACACTTGATTCAACTTATGAAGGTTATCAAATAAGTAATTTTTCAAAAATAACGGATGGGCCCAATGCAGGCTATTATGATGTCACTTTGGTTTATGACAAAGATGTTGTAAAAGCATACACAAGAACTGCTAAAAACTCCGTGATTACTGCTAAAAAAGACGAAGAAGAAGGAGGATATAACTATCTTAATTTCCAATTCGGCACAAAAACTTATACATATAATGCAGCAGATCCCGATAATTCAACAATCACAAAAATTACTGAAAATTATGAACAATATCAAGGGCTTACAACAATAATGAAATCCCTTGGAAAGACAGACGGCACTTTTTACATGTATATGGAAAACGGCGTTGCTTATTATACATCTGAAGATGACTTAGATACAGCTGCATTTGAAGAACAGGAAGATGGGAAAGAAGTATATTACGGAGATTATACATTCAATTATCAAGGCTCCATAAAAAAAGAAGAATCTGTTCAGGCAATCGCTGCAATAACCCAGGAAGCAAGCGGCAGATTATCTACAATTCAAATTATGTCAAGCGACGGCGCCCCTGATTTAGTTGGAAATACTTATTCTATTTCAACAGGAACCGTTGAAGATCAAGATGCATACAGTGATGCTATGAATGAATATCAATATCAAAAACAGAGATATGAAAATGAAGTTCAAAGAATAAATGCTCAAACGGAAAAAATCCAAACAGAAGATAAAAGCTTAGAATTGCAGCTAAATCAACTTGATACCGAACAAAGGGCAATTTCAACAGAAATGGATTCTGTTAAAGAAGTTCTTAAAAGTACAATGGATGCTGTATTTAAGACATTTGATTCATAAAAGAATTACAACTCACAATAACTACCTAATAACTTATAATAATTGCAAGCATTCTTTATCTCTATCAAAGTGCTTGCAATTTCTTTTTCGCCTCTATCGATATCAGCAAAGAAATTGTATTCGCCAAATACTTTTTTACTTGGACGTGATTCAAGATAAATCAGGTTTAAATTGTTTTTGTGTATTATTTCAAGGATTTTCAAAAGAGCCCCCGGTTCATTTTTGGTATTAAAAACAATTGATGTTCTTGTTTTTTCTTTTATCGAAAAACAATTTTTTGAAAGAAGAACAAATCTTGTCTTGTTTTCTTTGATATCTCCAATATTTGTATCTATTATATTGCAGTTGCCTTTTTGCGCAAGATGCGATGATACTATTGCGCCATAAGCATTGCTTCTTTTTTCCAGATAAAAATAAGAAGCAGAAGTTGAAGGGCTTTCGATTAAATCTATTTTTTCATTAAAATTATCCAAAATATATTTAGAACACTGCGCAAGCGCTTGAGGGTGCGAAATGATATGCTCTATTTCGGATTTTTTACCTTTTGAAATAAGGCAATGATTAATATCAATATCAATTTGTGCTTGTATTGAAATGTCATTTATATAGATGTTATCTATAGTTTGCCTTACAATTCCTTCAATTGAATTTTCTATAGGCAATATTGCAGCATCTGTCGGGTTTTGGCTTGCAAATTGAATGGCTTTGGCGATAGTTGAAATTGGAGTGGGAAAATAATCTTTGCCTATTATTTTTTGAATTTTAAGTGCGGCTTGCTCAGAATATGTGCCATTTGGTCCTAAAAAATATAATTTTTTCATGAATTTAAAACTTTCTTTTTATATCTCTTTCAAGGTCCTTCTTTTTAATGCTTTCTCTTTTATCATACAGCTTTTTACCTTTTGCAAGGGCAATTTCAACTTTTGCCCATTTGCCTTTTAAATATATTTTTGTTGGAACTATTGTATATTTTTCCTGCTTAAATTTATTTAAGATTTTCAATATTTCTTTTTTGTTTAATAGAAGTTTTCTTTCTCTTTTTGTATCGTGGTTATAAATATTTCCAAATTCATATGCTGAAATATGGCAATTTATAAGATATGCTTCAAGATTGTCGGTTATTTTGATGTAGCTGTCTTTGAGATTTACTGCATTATTCCTGATGGATTTGATTTCTGTTCCAAAAAGAGCTATGCCTGCTTCAAATTTATCGAAGAGGGTGTAGTCAAAGTATGCTTTTTTATTAGAAGATATTATTTTTTCATTCATATATTTAAGTATATCTTAAAAAATCTAACTATGGTACAATTTGTAGTAATGAAAATTAAAAGAAATATTTCAAATCAAAATAAATTAATTATTCTTGCTATTGTAATTTCGACTGTTTTAATCGTATTGAGTGCACTACTTGGAATTACAAAAGTAAAAAATGAGCTTAATAAAAGCTATAGAACAATTTCATATATAACCTTTAAAAATTTAAAAGGGGATATAATTTATTCAACGGCAAATAAACAAAGCGACTCTGATAGTCAAGATACTAAAATCACAACGCTTGTTGTAGATAAAAACGGTAACCACGCAGGTTCTGTTGTAGTTGGTTTAAATAATAATTTGGCTAAAAATATTACGCAAACTACAAAAAAATCTATTTTGATTGTATTTAGTGTAATTTGGTTCGTGTTTACTTTTGTAATTATTGTTAATTCAATTTTGATTAAAAGGGAGCTGATTATTCTTCACCATGGAGTAAAAGCCATTGAAAAGGGCAAATTCGGGACCCTTTTAAACTATAATCAGTCGTCAGGCGAAATAAAAGACCTTTATGACGCATTTAATAAAATGTCTAAAAAGCTTCATAGTTATGAAGAACAAAACATAGATACAATCACTCTTGAAAGAAATAAATTAGAAGCTGTTTTAATGAGCATTGCAAATGGGGTTGTTGTATGCGATAGCAATGATTGTATAACTATGATAAATTATGCTGCGCAAAAAATTCTTGATGCAGATGAAAATTTAATTAATACAACAATACAAAACTATAAAGATTCTAAAGGCAGTTTTTGTTTTGAAGAAAATATTGCAATATTTAAAGATACTCCGCTTGAAATTATGGAAAAAAAGCCTCTTGAGTGCAATATTGAAATCAATGATAATGTTATAAAAGCTTTGATTTCTCCAACATATTCTAAAAACCATGATTACTTAGGTTATATTATTGTTTTAATTGACATGACAAAAGAAGCCGAAGTTGATAGGTTAAAAAGCGCATTTATATCAAATGTCTCCCATGAGCTTAGAACCCCCGTTACTATTTTATCAAGCTACGCAGATACTTTGTATACTTGTTCAAACGAGCTTTCAGATGAGGAACAAAAAGAATTTATTGCAACAATAAACCAGGAAGTTGTGCGCTTGAATGATATGGTGAATGATATTCTTGATTTTTCAAGACTTGAAACAAATCTTGAGCTTGAAAAAGAAAAAGGAAATATAGCAGAAACGATTTCTAAAATTATAAAAAGCCACAAGATTTTAGCCGATGAAAAAAATATTGAAGTTGATTTTAGTTATGAACAAAATTTGCCTGAAATTTTATATAATGAACAAAGCATAGAACGTGTTATAAGTAATCTTTTGACAAATGCTATAAAATATTCTAAACAAAATTCAAAAGTTTTTGTCGGTGCCGTCAGAAGTAATAGCTATATAAAAGTTACAGTAAAAGATAATGGTATCGGAATAGAAAAGAAATATTTTGATAAGATTTTTGAAAGATTTTATAGAATAGAAAACCAGGTGCACACTATAAAAGGTACAGGGCTTGGACTTCATCTTGTAAAAGTTGCAATTGAAAATCATCATCAAGGAAAAGTTTTTGTGGAATCGAAACTTAATGAAGGATCTACATTTGGTTTTATGCTTCCTTTGGATGTGTAGAATTGAAAATAGTTCTTAAATAAAATAACCACCTTTATTAGGTGGTTATTTTATTAGTTTATGAAACTTTTGAGCTATTGAGCACATCCTGCGCAAGTTTTATTTAGTAGTTTTTCACTTGCTTCTTCAAGACGAACTTTGATTCTACCATCAACTGCGATACCTTCGCCATCTTTTTCACTGATTAAAAGAGGGTTAATATCTAATTCATCAATGAATGAATAATCGCTTACTAATTGAGATAGTCTCAATAATGTTTCTTGAATTTGATCCATTTGAGCAGGAGTTGTGCCTCTGGCACCTTCAAGAAGTTTATAAGCCTTAACTGATTTAATCATTTCAGAAGCGTCAACATCTGTTAAAGGAGCAATTCTGAATGTTACGTCTTTCATAACTTCAATAAATACGCCGCCTAAGCCAAACATCATCATAGGGCCGTATTGCGGATCTGTTGCAATGCCTGCAACCATTTCGCGGTTACCTTTAACCATTTCCTGGATAATTACACCTTCAAGACCTTCTATTAAGCCTTTTTCGGTCAATTTTTGGATTAAATCATTATATTCATTTCTTAGTTGTTCTTCGCTTTGAATATTGACTCTTACACCGCCAACATCGGTTTTATGAGATGTTGTCTTAGATGTCATTTTCATTACAACAGGGTATCCTATTGAATTACCTACTTCTATAACTTCATCTATATTTGTTGCAAAGCCTGATTTACAAACTCTGATACCATAAGCATCCAATACATCAATACTTTCTCTTGTTGTAAGTTGAGCTCTTCCTTCTTGAATTGATTGTCTCATAATGCTTTCTGCTCTGTTTCTATCTACAACATAGCAAGGAGTTTTGCCTTCAGGGCGAGCCATCCATAATCTTTGTTGGTTTAATCTGTTAAAACCATCCGCTGCTTCTTCTGCGTACATAAAAAATGGCATATTAACTTCGCTTTCAGAAAGTTTTGTAAAGAATTCTGATTTTGTCATAAATACGCCAATAATTGGTTTTGATGGGTTTTTAGCTTTAATTTCCATTACTGCGCGGGCAACATCAATGTCTTTTAACCCTAAGAATGGAAGATAAATTACCATAACCATATCAACATTATCGTCTTCAAGCACTGTTTCAAGTGTTTGCTTGTAGTGTTCGATTGGAGCAGATGCTATCATATCGATTGGGTTTTTAACACTTGCAGCACTTGGCAAGAAGCTTCTTAGTTTATCTTTAGTCGCATCTGTGATTTTGGCTATTTGCATTCCGTATTCGCAAATGGCATCTGTTGCCATAATACCGGGGCCGCCTGAATTTGTGATGATTGCAACTCTATCGCCTTTTGGAATTGGGCTTGTTGCAAATACTTTTGCTGTTGAAAAGAGGTTTTTCAAAGAATATTCTCTAATTACCCCTGATTGATTTAATAATGCATTAGCTGCTTTATCGGCACCTGCTAATGATCCTGTGTGAGAGCTTGCAGCGCTTGCGCCTGCAGCAGAGCGGCCTGCTTTAAGAGCAAGAATCGGTTTTTTCTTTGAGATTCTGCTTGCAAGTTTTCTAAAATTAGCAGGATTTTGAATTGATTCCATATATAATAAAATTTGTTCAACGTCTGTGTCATTTTCCCAGTATTCAAGTGCAGTTTCAGCATTGACGTCTGCTTGGTTACCAATTGAAATAAATTGAGCAAAACCAAGGTTTAGGTCTTTTAGGATATTTAAGATACCGCCGCCTAGTGCGCCTGATTGAGAAACAAAACCAATATTTCCTCTTTCGGGAAGACTTTCTGCAAAACATCCATCCATTCTAACGTCGGGATGAGTGTTTACAACACCAAGACAATTAGGACCTACTGCTCTCATCCCATATTCTCTTATTTTTGCAAGTAATTGTTTTTCAGCTTCGGCTCCTTCTTTTCCGGTTTCTTTGAAGCCTGCTGTGATTATACAAAGACCTTTGATGCCTTTTTGGTGACATTGGTCAATTGTGTCAAGTACAAACTTTGCATTTACTACAATGATTGCAAGGTCAACTTCACCCGGGATTTCATTAACATTTGTATAAGCTTGAAGCCCTTCGATGATTCCGCCTTTGGGGTTAACCGGATAAATTTTACCATTGAATTTATATTCTTGTAATCTTTTCATAATATCAGAACCAATTGTGTGTTCTTTAGTTGAAGCACCGACAACAGCAATTGATTTTGGTTTCATAATTTTGTCCAGGTTGTTCATCTATATCGTCCTTTCGTTTTATTATTTTAAAATATTTTAATATCCGTTTACAATAAAGTCTCTTGCTCTAAATTTAGCACCAAGCGATTTTGCAATTGTTTCGCATCGTTCAACGTCTATTGGGTAATTTGGAACATTTTTAACAACAGTTGCATATGTTTCAATTTTTTCTTCGACACAGGCTCTAATAAATCTTTTCACTTCTTCAAAGGCGTTATCAATTTTTGGATTTGAAACGTTGTTGTATATGTCTGAATTTTGTCCGTTTAAACTTACTGAAATTATATCAATATATGGAGCAAGCTCACCTGCAACATTTCTTTTATGAATAGCATTTGCGTGACCGTTTGTATTGATTCTTATTTTTAGTGACGAAAAATTTTCTTTTAAGTATTTTGAAATTTCAACAACTTCATTAATTTTAATTAAAGGTTCACCATATCCGCAGAAGACAATTTCATTAGATTGCGAGATTTTTTCTTTGTTTTTTTCTATTTGTTCTATAAAATCCGATAACTTGTTGTTGTCTTTTTTCATCCAAAGATTTGCACCCTGCACATCTTCTTTTTGGTCACGAACGCAAAAAACGCAAGCGTTAGTGCATGCGTTTGTCATATTGATATATGGCTTATTGTCTAAAAAATATAATAAATTTTCACTATTTTCTACCATAGTTTAATTGTAACTCAACAATTTTTTAAGACAATAATTTATTTATTTTTAAATATTAGAATGCAGGTAAAATTGCATTATTTTGCCTTTGCATCATATTAAGAGCTCTTTGATGATTTATTTGTCTTTGGTCTAAGTTTATTTTTGCAGGTTTCTTTTTCCTTCTTTCTTGCAGATCTTCTTGCGCTTGTTTTACTCTTTGGGATTTGTTCATACTATCAACATCAATTAAAGAAGTGTTGTCTTGTTCAACATCAAGAAAAACTGCAGAATTATCTATATTAAGCGGAGTTTGTTCGACTGCCTTTGCGCCATATGCGCTAAAAATAACAAAAATCATTAACAAAAACATTGACATTTTTTTCATAGTTCTATCGCTCCTTTTCTTAAAACCCTATAAGTTTTATTTTCGCATATAATGACAGTAGATGGCAAGCTATTTGTAACAGTATCTTCATAAGGCTTTACAATTTCTGCAACTTTAGCGAATTTTTCTTTTGCTTCAAGATATGTCTGAACGGGCGGCTCGTCTGAAATATTACAGGAGGTTGTTGCAAGAACCCTTCCTTCTGTTTTTTTTGCAAGTTCTAAAAAATCTATGCTATTTGGAATCCTTATTCCAACTGTATTATATGGAGTGATTAAATTTGAACATAAATCAGATTTTTCAAAAATTAAGGTAAGACCGCCCGGCAGATATTTTTCTATTAAATCATAAGCGTAATTTGGAATATTTTTGATATATTTTTTTAAATATTCAAAATCATCGCTCATTAAAATTAAAGGCTTTTTTTTGTCCCTCTTTTTAATTTCATAGATTTTATTTATAGAAATATCGTCATCAGGGTGTGCACCAAATCCCCACACAGTATCTGTTTTAAAAGCATAGACCTTATCTTGCATTATTTTTTCCTATTTTGCTTTTGATTTTGTCTTCAATTTTATCTTTTAAATCTTCTAAATATTCAACTTTAAATATATGTGCCAGGCAAATATAAACAGCAAGCATTGAAACAAAAATAATGCTTACTTTTGCAATTTTTAAGATAAATGTCATTTCAATAAATTTATCAAGCAGCATATTTATTGCAAAACCTGCAATAAATGCGATTAAGGCACAAAGCAGAATTTTAGCAAGTTCTCCTAAAAAATGTTTATAGCCAATTGAAATTTTCTTTCTGATTAAAATTGCAAGAAGGGTGCCGTTTATCAAAGTGATTATTGTTGTAGAAAGGGCAATGCCGTTTATTCCCATTGGTTTTACAAGAATTGAATTAAAGATTAATTTTAGAGCAATTGAGCCTATTGCAATAAAAAACGGAGTTTTAGAATCATTAAAAGAATAGTAAAGTCTTGTAATTGAATCTCTAAACATATATGGAATAATTGAAAGCGAAATAAAGAACAAGACATCAGCCACCATAACAGTTGCCTGATGGTTAAAAGCTCCTCTTTCTAATGCTATTGAAATCAAATCTGTTCTTGAAATAAATATGAATATCATCATAAATGTCCCGACTAAAAGAAGAGAACCTACGCCTTTATTGAAATAGTATCTGACTTCATCAAATTCTTTTTTAGCAACAAGTTTAGAAAACAGTGGAAACAGAGGAACAAGAAGAGCTGAAAGCATAAGACCTACAGGGAATTGAAAAATTCTATTTGCGTATCCATAAGCCGTCCATTGTCCTTCGGCTAGCCCTGAAGCGAAGAATATATCAACATATATTCCGATTTGCCCGATTGTTGAAGAAAAAAATGCAGGCATCAAAAGTTCAAGAATATCGTTGAAATTTTTGTTATGGAAAAAATCAAAGCAGGGTTTAAATCTGTAGCCTAATTTATAAATAACAGGTGTTTGCATCAATAGCTGCAGTATTGCACCAAACGTTGCACCAAGTGCTAAAACCTTTCCTGTGGTGTCGCCTTTGAAAATTAAAAGAGCCATAACAATTCCAAAAGAAACCATAGAGGGCGCTATATTTGGAAGCAAAAATTTGCCGTATGTAACCAATATTCCATAATATAAACCTAATAATGCACCAATCAAGATAACGGGAGACATTAATTTTAAAAGATATGCTGCAAGGTGTGATAATTCGGGAGTTGCTTGTGAAATGATGACATTCATTACTTGCTGCGGAAAAAAGAAGCAAATAAGAGCAAGTGCCCCAAAAATCAATATTGAAAAGGTTTCATATGTGTTAAAAAGCCTTTTGATTTCAATAGGAGGTTTTGCTTTAAAGTCTGTTATTAATTTTGAAAAAACACTAACAGTTGCGCTATGAAAAGGGCCTCCCATGCCGCCTAAAATTACGACAGCAAGAGCCGGAATCTGATAAGCATAGAAATAAGCATCCGATACAAGAGTTGCACCATAATAGTTTGCAACAACGATGTCTCTTAAAAAACCTGCGATTTTAGAAAGCAAAATCACAATTATAATAAGCCCTGCGCTTTTTAATAATCCTTGTTCTTTATTTGTATTTATTGTATTTTCTTCTTCCATAATTCCTTATTTTAATTTTAAGTTAAGTTTTAAAGCTAAAATTCTACTCTAAATTCTATTGTTTTTCCTTTGTTTTCAATGTTTAAAGGTTTGAAAACGACAGTATTTAATCCTTTTTTAAGGTATTTTGTGATATCCATTTTGGTGTTTGAATTTTCAGATATCGTCTTTGTATCATCAAATTCATATTCATTAATTTTAAAAGGAAATTCGCTTACTCTTTTATTATTGTTTATATATAGATATGCCTGTTTGTTGATAGTTGGGTCATAGTAAAATTCATTTTTATATGAAATTCCATATTCGTTATAATAAACGGTATTTGGAAGGGTGGCAAGTTCGATACCATTATAATAATGCTTTAGGATTTCAGGGTATTTTTTGCCTTGTTTAGATAAATTATATGCTCCAAATTGGCTCATTCCTACGCCATGACCAAATCCGCCTCCGATAAACTTAAATCCAATCAAATTATCTTTAGGGACAAACATGGTATCTAAAATATTAAAGATATTGTTGTTTTCATTGTTTTGCGGTTGTTTTTCCTGTTGTTCGCCTGCGTCTGCAATTTCTTCTATATAGAAATTTGCACTTGGCAAAATTGAAGAACCTTTTTTTAGTAGTCTTCTTATGGTGAGCTCTTTTTTTACTTTATATGTGCCGGAATCGGCTATTATTTCAAGCTCTGTGATTTTTCCTGAAACCGTTCTTTTTATTGCTTTGATTTCTTTTAGTCCGTGGAAATCTTCGTTTTTATTTACTTTTGGACTGATTAGATTTGTTTTTGATTGTTCAACAAGAGTGGTTTTTAAAGTTTGCTCCAGTTCATCCAAATTAAATTCAACATTCCATCTGAATTTTGGCGAATTTGTGTCAAAGCCTCCTTCTTTTTTTGAATAGAAATTTTTAATATCTTCGTCATTTTTCAAAGGAGCCTGATTCTTGTCATCAAAACTTGGTTTTAGATACGGATGCGCGCTTGAAGCGTTGCCAAAATTAAATACGTCATCCCAGCTATCTGTAATACCGGGCGAAGTTGAAAAATATAAAGCCAAAATAGGTTTATTGTTATATAGAGCATATATTCCTTTTGTTTCGTTTACGGCTCTGTCTGATATATCCCTATAAGAATTATAACCATAATATACCTGAGAAGAAGTTGAATCCACCACATCAAAATCAGGGTTTATATTTGCATTTGTGACATAGTTTCTTGCTGCAATTGTTTGGGCTTTAAGGGCTTCCAGGCCAAAAGATACAGGCATTTCGTTTGGAGTAACTCCTCTTAGGTAATTTTGCAGGTCAATGGCATTAATTATATAAAATTTTTCAGGGCGTTTGGTTGATTTTTTAATTTCAATCATGCCAAGATATTTTGCAGGAGTCCCTTTTCTATTTAAATCAACAATTCCAATTGGTGCATTTGAGCTTAAAACAATGGGTCCTGTTAGTTTTTCAAAAGCAAGCTCATCATCTATATATATATTAAAGAAATCATCTTTGATACTTACAGAAAGAATTTTATTTGCTTCAACAGGTTCTATTTCAAAGGCTGAGCCCATATCGGTGATTTTTATAATATTTTCTGAAACAAACCTTGCGCTGTTGTGCTCGTATTGTGAGAAATTTTGTGTCGTAATGCCGACTTTTACTGTTGTTTTTTCTTTTGCAGCATATGTTGGAGATGCAAAAGCCGATAATAAAAATATAAAGAGAAGTAATTTTTTCATAATTTAGATTTTACAATTAAAAAATATTAATGTAAAATTATTATACTTAGATTTAATTTTTTGAGGAGTAAAATAGATGGCAAATACAAATATGGATAGTAGTCTTAAAAAACTAAGCTATGCCCAGCTTTTGAACTTTTGTATAGGTTTCTTCGGGCTTCAATTTGCTTGGCAGATGAGAATTGTGCTATCCGGTCCTTTGACAGAATCACTTGGTGCTAGCGCATTGTTATTCAGTTTAATTTGGCTGGCAGGACCTGTCACAGGTATCGTTGTACAACCTATTATTGGTGCTTTATCGGATAATACCTATACAAAATTTGGAAGAAGAATCCCGTATTTGTTTTTTGGCGCATTGTTTGGTGCAATCGGCCTAATATTACTCCCAAGAAGTGGCGAAATTGCAAATATTTTGCCTGTTCATTTTGATAAATTAGCACTTTGTTTTGCAGCACTATTTATTTGGATAATTGATGCCTGTGTTAATGCGGCTCAAGGTCCCTATAGAGCTTTAATTCCGGATAATATCGAAAAAAGCCAACATGGAATTGCAAATTCATTTTTAAGTTTTGCAATCGGCTTGGGTTCTGTTGTGGCAGCAGGAACCGCTCCGTTTTTGAAATGGGCATTTGATTTCCAAATGTCTGTTGCAGCTCAATTTACAATGGCAGGTATTGCCTTTCTGCTTGGTATGCTTTGGACTTGTATTACTTTTAAAGAAATAATTCCGCCTAAAGAAGAAATCGAAAAGAAAAAATTAGAGGAATTAAAAGCAGGAAAAGCAGCATCTGTTCCTTTTGTTCAGTCTGTTAAAGAATTTTTGTCCGCAAGTCCTGAAGTTGGTAAAATCTGCACAATTCAATTTTTTACCTGGATTGGTTTGATGAGCTTGCTTATTTATTTTACCCAATATGTTGTCCATATTTTGTATCAGGTTCCAAATACAACAGAGCTCACGTCTAATGTAGCTTTAATTTTTGAACCTATACAAACCGAAGCGCAAAATTTTGCTTCAATTTGTCTTGCATTTTTTAATTTAATTTGCTTTGTAATCGCTATTCCTATTGCAAAAATGGCTGAAATGAGGGGAAATAAAAGAGTGCATAGTGCGGCATTGTTTTTAATGGCTGTAGCATATCTTTTAATCGCATTTATGCCAAATAAAGTTACAGTATTTTGTGCAATGGGGTTAGCCGGTATTGGCTGGGCTTCTGCTTTGGCTTTGCCCTTTGCAATGCTTTCAAAATACATTAAAGAAGGAACGGAAGGAACTTCAATGGGTATATTTAATATATTTATTTCGGCTCCGCAGGTGCTTGTGTGTATTTTGCTTGGTTGGTTTATTAATATTTCAACATTTGCCGATAAAAACGGACTTGTTAATAATCATTGGGAATATGCATTTATTATAGGTGCTGTAATGCTTGTAGTTTCTGCAATCTTAACTACATTCGTTAAAGAAAAAGAAGATTAATTTATTCTGATTTCAGGGTAAAAAGTGTAGCTTTTGTGGCGTTTAAAATAGTCACCAAATGCATCAACTGCGTTCATATTAATAGGATATGCTTCTTTAAAAAGAGTAGTTGCGTTAGGATACTTTGATTTATAAAAGTATTTGTTAATATTAGCAATTTTATATTTTTTATTTAAATCAATAGCTTCGCCTGTTTCTAATAATCTGATGTATTCATGCAAATCGGCTGCTTTTGCGCCTTGTTTGTAACTTTCAAGTATTTTTGTTTTGTTTGTGGCAAGGCCTGCGTAGTGAATAATCGGATTTTTTTCTGTGTCCATAGCGCTGAAAAGATAGTTTTGAAGTACCATTTTGCAAAGTTCTTCGCCTGTTACTTCGTTTACAAATATTTCAGCTTCATCTTTCTGCAGCCCGCTTAAGCAGTTCAAAAGTTCGTAGTTGCAAACATTTTTTCCTTTGTTGATTGAAAATCCGCTTCTTATAGAAGATGCGTTTAAAGCAAAAATTTGAACAGAATCGTCAACTTCTTTGATACTATCTAAAATTACATCTACAACTACATTTGCAAGATAATTATTGCCGCTTCTGATGTCTTGGCAATTAAGTTCTTTTATTGTTTCATTTGTAGAATTTATTGAAAATCTTTTTTTAAAATCTTTTTTTAATAATTTTTTTAAGAATTTATCAATTGTGCCTGCTTGATATTTTTCTCTAGCAGGGTTAAAACATTCAAGTCTTGTGCTTTCGGTTTTGCCTTCATCGTCTTTTGTAATTTTGACATTTGCAATTTTTTGGAAGTTTTGTCCAAGCTCAACAATTGGAATATTATTTACAAAACGGATATTATCTTTGTGTTCGTGCGCATTAAAAATTAAATCAATATTACCTTCCATAGCGCAGCTATCTGCAAAGCCGCATCCTGTATGGCAAGTCAAAATCACGGTTCCTGTTGGGTATTTTTCTTTAAAAACAGTGATTTTTTCCATTACGGATTGTTTTGTTTTTTCATAATTTTCGGATTCGACAAATTTTTGTGGAATTTTTACATTGTCTATTAAATTTATATCATCAAAATGTTTTTGATAGTATTTAAGATTGATAGGAATGATGCCAAGATTTAGTATAGCATGGTACTTGGAGGCGTCTTTGTCATCTTCAACAAAGTCAATTTGTGATTCGATAATCTTTCCTTCGTCGGCGAGTTTTTCAATTCCATTTGGATTGTTGTAGTCAAGATTGCTTATTATATACTGCGCGTCTGAAGCATTAACAGTATCAATAAAAGTTTTTTTGTCGCTATCAAAATCGTGGTTTCCTGGTATTATTAGTGTTTTTGTGTTTGGAAAATCGCCTTTGATTTTTCTTATAAGAAAATTTAATATTTTGTTTTGAAAGCTTGCGTTGGTTTCGTTTGGATTTGATAAATATCCCTTTTTGTCGCCTGACATAAACCAGTCGCCTGCAACAATCAAATAATTTGTTTTACCTTTTTCTTCTTTTTCAAAAGCATCGTGGTACATTAAACTTTGATAAGCATTATCTGCAAGTTCAATATGACCGTGAGTGTCTGAAATCGCGTTTATATTTATAGTTGCACCTTTAAAAGAAACTAAATTTTGATTGAATGAAATTTGCATGATATTAATATAATGCTTAAAATAAAATAAATTTGTTATTTTTTTAAAAAAATGCTTGCATTTATTTTTTTATGAGTTATTATATATATTACCCGAGTGGGTAATTAATTTTTCACTTGGTAGCACGTTCTCATTAAAAACCATTGAATTCAAATTCACCATTTGAGATTAGAATAAATTTTCAAATAAAATATTTGACAAAAAAGATTGAAGTGTTAACGTAAGAAAAGCAGCTTTTAGTTGCTAGGTTGCAAGGAAGTAAAATTAGATTGTTTTGAAATCTTGCATAAAATAAAACAAACTTCTGCACATTGAAAGTAGAATATCATGTCTGTCAATTGTTATGTTGAAGAGACGGA